>JBIIPK010000009.1:0-52129 GCA_044342685.1 Rhodoluna sp.
CACGATTATGAGTCGTGTGCTCTAACCACCTGAGCTACCCCGCCGCAGAGCCCCGAGACAGGATTGAACTGTCGACCCCTTCCTTACCATGGAAGTGCTCTACCACTGAGCTATCGGGGCGTGACTACCTTGAATAAACAGGCTTAGGCACCGTTAGAGATTACCACCTAGGCAAACCATAGGCAAACCTTAGAGTGCTGCCGGAAGCCTATAAATGTTGATTGTTAGTGGATCTGTAGGGAGTTTAGCCACCTTGCCATCGAAGGTGAGCTTTGCTCCACCAAAGAGATTCTCTGCCTGCTTCAGGCCAGCAACAGCATCTAGAGGAATAGAAGCGTTGGTGTCTGTGCCACGGGTAGCAACGGTCAAAATGGTCTGTTTCTTGTTCTCACGAACATAAGCAACTACCTCATTTGAGACATATACGAATCTCATAGAGCCATCGTGCAGAGCAGTGTTTTCTTTTCTGATCTTGGCAAATGCCTTGTAGTTCACAAGCATGGTTCTATCGTTTGGTCTCTCGTTATTCCAAGGAATAGGAGTTCTTGACTCTTCTCCGTTATGACCATCAAGACCAAACTCATCTCCTGCCCAGATAACTGGCATGCCAGGGAAAGTGAATTGCATACCTGCAGCTACTTTCTGAGCTCCCGGCATAGCAAAGGTTTTGAATCTAGGAATGTCATGAGTGTCTAGTGGATTCATGTTGTGTAGACGGACATGCCATGGGAAACCAGCAGCGAAATCAAGATGTTGTTTCACCATCTCAACTCCATTGATTTTAGTTTTACCAATTCCTAGGAATCCTGCTTCAGCTTTTACATTTGGGTTATAGAACCATCTCCATACCGGCTTAGTGAAGTTGTAGTAAGTCATTGCTCCATGCCAACCTTCACCTTGAATTTGGTAGGCAGCATCTCCGGTGTATTCACCTAGAAGTATTGTGTCTGGATTTATCTTCTGCATAGATTCACGAATAAGAATCTGCAGTTCCATATACATATCTTCTTCACGAATACGACCAGTCATATTTGAAACATCGATACGCCAACCATCCATAGCGAATGGCTTCTTGATCCATCTAGCAACAATTGACTTAGATCCAGTGATGAATCTCTTTCTTAGTTCTTGTGAGTTCCAGTTGAACTTAGGAAGAGATGGAACACCAAACCATGAGTCATAATCTTTATTTCTATTACTGAAGTAATAGAACTCAGATTCCTTAGCTCCTGGCTTCTTATAAGAAGCCTTGAACCATTCGTGAGCAGCACCTGAGTGATTAGAAGTTAGATCACCAATAATCTTGAAGCCCTGCTTGTGAGCTGCAGCAGCTAATTCAATAAGTGCTTTATCTCCACCTAATAGTGGATCAACTTCATCAAAGCTTGATGCGTCATATCTGTGGTTACTCTTAGCTGGAAATACTGGGGTTAGATAAATCAGTGTGACACCCAAAGCCTTTAGGTGATCTAGGTGTTCAGTGATTCCATAAATATCGCCGCCGAAGAATTGTTCGCTGGTACCAGGGCCAGTTCCAATGACTTTGTCTCCCCACTCTTTAGCAATAGCCCAGCTAGGAAGCTTTTGCTTTGCTAATCGCTCTGACTTAGCAAAACGGTCAGGGAAGATCTGATACATCACTGCTTTCTTACCCCAGTCAGGAGCAGAAGAGAATGTATTGATTCTGAAGTCTTCAACATCAGGCATCTCAAGCTCTGTTAGCCCTCTTGCATTTAGCCAATAGCTAGAACCATCATTCATTTCAATGAACCAGCGGTAGTTCATGTATGGGTTATGCATAGTGATGACTGCTTCGAACCAAGACCAACCATTCTTAGTTGAAACAACTTTGGCTGGTGGTGATGGAAATGCTTCGCCTGATTCACTGAAGCGAACTCTTACCTGCTTCACCTTGCCTAAAGCATTGTGAACTCTGATGCGAAGCTTGATCTTGTCGCCAACCTGAGGCTTCTGGTTAGGAACATATAGAGGTGATCCATCGTGGTGAGGATAGAGTCCGCGAGGCAGTAGTTCTAGGGCTGTCTTCATTAGAGTCCGATTGTTTGAGGTATAAACAGGTGCTTTTGCTGTCTAGTAATTCTTGCTACTAAAAGGGTTCGAGGGCAAATCTAGCAGGGGAATTATGTAAGCGATTACATTTTGATAAACACCGCCAAAATCGGCTCTTCTGTGGCGTAATTTTGACACTATGGTCCAAATAACGAACGAAGTGCTCTCACGCTCCAAGAAAGACGCCGAATGGTGGAGAACCAGCGTCATCTACCAGATCTACCCTCGCTCCTTTGCTGACGGCAATGGCGATGGCATGGGTGATCTTCAGGGAGTAACTCAAAGACTTGAATCCCTAGCAGAGCTAGGCATTGATGCAATCTGGTTCAGCCCGTTCTTTAAGTCTCCTCAGAAGGATGCTGGCTATGACGTATCTGACTACAAAGACATCGACCCGCTATTTGGAACACTCGCTGACTTTGATTCATTGGTCGCTAAAGCAAACACACTCGGTCTAAAGATCATTGTTGATTTAGTTCCTAACCACTCAAGCGACCAGCACGTTTGGTTCCAAGCTGCATTGAAGGCAGCCCCTGGTTCTAAAGAACGTGCTCGCTACATCTTTAGAGATGGCAAAGGTGAAAATGGAGAACTTCCTCCAAACAACTGGGAGTCAGTTTTCGGTGGAGCTGCTTGGAGCAGAATCACTGAAGCAGATGGAACTCCTGGTCAGTGGTACCTACACATCTTTGATTCATCACAGCCTGACTTTGACTGGCAGAACGAAGAAGTAAGAGTTGAGTTTGATTCTGTATTGAGATTCTGGTTAGACAGAGGTGCTGCAGGATTCCGTATTGACGTAGCTCACGGCATGATCAAGGTTGATGGACTGCCTGATGTTGTTTCAAACAATTCAACTATGTCTGGACAAGATTCACCTGATGCTGTGAAGACTAAAGAAACCGATGATGAACTAATTGCGCGACTTCAGGTCGAGAACCCTTTCTGGGGTCAAAACGGTGTTCACGAAATCAACAAGAGATTCCGTGCAATCTTGGACGAGTACGAAGACAGAGCTATGTGTGGAGAAGCTTGGGTACATCCACTATCAAGAATGGCTCGTTGGGTAAGACCTGGTGAATATCACCAGACCTTTAACTTCGGTTACCTAGAGACGCCTTGGGATAAAGACAAGCTACACAACGTAGTAACCGAATCTCTAAAAGAGTTTGGTGCCGTTGGTGCTCCATCTACTTGGGTTCTTTCAAACCACGATGTTATTCGTCACGCAACAAGAATGGCTTATGACAAGATCCCTAAACAAGGTGATGGCATCGGTCCTAACTACGAACAACCAGATGAGGCTAAGGGTCTAAGAAGAGCAAGAGCAGCAACTGCCTTCATGCTTGGTCTGCCTGGTGGTGCTTACATCTATCAGGGTGAAGAACTAGGACTACCTGAGCACACAACACTTGATAACCAGTACCGTGAAGACCCAACCTTCTTCAGAACTAATGGAGAAAGAGTTGGTCGTGATGGCTGCCGTGTTCCACTTCCTTGGGAAGCAGGAACTAACGAGGCTAATGGCTTCTCATCTACTGGAAAGTCTTGGCTACCTCAGCCTTCTTCATACAAGAGATACGCAAGAAGTGAGCAGCAAGGTGTTGCTGGTTCAACACTTGAACTCTATAAACAACTTCTGAAAAAGCGTAAGTCAAATGACATGGGTAATGGCGAATTCCGTTGGGCTCCTGAGTTCATGGATGAATCAACACTTGCCTATATCAACAATGGTGTTCTAGTCCTATCAAACTTCACTGGTGGTTCTGTTGTAGTACCTGCAGGAGAAATTCTTGCTACCACTCAACACGACCTAACAGTTGAAGGTGAGCTAGAGCACGACAACACAGTTTGGATAAAGTTGTAAATAGAAAGCGGTTAACGCAGAAGTGCCCGGCATAGTTGCCGGGCACTTCTGTTTAACTTATCGAATCAACGCAGAGTCTTAATCCACGAAGCACCTGACTTGCCTAGTTTGCGCAGCTGTTCTAGACGAACGGCGATCCAAACCATGACTGCTGCAATCAGTAGGAGAACTACCCATAGGAACCAGCTCTCTCTAGCAATTGGCTGGAATGCATAAGGCAGCACTCCAACAATGACTCCAACTAGTCCCGGGAAGAACAACCCTCCGAGAGATCTCAGTGCACCAACAACAAGCAAAGTCACTGTTGCCACCATCAAGATTCCGAATCTCCACCAGTCAACTTCTGTGAGTGAAGTATTTCCAATCGAGGTGAAGGTTAGGAACAATGATGGACCTAACGCCACAACAGACGGGATTCCTAGATACAAGTAGCTACTGTCAGGCAGCTTATTGATGCTTCTCAATCCACCCAACAGCAGGAATAGGAATAGTGAAATACCCAGTGCTCTAAGAGCAACTGTTGTTTCATAGTCCGCACTCTGTTCTGCATTTGCCCAGGTGATTGGCAAGATCAGTAGTGATAGCGATGCTCCACCGGCTACAGCAATACCAAGGTTTCCATTTCTCATGCCAAGAATTAGAGCTACCAGGGCAATTGCAAGGACAGCCAAGATTCTAGTGATCTGGGTTGGGCTTGTTAGCTGGATGGATGTGTCCAGAGTTGTGTAGGTATGAATAATCGAAGGCAATACCAAAGCAAACAACGGTAATCCGTGGCTAAACAATGTCGACTTGAAGTTGAACACCTTCTTGATGTTTATGTTTCCAACAACAATCGCTGCTGCGGCACCAACACCAAATAGTTCTGGGCCTTCTAGAAGATCTGGTGCAAGCACATCAACCATCTGAGCTAGCGATAGACCAAGACCTAGTAGACCTGTGTATTCCAGGATTGCCCATAGCTTGCTTGATCCTCCAGAGAATCTGAAGAAAGAGTAAGCCGCGAGTATTGCAGTTGATGCAACCAAACGATAAACAGTAGCTTCTTCATTCACATTTTGGGTTAGTGAGTAGATTGCTGAAGCTGCTACCGGGAATAGCAGTGGCACGTCCATACCAACTAATCTTCTGAAGCCCTGCGTAGCGGCCTTGTTGAAGATAGTTGGAAGAGCAAATGCTAGAGCTAGCGGGACGGTGTAAATTTCAAGATTGAATTTATCCAAATCAACTGAATTACGAATCAGATCGCTAGAGATTAGAGCAATCGTCACCGGAGCTAGGTAGCTAAGAGCAAACCAACCATAGGTGGTGTTAGATTTCGCAGCACTTGATACTTGCAATTGTCTGAAGGCTATGAATGCGAATATCGCAGCAACTGCAATTCTTCTAGCTCCATCTAAGTTCTCCACCCCATAAGCCTCTATGGCTGCTTCACCCATGTAGAAGTTAGCTAGTGTGATGAAAGCTATAAACATGTATGACAGACCAGCTATACGAAGAGCCATTTGGACTCGCTCAGAACTTATTCTCTTTAGTTCAGCAGCAGCACCAGCCACCACCGCTACTAGACCGAGAATTCCAAGGCCAAGCCAAATCTGAACTACATCGCCATCTTGATTCCACTTGCTCAAGTTAATCAAGATGGATGCAAGTGTTAGCCCGAAGACGCTAAACAATGAGAAGTAGGTTGTGTATCTGCCTGAAACTCGTTTGTCCACAATTCTCAATACGAAGTTCAGTGCAAGAGCAGCAACGATTACTAATGCAAGGTGCGCAGAAATTAGTAGCTCGTCTCTCTGAGCGATTGCTGCAAGCAATAGGCCACCGAGTGAGTATCCATAGCCAACCCAAACCGATGACTTGACTTTGCCAATCCAAGAGATTGCATAGTTGAGTACAGCAATTAGAAGTAGAGCTACCCCAGTGAAGAGCACGTCCTCGTTGTTGGTCATTGACACCAACTGCTTCAGAGCTAATACTCCCTGGAATGTATAGGAGTAGCGAAGCAATAGAGAGCCCAAAGTCTTGGACCTAGATCCCAGAAGACCTGTGACTAGAGCAGAGCCAGCCAGTACTGATACTAGATAAACCTGACTTGTGCTTGTAGTAGCAGAGTCCGAGTGGAGAGCGAGCAATGTAGTCAGGACTGTTGTGAGAATAAAGATTGTCAGCTGAGTTCCTGAGTTAATTGCCTTACCTAGTTTCTTGTTCACTAATGCAACTAGCGGTGAATAAGAAACTGCAAGAAGTATTAGTCCTAGTGCGACAAGTGCGTACTCGAGCGTGTTAGAGCTAAACACCACTCGGCTTTGCTCGTAACCAAACCAATAGAAGTTGCGACCGCCGCCAGTAATCGCTTGGTACAGTAGCCCTAGACCTAGGAAGTGGAATACGGTTGCTGCAACTGTTGAACTTCTTTCAGCTCTTAGGAAGCTCTGGTAGATCAACGAGAGTCCGAAGGAGACCAGGAATACACCGAAAGCTGCAAGGTATTCGTAGATTTCTTTGTCAACACCTACGTACCAAACAATCCAAGTTGCTGCTGTTGCAATGTGTGCAACCTGAACAGCCAATGGATACTCCGCGACTCTCTTAACGTAGAAACCAATTGCGAGAGTTGCAAACATAATCAAGGTGGTGCCAAGCACACCCAACCAGTAGTTGTTTGGATCGATGAAGAGGAACCAAGTATTCAAAGCAACAGCTACAACTGGATAGGTGTAGACACGTAGCCAAGTATTGATTCTTTCTACAGCTGCTTCATGGGATGAGAGAGCCCCAACCCAGTAGGAACGTGTAGCAATGGCCAAGACGCTAACTAGAGCAAAGACAGTGAATGGAACTGGCTCTGGTCTTTCGCCAAAACTTAGAACGTTTAGGACTAGATAGCCAACAGAGAGAAGACCGAAAGCTGCAACGCTGAACAATGAGAACTTCTCAAGTGCATCATCTTCACGTTTAGCCAAGTCTTTTTCATACTCATGATCTTCAGTTCCCTTATCGATTTGGAACTTGATCTTGGCCACTTGAGTGCCCAGCACACCAATCAGAACTCCACCGAGTGTGGTTGCAGCAGAGAACCAGGCAAATGAGCCTGAACCAATTCCGAATCTTTCAACAAGGTCACCGAAGGTGAAGACCAGTGCAGAAGCTGCTAAAGCTGCGATAGAAATAATCTTCCAACCGAAGTTTGCTTTGAATCGTGCAAGTACGAATGAAACAAGCGACACAACTAAGAGGTTAAGAGTCCAGTACCAAGCTGGTGCGGTCTCCCAGGTAAATGACTCATTGAGAATATCTCCAGCAACCAAGATGGAGAACATCAACATTGCTGAAGCGAATGTTGCCATGAAGTTGGCAAGCATGACTGAAAACTTTCTTCCCCAGAAAGCCAAGATTGCTGTACCAATTCCGACACCTAGTGTTACACCGAGGAATCCTTCCTCAGGGAATGTGTCTAGGTTTGTAGAAACAAAGATGCTTCCCGCAATAACGATGATTGCGCTAGCTCCCATAATCAACCACTGTTGAAGAGAAAGGCTAGCTCTAGCTTTTCTTACTTTTCTAACCACAGGTGCAGCAGGAACGTTTTGCTGTGATGCGGCTACCGGAGCAGATCCGGTTGTAGATGCAATCAACCTCTGTCGCACTGCCATCAAGTCTCGTTCGATACGAAGATAGCTAGCACTCACTGTTTGGTAATCAAGAAGATCTTTTGTCTTGAACTTGTAACCACATGGACAAGTTATGGTGGCCTTGCCTGCAAGATCTGCTGCAGAGAAGCTGTGTTGACACACAGTTGTAGGAATGTCTCCACCCATTTGGGTCGGTTGAGAATTGGTTTGAGGTGCAGCTACCTGGGCAGCCATAACAGGCGGAGCTACAACACCTCTACCTCTTAGCTTGTTATTCCTTCTAACAAGGAAGATAACTAGACCCGCAATTAGAAGTGGGAAGATCAGTTGCTCTAGACCAAACCCTAGGAACGGTAGAAAAAAAGTTAGTAATGGTAGAACTACGAAGAGACCAAATAGAGATCCGCAGGTAATACCTACGATTTTCCCCGCGCTCATTCCTTTTTCAGACATTCAATTTCCCCCTTTGAAGTAGTTAACAAAAACATTAGTTATCATTTGTCCCTTTATGGAAACTATGGAAATGTTCGTTATTTAATCGTAATGGGGTGTTTCCTAACTTAACGCACCTTTATACAAGCGGTTTGATCCCAGACCAACCTTCAGGTAACACGCTTTATTCCGCCTAAAATCAAGGCTATGGAGATAAACAGTTCAGTAAGCCACAAAGCCAGCAATCAGCGTGACTGGTGGCGCTCAGCTGTTATCTACCAGGTATACCCAAGATCCTTTGCTGATGGTAATGGCGATGGCATGGGAGACCTGAAGGGAATTACTTCAAGGCTAGATTCCCTTGCAACCCTTGGTGTTGATGCAATATGGCTATCCCCTTTTATGCCATCTCCTCAAAAAGATGCTGGCTACGACGTATCTGATTACAGAGGAGTAGATCCTCTCTTTGGAACACTCGAAGACTTTGATTCAATGCTTCAAAGAGCTCATGAACTAGGGCTCAAGATACTTGTTGACCTAGTTCCTAATCACTCAAGCGATCAGCATGCTTGGTTCCAAGCAGCACTCAATTCTCCTGCTGGTTCACCTGAGCGAGAGTTTTATCACTTCAAAGATGGCAATGGGGATTTGCCACCAAACAACTGGGTCTCCATGTTTGGTGGTCCTGCTTGGACAAGAATTACTAACCCGGATGGATCTAAAGGCCAGTGGTATTGCCACCTATTTGATTCATCCCAACCAGATCTCAATTGGGAGAACCCTAAAGTTCAAGAAGCTTTTGAAGAGATTCTAAAGTTCTGGTTAGACAGAGGAGTTGATGGTTTCCGTGTTGATCAACCTCACGCAATGGCAAAAGCCGTTGGACTACCAGATCACCCATATGTTGATAGAGCTGGAGCTGGATTCATTGAAGGTGAAGAGAATCCTCCGATGTGGTTCCAAGATTCTGTTCACACCATCTTTAGAAGATGGCGTGAAATCTTAGACAGCTATCCAGGTGAACGAGTAATGTGTGGGGAAGCTTATGTTCTTCCACTTTCATTCATGGCTCTATGGGTGAGACCAGATGAATTCCATCAGACCTTTAACTTCAGATATCTAGATGCTCTCTGGAATTCAGAATCAATCTTCAAAACTGTAAACGAATCCTTCGAAGCTTTTGACAGCGTTGGAGCACCTAGCACTTGGGTGCTGTCTAATCACGATGTGATTAGACATGCATCAAGACTTGGTGGCGATTACGGTAGAGCAACAGCATCTGATGGCATTGGACCAAATGCACCTCAACCAGATCTTGAACTAGGACTTAGGAAGGCAAGAGCAGCTACTCTCTTCACACTAGGTCTTCCTGGTTCTATGTATTTGTATCAAGGAGAAGAACTAGGTCTTCCTGAACACACCACACTCGCTGATGAATACAGACTAGACCCGACCTTCTTTAGAACTAATGGAGTGAGAGTTGGTAGAGATGGTTGCCGTGTTCCCCTACCTTGGGAAGCCGGAGTAAACCAATCAAATGGTTTCTCATCAACAGGAGAAGCTTGGCTTCCTCAACCAGATATCTATAAGAACTACTCAAGAGATATGCAGGAAGGAACTCCTGGCTCAACTCTTGAAATGTATAAAACAGCTCTAAAGATTAGAGGTGAACTAGACCTAGGGCAAGGTTCTTTTGAATGGGTTGAAGAACTATGTAGCGAAGACGTTTTAGCATTCAGAAACATGGATGTTCTTGTAATTCATAACTTTGGAGATACGGCTAGTAGCTTGCCTGAGAGAGAAGAGTTGATCTCTAGTTCCAGCCATTCGCAGCTCAATCAGCTGCTGCCAAACGAGACTAAGTGGATAAAGATTTAATATCTTTCAATCAAATCAAAATAGATGCACACAATCTGGGTGTCACCACTCACATTTACGCCGCAGGATTGCCAGAACTCTGTGTGGCTTCGTCTAAAGTCATCTCCGGTTAGATCACCCTCAGCTTCAGCCAGCGCAAACTCGTCTGATACTTCATCAAATTTGACCACTTCGGCTCTTGTTACCCGAATCTTTCCTAGAGCCTCATTTTTGCTCCCAATAACTACATGTATCTCCCCAACAGACTCAATCTCTTCACCTTCTTGGATGTAATCCTCTAAGAGTCCCGCTGTTGCTCGCTTGTTTCCATTGAACACAAAATCAAGAAGCGTATCCCTTGACTCACCAGGGTTCCCGAAATCCATAACGCGATATCCATCGATGCGTTCCCATGCCATGGTTAAATTCTAGAAAGAGCTCTAGAAAAAGTTGATACATTCAAATCGACCTAAAGCTACAGAAAGAAACCATGACTCCTAAGAAACTATTCAATGCCTTTGCTAAAGCAGAAGCTGTTACCTGGACACTGCTTATCTCGGCACTCATTGCTAGAGCCGTTGGGCTAGATCCAGCACTGGTGGGCTTTGCCGGTGGTATCCACGGTGCTGTGTTCTTAGGTTATGCGGTAACAGCAGCTCTAACTGGTGTGAACCAGAGATGGGGTTTTGGCAAGACTGCTTTAGCTGTTGCATTAGCAATAGTTCCATTCGCAACAGTTCCTTTTGAGATGAGGCTCCAGAAGAATGGCTCCCTTGAAGGTTCTTGGAGAACAGCAGTTAGCGATGACCCTAGAGATGCTGGATTCATTGACAGGCTATTCCGCTGGTTTATTGCAAGGCCAATCACTCTGATTCTTGTGATTGTTCTAGGGCTGACAGCACTATTTGTACTGCTCTTATCTCTTGGTTCACCAACAACTTGGTTCGACTAAGAATTTAGAATCTTCTTTATTCTTTCCATAGAAACAGGTTCTACTGTCCCAAGGCTCTGAGCAAATAAGCTCACTCTGAATTCTTCTAATGCCCAGCGTGCTTTCACTATGTTTTCTGGCATACCTTCTTTCAAAGGTATTGCGCCTCCTGCATTTTCAAAAAGCAAGATGGCTTGGTTCAAATCAATCTCTAGACGTCTATCTCTCTCAAGATCTTCCAGAAGTTTCATAGTTCTCATTTTGTTTGCTCTTAGATAGACAGGAAGCCTGTCAACTCTTGAAAGTGATGTTGTGCTGATTAGCTTGTTTGTCATTAGCTGAGCAACATGCTTCTTCTGGTTAGCAAGGACAAACAACAGCCCTATGTCCTGAATCTGTGAAATGGCTTTGCTCGCTTCGCGAGATAGAGCAGATATCTCAACTATGAGTTGAACGCATCTTCTGCTTTCTTCCATTACACGAATAGACGCAGCAGAACTTAGTTCCTCTGGGGATGGCTCAATTGATGCAGATTTCTCAAGCTCATCTTCAACTAGAGCTAGGACTACATCGTCTACAAATGCTTGGACGTTTCTGTAGCCAACAGACACAATCGCTAGTTTCTCTTCTTTGCTTAGTTCATCTGTTATTTGTGATGTGGGTGAACTAATGAGTTCGGTGACTTCTGAAATGAACTTGTTTCTAAGTTTTATTGCATCAACATTCGGAGCAAGTATCTTGGCGTTTCCAGGTTTGTGCTTAACAAACGCAGGATCAAACTTTTGCTTCAATTCATCAAGGTCAAGGCTCACAGCCTTTACCTCTTTATTCTCAGCAATTAGTTTGTAGGTGATACGCAGAGATGTTGGTAGTTCTTCTGACTTGAAATCAGCTGCCGTCATGTGTGTGCCGCTTAGAGTTCTAAGTGTTTTAGCGACTGTCGCAAGCAAAGGTTCGGTTGGGTTCTCAGGGAGAGTGGCCAGTGCTTTCTTAGCCCAGTCTGCTGCTGGCACCACATTCTTTCTAATGCTCTTAGGAAGAGTTCTAATTAGTTCGGCAATTAGGTCTTCTCTTAGCTGTTTGACTAGCCAATCAAATGAATCTCTAGAAATAGAGGTGAGATCTGTAATTGGTATGAGAACGGTTAGGCCATCTTCAATCTCACCGGGTTGATACTTGTATTCGAGCTGGTATTCGCTATCCCCAAACATTGCTGTTGTTGGGATCTCTATCCGTTCAGTTGTTTCTTGAGGCAGTAGGTCTTCTCTAGTCATGGTTAGAAGATCTGAATTATTTCTTTGCTCTTTCTTCCACCAGCCCTCTAAGCTTCTTGTTGAAACTACCTCTTGAGGAATCCTTGCTGCATAGAACCTAAAGACATCTTCATCGTCTGGCACGTATTGAGGTTTCTTAGATGTCTCAGCTATCTCTTCAATTCTCTTGAGTAGTTCTCTATTGGCTCTATCGAAAGCTTGTTTGGAATCCCACTCCCCTTGAACTAGAGCATGCCTGATAAATAGCTCTCTACAGAGCTTCATATCAAGTCTTGAATACTGCATTCTTCTTGAAACTACGATCGGAACACCAAAGAGCATGACTCTTTCGTAGGCAACTACAGACCCTTGAGATTTCTCCCAATGCGGTTCACTAAAGCTTCTCTTTACTAGATCTCCAGCTAGAGCCTCTGCCCACTCAGGATTGATAGCAGCGTTCATTCGTGCAAATACTCTGCTTGTTTCCACTAGCTCAGCACTCATCACTGCTGCTGGTGGCTTCTTAGCTAAAGAAGAACCAGGGAAGATCACAAACTTCTTGCCGTTAGAACCTAGGTACTCATTACTCGTCTTGGCAGGCTTGTCACTCTTCTTTACAAGATCTCCAGCCTTCTTATCGGTTAGTTGCTTGAGACCTATCTGAGAGAGAAGCCCCGAGAGAAGACTCTTATGAATGCCATCTGGATCAGACTTGGCTTTACCTGGAATGATTCCTAGAGGCTTAGCGATAGAAGTAATCTGTCTAACTAGGTCTTGCCATTCTCTAACTCTTAGGTAGTTCAAGAACTCTGCTTTGCAGAGTCTTCTAAAAGCTGAGGAAGAAAGCTTCTTCTGATTTGTCTCTATGTAGTTCCATAGGTTCAGAAGGCTGAGGAAATCACTAGTGACATCCACAAAGCGAGCATGTGCTTGGTCAGCCTGAGCCCTCTTTATTACAGGTCGCTCTCTAGGGTCTTGAATGGTTAGACCTGCAACAATGATCATCACTTCTCGAACTAGATCATGTTTCTTGGATTCAAGAAGCATTCGACCAAAGCGAGGTTCGATAGGCAGCCTTGCTAAATCTTTTCCAACAGCTGTTAGTTCAACTACTTTGCTCTTAGGGTCTTTCAAACAACCAAGCTCACCTAGAAGTGCCAAGCCATCTTTGACTCCTCTTTGCTCTGGTGCCTGAAGGAAAGGGAACTTAGCAATGTCACCTAGATCTAGTTGAGCAGCCTGAAGAATTACAGATGCCAGGTTTGTTCTAAGAATCTCAGGATCTGTGAATTCTGATTTAGCCTCATACTCATCTTCTGAATACAGCCTGATAACAACACCAGGGCTTGTTCTACCTGCACGACCAGCTCTTTGATTAGCACTTGCCTTAGAGATAGCTTCAATAGGAAGACGTTGAACTTTAGCTGCCGGCGAGTATCTAGAGATACGAGCAGTTCCTGCATCAATGACGTACTTGATGTTTGGAATTGTTAGAGAAGTTTCAGCAACGTTAGTTGCCAGAATGATTCTTCTCTTTAGCCCTGCAACCTTGCTAGTTTCAAATACCTTGTGTTGCTCAGCAGAAGAGAGTCTTCCATATAGAGGAAGAACTTCAATTCCAGTACCTAACGCACCAGAAGTGATTCTTCCTTGAATAGCTTCTTGAGCATCTTTGATTTCTGACTCACCTGACAGGAAGACAAGCACATCTCCTTTGTCTTCTAGTGCGAGTTCATCGATAGCACTCAGGATGCCATCGATGTAATCACGGGCAGTGGTGCTGGCATCAGGATCTGGGTTATCTTCCTCGTCCTGATTGATTGGTCTGTATCTAATCTCAATTGGAAAGGTTCTTCCTGAGACTTCAATGATGGGAGCATCATTGAAGTGCTTACTGAAAGACTCTGGGTCGATAGTTGCCGAAGTAATGATTACTTTGAGGTCAGGTCTACTAGGTAACAGCTGTTTGATGTAGCCGAGAAGGAAGTCGATGTTTAGGCTTCGCTCATGAGCTTCATCAATGATGATGGTGTCATACTGCTCAAGTTTTCTGTTTCTCTGCATGGCATTTAGCAAGATGCCGTCAGTCATCACTTTGACTTTTGTCTTAGGCCCAGACTGGTCTGTGAATCGAACCTGATATCCAACTAGGTCGCCAAGATCTACTTTTAGCTCTTCAGCAATACGTTCCGCTACAGCTCTAGCTGCAATTCTTCTTGGCTGGGTGTGAGCAATGCTCTTTCTACCCAACTCCAGACACATCTTAGGAATCTGAGTGGTTTTACCTGAACCAGTAGCACCCGCAATAACCACTACCTGGTTGCTCTTGATAGCCTCCAGAATCTCGCTACGGCGAGCACTAACCGGCAAGTCTTGCGGATAGGTAATTGTCTGGATGTTCACTAGACCAATGGTATTTGCCTTGGTTAAAGGTGAAAACCCCAGCCGTGGAGGGCTGGGGCATTCGTGGCTAGTGAGGGATTCGAACCCCCGAAGGCTGAGCCGGCTGATTTACAGTCAGATCCCTTTGGCCGCTTGGGTAACTAGCCAATGCTCCCGGCCGCCTGTAATCAGCCGGACGGGTGCTTCTCAACAATACCCGAAACTAGGGTTTCCCCGCTAATCGCCTTTATGCAACGAATAGGTTTCAATGTGGTCTTATTACCTGTAAGGGTGTGTAAGGCTAGATAGATTACATAGAGATTTGCATACATTTACAGAAAACAGGTTTAGAAGTGGCTGGCATAGTTGATGTTGCACGCGAGGCTGGAGTCTCAACTGCAACCGTTTCAAGAGCACTAAGCGGAAAAGATTATGTCTCTATTGAGACTAAGGAACTGGTCCAGGCTGTAGCTGATCGTTTGGGCTATGTTCCTTCAGCATCTGCATACACACTAGTAACCGGACGTACTAAGAACATTGGTGTTGTAGTTCCTTATGTGGACCGCTGGTTCTTTGCCACAGTACTTGAAGCCATTGACCGTGAACTGGTTGCAGCTGGTTATGACGTTACTTTGTATAACCTCTCCTCAGGAGATGAGCACCGCAAGTCCATCTTCACTAAGTCACTGCCCCGAAAAAGAGTAGATGCGGTTATCTGTGTTTCGGTAAAGATGAGCGAAGAAGAGATTAGTGCTCTAACTAATGTGAACAAGCCTTTGGTGTCACTGGGTGGTTCTGTGCAAGGAGCTAAGACCATCAGGATTAATGATCAGGCAGCTGGGTCTCTGGCTACTAACCACTTGATTTCTATGGGACATACCAAGATTGCGATGATTGGCCAGAGTGAATCAACAGATAACTTCTATAAGGTCTTTGACGTTAGAAAAGTTGGGTATGAAGAAGCTCTAACAGCAGCTGGTATTGAACTAAGACCTGCCTGGTATAGAGCAGTCCCACGTTATGCAATTAGCGAAGGCTATGCAGCAGCCAAGAACCTGTTAGGTGATCCACACAATGCACCAACAGCGATATTTGCATCTTCTGATGAACTAGCTGTTGGAGTATTGCTAGCAGCTAAGGACCTAGGGCTAAATGTTCCTGCCGATCTCTCTATTGTTGGCGTGGATAACCACGAACTAGCCGAGTTCTTTGGAATAACAACAATCAACCAGAATGTTGTGGGTCAGGGAGAGCTAATCGCTAAGACCATGCTTGAACTCTTGGATAACCCAGACCAGACTGTGCCTGATGTCACTGAATGGCCTATTGAATTAATTGTTAGAAGCAGCACAGCCAGAGTGGCTTCTGCCCAGTAGTTCGTTAGAATCACAGTTATGGCAGATTCCTCATTCGACATAGTTAGCAAAGTTGACAAGCAAGAAGCGTCTAACGCTCTAACCCAGGCTGAAAAAGAAATTGAACAGCGCTACGACTTCAAGGGTGTTGGCGCATCTATTGAGTGGTCAGGCGACAAGATCCTGATGAAAGCTAACAGCGAAGAACGCGTAAAGGCTGTTCTAGATGTATTCCAGAGCAAGCTAGTAAAGCGTGGCATCTCACTCAAGAGCCTTGATGATGGCAAGCCTTTTGCTTCTGGTAAAGAATTCCGTATCGAAGCCACACTAAAAGACGGCATCGAACAGCCAGAGGCTAAGAAGATTGCAGCAATCATTCGTGAGCAGGGACCTAAGTCGGTCAAGGCAAACATTCAAGGTGATGAGCTAAGAGTAGTAAGCAAGAGCCGTGACGACCTTCAAGAAGTTATGGATCTATTGCGTTCAAGCGATTTGGATATTGACGTTCAGTTCACTAACTATCGCTAACACTCAAATCTCTGGATTTAGTTTTATATCTTTGTGTTTGTTCGCAACTATTCCTGCAATCACAGCAGCTATTGCAAAAGTAGCAATTGGGAAAATCATTGCTAGAGGCAATGAAGATGCATCGATAATAGAACCCATCAGCATCTTCGCAAAGATAACAACAATAGTGTTTAGCAAAAGCATTCTGCTGAGAGCTTGAGCGGTAGATAGACCATCAACATTTCCTGCAGCACTAAAGAATCCTGGCACCATAGAAGAAATACCTAAACCTGCAATTGCAAAGAACACACAAAGCAATAGCAGTCCTAGATCTCTATTCGTATCAGCCAGTGTTGCTGATGTGAAGACGGCAAGAGCTAAAGCAATGGAACCAAAGATTCCACCAACTTGAGAAAGTCTTGCAACGTTGTATGTCTCTGTGAGTCTTGCAATAGAGAATCTTCCAACAATCATTGCAATAACAAAGATTGTGTAAGGCCAAGCAGCTCTTGATGGGTCTAGGTTTAGAACTTCTTTGCCATAAACACTTGACCAGTCCATAAGAACTAATTCAGGCCACATGCCCATAAAAGCACCTGCAGTTAGTAACCATAGGAACTTAGGTGTCTTCAGCCATGAGATTCGTTCAGGTGGAACATCTCTGTCTACTGAATCACTTTCAGCAGGATCAAGCATGTGCTTCACAGCCCATAAGAACAGAGCTAGGCACAGCACAGGCATTAGGAACATCTGAAGCTTTAGCGGAGTGAAGGCAGCGATGATTCCTGTAACAGCAGCTGATGCTGCTGCTCCAACGCTCCAAGCACCATGGAAACTTCCCAGTAGTACTTTGCCAACTCTCTTCTGGAACATTACTGCCTGAGAGTTCAGAGCGATGTTGAAGACGCTGATTGTGAAAGACAGTAAAAAGTTCAATACAAGAAATAGCCACCACTGAGTTGGATATGGCATTGCCAAAAGAATGGCAACAAAGGCAAAGCTTGAATACTTGATAATCGGAGTTGTCCCGAAGCGAATAACCAGTCTGCTTGTGAAGATTAGAGGAACCAGAGATCCAGCACCGCTGAACCCAATGATTGCTCCCCATAACTCTTTAGAGACTTCTAGATTCTCAATGAATTCTGGAATACGAGGCATCCACGACAGAGTTGCGAAACCCTGAGTGAAGAAGGTAACCATTAGAGCAAACTGAGCAGTCTTTGCTCTGCTGTCTGAGATACCTGTCTTTTTGCTCATCCTTAGTCGTTCTTGAAGGCAGCGTCTAGGAAGTCTTCGCGCTCGACTAGTTTGACTCGTTCACGATCTTGAGATGCTCCAAGAGCTTTCTCAGTTGCATCAATCTTCAGCCATTCAGGCCAGCCTAGGAATTGAACACCCTTTGACTTGAGTAGTGCAACAACATTATCTTCTTCAGCATGAGCTGGTTGCCACCAAGTGTTCTTATCCTCCAGAACACAGGCGACAGTTTCCATAGCATCGCTCTTAGTGTGACCAATAAGACCAATAGGGCCACGCTTGATCCAACCGGTTGCATAAACACCAGGAATGTGTTCACCGTTCTCATCTAAGACACGACCTGCAGCATTAGTAATTACTCCAGCTTTGTGATCAAAAGGAATTGAATCCAACTCTGAACCAAAGTAACCAATAGCTCTGTAAACAGCTTGAACAGGGAACTCTCTGATTTCACCAGTACCGGTAACACCACCAGAACCATCTAGTTCAGTTCTTTCAATTCTTAGACCGGTAACTTTTCCATCTTCACCAATAATTTCTTTAGGTGAACTAAAGAAATGCAGGTGAAGCCTCTTTGTCGCTGCAGTTCTCTCTTTACCTCTGTGGCTTTCAAGAGTGTTGACCATTACTCTGGTCTGGTTGTTGGTGTCAATGGCTTCTTGTGATCCAGCATCGTATTTGAAGTCTTCGTCATAAACGATGGTGTCAACACCTTCAATGTCACATGCTTCACGAAGTTCTAGTGGCGTGAACTTAACTTGAGCAGGGCCACGTCTTCCAAAGACGTGAACATCAGTAACAGGAGATGCAAGCAGACCTTGATAAACGTTGTCAGGAATATCTGTAGACAGAAGATCTTCTGGCTGCTTAGCCAAGATACGTGCAACATCTAGTGCTACGTTTCCATTTCCAAGAACAGCAACTTCTTTGGCGTGTAGTGGCCATGTTCTAGGGAAGTCAGGATGAGCGTCATACCAGTTAACAAAGTCAGCAGCTCCATAGCTACCATCAAGTTCAACACCTGGAATGTTTAGTGCTGCATCTTTGATTGCACCGGTTGAGAAGATAACTGCGTTGTAGTGACTCTTTAGTTCATCAAGAGTGATGTCTGTTCCATACTTTACGTTCCCAAAGAAACGAATGTCTCCTCTATCTAGTACTTCATAGAGTGCTCTAATGATTCCCTTGATACGTGGGTGATCAGGAGCAACTCCATAGCGAACTAGACCATAGGGAGCAGGTAGTAAATCAAAGAGGTCGATGCTCACATCAAAGTCTCTTTCGGCTTTGATGATTAGGTCAGCAGCATAGATGCCGGCAGGGCCGGCACCAACAATTGCTAAACGCATTTTGTTCAAGTTAGATCAAATCCTTTTACTGGTTACGGTCAACAACAGCTTCAGCGAATACTCGCAGAGCGTCTTTGACCGGTGAATCTGGCAGTGGAGCTAGAGCTGCAACAGCATCAGTTGCCCATGTCTTAGCTAGCTGATAAGCCTCTTCAAGAGCTGGATGCTCTCTAAGCTTGCTTACCGCTATTGCTAGCTGAGCATCGTCTTCAAGGCCTGCATCAATTATCTCAACAAGTTCTTGGGCTTTAGGGTCAGTGGCTGCATGGGCTCTAAGTAGCAGGGTTGGCATGGTTGGTACCCCTGCTCTAAGGTCTGTGCCAGGGGTCTTGCCTGAATCATCTGAGGCGATGTCAATGACATCATCGATTAGCTGGAAGGCAACTCCCACCTTCTCGCCATAGATGCGCATTGGTTCTCTGTATTCATCAGGGCCATCACCATAGACAACACCTAATTCAGCACTAGCTGCAATTAATGAACCTGTCTTATCTGCAAGAACTTGGATGTAGTGAGCAATTGGATCTTCGTTGTTCTGGGGTCCAAGAGTTTCATGAAGTTGACCTAAACAAAGTCTTTCGAAAGTATCTGCCTGAAGTGAAAGAGCTTTGCCACCTAGACGGCTAACAATCTGCGATGCTCTTGCGAAGAGTAAATCTCCAGTCAAGATAGCTACGCTATTGCCCCAGACTTCATGAGCTGTTGGAACACCTCTGCGCGTTGGTGCTCTATCCATAACATCATCGTGATACAAAGTTGCTAGGTGAGTAAGTTCAACTACAACAGCTGCTTTAGTTACTTCTTCTTTACTGTCATCGCCAAGAGCTGCACCAAGAAGAACTAGAACGGGACGTAATCTCTTGCCACCTGCTTCAAGTAGATGTCTTGAGGTTACATTGGCTACTGGGTCAGTATGGGTAACTGCCTTTAGTAGTTCAACTTCAACAAGTTCTAGCCCTGACTGAATCTTCTTCAGTAGGGCTTTGTCAACTACCTTACGTAGTTGTGGGGGTAGAACTATATTGCTCATTTAGTAGCTTTCTTAGCGCTGTGTATGGCAACAATTCCCATACTTGAATTCTTGTATTTAGCATCTGTGAAACCAGCATCTGTTAGCCACTGAACTAAAACTTCTTGCTTAGGCCAAGCAGCAATAGATTCTGACAGGTAATCGTAAGCACCTTTGTTCTTAGCTAGAAGCTTGCTTAGGGTTGGCAAAATGTTTGCTAGGTACCAGCGATAGAGAGATCCAATAACTGGAGTTCTAACGTGAGAGAACTCACAAATAACAACTACTCCACCTGGCTTTAGAACTCTAAGCATTTCGGTTAGAGCCTTCTTAGGATCAACTACGTTCCTAAGACCAAAAGAAATAGTTACTGCATCGACTGAAGCATCAGCGAAAGGCAGGTTAGTTGCATCAGCAAATACAAATTCAAGATTTGGGTGACGTTTTCTTCCAACAGCTAGCATTCCCTCGCTAAAGTCACTGGCAATAACTTTGACTCCAGGCTTTGCAAAGACAACAGATGAAGAGCCAGTTCCTGCTGCTAGATCTAGAACAGTTTGTCCACTTTGAGGATTAATGGTTTTGAGGACTTGTCTGCGCCAAATGCGGTCTTGTCCGAAGGAAAGGAGGTCATTGGTGCGGTCGTAGCTTTCAGCAACCGAATCAAACATGGCTGCGACTTCTGCCGGCTTTTTAGCCATATCCGCTTTATTCACAGGCTAAGTCTAATCTTTGCCTGAAGGACTATCTACTGCCCTGAAGCCTTTAGGTAGCGTAATTTGCGTCTTCTGCTTCTAACTGTGTTCACACCAGTCAATGTTGATAGAACTAGGGCTGCCATTACCAGTGCAAGCCCAAACACTCTCGCTCCATCGATGAATTCTTCGGTTGGAGTAGCAGTTGATCTGTTTAGCGAATCAATTGGAATAGCTGCATGTCTATATGGATCTAGAGTTGTCGCTGGGTCTTCCCCTATAGGCCCTACCTGCTCAAGTTTTGTGCTTTCTGTGATTTCCAAGATTGCACTAGATCCATTCATTGGAATGGTAGGAAGAACATAGATGTTTGGATCTGTTGGCTGACCCATTCTCATTACCGTTGGTGGAATTAGTAGCCAAGTGTGTTGGTCGTAACGCTGCTCAAGTTCGGTGTGCATATGGTCAATTACTGGGTTTCCTTGATTCTCTTCTTCTAGAACCTCTACTGTGTAATCGACTTCAGGTTCCTCTGCGGATGAAGCTAGCGGGAAGCTAATAATGGCTAGAAGTGCAGCTGTAGCAGCAGTAATTAGAACTTTCCGCATCTGGCACTCCCTTCGCTGTTTTAGACTTCAAGTGACCTGTATTTAGGATATCCCAGTCAAAAGAGACTAATTTAGGCTCGCTGGGGATTTCACAGAAAACATACAGAACCAGATTTGGAAAGATTTAGTTGACTCTCAAGGTGCATTCAAGGCTTATTACAGCCAATGAATTGGGGCTAACCCCTGAATACTCCTTCGCAGATCTCTTAGGTTCTAACAGTTCAGCCTTTATCTATGACAACCAAGGTCTAATCGGCTGGGGTGAAGAGCTCCGACTAAAGACATCCGGAGAGAACCGAGTTCTTGAGCTAGACAGACTCTGGCGAGAACTAGTCCAAGAGGCGCAGGTCTCAGATGATGTAAATCTTTCAGGCTCAGGGCTAATCTCATTCGGCTCGATTGCTTTCTCAGACAAGAGTAAAACAACTAGCGTTCTTGTAATTCCTAAGGTTGTCATTGGTAAGCAAGGTGAGAAGCTCTGGCTCACCACAATCAACATCAGTGAAGTTGATGCACTGAAACTTATTGAATTAGACAGTAGCTTTACCGCTGTTTCATTTGGACCTGGACAGATTTCCCCTGATCAATACAAGCTCAACGTTGAGAAGGCTCTTGAAGTAGTCTCCTCTGGTCAAATCGAGAAGGTAGTTCTAGCTAGAGACCTCTTAGCTTCAGTAACAACAGATTTCAACATCAACCCTGCTCTTAGAAAACTAGAAAAGAAGTTTGACTCTTGCTACATCTACTCTGTTGCTGGAATGTTTGGGGCAAGTCCTGAGCTACTGGTGAAGGTAAATCATTCTGAGTTCAGTGCAAGAGTATTAGCTGGAACAGCTGGCAGAGGAACTGACCCAGGAGTAGATCAAGCAATTGGTGCTGCTCTTATTGAATCTCCTAAGAACAGAGCAGAACATAAGTTCGCTATTGATTCGCTTGTTACTTCTTTATCTGAATTCACGAAAGAGATAACAGTAGATCAAGAACCATTCAGTATTGCTCTTCCTAACCTTTGGCATCTGGCAAGTGATGTGAAAGCGATGTTGAGTTCTGAGTCAACCTCACTACAAGTTGTGAATGCTTTGCATCCAAGTGCAGCTGTTGCTGGAACTCCTAGAGATAAAGCACTAGAAGTTATTGAAGAGATTGAGAATGTTGATCGTGGTCGCTATGCAGGACCTGTTGGTTGGCTAGGTGCTGATGGTGATGGAGTTTGGGCTATTGCTCTTAGAGGTGCTCAGCTAACAGAAGGAAAACTAACAGCATTTGCTGGTTGTGGCATTGTTGCTGGCTCTGATGCTCAAGCAGAACTTGATGAAGCTATTCTCAAGTTCAAGCCAATTGTTGACTCGCTTAGTTAGTCAAGAACAACTTCAATAATTACTCTGCCCTCTATTGACAGAGCTAATTCAAAATCACTCACTGTCTTTGGGTTCACATATTGCCAACCATAGGCTTCAGCCAGTTTCGATAGATCTACGTTCTGCGGAGTCTGGAAGATTCTCTTGAAGGTATTAGGTTCAACACTTTGAGCTACTTCAAGATTGCTAAAGATCTTTCCGCCATTATCGTTTGCAACAATCACCTGAAGGTTTAGTGCTCCATCATTTGGGTCAATTGCTAGTGAACCAACATCGTGCAAGAAGGTTAGATCTCCCATTAGCGCTCTGACCTGCTTGTCAGGCTCTTGAATGGCTATGCCGGTAGCGGTAGCAATAGTGCCATCAATGCCAGATAGACCTCTATTAGCCCAGGCTCTGACTTCTAACCTAGGAGCACAGAAGTCAGCCTCTCTAATGAGCTGTGAAGCTCCTAGCACAAGGATTGTGTTGGAAGCAGGAGATGCCTCCCAAGTCTTAGTGATGATGGCATGTCTATCTAAGTTGTTACTGACAGATAAGTGATCTGGTTCTTTAGTCCAAGAAGCAAGCCATTCAGGGTTAGGAGAACCTTCGATAACTTCAGAAACCTTTGTTATTTGGTTTCCTATTTCAAAAGAGCCCATCTGGCCTTCACGAACAAATACCTTTATGTCTTCTCTTTTTAGAAGAGCAATTACTGGTCTGCTAAGTGTTGGCTTACCGTAAACAACAACCTGTTCAATTTGCTTCACTAGTTCTGAGTTACTAGCAAGAAGAGTTCTATAGCCAATTACTGATGCAGCAAGATGTCTCACACCAGAAGTTGGTTCAGCAAATATAGGAAGTCCTAGATGTTCTATCTCAGCTAAGTGAACACCTGCGTTAGCACCAGCAACAATAACTGTTGGCTTAGTTAGATCTAAGTTGAAGACATTCTCATTGGTAATTGGTTCAAGAACTCTGTCTCCATCAACATCCGCTATAGCTTCAAGAATTTCAGCAGCGTTTGGTTCTGTTGCTGACAGAGGCTCAATGAACTGAAGGTTCAGTTGAACTGGTTGAGATCTTTCACCCCAAGCAAGTAACACTGCTTTCTCAACGAGAGCTTTAGCTAGCCTAGGAAGATTAGGAATATCTTCGACTGTTGGTGCAGGAACATCAATGCAATCAATAACAGCGTCAGAGAATATGCCAACCTGATTAGTTGTTTGGTTAGCACCTTTATCTCTAAGTTCTGCTGGTCTATCTGCTGTTAATAGAATCAGCCCTAAACCTGAGTGATGAGCTTCTAAAACTGCTGGATGCAAATTAGCAACTGCAGTTCCTGAGGTAGTGATAATTACCTGCGGTCCACCATAGACAGCAGCGCCTAGAGCACTGAAGCCTAATGATCTCTCATCGATACGAACATGAAGATTAGCTCCGCCAGCATCTGCTACCTGAGCTGCTGCTATGGCTAGTGCTTGTGATCTAGCTCCAGGAGCTAGCCAGAAGTCTCTACCCCATGCAGCGAGTTCGGCAATGATGTGTGCTGAAAATATTTGAGCCGGGGATGAAGGCATACTAGTTGTCATTATCGTTTTTGAAACGATTTCCTAAATCTCTAAGGAAGTCCTCATCATCATCTGGGGCTACAGGTCTTGAACGCTTAGCTCCTTTACCTGAGTCACCATCAATAGGTCTACCGATGGTGATGTATAGAAGGCCACCAATAATAGGGATGAAAAGACACAGTAGAACCCACACAAACTTAGGTAAAACCCTTACCTGGTTGCGATTAGCACTAGCAGCGTAAACAGTTGTGAAGATCTGGAAGATAGCAACAGCAACGATAACGGCTAATTGGACTCTGTTCATGGGTCAATTCTAACCGAGCGGGAAACATAGACTTAAGCCATGAAAAGCGCGTGGGTGAAATACACAGTTATCAGACTCGGTCTATTTATTGGGCTCTGCATAGTATTTGGGCTTCTAGCGATGCCTTGGTTAGCAGCTGTATTGCTAGCAGGAATGCTCTCATTCGCCTACTCGCTGCTGTTCCTAAATGGGCTTAGAGACCAAATAAGCAAAGAGATCTTTGAGAAGCGAGAGAACACCCTAGGGTCAGGTGACCCTGAAAGCGATCTAGAGAACGAAATAGTAGATCTAGAAGTTAAGGGTAAAAAGACCCCAGCTAAGCCCAAAAGCAAATAGCAGAGCTGTGTAGCTAGTTAGCTGCAGAGCAAGAATCTGATCTTTAGGACTCTTAGCTGAAACAGCAATCACGTTGATGATTAGCACCGGAAGAATAAACAAGTTCACAACAAAAGCTGCGGGAGCAACCATCCATAATGGAGCCACCAAAGTAAATGGTGCCCAGGTCAACATCACGAACAAGACAAGAGATGCGGTCTTACCAATTCTTGTTGAGAGTGTCTTCTTGCCACTAAGACGATCAGTTTCTATATCTCTAATGTTGTTGATTAGCAGAACAGCTGTTGCAAAGCATCCAGCTGCAGCTCCACCTAAAACACTCAAGAAAGTTACTTCCAGAGTTTGAATGTAGTCAGTACCAATGGTTGCTACCAACCCAAAGAAGATAAAGACAATAACTTCTCCCAGACCTGCATAACCATAAGGTTTCTTACCTCCGGTATAGAACCAAGCAGCCAAAATACAAACAACACCGACAGCCACAAACCACCACTGCTGAGTGAGAACTGTAATTACCAAACCAAACACAGCTGCAATAGCGAATGAAGCAAATGCTGCATTTCTAACTTGCTTAGGTGGAACAAAGCCACCACCAGTTAGACGAGCTGGTCCTTTTCTAATGTCATCAGTTCCTCTAATGCCATCACTGTAATCATTTGAGTAGTTCACACCAATCTGAAGAAACAGAGCAACAGCAAGAGCTAACAGCACATAACCTAGGTCGAACTTTTTAGCTAGGTCGGCGGTACCTGCTCCAATCAAGATCGGTGCAACAGCTAATGGAAGAGTTCTGAGCCTTGCTCCTTTAATCCATAACTTCAAATCACTCATTAGATACCTTCACTAAATAGTTGTCTCAACGAAATCAAATCTGTCTTGCCATTACCAAGTCTTGGCAATCTATCAACCCGAATAACCCTAATTGGCTTAGCCGCTATTCCTAGTTGTTCAAACACTGCCCCTGCTATGTAGTCAGCAACCTCTGGGGAACCAACATAGGCAATACCAACTCGTTCTCCCCACTCAGTTGAGCTAACAGCAGTAGCTCCAACTTCAACAACCCCTGGAACACTTGCTGCTACTGCTTCAACTCTGTCTAGGCTCATCTTCAGTCCACCAGAGATGATTACTCGATCTGCTCTACCTAGGATGTGAAGCAAACCTTGCTCATCGAATTCGCCAATGTCTGAAGTAACTAGGTAACCATTTTCATTAGCAACATCATTAGCTAGAACATCTCCTCTAATTGCAACCTTGCCATCTTCAACAAGTTCTACTTCAACTCCACTAAGAGCTTCACCGTTATAAACACAGCCACCGCTGGTCTCAGCCATGCCATAGCTCTCAACTACGTTGATGCCCTTATCTGTAAAGAACTCAAGTACTTCAGGGCTAGTTGCCTGCCCGCCAACCAGGATGGCTTTGAATCTTTGCATTAACTTCACTAGGAATGGATCTTGAGAAGCTAGCTGCTGCAATCTAACCAACTGGGTTGGAACAACTGATGTGAACTTGGCATCAGCGGTTAGAAGTGTTGATGATAGAGCAAAGGCTTCTGGGGTAAATGGAACAGCTGTGTTCATCTGGATAGGTGGAACATCAGCAAGTATCGATCTAACAAGAACCTGAATACCTGCGATGTAGTTGATAGGCAGAGTTAGAAGCCACTGACCTTTAGTGCCAAAGTATTCTTCTGTTGCTTTAGCACTGGCTATCAGTGCTTTAGCACTGATACTTATTCGCTTAGGGGTTCCAGTTGATCCACTGCTTTCAACAATCACTGCAGTGTTTGAATCAACAAACTCTGGAATACCTTCAACTTTTATCTTCTCCCCGTTTATTTCTCTTGGAGAAATAAACACAGCACACTTACCCTCTAGTGCTTCAGTTAGAGCAAGTAGGGCAGCAACAACATCATTAGCTGGAATTACTTTTACGGGGATTTGGTTCATGGTTTAGAAGTGCCAAGGAAAAGGAGACCAGTCCGGTGCTCTCTTTTCTAAGAAGCTTGTCTTTCCTTCAATGGCTTCATCGGTTCCATAAGCCATACGAGTAGCTTCACCAGCAAATAGCTGCTGACCAACTAGACCGTCATCAATCATGTTCATTCCATATTTCAATAAACGAATTGATTGAGGTGACTTAGTCAAAATCTCTTTAGCCCACTCAACACCTTTAACTTCAAGTTCAGCATGAGGAACAACAGCGTTAACAACACCCATCTCATAAGCACGCTGTGCTGAATACTCCTGAGCTAAGAAGAAGATCTCTCTTGCAAACTTTTGTCCAACCTGACGTGCAAGATACGCAGAACCATATCCTGCATCAAATGAACCAACATCAGCATCGGTTTGCTTGAATCTTGCATGCTCACTAGATGCAATAGAAAGATCAGCAACAACGTTTAGTGAGTGTCCACCACCAGCTGCCCAACCTGGAACTAGAGCAATAACAACCTTTGGCATAAAGCGCATAAGTCTTTGAACTTCAAGAATGTGTAGACGACCTGAGGTGCTGTCCCCGTACTCATAACCTGCACGGCCTCTTACCTTCTGGTCTCCACCAGATGAGAAAGCCCAGCCACCATCTTTAGGAGAAGGACCGTTACCGGTTAGAAGGACAACACCAACATCGGTTAGGCCTTGAGCATGAGTTAGAGCTCTTGCTAATTCATCAACTGTTTGAGGTCTAAAGGCATTTCTAACCTCAGGACGGTTGAAAGCAATTCGAACAACCCCTACGGATACGTGCTTGTGATAGGTAATGTCTGTTAGATCACTAAAGCCATCGACTTCAGACCAGATGCTTGCATCAAATAGCTCAGAAACGTGTTTGGACATACTCCTAGACTAACAATGTGGAGATAACCAGCGAAATGCGCCAGCAGATACTCGACTCAGCAAGGGTCCTATCTATTCCTATGCGTATCAAGTTCCGCGGTATCACTACCCGCGAAGTCCTCCTATTCGAAGGCCCTAAGGGCTGGGCTGAATGGTCCCCCTTCACTGAATACGAAGACGAAGAAGCCAGTATCTGGCTCAGAGCAGCCATTGAGTTTGCCTTTGGTGAAGTACCAGAGCCAACAGTAAAGACCATCAAAGTCAACGCAACCCTAGCTGCGGTCAAAGACGTAAGAGCAGCCCTTGAACCCTTCGGTGCCTTTGAAGTAGTCAAGATCAAAGTCGCTGAACAGGGGCAAACCCTTCAAGACGATCTTGACCGTATTCATGAAGTTAGAAAGCACTTCCCTAACGCCAAGATAAGACTGGACGCTAACGGTGGCTATGACATTGAGACAGCTCTAACGCTAGCTAAAGCTATGTATGAAGAAGGTGTTCCTTTGGAATACCTAGAGCAACCAGTAAAAACAATTGCTGAGCTAGCTGAACTTAGACTCAAACTAAAGCTTCTAAATATCAAAGTCGCAGCAGATGAATCCGTAAGAAAAGTGAGCGACCCACTAGCAGTTGCTCAAGCTAACGCAGCAGATCTACTCGTTCTCAAAGCAGCACCTCTAGGTGGCATTAACAATGCCTTAGAAATATCCAGAGAAGCAGGACTGCCTGTAGTTGTATCTAGTGCTCTTGAAACATCTGTTGGCATCAGCATGGGTGTTTATCTAGCAGCACTACTAAACAGTGAATATGCAAGTGGACTAGCTACAGCAGCTCTACTAACAGAAGACGTAACAGACACTCCACTAATCCCAATCAATGGAGAAATACCTGTAACAAGAATCACCCCAAACAAAAACGCTCTAACCAAACTCCAAGCACCAGCAGAGAGAACTACTTGGTGGATGGAACGATTAGAGCGTTGTTTGAAATCTGTTTAGGGTTTGGAATTGCTCAGTTGAAGTATTCCAATCACAAGAGCGGCTAATGAGCCGATACCGATAATGAACCAACCAAAACCAACGAAGCCTATCAACATAAATATGTAGCCGATAAGTGCAGTCACAATCGAAGTGAACAAGAACATCGCAAGAGACCTCACTGCGAAAGTAGTTCTGTCTTGCGCAGCGACAAGTTCGGAAAGCGTCGCTTCACTACGCTTTGCAAGTGAGTTTTCTACGGGTGCTTCCACACCATCAACTCCCACTAAGCCGACATAATCTAACCATCTCCTGCAGTCTGGGCACTTGCCGCTATTGACTTCCTGAGATGTGAATTCTTGCTTGCACTTTGGGCACTTAAATTTTTGAATCATGCCAAAATACTATCCCCGCTAGGGAACTATTCTGTGCATCTAAATACCCGAATAAACGTGCAGCCCCTTGAAGTACAGATTAACGATGGTGAAGTTGAAGATGATGGCTAGGAAGCCGATCAGGCTTAGCCAGGCTGCTCTCTTGCCATCCCACCCCTTTGTGGTGGTGGCGTGCAGATAGGCGGCGTAAATAGTCCAAATAATAAAGGTCCATACTTCTTTTGTGTCCCAGCCCCAGAAGCGGTGCCAGGCCTTATCAGCCCAGATAGCTCCTGCAATCAAGGTGAAGGACCAAAGGATGAATCCAATGATGTTGAACTGATAGTAGGTTCTCTCAAGCTTTTCTGACTTAGGAAATACCTTTAGAAGCTTTGTGAAGGCCTTGCCTGCTTTGCCTTTTGAAGAAGTGATTCTCTTGGTCTCTTTGAGAATGTGGATCAGGGAAAGAGTTGCACCAATGGTGAAGAAGGCTGTTGCCAGGATGGCAACGCTCACGTGAATAACTAGCCAGTAGTCCTGAAGAGCTGGAAGTAGTGATTCAACTTGAACATAGAACAGTGTGTTGGCTGATCCAATGATGAGAACAAGGAATCCTGCCAAGAATGAAGAGATGAACTTTAGGTCTCTGAACAATAAGGCAAGCATGAAGATTGAAGAGACAACAAATGCACCTGAGATTGAGAACTCATACATGTTGGCCCATGGCACACGGTTCGCAGCAATACCTCTAGTTAGAACACCGGCACCGTTGGCAACAACACCAACACCCATTAGCACTAGACCAATGGTGTCGAGGCGGTTAGCAAACTTGTCTTTCTTACCCTGTCCGCCAGCTCGCTTGGTCAGAGCCCAAGCTAGAACGATGAAAGAGAAAGCATAGAAAGTGAGAGCAACCAGAATGATTACTCTCGAGACGGTGGCCAACTCAGGGTTTAGTGCAATTGCTGGGGTCATTTACTCTTCTTCTTTAGTGATTTAGCAACATCTTTTACTAGCTTGTCCAAAGCCTTATCTTTCGACTTTGTTAGTGCTCCAACTTCAACACCGTCTTTAGAGATCTTCACCCAAACTCTTCTTCGAGGGATGATGAGCATTAAGACTAAACCAAACAAAGTTGTTAGAGCGAAAATCAACACCCAGATGTCTAGTGGGTTATAGGTGATGTCGATTGAAGCAAATCTCTTTAGGTCTTTGAACTCAACTGTTCCAAGTCCCTGAGGTAGTTCAACAGTCTCGCCATACTTCAACTGCAAAGCTTTGGTGCCGCTCTTACCACCGGCTACCTGCTTCATGGTGTGGGTATCTAGCTTGTAGGCATTGACTGCCATACCGCTATCAAGACCTAGGTCACCAACATAGACGTTCATAGTCATAAGTGGTTCCCAAGGGTACGGGTGGTTAGAAGTTAGAGCTCCTGTATCAAGCTTGGCAACTGTTGGATAGAAGAATGCAAGCATTCCAAACTGATCTGGGTTGGCATCAGGAACCTTGATAGCTCCCAGAGAGGTCAGGTTTCCATCTTGAGGAAGGAACACAACTGGTCCGCTGAAAGAAACAACTCCGTCTTTATCTCTTACGACTATTTCTGGAGCAAAACCATTACCAGTGATGTAGACCTTTGCTCCTGGCAGATGCAATGGCTCGTTGACTCTAATCTGTCCTTTGGTTTCTAGATCTGTAGGAGAGTTCTTAGTTGAGACCTTTGCTATGAAGTCCATCGGTAACCCATAGTTGTTCGGGTTCTTGTAGTCATAGGTGGTGCTGAATGAATCTAATCTCAAACTAAATGGTTCAAAGGTGTTTTTATCAAACAGCAGCCCCGGCGCTAAATAGTCGTAAGACGCTTCGTTGTTAACGAAAGTATCGCCCTCAACCAAGACTCTCTGTCCTGCGTAAGATAAACCTCCACCAAGACCAACTGCAATCAATACTCCGATAAGAGATAGGTGGAAGAACAAGTTACCTGTTTCACGAAGGTAACCTTTCTCTGCTCTAATTTCAGTCTTGGTTGAAACAACTTTGAACTTTCTCTTCTTCAGATACTCAATTGCTTTATCTAAGTTGTTTTCTGTTGCATCAAGTTTCTTATATGAAGGAAGTCTTGAAAGATTGGTAGGCGCTGCAGGTGGATCAGATCTAAGAGCCTTGTAGTGAACACCAACTCTTGGAATTACACAACCAATCAAAGAGATGAACAGCAAGATGTAGATAGCTGAGAACCATGTTGATGAATAGACATCAAAGAGTTGGAAGTTATCAAGCCAAATAGCTAAATCTGGATTGTTCTTGAAGTAAAGAACAACGCCATTAGGGTCGGCGCTTCTCTGCGGGAAGACAGATCCTGGAACAGATGCGATAGCTAGGAACAGCAGGAGGAACAAAGCAATACGCATGCTGGTGAGCTGACGCCATAGCCATCTAGCCCAAGACTTTAGAGATAGATCAGGAGCTTCAATAGGTTCGCTGTATTCCTTGCGAACTACATATTTAGATTGCCGGGATGAAGACACCGCTCACCTCCGAGATGTAATCGATCACGACTTGCCATAGGCCTGTAAGAAGCAATAGTCCTAGAACAATAAGTAGAACACCACCGGTTATGTTGATGGCTCTGATGTTCTTCTTCACAAAACTAATTGACTTAGTGGCCCAACTGAAGCCCGCTGCCGCAAGAATAAAAGGAAGACCTAGCCCAATTGAATAAATGGCAGCAAGGAATGCTCCTCTGCCAACAGACCCTGTGTCAAAGGCAAGGTTTAGAACAGCACCTAGAGTAGGGCCAATACAAGGGGTCCAGCCCAAACCAAAGACGATACCTAGTAACGGTGCTCCTACTAAACCAGCACTTGGCTTGATGTTTAGCCTTGAAGTTCTCTGAGCAAAATCAAACCCACCGATAAGAACAATTCCTAGAAGTAGAACAAGAACACCTGATCCTCTTTGCAACCAGTTCTTTACTTCCCCAGAGAAGATTGAGCCCAGTCCTCCAAAGCCTGCACCTAGAGCTACGAATACCGAAGCAAAGCCTGCAACAAACAATAGAGATCCAACAACCATTCTTGATTTGGTGTTTGCTGAACCAGAAACAATTCCTAAGTAGGCAGGAAGTAAAGGTAGAACACAAGGACTAAAAAATGAAACCAAACCAGCAAGCAGAGCTATGGGTGCTGCTACCCAAAGGGGACCTGTAGTTATCGCTTCAAAGTTCAATCTGCTTAACCTTCTTTGATAACAGAGTTGATGAGTGCTTTGAGTGTTGATTTCTCTGCGATACCGAGAACACGAGCAGCTGGTCTGCCTTCTCTATCAATCACTAAAGTTGTTGGAACTGCAGATGGGCTCACTACGCCTGTGAAGGCTAGAACAACATCACCGGTGTTTGCATCCATGATGCTTGGGAAGTTGATTCCAAATTTTCTCTTGAAAGCATTTGCTGTGTCGGCACTGTCTCTTACGTTCACTCCGATGAATTGAACTTGCCCTTCAAACTCATCAGCAAGCTCGACTAGATCTGGAGTCTCTACTCGGCAAGCAACACACGATGCGTACCAGAAGTTAATAACTGTGATTACACCTGGCAGATTTGCTGAACCCAATGGCAAACCATCGTTAGCGATTCCGCTCCAGGTAACTGGCTCTGCTCTATTGGCAGGTTTGATTTCTGTGACAGTGCCATCACCTGATTGGTAGGTGTTGTTCATGCTTGGTGTCTCTGTGCAACCAGTGAGAGATGTAAGGGCAAGACAGAGACCAGCCAGAACTACTACCGCTTTTCTCACACTGCACCTTTATCTATTGAAGCCAGATTAGAAGCTGGGTCTAGGTAGCCAACTTCAACTAGCTTGCCGTCATGTATTTCAAAAGTTGTGATGCTAGAAAGAGCACATCTTCTCTTTCTAGGGTCATGCATAAGCTTTTTACCATTAGTGCTCAGGTGCATAACCCAGATAGGAAGTTGATGCGTAACTAGAACTACATCACCGTCTAATACTGACTCAGACGCCTGAATAATTGCTGAGTGCATTCGAGCAATGATCTCTTTGAAAGACTCTCCCCAGGCTGGCTTAGCTGGGTTTCTGAAGTGCCACCACCACTGCGGTTTAGTAGCAATAGCTTTGACGCTTAACTTTCTACCTTCGAACACGTTGTGAGGCTCAATTAGGTCTTCATTTGTTTTTGCATCTAGACCAAATAACTCTTCAATAGGTTTAGCTGACTCTTGAGCTCTAACCAGAGGAGAGGTGTAGATAGCGGAAACCTTGACACCCATGGCCTTTAGTTGCTGAGCAGCCTCTTTAGCCATTGCATGGCCTGTTTCTGAGAGGTGGAAGTTGGGAAGCCTGCCGTATAAGACACCAGAAGGGTTATGAACCTCTCCATGGCGAACTAGATGGATACGTTTTGCGGGCATGGCATCAAGTCTATCGCCCGCTAAACTTGGGGTTTAGGCATCAAGAACAAGGGATAAAACAAATCATGCGCGAACGCATTCTGGTCAAAGATTTAGCACAAAGTGAAGATGGCCCAGTAGTCATCGGTGGCTGGGTTGAGACCCTCAGAGACCAAAAGAGAATCCAGTTCATCGTCCTTAGAGACGAGACTGGATCAGTTCAGGTGACCTACCCAAGACGTGAAGAAGTAGATGCCCTAGCAGACACCGTTTCAACCCTTACATCAGGCAGCTTTGTCTGGGTAACCGGACGTCTAGTTCACGATGAAAGAGTGAAGCTAGGCGGCATTGAGATTCAGCTTGATGGCCTAGAGGTTGTTACCCTTGCTGACCCTGAAACCCCTATTGCTGAAGATTCAGGTATTGATAAGCGTTTGGACTGGAGATTCATTGATCTTCGTCGTCCAGAGATGAACCTAGTGTTCAGAGTCCAGACCACCATTGAGCATGCCTGGAGAACCTACTGGGTAAACAATGGCTTCATTGAGATTCACTCTCCTAAGCTAATGAGCTCTCCTTCTGAGTCACATGCAGAGCTATTCAAGATGGAATACTTCGAGACTGTTGCCTACCTTGCTCAGTCTCCTCAGTTCTATAAGCAGATGGCGATGATGGCAGGATTCGGCAGAATCTTCGAAATCGGCCCTGTGTTTAGAGCAGACCCATCCTTCACCTCTCGTCACGCAACAGAGTTCACCTCTGTTGACATGGAAGTTTCATACATCGAATCTCACGAAGACATCATGAAGATTCAAGAAGACCTAATGGTTGCTGCTATTACTTCGGTTAAAGAACAGCACGGTGAAGAGATCAAGAGACTGTTCGACATTGATGTTGTTATTCCAACAACACCTTTCCCACGTATTCCTCTAGCTGAAGCAATTGAAATTGTTGCTAAGCGTGGTCACGAGATTACTCGTGGTGGGGATATGGACCCTGAGGGTGAAAGACAGATTGCAGCTCACGTTGCTGAAACCTATAACCACGAGTTTGTTTTCCTAACCGACTACCCATCAACAGTTCGTCCGTTCTATCACATGCGTCATGCTAACAACCAGAACCTAACCAACAGCTACGACCTAATCTGGCGTGGAACTGAGATCACCACAGGTGCTCAACGTGAACACAGACTAGATGTGCTTATTGAACAGGCTAAGTCAAAGGGTCTAGACCCAGCAGGACTTCAGTCATACATGGACTTCTTCAAGTACGGTGCTCCATCACACGGTGGATTCGGTATGGGTCTTCTAAGAGTTGTAATGCTTCTCCTTCACGAAACAAACATTCGTGAAGTTGGCTACCTATTCCGTGGACCTAACCGCCTAGAGCCGTAGTCATGTTCGAACGTACTTCTCACATACAAGGCGTAAACGCCACGTATACAGAAGCACAGCAAGAGCAATACAAAGCCCAGCATGAAGCAATAGCCAAAGCTATTGCTGATCAGAAGCGTAAGGGTGCTCAGTTCAATGACATTGATGTTCAGGCACTAATTACTGATCATTATGCATTTGTGAAACAGTTCTGGACACCTAACAAAGATGCCTACAAGTCCCTCGCATTGACATATGTACTAGACCCGGCATTCAAAGAGACTTATGAGTCTTTTGAGCCGGGCCTAGCTAATTACATAAAGAGTGCAATTGAGATCTGGGCAGAGAAGAACCTCGATTAGCTATCTCTAAGTTTTTTCGCTTCGCTTCTTGAAACAAATGGTTCGCCCTTAACGCCATAAGACCAATACTTTTGCAGGGATACCCAGCCCGAAACAAAGAATGCAATAACTAGAATCTGCCCACCACTTAGCGTGAAATTGTAAACAGCATCGGGCATTGACGTTATCGAAAAGTCTTTAGCTCCAAAGAAATAGTCTTTGTAGCCATACAAGAATGCTGCGACCAGAGCTACGCCTAGGGTTCCAACAAAAGATTCGTGAGCACGCTGTAAGGCTTTATCTCTGCGCCTCAAGTGGTACTCATCCAAAATTTTTGCAGGCTTCTCCTCTTGAAGAGATAGGAATCGCACACGGGGCCAAGAGAGTGCTGATTTCTTGTCTTCAAGATTGAAAACGAATCTAACTGAAATAGCATGCAGGACCAAGGTGAGGCAGATAAAACCCAGGTACCAAAGCGATAACTCTGAGTTCATGAATGCGTAATACCCGTAACCAAACAGCACTGCGACGGAAAGTAGCGTGATGATCACTCTTGCGTAGGTGTTTCTTAGACCCGAAAAGAACTCATCGTTTCTAACCCAGCCAAAGATTTTTGCCTCTAACCTGTCCCCTAGGTCCTTGGACGGCCATTGAATTTCTGATTGGCTGGTCAGTTTTTCTATTTGAGCCTCGAGATCACGAATCTGCTGCTCAAGTGATTTCTTATCCTTAGTTGCCATTAGTTTTCCTCCAAACTAAAAATTTGTTCTACTTTTTTGTTGAGCGCTTTTGCTATACGCAATGCGAGCACGAGGCTCGGGCTGTATTCGTTTCTTTCGATATAGCCGATGGTCTGATAGTGAACATCGACGGCATCAGCTAGCTGCTGCCTGGTCATGCCAACTTTGGACCGGAGTGCTTCGAGCTTGTTATAGACCAGCTCTTCGTCTGCTTTAGGTTTACGTCCCATGTATGTAGCATAATTACTATGTAGTAATAATGCAACAATTTAGCGTGGTGTTTTCTGGGACTTTCCTCTATCTAACGAACTCGTCCAAAGCTCCTCTGAGCCTTTCTGGATCTATGCGCCAGTAGTTATGGACTTTGCCGTTGATTAGTAGCACGGGGACTTCCTCTGAGTATTTGTTCCATAGGTCTTCATCGACCAAGATGTCATGCTCAACCAGGTTGACTTGGATGTGTCTTGCCACTCCTGTGTATTCGGCTCTAAAAGCCCCAACAACGGCATTGACTGTGACCCTGGCTTCATCACATAGATGACAGCCAGATTTACCAATTAAGGTCAGGTCAATCGTTGTGCTCATGACTCCAGATTATTCGCTTTCTCTGCCTAGACTAGACACGTGCCTAAAACCCCTAAGAAGCAAGCTGCTGCTTTCTTCGATGTCGATAACACGCTAGTGCGTGGGTCGACCAGCTATCAGTTTGGCAAAGAGGCATATCGCCGCAGATTCTTCCCTCGCAAAGACTTCATTGCTTTTGCCTGGCACCAGGTTGTTTTCCTTACCAAGGGTGAGACAGACCACATGCTTTCAGCAATCAAGGACCGAGCTTTGGCTTTGGTTCGTGGACGTGAATATTCACTGATGATGGAGCTTGTATCAGATGTCTATTCTCAGAACATCAAGCCAAAGGTTTGGCCAGAGACAGCTCGCCTAGCTCAACAGCACATTGCTGCTGGAAGAGAAGTTTGGTTGATCACCGCTGCTCCTCAAGAAATGGGTGAAGAGATTGCTAGAGCACTTGGGCTTACCGGTGCACTTGGAACCAGACTTGAACATATCGATGGAATTCTTACAGGCAACCTAGTTGGTAAGCCGCTACACGGTAAAGAAAAACCTAAGGCAATCCGAAAGCTTGCTAAGGAAAGAGGCTTCAGCCTCAAAAAGTCTTTTGCATACAGCGATAGCCACAATGATCTACCGATGCTAACTCTTGTTGGTCACCCAGTGGCAGTAAACCCAGACAAGCTACTCAAGATTTATGCCAAGGCAGCTGGCTGGAAGATTTACGACTTCAAGCGCAAAGAACTCCGCCTACAAAAGAAGACCGTCAAAAAAGAAATCAAGATCGGTAAACGCGGTTAAAGAAAAACCCGCAGGATAACCTGCGGGCTCTCTTCGCTCTTAGAGCTAAATCATGAAGTGTTTACTTCTTATTGCGACGTTGGTGACGAGTCTTACGAAGCAACTTACGGTGCTTCTTCTTTGACATACGCTTACGACGCTTCTTGACAACTGATCCCACAAAGACCTCTTTATTTAGATAAACCCCTGTGATTCAGGGGTAATTTCGACTTCTAGTACTCTACCACGGAAGCAATAGGGCTAAAACTGCCCCCTATCTGGGCCTCGGGACTGAAGTAAACTCAAGGGCATGACAGAAGAGCAGCCCTACACACTAGTAAGCAAACAAAGTGGCTTTGAGATTAGGCACTACCCGAGCTATGTCCTGGTGCAGGTTTCAACCCAGGGCGAATTCTCGAGAGCTGCCAGCGCAGCATTTAGTCCCCTAGTGAATTACATCTCAGGACGTAACCAGACTCGTGAGAAGTTTGCGATGACTGCTCCTGTGATCCATGCTCCAGACAAAGACGCCAAGACACACGTGGTTTCCTTTGTCCTACCTAAAGACCTTTCAATCAAAGACATTCCCCTGCCTGCCGATGCTCAGGTATCAACCATCCAAGTAGACCCTCATTACGCAGCAGCAATCAAGTTCAGAGGCTTGGCTAACTATGAGCACTTCAAGTCTCATGGAGATAAGTTGATGACCTCCATCAAAGCTGAAGGCCTTACAGCAGATGGTGAGCCATACTACGCACGTTTTGATCCCCCTTGGAAGCCAGGCATTCTTCGTAGGAATGAAGCCATTGTTGCTCTCAAGAATTATCCGCGAGCAAGTTAATCCTTTATTTACCTTTTTGTTAGACGTCTGCTCTAGTCTGGATAAATGATGAAGTCAAGCGTTCTATTTGTTTGTGTCCACAATGCAGGCCGTTCTCAAATGGCAGCAGGTTTTCTAAGAGAACTAGCTGGAGATCGAGTTGAAGTTCTTTCTGCTGGAACTCAACCTAAAGATCAAATCAACCCAAGTGCCATTGAAGCAATGGCTGAACTTGGTATCGACATTGCTAATCAGCAGCCAAAGGTTCTTACAGAAGAAGCAGTAAAAGCAAGTGACTATGTCATCACCATGGGATGTGGGGATGAATGCCCATGGTTCCCAGGTAAGACCTATTTGGACTGGGTATTAGATGACCCAGCTGGTTTAGGTGTTGAATCTGTTAGACCTATCAGAGACAAGATTAAAGAACTAGTAACTGCACTGGTTGCAGAGATAGACGCTAAGCCTTAGGTTTTCTAGCAACAGGTTTCTTTGCTACTGGCTTCTTGGTGGCGGCTGCCTTTACTGGAGTTTTCTTAGCCGGGGCTTTCTTAGCTGGGGCTTTCTTAGCCGTAACTTTTGTGGTTACCTTCTTCGCTGCAACTTTTACCTTTACTGTTGCGTCGCCAACTTTTACTGTGGCTTCACGTTTAGCATCAGAGAGTTTCTTACCTAACTCTCTTCCCGCTTGCTCAGGATCTATATCTAAGTTGATTCTTGCTCCAACTCGTTTCTCTAGCCAGTCTGCTGCTGAAGACAATAGGTTTCCTATGTTTTCACCTAACTGATCAGCTTGAGCTGATGCAAAGGCTGAACCAAACTTTCCAAACCATTTAGCAGCTTCGCCTAAACCTGTTTTGTTTAGTGTGTAGGTGCTGGTCTTACCTTTTGTAACAGCAGTTAGAAGTTCTGCTTCAACTAACACCTTTAGGTGCTTCTCAAGAACTGTGGCTGAAAGCTTGGTCTTGGTTGCCAGAGCAGCTGTAGTCAATGACTCAGAAGCTGCAACTAATTCAAGAATGCTGCGGCGGTTCTTATCAGCTAAGGCGTCGAATACATCAGTCATTATTTTTGCTCCTGGGCTATTTCTTTAGCGCGAGCTAACGCTGCGCTTGTTGCTTTCAAGAATAGGTCATGAAGATTGCCCTCTTGCAACACAGCAATAGCCTTCATGGTTGTTCCATTAGGGCTAGTTACCTGTCTTCTAAGTTCAGCAGGGTCTCCCTGTTGTTGAACTAGTAGTTCACTTGCTCCTAAGAATGTTTGAGAAACCATTAGGTAAGCATCTTCTTGGCTAAAGCCATGGCTTAGAGCAGTATTGATGAATTCTTCGATGAAGTAAAACACATAAGCAGGTCCTGATCCAGAAATAGTTGATAGAGCATCAATCTGCTCTTCTGGAATGACCAAGGTCTTACCAACTGCATCGAACAAAGAAACAGCAACTGCTAGTTGTTCTGCTGACACTCTGCTTCCAGCGGAGATACCAGTAACACCTTGTTGGATAAGTGCTGGGGTATTGGGCATTGCTCTAACAACAGCAACGCTCTCAGGAAGATGAGCTTCCATAGTCTTGATCTCTACACCTGCTGCAACAGAGATTACGAGAGCATCTTTAGAGATGACATTTCGCACTTCTTCAAGTACTTCAACTACATAGGCGGGCTTCACTGCAACTAAGACAATGTCAGCACCTTCAACAGCAAGTGAGTTGGCATTTGGTTGGTGATCAGTAGCGAAAGCGGACAAACCATACTTAGTTGCGAGTTCTTCTGAGCTGGCAACCGTTTTAGTTGTTGCACGGATATCAGAACCTTTAGTTCCATTTTGAATCATGCCGTTGAGGATTGCCGAGCCCATAGACCCGGTACCTAGGAATGCAACTGTTTGTGTCATAGGACTAGTTCAACACAAACTGAGGCTTGTTGGTACTGAGAATTCCATTTACTTCAGCTTCCAAGATGTAACTTGCTCCATCAGCTGTAACAGCAGGCAACCCATCGTCATTAGAACATCCCGCATCTCCAGATCTAACTCTGTCCCAACCACCTGCTGGGGCAGCTACCTCTTTGTTTGGCAATAGGAGAATAGGTTCTGCTGAGGAGCGTGGGGTGTTGCAGTCTTTAGAATTCCAAACAACATCTGTTCCGCTAGTGATCTTGTAGAAAGTAACGTCAGAGCCCACGTTGAATTTACATTCAACGCTTCCAATGTTTGTCACTGAGTACCAAATGTAAGGGGTGTCATCGGGATTGAAAGCTAGTTGTTCTTGCGCTTGTTCGGTTCCAACGTGGGCTTCGATACTCAACTGCTGGGATTGACAATCAGCACCAGCGACGATTGTTGGTGGCTGGTTTGGATTGAAGATTGAACCAACCCAACCAAAGAATGAAGTTACTAAAGCGATTAGTGCCCAGATAAGACCGATGACTACAGCTAGGAATACTAGGCGTCTAATAAGTAATTCGAGAGGGGAAGGATATCTTGCAAACATAAGACAAGTTTGCCAGCGAGTTTGCTATAGCAAGCGAAGCATGCGGGTGTTGCCTAGTGTGTTTTGCTTCACTCTGGCTAGATCCAAGAACTCAGCAACACCATCATCGGCAGATTGAACCATCTGATTGAAAGTGGCCTCATCCACTGGGACATCGCTAATGATGTCAAAGCCGCAGCGGACAAAGAAGTCGACCTCGAAGGTTAGACAGAAGACTCTCTTGATGCCTAATGTGTATGCACGCTCAACAAGGGCTTCAACAATCTCTTTACCAAGACCCATTCCTCGAGCACTCTGGTCGACTACCAGTGATCTAACCTCGGCTAGATCCCCCCACATAACGTGAAGGGCACCGGCTGCAAGAATGCGGCCATCTTTGCTTTCAGCAACCACAAACTCCTGGACACGCTCATAGAGAGATACCAGCTGATGCTGAAGTAAGACGTTGGTATCAACTAGCGGAGCACGCATTGCCTGAATGGCAACGATGTCGCTGGTTCTAGCAGGTCTAAGAATGAAATCTTTGTGGGGCATTGCTAAATGCTAGCAATTTCTCTCACATTAGACGTGAAGATGAATTCTCCGCCAACTAGGTCGGCAACAACATCGCTTGCATTCTTGATGACACCCTGCAAGATGCTCTCAGAGATCTGGTCTTCGATTTCACGCTGAACTGCTCGACGCAGTGGTCTAGCACCCAGTGCTGGATCGTAACCTAGCTCAATCAAACGCTCTTTCGCAGCTGTTGTAAGGGTAAGAGTGATGTCTCTCTCTTCTAGGCGTACGTTTAGCTTCTTGATGAATAGGTCAACAATCTCCAGCAATTCAGACTTAGATAGCTGAGGGAAGACGATGACATCATCAACACGGTTCAAGAACTCTGGCTTGAAGTGCTTCTTTAGTTCATCGTTAACCTTGGCAGCCATGCGGTCGAAGTCATTCTTCTGGTCACCTTCAAGGTTGAAGCCAAGAGCACCCTTAGAGATGTCCTTGCTTCCCAAGTTGGTAGTCATGATGATGATTGTGTTCTTGAAGTCAACAACACGACCCTGGCCATCGGTTAGACGACCCTCTTCAAGAATCTGAAGAAGAGAGTTGAAGATGTCTGGGTGAGCCTTCTCGATCTCATCGAATAGAACAACGCTGAATGGCTTGCGACGAACACGCTCGGTTAGCTGTCCACCTTCATCGAACCCAACGTAGCCCGGAGGAGCACCGAACAATCTAGAAACTGTGTGCTTCTCTGCGTACTCGCTCATGTCTAGTGAGATCAAAGCACCTTCGTCTTCGAATAGGAATTCAGCCAATGCCTTAGCAAGCTCTGTCTTACCAACACCGGTAGGACCAGCAAAGATGAATGAACCTGAAGGACGGTTAGGGTCTTTCAATCCTGCACGCTGACGACGGATTGCCTTAGAGATAGAGTCAACAGCCTTCTTCTGACCAATAACTCTTCTGTGAAGTTCTGCTTCCATGAAGATCAACTTCGCTGACTCTTCTTCGCTTAGCTTGAATACTGGAATACCAGTAGCAGCAGCCAGAACTTCAGCAATAAGGCCTTCATCAACAACACCGTGAGCTGCAACATTTCCTGAACGGAACTGCTTAGTTAGCTTTGCTCTTTCAGAGATAAGTTTCTTCTCTGAATCCCGAAGCTTTGCTGCACCTTCGAAGTCTTGAGAATCAATTGCCTTCTCTTTGTCAACACGAACACCAGCAATCTTCTCTTCAAGATCACGTAGCTCTGGAGGTGAAGACAGGATAGAAAGACGAAGTCTTGCTCCTGCCTCATCGATAAGGTCAATTGCCTTGTCTGGTAGGTAGCGGTCAGATACATATCTGTCAGCCAGCTTCGCAGCAGCAACGATTGCACCATCGGTAATTGAAACCTTGTGGTGTGCTTCGTAACGGTCACGAAGACCCTTCAAGATGTTGATTGTCTGCGGAACGCTTGGCTCGTTAACCTGGATTGATTGGAATCTGCGCTCTAGAGCGGCATCCTTCTCAAAGTACTTTCTGAACTCATCCAAAGTAGTTGCACCAATAGTTTGTAGTTCACCACGAGCAAGCATTGGCTTCAAGATAGATGCTGCATCAACAGCACCTTCAGCAGCACCTGCTCCAACAAGAGTGTGAATCTCGTCGATGAAAGTGATGATGTCTCCGCGACCCTTGATCTCTTTGATGACCTTCTTCAATCTTTCTTCGAAGTCACCGCGGTATCTTGAACCTGCGATTAGAGAACCTAGGTCTAGTGTGTAGAGCTGCTTACCCTTTAGAGTTTCTGGAACGTTGCCAGCAACAATTGCTTGAGCAAGACCTTCAACAACAGCTGTCTTACCAACACCTGGTTCACCAATAAGAATTGGGTTGTTCTTAGTTCTTCTTGAAAGAATCTGCATAACTCTTTCAATTTCTTTCTCACGACCGATAACTGGATCTAGTTTTCCTTCAGCAGCAGCCTGAGTTAGGTTCTTACCAAACTGGTCTAGAACCTGAGAACCTTTTTGAGGAATAGCTTCGCCACCAACGGTCGCAGATTCTTTTCCTTCAAAGCCTTGAAGCATCTGCTGAACCTGAGCACGAACCTTATTTGTGTCAGCACCTAACTTAGTTAGAACCTGAGCAGCAACACCTTCACCTTCTTTGATAAGACCTAATAGAAGGTGTTCTGTTCCAATGTATGAGTGGCCTAGTTGTAGAGCTTCACGAAGTGATAGCTCAAGAACTTTCTTAGCTCTTGGGGTGAAAGGAATGTGTCCTGTTGGAGGCTGCTGTCCCTGACCGATGATCTCCTTGACCTGATCTCTAACTGCCTCTTGAGAAATACCGAGTGCTTCTAGCGCCTTAGCGGCTACGCCTTCGCCTTCGTGGATTAGACCGAGCAGGATGTGCTCTGTGCCAATGTAGTTGTGATTTAGTGACTTGGCTTCTTCTTGAGCCAATACAACTACCCTGCGGGCCTTATCGGTAAATTTCTCGAACATTTGCTTCTCCTTCAACACTTTTAGTGCTTACAAAGAAGATAACCCTCTAGAGACCCATTTGTTAGGGCTGTTCGCCAATGGGAGAACTCAGCAAGGCTCTCAGAGCCTTTGTCCTAATCGGCTTTGGTCTTGGCGGCTAGCTTGGCCCGTTCCTCAGCCTCTATTTGGGCTCTAACTTTACGCTCTTTAGCATCTGAGCCAATGATTGATTTGAAGAGGATGTAGACGATAACCGCCATGCTGATTGGAGGCAGGGTGGCTAGAAGTGCATCGAGAAATACCTGCATGATTACTTCACCAACGGGAACATGATTGTTTCACGGATACCTAGGCCGGTAAGGCTCATAAGCAGTCTGTCGATACCCATTCCCATACCGCCAGTTGGTGGCATACCGAACTCAAGGGCCTTTAGGAAGTCTTCATCAAGCTTCATAGCTTCTGGATCTCCAGCAGCAGATAACTTAACCTGAGCTACAAATCTTTCACGCTGGATGACTGGGTCCACTAGCTCTGAGTAACCAGTAGCTTGCTCATAGCCTCTGATGTATAGATCCCACTTCTCAACAACTCCTGGCTTTGATCTGTGGTTACGAACTAGAGGAGAAGTGTCAACTGGGAAGTCCATAACAAATGTTGGCTTCTGTAGGTCGCCCTTTACAAAGTGCTCCCACAGCTCTTCAACATACTTACCGTGAAGTGGGTGATCAATTTCTAGACCTTCTTTATCAGCAAGCTTCTTTAGAACCTTGATGTCTGTCTCTGGAGTGATTTCCATTCCAGCTGCCTTTGACAGGGACTCAAACATTGAGATACGAGCCCAGTCACCTGAAAGGTCATTGACTTCACCATCTTCAAGTTGAACCTGCATAGTTCCAAATACATCCATCGCTGCATTCTGAATTAGAGCTTGAGTAAGTTCAGCCATGGTGTTGTAATCACCATAGGCTTCATACGCTTCAAGCATTGCGAACTCTGGTGAGTGTGTTCGGTCAGCACCTTCGTTTCTAAAGTTTCTGTTTATCTCATAAACACGATCAATGCCACCAACAACAGCTCTCTTTAGGAATAGTTCTGGAGCGATACGTAGGAACAGTTCTGTGTCAAAAGCATTTGAGTGAGTCTTGAAAGGTCTTGCTGATGCTCCGCCGTGAATGGTCTGAAGCATTGGAGTTTCTACTTCAATGAAGTCATCTTTAGTAAAGGTATTGCGAAGAGACTGCATTACCTTGCTTCTAATCTGAACAACTTCACGAGCACGATCACGAACAATCAAATCAACAAAGCGGTGACGAACACGATACTCTTCACCTAGTTCATTGTGGAGGTTCGGTAATGGTCGAATAGTTTTAGCAGCCATTGACCAGCTGTCAACAAGAATAGATAGCTCTCCGCGCTTAGAAGTAATAACTTCACCAGCAACAAACAAGTGATCACCAAGATCTACAAGTTCCTTATATTCTTCAAGGCTTGCTTCGCCAACCTTGTCTAGAGACAGCATTACCTGGATACGGGTTCCAGTTCCTGCCTGCAAAGTACCAAAGCAAAGCTTTCCTGTGTTTCTCTGGAACATTACTCGACCAGCAAGAGCTACTTTGTCACCTGTAGCAACATCGATCTCTAGATCAGGGTACTTAGCCTTTACCTGATCGATGGTGTGTGTAATAGGAAGGCTGACAGGGTAGGCATCAACACCAGAGGCAATGAGTCGCTCACGCTTAGCCAAACGAATAGCAATCTGCTCAGGCAGATCCTGTTCGTCTTCGTTTGGGGTTACTTGCTCGTCGGTCATGCCGGCTCCTGAATATAGAAAGTTATGTTGTCAATAAGGCGTACACCTGAAACAACAACAGCAACAAGTAGTTGGGCTTCGCCATGGAACCCATCGCTTATCGGTGAAAAGGTGCTCTTATCAACTAAGACTAGATAATCAAGTTTACCCAGCGGTGGGGCTTCTAGAGCCTTACTAGCCGAAGCAATGGCAACCGAAGGTAGTTCACCATTAGTTATCTGCTCCTGAACTTGAATCAAGGTAGCAAATAGCAGAGGAGCAAAGCTCCTGCCATCTTCAGTCAGGAACCTATTCCTACTAGACCTGGCTAGGTAGTCTTCTTCTCTAATGGTTTGAGCCTCAATGATCTCAATCGAGTCATTGAATTCCCTATGAACCATTCTCTTGATCAAGAACAGCTGCTGAGCATCCTTAGCTCCAAATACTGCTACCTCAGGCTTCACAACCTCAAAGAACCAAGAGACAACATGAAGCATTCCTTCAAAGTGACCTGGTCTAGCAGCACCCTCAAATACTGAACCCAAAGCACCCGCTCGAGGCTTTAGAGGAGCGTCCATTCCTTCTGGATAAACCTCATTGACAGATGGAACAAACAGTAGAGCTGGAGGATTAGTTAGAGCAGAAAGAGCCTTGATGTCACTCTCAAGAGTTCTTGGATATCTATCGAAGTCTTCGCCTTTACCAAACTGAGTTGGGTTCACAAAGATGCTCATAACTACAAAGGCATCGGCAACTTGGTTAGCCTCCTCAATTAGAGATAGGTGACCTTCGTGAAGAGCTCCCATTGTTGGAACAAACACAACATTCTTGCCACTTGCTTTAGCTTCAGCAATCTCTTGCTGTAGCTGACTAACAGTCTCAACTAGCATCACTGATTGTCATCCTCAAGTAAATCTGCTGGATCAATCTCAACAATGGCACTGCGCAGAGATTCTTCTAAAGCTGAACGCATAATGCCAGAAAGTATTTGTCTTGACTTGTCGATGTTGGCATCTTCAAGAAGTGTCACTGCTTGTCCAACAATCAGAGAAGTAAATGAAGATGCAACGGAGATGGCTTCTGCATATTTAGCTCTTGCTTCTGCAGGAACATGAACAGGTTCTCCACCTAGTTCAATAGCCAGAGTCTGAACAACTGGAAGAACTGCCTTAGGTGAATCAACAGCAATATATGAATCCATTAGACGAGTTCTATCAACAGAACTAATTCCGGTGAAACGTATTGCAGGATGAATAGCCATTGGAACAATGCCTAAAGACATTGCTTCATCAAATACTTCATAACCATAATCAGGTGATGTGTGGGCAACAAGTTGCCCTCTTGATAGAGACTCTGTCTTTACTAAACCTGAAACTAGAGAAGCAAGCTCTTCACCTGGAATAGCAAAGATAACTAAATCAACACCAACTACTGCATCAATCACGGGAGCTACCTTGATGCCAGGCAGGGCAGCAGCTACCTGTTCTGCTCTGGCTGGATCTGTTGTTGCTATCGCCATGATGGAATGTCCTGCATCTGAGATTGCTTTAGCCATAGCCAGACCTACCGGTCCTGCACCAATAACAGCAACGTTTAGGCGGCTACTCATCTTTACTCTTATCGCCTGGAAGCTTGCAAACCTGTTCAACGATAAAGCCAACGATAAGTAGAAGCACCGCTGCTACTAGGGCTGTGATGTTAGGTGTAGTTGCATCAATAACAACAACAGGAGCGGTGAACTGCTTCACCAATACACCTGCATGCCAACCGATCAACATAGCTCCAGTTATTGCAGCAGCTTTAGAAAGAAGTAAAACTCGTACAGCGTAGAAAGGATTTACAGGAAGTGGCTTCGACGTGGTGAGTGCTTTAGTGATGCTTCTCTTGTATTTCCAGATAGGAACAGCAAGGCCTAGAAGAATTACAGCAATAAAAGCAGTAGAGATGGAAAGTGTAATTCCACTAATCGGAACTTCAAGACCATTGTTAACAGCAAATGTGCTGTAACCGAAACCCACGATTCCAGAAACTAATACCCAAGCGGTAATGATGAGTGGACTAATTGGCTTCAATTTAGTTCCACCTCTCCTGCATACTTTCTAGCTAACTTCTTTATTCTGCCAACTCCAGGAAGTTTGGCTTTCTGATTCATCAGATACCAAGGGACAATAACAAATGCTCTGTTCTTAGCTTCTGGATGTGGAATTACAAGATCTTTAGATGTGTAGTGGCTATCACCATAGGTAATGATGTCGATGTCGATGTTTCTATCGCCCCAACGCTCTTTGCGCTTTCTACCTAGTTCAATCTCAATTGCCTGAAGTTCTTTTAGTAGCTGCTCAGGATCTAGAGGAGTCTCTATCTCTGCCACACAGTTCAAAAAGCTTGGCTTAGAAGAGTCAACACCAGCTAAAGTGAGTGCTTTTGATTCAACAACAGGAGAGATGTCAGTTAGGTAGATATCCGGTGTAGTTGCAATTAGAGATAGGGCCTTTACTAGCCACTGACGCTTATTCCCTAAGTTACTTCCCAGAGCTAGAACTGCTGTTGTCATCAGAGGGGTCTCTTGGCTTTAACAGTGATGCTTACATCCTCAAATTCATAAGGTATAGGTGCTCCTGGTTTATGAACGGTAATCTTTGCCTTCAAGACCTTGCCCCCACCAAAGTTCAATGCGTAATCCAAAAGTCTTTGAGCCAAGGTCTCTAAGAGATCAACTGGGTTGTTCTTGGTTAGTTCAACTAAACCCTTAGCTAAATCCCCATAGTGAGCAGTGTGATTTAGGTCATCTGAGAAGGCTGCTTTATCGCCATCAACCCAGATAGATGCGTCTATATAGAAGTCTTGGCCGTTTTGTCTCTCAAAGTCGAATACGCCGTGGTGCGCGAAGACTCTAAGGCCGGTAATGGATATTTTGTGACGCATAGGTCAATTCTGCCCTAGGAAGACTTCTTATCTGCTTCACCCTCGTGCAAAGCCCCAACAATGCTGATGGCATCGGTAGTTGCTAGGACATTGTGAACCCTGACACCCCAGAGCTTTCTCTGCATTAGGAGAGCTGTTAGTACAGCTGTAGCAACATCTCTTCTCTCATGAGAGACAGAGTTAGGTTCTTCCTGATCTAGAGCACCTGCTATGAATCTCTTACGAGATGCTCCAACAAGGATTGGTAGACCGAGCTTCTCTAGTTCATCCAGTCTTGCTACCAACTGCCAGTTCTGCTTCATGTCTTTAGCGAAACCAAGACCTGGATCAATCACGATCTTGTCTAAAGAAACTCCAGCAGCTACTGCCATCTCGACTCTAGCTTTGAGTTCATTAGCAACCTCAAGAGCAACATTCTGATATGAGCTCATAGTGTCCATGACATCTGCATGTCCTCGCCAGTGAGAGATAACCAAAGTTGCTTTTGTTTCAGCAGCAACCTTGAACATGTTTTCATCAGCTAGACCACCAGATACGTCATTGATGATTGTTGCTCCAAGTAAAACTGCAGCAAGTGCTGTTTCTGAATTCATAGTGTCAATAGATATTTCACAACCAAGTTCTGAATCAACAATCTTGGCAATAACAGGAAGTACTCTTTCCTGTTCTTCTTCAACAGATATACGAATGGCACCAGGTCTTGTTGATTCGCCGCCGACATCAATGATGTCCGCTCCAGACATCTGTAATAACCTGGCGTGATCTAAAGCTGCCTGCAAAGCAAGGAATTGATTTCCATCACTAAAACTATCTGGGGTGGTATTCAATACACCCATGACAAGCGGTCTTACTTTAGGAGCAGTTGGGTTATATTTCATTTTGCAATCAATGCCATAACTTCTGATCTGTTAGCTGCTTCACTGTATTCCCCACGAGTAGCCATAGTCACTGTGTTAGCTTCAGGCTGTCTTGCTCCACGAGATGCAACACAGTGATGTCTTGCCTCAATTACAACTACAACTCCCCTGGTACCTAATCCTTGTTCTAGAGCATCAGCAATCTGTGCAGTTAGGTTTTCTTGTAGTTGTGGTCGAGCAGAAAGTATTTCAACTAACTTAGGTAATCTTCCCAAACCAATTACACGATCGCTAGGAAGATAGGCGATGTGAGCGACACCTGTGAAAGGTAAGAGGTGATGTTCACAAATACTAACTAGCTCAATGTCTTTGAGAATCACAACATCGTTGTGTTCTGCAGGAAAAGTTTCATTGAGTGCTTCTAGTGGATCGACACCAACTCCAGCGAAGAAACCTTTGTATGCATCAGCAAACTTCTGCGGTGTTGCCTTTAGTTCTTCACGGTTAGGGTCTTCGCCGATAGCAGAGATAAGTTCAACAACTGCTTTTTTGATGCGTTCGGCGTCAACCATTACCTAAGCCTTTTTAGCTCTTGTTGTTTTCTTTGCAACAGGCTTCTTAGTTGCTTCTGCCTTCTTGGTAGCAGCATTCTTAGAAGCAGTTGAACCCTTCTTAGGAATAGCAATAGGCCCTTGCTTAGGCTTTGGTCTGGTCTTCTTTGAAAGCCACTGAACTCGCTTAGGAAGCTTCTTTACTGGCTTGAAGATAACTGCAATCTCATCAGCATTCAGAGTTTCTCTCTCCATCAACTCTTTAGCCATTGAATCTAAAACCTTACGGTTTAGGTTGATTGCCTTATAAGCCTCATCATGCGCTGCATCAAGGATTGCTCTAATCTCTTTATCGATGTTCTGAGCGGTTACATCGCTGTATTCCTTGGTGCTAGCCATGTCTCTACCAATGAATACCTCACCTGCTGTGCCATAGGCAACAGAACCAACCAGGCTAGACATTCCGTATTGCATGACCATTGCCTTAGCAATTGATGTTGCCTTCTCGAAGTCATTAGATGCTCCAGTAGTTGGATCACCAAAGACAACTTCTTCAGCAACACGACCACCCATTGCATAAGCAATCTGGTCTAGAAGCTGATTACGAGTAACTGAGTATCTGTCTTCCAAAGGAAGGACCATGGTGTAACCAAGTGCTCTACCTCTAGGCAAAATGGTTACCTTAGAAACAGGGTCGCTGTGATTTAGTGATGCTGCAACTAGTGCGTGACCTGCTTCGTGATAAGCAGTATTCAATCTCTCGGTGTCCTGCATCAAACGAGTCTTCTTTGCAGGTCCTCCGATAACACGATCGATTGACTCATCCAAAGTTGAGTTAGTGATTTGCTTCTCACCCAAACGAGCAGTTAGCAATGCAGCTTCATTCAAAACGTTTGCTAAGTCAGCACCAGTGAAACCAGGTGTTCTTCTAGCAACAGTTGCTAGGTCAACATCGGTAGCAACTGGCTTACCCTTCGCGTGAACCTTAAGAATCTGTTCACGACCAATTAGGTCAGGAGCTGAAACACCAATCTGTCTGTCAAAACGACCAGGACGTAGAAGTGCTGGGTCTAGAACATCAGGACGGTTGGTTGCTGCAATAAGAATTACGTTGGTCTTTGAATCAAAACCATCCATCTCAACTAGCAACTGGTTAAGAGTTTGTTCGCGCTCATCGTTACCGCCACCAACACCAGCACCACGCTGACGTCCAACTGCATCGATTTCATCTACGAAGATAATTGCTGGAGATGCAGCCTTAGCTTGCTCGAAAAGATCACGAACACGAGATGCACCGACACCCACAAACATTTCAACAAAGTCAGAGCCTGAGATTGTGAAGAAAGGAACTCCAGCTTCGCCAGCAACTGCTTTAGCTAGAAGAGTCTTACCGGTTCCTGGAGGACCGTAGAGAAGAACACCTCTTGGAATCTTTGCTCCAACTGCCTGGAACTTTTGTGGTTCTTTTAGGAAGTCTTTGATTTCTTGTAGTTCTTCAATTGCTTCATCAACACCAGCAACATCAGCAAAAGTAACTTTAGGCATGTCCTTGTTATAGAGCTTTGCTCTTGACTTACCGAACTGCATAACCTTGCTGTTGCCGCCCTGAGCATTTGACATTAGGAACCAGAACAAACCGAAGATCAAAATAAAAGGCAAGATTGAGAACAATAGGGATAGGTACCAAGGAGTGCTTGTTACCTGATCATTGAAACCATCTGCGATGGTTGCCTCAGAAATAGTAGTTGCAACCTGTGTGCCACGAGGTGTGACATAGAAGAACTGGATCTTGTCGCCATACTTTGAATCCGCTGAGTTTAGGACTACATCAACGCGTTGCTCGTTCTCAATAACTAGAACAGATTTAGCTGATCCAGCTTCAATGAACCCTAGACCGACTGAGGTGTCCACCTTGGTGAAGCCTGTTGTGTTTACTGAGTTCAAACCAATGGTTAGAACAGCAAGAGCAACGAAAATCCAGAAGAACGGACCTCTAAAAAGTTTGCGTGATTTCATAAAAGAGGCTCCAGCCCCTACCTTCCTAATACAACAAGACCAAGTAATAGGCTACAAGCCCAAATGCCTTGGTCAAACCCCGAATGGGGCTTGTTCGCAGAGAGATTAAAGGGGATTTAGCTGTAAACAGCTGGGGCCAAGACCCCTACATCCTTGAGTGTGCGGTAGTGCTCGGCATAATCAAGGCCATAGCCAACAACAAACTCGTTAGGGATATCAAAACCTACCCAGGCAACCTGAACTTCAACCTTGGCTGCATCTGGCTTACGAAGTAGAGCTACAACTTCAACAGAAGCTGCTCCTCGAGCAGTTAGGTTGCTCATTAGCCAAGACAAAGTCAGTCCTGAGTCAATGATGTCTTCAACAATAAGTACGTGTCTGCCTAGAACATCTGCATCTAGGTCTTTAAGGATTCTCACAACGCCAGAAGATTGGGTTCCTGATCCATAAGAAGAAACAGCCATCCAGTCCATGGTCACAGGCAACTGAATTGCTCTTGAAAGATCAGCCATGAACATGACTGCACCTTTTAGAACTCCAACAAGCAGTAGGT
>JBIIPK010000011.1:0-48994 GCA_044342685.1 Rhodoluna sp.
TACCAGTCATACGTTCTGGTGCGTGAGCCTCTACCCAACCCTTGTCGAACGCTTGCTCAATGATTGAAGCTTCAATCTCTTTGATTGTTACAGCTGGTTGATTGATGCCAAGAACGCATGAACTCTCGCAAGGAGCAGGGCAGAGCTTTCCGGTGAATTCTGGGAAGTTGTTAGTCGCATGCAGACGTTCAATTGCTGATTTACCATCTTGACGCCAGGTTAGGTCATTCCATTCTGGAATCAGGTTTCCCAATGGACACCCGTGGTGGCAGAACGCAATACCGCAATCCATGCACCTACCAGCTTGGTTCTTCAAAACCGCAGAGTCAGTAGGTTCGTAGACCTCTTTCCAGTCCTTGATACGAACTTCGATGAGTCTTCTCTTTGCTGTCTCTCGCTCAGTTACTTTTAGAAAGCCTCTAGGATCTCCCATTGACGCTCACCTCCAAGATTCTCTTCCAAACTTCGCTGCCATCAAGATCTTCACCGTTGAGAGTTGCAGCTGCCTGAATCCTTTTCACGTTCGCATAGTCTCTTGGCAAAACCTTGGTGAAATGCTTTTGTGACTCACTGAAACTCTCTAGCAATGTGGAAGCTAGCTTCGAACCTGTTTCAAGCAAGTGCCTCTCAAGCAGACCTTGAACTACAGCAGCATCAACGTCATCAAGGGGAAGAAGGTCAATTTCTCCGTCAGTCAACGCGCTGTGATTCACAAGATCAGCTCGCAAGTTGTAGACGTAAGCAACTCCACCAGACATACCTGCGGCAAAGTTCTTTCCCGTTCTACCTAGAATCAGAGCAGTTCCGCCAGTCATGTACTCAAGACCGTGATCTCCCACACCTTCAACTACAGCTGTGGCACCAGAGTTTCTTACCAGGAATCTTTCTCCAACAATTCCACTCAAGAACATGCTTCCGCTAGTCGCACCATACCCAATGACGTTTCCAGCAATTACGTTCTGATCGGCTGGGAACACAGAGCTCTCTGATGGCTTCACAACAATCAGACCTCCAGATAAACCTTTTCCGACGTAGTCGTTAGAGTCTCCAGAAATTGTCAATTTGATTCCGCTAGGAATGAAAGCACCAAAAGATTGACCAGCTGAACCAGATACGCGGATGTCAATTGTTGCTTCAGCTAGTCCAGCAGCCCCATATCTCTTGGTAACTTCATGCCCAAGCATGGTTCCAACTGCTTGAGCTGTGTTGTTGATGGGCAGATCAATGATTACCTGCTGAGCGTCTTCGAGTGCTGAGGTACTTAACTTGATTAGCTGATGGTCGAAGTGCTTCTCCAACTCGTGGTCTTGGTAAGTGAATCGACGAAGTGGTCCTGTGTTTGGCTTAGGGGCAGACAATATCGGAGTTAGGTCTAAGCCATCAGCCTTCCAGTGACTTATCGCTCTGTTCGCATCCAGTAGTTCACTATGACCGATTGCTTCATCTAAAGACCTGAATCCAAGTGCAGCTAGATACTCTCTTACCTCTTCAGCTAAGAACATGAAGAAGTTAACTACGTGCTCAGCTTGTCCTGTGAACCTAGCTCTTAGGTCAGGGTTCTGTGTTGCAACACCAACAGGACAGGTGTCTAGATGACATACGCGCATCATTACACAACCTGAAACAACTAGTGGTGCAGTAGCAAAGCCAAACTCCTCAGCTCCGAGTAGAGCTGCAATTACTACGTCTCGTCCCGTCTTCATTTGTCCATCAACTTGGACAGAGACTCTATCTCTTAGCCCATTGACCATAAGTGTCTGTTGAGTTTCAGCAAGACCTAGTTCCCAAGGTGTTCCAGCGTGCTTCAAAGAGTTCAGTGGAGAAGCTCCTGTACCACCATCGTGACCAGAAACTAAAATCACATCGGCCTTAGCTTTAGCAACACCTGCAGCCACAGTTCCGATACCAACCTGGCTAACAAGCTTCACATGCACTCTGGCGCTTGAGTTAGCACGCTTGAGATCGAAGATAAGTTGCTTTAGATCTTCAATCGAATAAATGTCGTGATGAGGTGGTGGAGAGATAAGACCAACTCCAGGAGTTGAATGTCTAATGTTGGCAATCCATGGGTAAACCTTGTTTGGCGGTAATTGTCCACCTTCACCAGGTTTAGCTCCCTGAGCCATCTTGATTTGAATATCGTCTGCATGAGTTAGATACATGCTTGTGACACCAAAGCGACCAGAGGCAACCTGCTTGATAGCGCTTCGTCGTGCTGGGTCTAGTAGTCGACCAACTTCTTCTCCACCTTCACCGGTGTTTGACTTGGCACCGATCATGTTCATAGCAATTGCTAGTGTTTCGTGGGCTTCCGGTGAAATAGAACCGTATGACATTGCACCTGTTGAGAATCTCTTTACGATTTCAGTTGCTGGCTCTACTTCACTGATTGGAACAGCAGGTCTTACACCTTCTCTAAGAAGGAATAGTCCTCTGAGAGTCATTAGCTGCTCAGCTTGATCATCAATGAGCTTTGTGTACTGTCTGAAGATGTCGAAACGCTTCGTCTTAGTAGCGTGCTGCAACTTGAAGACTGTTTCCGGGTTGAAAAGATGCGGTGGACCTTCTCTACGCCATTGATACTCGCCACCAACTTCTAATTGCTCATGTGGCCTGATAGCTCGTTCAATTGGATATGCACTTGAGTGACGAGTTGTAATCTCTTCAACGATTACATCGATCCCTATGCCGCCTAGCTGGCTTGTGGTGCCAGTGAAATACGCATCGACAAATTCTTGACTCAATCCAATTGCTTCAAAACACTGGGCTCCCGAGTAAGAGGAAACAGTTGAGATACCCATCTTCGACATGATCTTAAGAACGCCTTTACCAAGGCCCTTGATTATGTTCTTTGTTGCCTGCTCAATAGTCACACCCTGAATAGTTCCGTTGCGAACCATGAGCTCTACAGATTCGATTGCAAGGTATGGGTTTATAGCTGCAGCTCCGTAGCCAATCAAAGCAGCGCCGTGATGCACTTCTCTGACATCACCTGCTTCAACAACTAGACCAACCTTGGTTCTGTTTCCTGTTCGAATCAGGTGATGGTGAACTGCTGACGTTAGAAGTAAGGAAGGAATTGGAGCAAGTTCTCTGTTGCTATCTCTGTCAGAAACAACAACGAATCTACAACCATCAGCTACAGCTTCATCTAGTTCACTGCAGATGTCCTTGAGTCTTTGAACAAGAGCTTCGGCTCCCTCATCGACTCTGAAGAGACCTTTCACAATATGTGATTTTCCGATACCGGAATCTTCTGCGAACTTGATCTTTGAAATTTCATCATTTGTGAGTACAGGGAAATCGAGAATAACCATCTGGGCGTGCTCAGGTGTTGCAGAGAGCAGGTTCTGCTCAGGGCCAATTCCAACTCCAAGAGAGGTAACAATCTCTTCTCGGATGCTATCTAGAGGAGGGTTTGTTACCTGAGCGAACTGTTGAACAAAGTAATCAAACAGCAGTCTTGGCCTGTCGCTCAGAGCTGCGATTGGTGTGTCGGAACCCATGGCACCTAGAGGCTCTGCCCCAGCTTTAGCAATTGGCGCAACAAGGATTCTGAGGTCTTCCTCTGTGTAACCGAAGGTTCTCTGACGTCTGCCAACAGAACTCTTTGTGTAGGCAACGTGCTCACGCTCAGGAAGATCCTTCAGGTTAATGCGGTTCTCTTCAAGCCACTTACCCCACGGTTCAGCAGCAGCGATCTCTGCTTTGATTTCTGAGTCATCAATGAGGCGACCAGTTGCAGTATCAGCCAAGAACATACGACCTGGCTGCAGTCTTCCTTTACGAACAATCCGGCTAGGTTCAATGTCAACAACACCAATTTCAGAAGCTAGAACAACAAGTCCATCTTCGGTGACGATGTATCTTCCAGGACGAAGACCATTGCGGTCCAGAGTTGCACCAACTAGGTTCCCATCAGTAAAGATAACGGCAGCTGGACCATCCCATGGTTCCATCAGCATTGAGTGATACTCATAGAAATCTCTTAGTTGAGGATCCATGTCAGTCTGCTTTTCCCAAGCTTCAGGAATCATCATCATCATTGCGTGAGGTAGTGAGCGTCCCGACTGAACAAGAAGTTCAAGCACTTCATCAAACGAAGCTGAGTCGCTACCACCAGGAGTAATGATTGGCTTGAGCTGTTCAATGTCTTTTAGAGCTGGAGATTCAAGACGAGACTCTCTAGCCTTCATCCAGTTTCTGTTTCCCTTGACGGTGTTGATCTCACCATTGTGAGCAATCATTCTGAATGGATGTGCGAGCGGCCAAGAAGGGAAAGTGTTGGTTGAGAATCTAGAGTGCACGAGAGCCAACTTTGATTCGAACTTCTCATCACTTAGGTCAGGGAAGAACGGTTCAAGTTGAAGGGTTGTAACCATTCCCTTATAAACAATTGTCTTGGCAGAAAGAGAAGGGTGGTAAACAGATAGTTCTCGCTCTGATCTTTTTCTTAGGAAGTAAAGCTCACGCTCTAACTCTTGTTCGCTCAGCTTCTTTTCAGAAGAAACAAACACCTGAACAATCTGAGGCATAGCCGCTCTTGCAAGATCACCAAGCACGTCAGGTCTAGTAGGAACGCTTCTAAGACCTAGAAGCTTCAATCCTCTGGCGGTTGCCAGTTTCACAAAAGATGCTTCAAAGCTTCTGTAGTCATCTTCAATGTCTAGAAAGACTAATCCTGCACCGTACGAACCTAGAGGTGGCAGTTCGAAATCGACAACTGATCTAAAGAATGTGTCAGGAATTTGAGTGATTATTCCAGCACCGTCTCCAGTACCAGCATCCGAGCCCACTGCTCCACGGTGTTCTAGATTACGAAGGGCATTGAGAGCGGTCTCAATGATGTCGTGACCTGGTGTTCCTCGCAAAGTAGCGACCATAGCCAAACCACAGGCATCTTTATCGCGGGCAGGGTCGTATAAGCCTGTTGCAGCAGGAGCGGTATTAAACCGCTCAAACGGCGACTGACCAGACATGACGTACTCCATTCAAAAGTGTGATGGGGACGGCAATGGCCCTAGGGGTGGAAAGAGTCTATTTCTTTTCCGTTGACTCGGTCAATCCTACTTCAGTGGCCTTAACATCGCTGTTTTGCTCGACTTCGGACGGCTCTGTAGCCCCTTCTGGGCTTGATTCTTGGGCTAGCTGCTTGTTGAAACGGCCTGGTAGATACCCAGTAGTTTCCACGCCAGTGTGTCTAGACCTTTGAATCATGAATAAGGCCAAACCGACCAAGATACCGGCTAGGGCCGAAATCTGGTTAGTTCTAAGGCCGAAGAATACATCGCTTGGATCTAGACGAATAGACTCAACGAAGAAGCGACCGACTGAGTACCACATTAGGTACGCGGCAAACATGCGACCCCAGCGGAGGTTGAATCTTCTCTCTAGAAGCAAAAGCACTGCTATACCCAGAAGTGACCAAAGAGATTCATACAAGAAGGTTGGGTGAAAAGCTAAGCCGTCTGGGAGACCTTTAGGGTAGCTATCGTTGCTAGAAGGAATGAGGATTCCCCATGGTAGGTCCGTTGGAGCCCCAAACAACTCCTGGTTGAAGTAGTTACCCCAACGCCCTAGAACTTGAGCAGCCAGTAATCCTGGTACCAGTGCATCGGCGAAACTAAGGAATCTGATCCCCGCTGATTCAATCTTTAGAGGCTTGATGTCTACTTGACATGCAATGTATGCACCAACAGAACCGAGGATGATAGCTCCATAGATAGCAAGACCACCCTCCCAAAGTCTGAACATCGCAGTCCAGTCCTTACCTTCACCAAAGTAGTCATTCAAGTGAGTGCCAACATGGAATAGTCGACCGCCGATGATTCCCATCGGGACAGCCCAAATAGCAATGTCAATTGCCAAGCCAGGTTCCATTCCTCTTGCCTTCATACGGCCCGCTGTTAGAACAACGGCAACAATGATTCCAGCAAGGATGAACAGCGCGTAGAAGTGGATCACTAATGGGCCCAGCTGAATCGTCGAGATCGTTGGCGAAGGAATTGCATAGAGGAACGACACTTAGTTACCACCTTTTAGTTGTTTGACTGTCTTCTTTAGTTCTTCGATTCCACCATCGCGAAAAGCCTTGATAAAAACGCTTCCCACAATTGCACCATCTGCATAGGAATTAACTTCGGTGACCTGTTCTGCTGTGGAAATACCGATACCAACACAAACAGGAACTTCCGTTTTCGTGCTCTTCACTCCAGAAACAACGCTTCGAGCCTTCGCATCCAAATCTTCTCTTGCTCCAGTTATTCCCATAGTTGAGACTGCGTAGATGAATCCTCTGCTCAAGCGAGCGACTTGATCTAGACGAGCCTGAGAAGAAGATGGCGTTGCCATGAAGACTCTGTCGAGTTCTAATTCATCCGAGAAGCGAATCCAATCAGCTGCTTCATCAGGAATGAGATCTGGAGTAATCAATCCTGCTCCTCCTGCAGCTTTCAAATCTCTAGCAAATCTTTCAACGCCGTATTGCATAATCGGATTCCAATAGCTCATAACAAGTACTGGAGTAGAAACTCTTGAGGTTATCTCTCTTAGCAAATCAAAGAACATGCTCAACTTAAATCCGTTAGTTAGAGCCTGCTCTGTAGCAACTTGAATCACTAACCCATCCATAACAGGGTCACTGTAAGGAACACCTAGTTCTAGAATGTCGATTCCTGATTCACACATTGCTACACAGGCTTCAACAGAATCAGCAACGGTTGGGTAACCAGCTGGGAAGTAACCGATTAGGGCGGGTTTACCCTCTTGCTCGAGGGTGTGTAGAAGTTCTTCAGTCTTGCTCATCTGGTTACTCTAAGAATCCAAAGTACTTGCCCACGGTTTCCATGTCTTTGTCTCCTCGACCACTGAGATTTAGAAGAACGGTCGATCCAGGAGCGAGAGTAGAACCATACTTGATTACTCCCGCGAGAGCGTGAGCAGTTTCAATGGCGGGAATGATTCCTTCAGTTTGAGAGAGAGCTTTCAGTGCCTGCATGGCCTCATCATCGCTGATGCCAAAATACTGAGCTCTGTTTAGATCTTTTAGCCAAGAGTGCTCTGGACCAACACCTGGGTAATCAAGACCCGCTGAGATTGAATGGCTCTCGATGGTCTGACCATCTTCGTCTTGAAGCATGTAGCTCTTCGCTCCATGCAACACTCCAACTTTGCCTTTGCTAAGAGTGGCAGCATGTCTCATTGTGTCCATGCCCTCACCTGCAGCTTCGAATCCCCATAGCGCTACATTTTCATCGTCCAAGAACGAGTGGAATAAACCAATTGCGTTAGATCCACCGCCAACACATGCTGTAACAACATCAGGTAGGAACCCATAGTCGTCAAGCATTTGTTTACGAGCCTCTCTGCCAATTACAGAGTGAAAGTCTCTAACTATTGTTGGGAATGGGTGAGGTCCCGCAACTGTGCCAAGTAAGTAGTGAGTGTCATCGACATTCGCCACCCAGTCTCTAAGAGCTTCGTTGATGGCATCCTTAAGGGTTCTGGAGCCAGTAGTTACCGCAACAACTTCAGCACCTAAGAGTTTCATTCGAGCAACATTCAAGGCTTGTCTTTGAGTGTCAACCTCACCCATGTAGACCACACACTCAAGACCGAATAGCGCTGCAGCAGTTGCGCTAGCTACTCCATGCTGACCTGCTCCAGTCTCTGCAATGATTCTCTTCTTACCCATACGCTTTGCAAGAAGTGCCTGGCCAATAACGTTATTGATTTTGTGAGAACCAGTGTGGTTCAGATCTTCGCGCTTTAGAAATACTCTTATGTCTCCAGCGAGAGCAGCGAACTTGGGAACTTCAGTAATGATTGAAGGACGACCGACGTAGGTTTTGTTGAGTTCGTCCAGTTCCATGGCAAATGAAGGATCTGCTTTGGCTTTGGCATAAGTTTCTTCAAGTTGATCTAGAGCAGCAATAAGTGACTCGGGTACGAAGCGGCCTCCATACACACCAAAGTATGGTCCGTTCTGGTCTTGAAGATTGGTTTTCTCGGTCATCATCTAAAGTCTAATCTTTTTGACGGAAGTGAACTCTTCCAATAAGTGACGAGCATCCCCTGTAACCAGAGCCTCACCTACAAGAACCAGGTCTGCTCCTGCCCTTGCATATGCTGAAACATCGTCAGTGTTCCTTACCGCTGACTCCGCAACAGCGATGCAATCGCTAGGCAAAGATTCAGCTAGCTGTTCAAACAAATTGCGGTCGGTTTCGAATGTCGATAGGTCCCTAGCGTTGATCCCAATCAGTTTGGCTCCAGAGTCAACAGCTCTGCTTACTTCATCGCCTGAGTGTGTTTCCACAAAAGGTGTCATTCCGAAGCTCTCAACAAACCTCGCTAGTTTGACCAGTTTGTCTTGCTCTAGGCCAGCCACAATCAATAAAACAAGATCCGCTCCATACGCTCTTGCCTCAAGGACCTGTTGCTCCATTGATACGAAGTCCTTACGGAGCACTGGAATTGTAACGGCAGCTCTAACGGCGGCTAGATCGGCCAGAGACCCCTTGAATTTTCTTTCCTCAGTTAGAACGCTTATGGCAGATGCCCCGGCGGATTGATAGGTAGCTGCTAGAGCTGCTGGATCTGCTATAGGTGCGAGGTCACCTTTGGATGGACTCGCTCTCTTGATCTCAGCGATAACCTGAATCGTTTGACTCTTGCCAAAGATACTTAGGCAGTCAATTGGCTCAGCGGCATCTGAGATTAGAGCCTCAAGTTGGGCCATAGAAAATTGCTCTAGCCGGGCAAGAGCATCAGCCTCTGCTCCAGCGTAGAGATCCTCAAGCATTATTTCTTTGAAGTTGTTTGGTTGACGCCGTAGCCAAGCTTTGCAAGAACAGGTCCCATTGGGATTGAAAGCACAGTCAGAACAGAGCCGATAACAACTAGGGTTCCTTCAGGTAGGACTACACCCAGAGTTGCGATGGTAACTCCTACAATTGCAGTGATTACTGCAGACCAAGCTGCTACTGAATGTCCGTGTCCTGGTTCGTTCTCGTGGTTGCTCATGTTTACCCTTCCGTATCCAATCTTAACAAGACTTGTGTAGCTTGGTTGCTACTCACCTATTTATTTCCAAACAGAGCGTTGGCACGGTCAATTGAGGCTACAACTGCAGACATTTTGGCTATTGTTTCCTGATATTCAGACTCGGGCAGTGAATCCAAGACAATTCCTGCACCTGCCTGCACTCTTGCTACTCCATCGCGGATGAAAGCGGTTCTAATCGCGATTGCTAAATCAGCATTCCCCTCAAAGTCCAAGTAACCCACGACCCCGCCAAAAATACCTCGGTTTGAGGACTCTAGGTCATCAATGATCTCAAGGGCTCGAGGCTTTGGAGCACCAGATAGCGTCCCAGCAGGGAACGTAGCCTTGAAGACATCTATGGGTGTTTCACCACTGGCAAGTTGACCTTCAACGGTCGAGACTAAGTGCATGATATGACTGAATCTTTCAATCTTCATGAATTGTGTAACCGATACAGAAGAAGGTTCGCAGACTTTGAGGAGATCGTTGCGGGCGAGATCGACAAGCATCAGATGCTCAGCTCTTTCTTTGTGATCAGCAAGCAGGGACTCAGCGTTTGCTTCGTCCTGACCTTGGTCTGCTCCTCGAGGCCTGGAGCCTGCAATCGGATGCATAACTACTTTGCTTCCTGAAACTTTTACAAGGGCTTCCGGAGAAGATCCCACAACTGCGTAGTCACCATTGTTATCTGAGTAGTTCAACAGATACATATAAGGTGATGGGTTAAGGGCCCGTAGCACTCGATAAACATCTATTGGACGAGCTTTAACTTCGATATCAATTCTCTGCGATAGGACAACCTGAAAGACATCGCCTGCGCGAACATGCTCTTTGGCAATATCTATAGCAGAGAGGAAATCATCATGGCTTGTTCTGGATGTCCTCGTGGTTTGCTGGACTTCTGTTGACGAAGACAACAACTGCGGAGTTGGCTCTTCAAGCTTTGACAAAAGGGCCTGGATACGAACGGTCGCTTCGTCATAAGCGAGTTCAAAATTTGTATGGCTATCGCAGTAAATGTTGGAAACAACGAGAATGCTACTTGTCAAATGATCAAGAACAATAATATCTTGAACCATTTCTAAGTGGATCTTCGGTCTGTCGTAGTCCTGCTCTGGAACGGACGGTAGATTCTCAATGTCGCGAATAACATCCCAAGAGAAGAGTCCTACTAAACCAGAGGTCAAAGGAGGAAGTTCAGGTAGTTCAACGGTTTTCCAAGATGACTGAATCAATCGAATGGCTTCAAGCGGTAATTCTGGAAGATCACCTGAATCTGGCAAAGCAAGTTCTCTATTGGTAACCAAGAACTCAGAATCCGTTTCTATGAAACTTGCTCTACTGGATACTCCAATAAAGCTGTATCTAGACCAAACGCCTTGCTCAGCGGATTCAAGAAGAAATGTGCCTGAACGTCCAGCAGAAAGTTTTTCGTAAATGCCAACCGGTGTGTCAGTACCTCCAAAGACCTTTACGAATACAGGAACGACGTTGCCAATATTGGAAAGGGACAAGAACTCACTTTTGGAAACGTTGTAGGCACTAGACATCCTGACTCCCGTCAAGATCCAACTTCTCGCTATCAAAGCATGATTCAGAACCTGTGTGACAACTTGGCCCAGCAGGTTTAGCTTGTATCAAAAGTGCATCACTGTCACAATCAAGTTCAATCGACATCACTTCAAGATAGTTGCCGGATGTTTCGCCCTTTTTCCAAATTTCTTGTCTCGATCTAGACCAGAAATGGCAAATACCTGACTGTTTAGTAAGTTCGAAAGACTCTGCGTTCATGTAGGCAAGCATTAGAACTCGACCCGTGGCCTCGTTCTGAACGATAGCGGGTATCAAGGTGTTGTTCTGAAAATCTGGAGTAAGCATGTTGCTACATTCTAACTTTTACGCCACTGGAACTTAGTTTCTGCTTGACTGACTGTATTGACACAGCTCCGCTATGGAAGATGGATGCTGCCAACACAGCGTTGGCACCAGCCTGGACTGCTGGCAGGAAATCTGCCGCCACTCCAGCTCCTCCGCTTGCAATAAGTGGTAGCGAGGTTATTTTTCGAATGGCGCTGATCAGTTCATTGTTGAAACCCGACTTGGTCCCGTCGGCGTCAACGCTGTTTACTAGTAACTCCCCAATACCTTTGTCCTGGTTTACTGAAATCCAAGCTAGTGCGTCCACTCCAGTTCTATGGGTTCCACCGTAAGTGGTTAATGAGTAGCCGGAAGCTGCATCAGGGTCCTCAACAATATCTAGTGAGACGACGACGATCTGATCACCGTACTTCTTGGAAATCTCTTCAATCAGTTCTGGGTTAGATATTGCTGCGGTGCCAATGCTTACCTTGTCAGCACCTGCATCGAGGTAACTAGCCACATCCTCAATCTTTCTAACTCCACCACCTACGGTAAGTGGGATGAAGATAGCTTCTGCAGTGCGAGAGATTACATCGAGCATTGCTTTGCGTCCTTCGAGACTGGCTGATACATCTAGAAATGTAATCTCATCGGCTCCGGACTCGTAATACTTAATCGCAAGCTCGACAGGGTCTCCAATGTCTTTCAAACCTTGGAATTGAACGCCTTTAACTACCCTGCCATCTTTAACATCTAAGCAAGGGATGATTCGTACTGAGAGAGCCAAAACTATATTCTTGCTGCGTGAATAGCACTAACGAGAATAGCTCTGGCACCTAGATCGTAAAGTTCATCCATCTTTGAATTAGTTTCACTACGAAGTACTAAAGCTCTGACAGCTAGCCAGTTTGGATCCTTGGTCGGTGAAACCGTTGGCGACTCGATACCCGGAGTAACTTGCGATGCTTTATCAATCAGATCAGCCGGGCAATCGTAATCGAAGATGACATACTCTCTGGCAACCACAACACCGTTAAGTCTTCTTAGAAGAGCTTGGTGTTTATCGGTACTTGCAGAGTTGGCAATCAGGTAAGCAGATGAGTCAAGTATTACCTCACCGAATGGTTCCAAACCTGCTTGTCTCAAAGTGTTACCTGTTGAAACTACGTCAGCGATTAGATCTGCAACTCCCAAACTCACTGCTGTTTCAACAGCACCATCAAGACGGATTACAGAAGCTTTGATGTTTTTATCTCTTAGATAATCTTCAACAATGTTTCCGTAAGCGGTAGCCACTCTCTTTCCTGCAATCTCATCGATGGACTTAAATTCACCGATTACGCCAGCGAAAGTGAATGTGGATTGACCAAAGTTTAGATTTGCAACTCTTACTGCAGTAGAACGACTATCCATCAGCAAGTCGAGTCCTGTTATTCCAAGATCGAGAGCACCTGTTCCAACATAAGTAGCGATGTCTCTTGGTCTTAGGTAAAAGAATTCGATGTTGTTGTTGGCATCCACAACTCGCAACGTCTTGCTATCTTTGCGAACAGCGTAACCAGCTTCAGCGAGCATCTCCGTGGCGAATTCGGCAAGTATCCCCTTGTTAGGGACTGCAACTCTTAGCATCGTCATTAGAAACGCTCCTCTAGGTCTGAGATTGAGATATCCTTAGCGACCATAAGTACCTGCAGGTGATATATGAGTTGGCTTATCTCTAGGGCTAAGTCTTCTTTGGATTGATACTCAGCAGCCATCCAAACTTCAGCCGCCTCCTCAACAACCTTCTTACCAATGGCATGTACGCCCTGATCCAAGAGGTTACGAGTATTGGATTCAGCCGCTTGAGAGCTTGATTTGGTTTGTATCTCAGCAAATAGAGATTCGAAGGTCTTCATTTATGTATTTTACAAGTGAAATTAGAAAGAAGGAACAGCAGATTGAGCAGCACTTCGCAGTTGGTCAATCATTGCATTCCTGTCAGCGCTATTGAACACTGAGCTACCTGCAACGAAAGTGTCCGCTCCGGCAGATGCAGCCAATGCAATAGTGGCTAAATCTATGCCTCCATCCACCTGTATCCAAGTAGATAGTTTCTTGGAGTCGACAAGCTTACGAACCGCAGAAATCTTCTCAAGAGCAGCAGGCATGAACGATTGTCCCCCAAAGCCAGGCTCTACAGACATAACCAAAACCTGATCAAAGTGCTCAAGTAGGTCTTCAATCTCAGAAACCGGCGTGTTTGGCTTGATTGATAATCCAGGCCGAGATCCTGTCGCCTTGATTGCCCTCGCTGTTGCTACAGGGTCTGAAGAAGCCTCGAAGTGAATGGTTGTTGAGAAAACACCAGCTTCTGCATACATTACGGCCCAATGTTCTGGATTCTCAATCATCAGATGGACATCAAGCGGCAAAGAGCTAATCTCTTGCATTCTTTTGACCATACCGAGACCAAATGTCATGTTAGGCACGAAATGCCCGTCCATAACATCTACGTGTATTCCATCCGCTGCCGATATAGTCGAAAACTCGCTTTCGAAATTGACGAAGTCAGCGCTAAGGATGCTCGGTTGAATTCTCATTGTCATTGGTTAAGCCTATTCCCTACTAGTCCTTAGTAAGCATGGCCATGAACATGCAATCTGTGTTGTCACGGTGGGTATAAAGCTGAACTGTCTTTCGACCAGTTGGCAAAGTGTTATCCATAATCTTGCTGTTTAGCTGGGTTGTCAGATCCAAAACCTTGAGGCCAAGGACCCTTTGAGCCTTGTCAATGATTGCTGTTGTCTCAGATAAATGAGGTGAACATGTCACATAGAGCAACGAGCCACCCTTCTTCAAAGCCTTACTTGCGCTCTCCAGAAGCTCGAATTGCAGCTGGGTCAAGGTCTTCAAGTCCTCCGACGACTTTCTCCAACGCGCTTCAGGGCGTCTCCTTAGGGCACCTAAACCACTACAAGGGGCGTCAACAATGATTCGGTCATAGGTCTCATTCTGAAGATCTCCAATGGTTCTTCCGTCTGTAACACTCACTTCAACATCTCTAAATGGTCGGAGTGCATTAGACACAAGCTTCGCTCTATGCTCCTGCACTTCGTTTGCAACCAGATGAGCCTTAGACTCACTGGCTAAAGCGGCTAGTAACGCCGCCTTGCCGCCAGGACCAGCGCACATGTCGAGCCAATTCTCGTTAGGCTCAACATCTTTGAAAGCTACCAATGCCATTGCAGCTATTTGAGATCCTTCGTCCTGGACTCTTGCAAGTCCCGTTCTAACCTCAACTATGTCACCAGGGTTACCGGACTCAATTGAGAATCCGAATGGACTAAACGTGTTTGCGCGCACGTGTTCATCTGTGAAATCGGAAACGTCAGATAGACCAGGAAGTGCCACAAGATTGACAAAAGCTGGATGGTTGTCGGTTGCAAGCAGATCTTCAATCTGATCAGCCATTCCGTCAACGGTTAGAGATTGAGTCAGCGCTCTAACGATCCATTCAGGATGGCTGTATTGGATTGATAGGAATTCAGTCTTTGACTTCGCTTTCTGCTCTGCAAGGTCAATCCATTGATCGAACGACTTCTCACTTACCCTGCGCAGACATCCGTTGGCAAAGCCAACCGCTTTCTCACCTACAACTGCCCTAATTAAGATAACTGTTTCATTTATTGCAGCGTGTGGAGGAATTCGCATTTTTAGAAGTTGATGACAACCCAGACGAAGTGCATTCAGTACTACAGCGTCGATCTCGTTTACAGGCCGAGAACTAACCTGCCCCAGAATGAAATCATATGTGAGTTGCCATCTAATTGTTGAGAATGCCAACTCCTGAGCTAAAGCAGAGTCTCTTGTGTTAAGTTTGGCCTCGTCTAAAAGGGATGGCATAACTAGATTGGCGTAGCTGTCCTCGAATGTTACTTTGTTCAGTAGATCAAGCGCCACACTTCTGGATGAAATCGGAACTCTCACTTAAGAACCACTCTTGCCGATTGCCCGTTCATCCATGACTTAGCTGACATTGTTGTCTTAGAAGCCGGTTGAACCTCGATCAACTCAAGAGCAGACTTAGAACCACAACCTACTAGCACAAGGTCTTCTTGGACCAGAACTTCACCAGGTGCTAGCACGAAAACTCCAGGTACTGATCGTGCTCGCAAAACACGTAGAGAGTCTCCGTCTAGTTCGCACCAAGCCATTGGCTCTGGATTCATAGCTTTGACTAAATTCTCAACTTCCTTAGAAGTGGAGGTGAAGTTGATTCGAGCGTCCACGCGTTGAATCTTTGGAGCTAAGGTTATTGAACCCTGCTGCTCCGATAAATTGAATGTGCCAGAGTAAAGCTTAGGTAACTCTTGATTAAGTAATGTAACGCCAATAGAACTAAGACGCTCCAGAAGCTCTCCAGAGGTTTCATCTGGTTCGATGACGGACTCGGCAAAGCCTAAAACAGGTCCGGTATCAAGCCCCTCGTCTATTTTGAATAGAGTTACAGCTGTCTCCTTATCGCCCGACCAAATACCATGCTGGACCGGTGCCGCCCCACGCCAACGAGGAAGTTTGCTGAAGTGAAGATTGAACCAACCATTTGGAATGGCGTCCAGTGCTTCTCTTCGAAGTATTACTCCGTATGCCACGACAATGGCCAAATCGATCTGGTGCTGCGAGATTTCAGCTAACACTGCCGAACTGACTATATTGGCCTTGATAGTTGGCAAGCCATGAGCCAGAGCAACCTCAGCAACAGCAGATGGAGTGAGAACTTTCTTTCGCCCCACTGGAGAATCTTCTCGAGTTAGAACAGCGACGATCTCGTGACCTGATGAGATAAGGCATTCAAGGACATCAGCCGCAGTTGAAGGAGTTCCAGCAAAAAGTATTCTCATCGCCTTCTAGATTACTTTGCCATCATCCATGTTTATGCGATAAACGCGTTCACCAGGCTTCTTGGACTTGCTCGTTGCAGAGAGCTTCAGGGTCAAATCTTTCAGTAAGTCCGCTAGCTCTAAGCCAATTGAATAGGAGTAATCAAGCACCAAGGTGTTCTCTTGACTAACCCCTAATTCCCTAACCTTGTCTGAGTCCAACTTACTTCTGAAAACTTCAACAAGTCGCTGGTGATCAGTTGAGTTAGTTGATGTAATCGAAGCTATGCGAGTTATTGGAGGCAATCCAAGATCCTTTCGATCATTGAAATCCTCGGCTACGGCACTGTAGAAACTTAGCTGCTTCATATGTTCTGCCAAGTCCCCTTTTAATTCAGTAAAAACAATTGAGGCCAACTTGTTAGCTAGCGAAATGGCATTCGCCCACTTCCCAAGACTCTGTTCCAAAGCTCTAAGCCTCGGTGAACCAACCATGCTTGGAGCATCGGCTATAACCACGCACGCGTAGCCTCCTTCAACTTCTGGCTCAGCCCCAGGTGTTGCAACCACTAACAAAGGCCCACTCTTTACGTTCAGGAGGCGGTTCTCACCATTGGAATGGACAACATTCGCGTCGGGAAAACTTCGAACCATTTGACTAGTGAAGGCAGAAGCACCGAGCCTAGTCGGTCTAGTAGATGTTTTGCCACAAGTGCAAGCGCTCTGCTGAATGTTTGACTTACAAGACCTGCATCTCATCTTGCCGGAAGGATCTACCCAAATGGAGGAGGAACAGTTTGAACAGGTTCTTAGTTCCTTGCAACCAACACAAACTAATGCGCTCGCCCATCCCGCATTCGCGATTTGAACAAGAGCTGGTTTTCCTTCCTTGAGAGTATTGCTAATCAAAGCAAAGGTTTGTGAATCTAAACGATCCGTCAGTTCTGTCACCAAGACAGAAGATTCATCTCTCTCGCTAATGAGACGTACAAGATGATTGATTTCAACAAGACGGATAACTTCAGTGCTTGGCGAGTGAGACGCCAAAACAATCTTGACTTTCTCCAGTTCAGCGCGCTGCAGGAGAACCTCTCGTGAATTCCAGTATGGAGATGACTGCTCTATGTGCGATTCGTCACCATCATCCCAGAGCATAATGAGTCCCAGATTCTTGGCTGGCGAGAAAGCTGAACTGCGAAGACCGTAATTGATCGAGATTGAACCAATCGATCTTAAATGGTTTGCGTAACGTACTGAACCAGTGTCTGCGCTTGAATGCCTGGCAGCGATGTCTATAAGACCAAACTGTTTGAGCGCGCGTTCGAATTTTTCCAGTTCTGCGAAGTCTGGCAAAACTACAAGTGAACTCTTACCTTGAAGTAGCTCCGCATGACAAGCTGCGACAAAGTTGGCCGCCCAATCAGGTAAAGCGCCACCGTCGAAGAGTCGTGGCTGAAAGTAGAGTCTCGAATTTATCTTGAGGGCATCAACTAGGTAATCTGGATGAAGTTCAGATTGTGCAGGCATTGTTGGTTCTATCACCAGAGGCTTAGATTCGACTCTCACAAATCTCTTAGGAACGGATCCAGCAATCAGCTCGCCAACAGTTCCTGCTTGCCTGTGAGCGACAGCTCTACAAAGTTCCAATTGTTCTTTTGTCAGGACAATAAATGGCGAAACTATCGAACTGATAGAAAGCAATTTCTCTCTAGGCTTCTCGACAGTACTAACATCGCAAACAATGCCTGTCTTTGCTTTGCCACCCGGGCCGAAAGGAACTTCAACAAGTTGCCCAAAATGGATGGTTGAAGAGAGTTCAATTGGCACCAGGTAATCAAACTCTTTATCCAACTGAGGAAGTGGAGAGCTGAATCTAACTTTGGCGACTAAAGGCATTACATACCTGCGGCTGTGAGCAAATCGGCAATCTTGTTTGTTCTCTCCCAAGTGAACTCAGGTAAGTCTCGACCGAAGTGACCATAAGTTGAAGTGGCACCATAGATAGGTCTGAGGAGATCAAGCGAATCAATTATTGCTAGTGGCCTCAGATCGAAAACCTCAGACACGGCCTTCTCAATGAGGGCATTATCAATCGTGTTTGTGCCAAAGCATTCGACATAAACGCCTACTGGCCTTGCAACTCCGATTGCATAAGCAACCTGCACTTCCGCCTTAGAGGCGAACCCAGCAGCAACGAGATTCTTAGCAACCCAACGCATAGCGTAAGCGGCGGATCTATCCACTTTTGACGGATCTTTTCCACTGAACGCTCCACCCCCGTGACGACTGTAACCGCCATAGGTATCAATGATGATCTTGCGTCCCGTCAAACCAGCATCACCTTGCGGCCCTCCGATTACGAAGTTCCCAGTGGGATTAATCAATAGCTTGCTTTGCGAAGAGTCGAATCCAAATTCTGCAAGTACAGGAGCAATCACGAATTGATCAACAGCTGAGCTAATGTCCCCATGTGAAATACCAGGATTGTGCTGAGTGCTAACAACAACAGTTTGAACCGAAACAGGACGATCGCCCTCGTAACCAATGGTTACCTGGGTCTTTCCATCAGGTCTTAGGAAGTCAACAAGACCCTCGTGTCTCACTTTGGCGAGTCGCTCTGAAAGAGAATGCGCGATTTTGATTGGTAGCGGCATCAAATCTTTGGTCTCATCGCAGGCGAAGCCGAACATGATGCCTTGGTCTCCCGCTCCTTGATTGTCATAGTTATCTTCAGCATTGCCTGACAGCGCCTCGAGAGATGAGTCAACACCTAATGCAATATCAGCCGATTGCTTTCCAATAGAGACACTCACACCACAGGAAGTTCCGTCAAAACCGATCTCGGAAGAGTTGTAGCCGATATCAAGAAGTTTGCTGCGAACGATATCTGGAATCTCTGCATAACCCTCTGTGGTTATTTCACCTGCTACGTGCACCAAGCCTGTGGTTACTAATGTTTCAACAGCAACGCGAGATGCAGGGTCTTGTGCAATGAGGTTATCGAGAATTGCATCACTTATCTGATCACAGATTTTGTCTGGATGACCCTCAGTGACAGATTCAGATGTGAAATACCTAGTGTTATTCATATGTTGCCAAGTTTATCTCTGCTATCCGACACAACGCGGAGCGTTACTTCAAGTACTTGTGGAGAGCGTCCAGGACACTGTTAGCAACTGAGAGTTTAGTGCCTCTTGCCGAGTGCTGTTCAGTGTCTGTAACTATGACAACTGAGTTCTCGTCTGCGTCGAAAACCTGACCGTTTGAGACATCATTAGCAACAATCATGTCAACGCTCTTTTTAGCTAACTTAGTCTTTGCTCTCTCAGCCAAATCGTCAGTTCCCTCACCTTGTTCTAAAACTTCGGCAGCAAAGCCAACGAGAGCCACATGTAAGTTCATGTCGTCGCGAAGTTTAGAAAGACCAGCTAGCAGATCGGGATTAGCGACGAACTCTAAAGTGAGCGTCTCAGATTCTTCCCGATCCATCTTGCCGACTATTGGAGTTGACACCCTAAAGTCACTCACGGCAGCTGGCATCAAGATTGCATCTGATTTTGATACGGCTATGTTCAACGCAGATGACAATTCATCCGTGCTGGAAACCCGAACCACGTTCGAGAATCTAGACAGATCAGAATCAATGTTGATGGCAACTAAAGTAACTGAAGCTCCGCGAGCAGACGCAGCATCAGCTAGAGCAATTCCTTGCTTGCCTGAAGACCGATTACCTACGTAGCGAACTGAATCAATTGGTTCACGTGTGCCGCCAGCGGCTATGGTGATCTTCTTCCCTGCGTAATCTTGTTTGGTGACTGCCGACAGAGCATGAGCGACAATAACCTCGGGCTCCGGTAGGCGACCAGCTCCTGAGTCTTCACCAGTTAGTCGACCGACTGCAGGCTCAATGACTACTACTCCCCTGGACCTAAGTGTTTGAACGTTTGCCAAGGTCGCCGGATGAATCCACATCTCTGTGTGCATAGCTGGTGCGATAACAACTTTTGCTTTAGTTGCAAGTAGCACATTGAGAAGAAGGTCATCAGCTAGACCAGAGGCGTATCGAGCTAGAAAGGCTGCAGTAGCTGGAGCAACGACAACTAAATCTGCTTCTTGAGCCAGCGCAATGTGTTTTACAGATTCAACGTCGGAGTAGAGGTCAGGATCAACGGTGTTGTGTGAGAGCGCCTCGAGAGTGGTTGCACCGATAAAGCGCAGGGCGTTTTGTGTTGGCAGAACCTTGACTGTATGTCCAAGTTCAGTAAATCCTCGGATTACACCGGCAGCTTTATATGCTGCGATGCCTCCGGTTACCCCTACGAGAATACGCAAGGCTACTCAGATTAGTTTTTAGCTTCTGAAGCGACTACAGCACCCTCTACGATTTCGCGCATTGCGATAGAAAGTGGCTTGTCGTCAACAGCTGCATCAACAAGCGGACCTACGTTGTCGAACAATGAACCCTCGTGTAGTGCTGAGTAGTAATCGTTGATCTGACGTGCACGCTTGGCGGCGAAGATTACCAATCCGTACTTAGAGTCGCTCTTTGACATAAGTGCGTCGATTGATGGAGATACGATACCTTCGAGTTTTTCAGACATTTTTGTACTACTTTTCCTTTGATTACATGTGAACCAGATGGGTTCACGAAGACTGCATTAAGTCTAAGACCTCTTGGGCACATTGTGCCACATCAGTATTTATGACCACATGGTCAAAAGCGCCTTGGGAGGCTAGCTCTGTTTCAGCGGTTTCTAGGCGAATAGCTATCTCTTCTGGGGTTTCAGTACCCCTGCCAACGAGGCGTTTCTTGAGTTCTTCAAGACTTGGTGGGGCTATAAAGATCAAGTTACATTCAGGCATTGAGGCCTTAACCTGCTCTGCACCTTGAATGTCTATCTCCAGGATTATCTGCTTACCTTCAGCCAAAGCCTTCTCAACTGGAGCCTTAGGGGTTCCGTACTTGTTTTTGAGGTGGACTACGGCGTACTCGAGAAGCTCGTTGTTGGCGATCATTTGGTCAAACTCTTCGTGAGACACGAAGAAGTAGTCAACGCCATCAACCTCGCCGGCTCTTGGAGTTCTGGTTGTAGCTGAAACAGATAGCAGTATCTCAGGATGAGACTCGATCAAGTGTCGAACAACAGTGCCTTTACCTACGGCTGTTGGACCAGCTATCACTGTGAGTCGAGTCATGGATTAAGCCTATTGGTTTAGGGCTTTGTAGAGAGTGTTCTGATCGTCTTGAACTGCCTTGCCGACTCCTTTGATTCCGTCCCGAAGTGCGGATCTGGAGATTGAGTACAAGACATCGCTGCTTAGGTCCTTGAAAATTGCTTTTGCGTCTTCAAGCCTAGCGCCTTGAAAACCGAAACCCGGAGCGAGAATTGGAGTTCTAAGCGTCTCTCGCTCTTGATTTACGCTAAGCAATCCAAAATCTGAAAGAGAAACAGTGGCTCCAATTACCAAACCATTAGAACCGAAACGTGAATTGGAAGTAGCAGTGCTTCTATTCAAGCGATCTACTTCCACGGCTACTTGAGCGGCTACTGAAACTTCATTGTTGGAAGTCTGAATTGCAGTCCCATCTGGATTAGAAGTTGCAGCAAGGATAAATAATGCTTTACCTCTTTCAGCTGCCATAGAAGCAGCAGGGGCTAATGCCCCAACTCCAAGGTAAGGACTCAGAGTTAAAGCATCACAAGAAAATGGCGCTGACTTCCCGAGCCACGCCTGCGCGTAGGCTTCCATGGTGGAACCTATGTCTCCTCGCTTCGCGTCGGCTATAACAAGAAAGCCTTTAGCCTCAGCTGCATCAAGGAGTGTCTCTAGAGAGGCGAACCCTGTTGAACCAAAGCGCTCAAAGAATGAGACCTGAGGTTTGATAATAGAAACTGAACCCTCAAGTTCTTCAAGCATCGCAAGGCCAAATTCAAGCACACCACTAGCGGAAACCTCGAAACCATTCTCTACGAGAGTTTCCTCGTGCGGATCGATACCGACACACATCTGCCCTTTTGAATCGAAAGCTGCTTCAAGCTTCTTAGAAAAAGTATCAGGCAAGAGCAACTCTCCTATCTTCAGCATGTTCCTGAAGCGATCGCACTTTGAAATCACCCGCGATAACCGTTTCGAACGAACCGATTGCTGCTGACAGTTGCGCGATTGTTGTGAAAATTGGTGCATCAGCAGCAGTAGTAGCTGCTCTAATTTCGTAGCCATCTTTTCTAGCCGAAGAGCCTGAAGGTGTGTTCACAACAACATCAACTTCGCCGTTGAGAATCAAATCAACGATGGTCGGTCCTGCTGGCGCTTGGTCATCCCCTGAATGCTTTCTAACAATTCGAACAGGTATTCCGTGACGCTTCAAAATAGATGCAGTTCCAGCCGTAGCTAAGATTTCATAGCCCAATTGGAAAAGTCGTCGAACAGGAAGAATCACCTGGTGTTTATCTCTGTCTGCGACGGAGATGAAAATCTTTCCGGACGTTGGAAGTGCACTTCCTGCAGCTGCTTGGCTTTTCGCGAATGCAGTTGGGAAGTCAACATCGATACCCATGACTTCACCAGTAGATCGCATCTCAGGACCTAGGAGTGAATCAACGAATCTGCCATCTTTGGTTGCGAACCTCTTGAAAGGTAGGACTGCTTCCTTTACTGAGATAGCGGTTGTCTCTGGAATATGTGTTCCATCGGTTGCAGGCAAGTGGCCACCGGCAATGAGTTCAGGAATCGTCTTGCCTACCATGACCAACGCGGCGGCCTTCGCCAGAGTGATTCCCAATGCCTTAGACACGAAAGGTACCGTTCTCGAAGCTCTAGGGTTTGCTTCGAGAACATAGAGGACGTCATGAGCAAGGGCGAACTGGACATTCAATAGACCCTTGACCCCAATACCTTTAGCTATCTTCTCGGTAGCCTCTCTAACGCGGTTGATTTGAGTATTGCTCAAAGTGATTGGCGGCAACGTACAGGACGAGTCGCCTGAGTGAATTCCAGCTTCTTCGATGTGCTCCATTACGCCACCTACATATAGTTGCTTGCCATCGTAGAGAGCATCGATGTCGATCTCGATTGCATCGTCTAGGAATCGGTCAACCAACAAGGGATGCTTTGGACCAACGATGGCTTGGTCAGCGATTCGGTGGAAGTATCCTTCGAGCGAAACTTGATCGTAAACAATCTCCATGCCTCGTCCACCAAGCACGAATGATGGTCGCACGAGGACAGGGAACCCAATTCGCTCTGCGATTACCTTTGCTTCATCAACGCTGGTTGCTGTTCCATTTGCTGGTGAAATCAGGCCTGCTTCATCAAGAATTCTTGAGAAAGCTCCTCGCTCTTCTGCAAGGTCAATGGCATCTGGAGTTGTGCCAAGAATAGGAATACCGTATGACGCAAGTCCTTGAGCAAGCCCTAGAGCTGTCTGACCACCAAGTTGCACAACTACACCAACAAGCTCTCCGCTTGCTGACTCGGCGTGAATAACTTCCAGGACATCCTCAAGCGTCAGAGGCTCAAAGTAAAGCCTGTCGCTAGTGTCATAGTCAGTTGAGACGGTTTCAGGGTTGCAGTTAATCATGATGGTTTCGTATCCTGCATCATGAAGAGCGAAAGAAGCGTGGACGCATGAGTAATCAAATTCAACACCCTGCCCAATTCTGTTAGGACCTGAACCCAGGATCACTACCTTCTTCGCATCTGATGCTCGGACTTCAGTTTCCTGCTCGTAGGTGCTGTAGTGATAAGGAGTAAGAGCTGGGAATTCACCGGCACAAGTATCTACAGTCTTATAAACAGGTCTGATGTTCTGCGAGTAGCGAAGAGTTCGCATTTCAAGCTCCGTTGAACCTCTTAGTTCAGCAATCTGTGCATCACTAAAACCGAAAGACTTGGCGTACTCCATGATTTCTGAATCAAGCTCAGAAGCAGTATGAATCTCATCAGCTATTTCATTGATTAGAACTATTTGATCGATGAACCAAGGATCAATCTTTGTTGCATTGAAAATTTCGTCTGCAGTAGCACCTAGGCGAAGAGCCTGCTGCACTGTGACGATACGTCCATCGGTTGGAACTTTTGAAAGTTCGATGAGCTCATCCTTTGTCTTTGATTGAGCACCCCAGTGGAAAGATGACCCTCGTCTTTCCAGGCTTCGCAGCGCTTTCTGCAGAGCTTGAGCGTAGTTACGACCTATAGCCATAGCCTCTCCTACAGATTTCATTGTTGTAGTCAGAGTTGCATCAGCTGCTGGGAATTTCTCAAAAGCGAAACGAGGTACCTTTACAACAACGTAATCCAGTGCTGGTTCGAAGGATGCAGGTGTAACTTTTGTGATGTCATTTGGAATCTCGTCCAAGCGGTAACCAATGGCAAGTTTCGCAGCAATCTTTGCGATTGGGAATCCGGTTGCCTTAGAAGCAAGAGCTGATGATCGACTTACTCTAGGGTTCATTTCAATAACGATGATTCGACCAGTGTTTGGCTCTACTGCAAACTGAATGTTACAACCACCTGTGTCCACACCAACGGCTCGAATAATGTCTATTGAGATGTCCCTCATGTGCTGGTATTCGCGGTCGGTCAGGGTTAGAGCTGGAGCAACCGTAATTGAGTCTCCGGTGTGCACACCTACCGGATCAACGTTCTCAATAGAACAAACCACAACTGTGTTGTCAGCCGTGTCTCTCATTAGCTCAAGTTCATACTCTTTCCAACCCATGATTGATTCTTCAAGAAGAACTTCGGTTGTTGGAGATGCCTGGAGACCTGCACCAGCAATTCTCCTGAGGTCAGTCTCGTCGTAAGCAAAACCTGAACCAAGTCCACCCATCGTGAAGGAAGGTCTTACCACTACTGGATATCCAAGCTTCTCAGCTGCTTCTAGAACATCATCCATGTTGTGAGCAATATGAGATTTAGCTACATCTGCTCCAGCTGCAAGAACAAGTTCTTTGAATGACAGACGATCCTCTCCCGCCTTGATGGCAGAGACTTTAGCCCCAATTAATTCAACGTTGTACTTGTCGAGGATTCCCAGCTCGTGGAGAGACATCGCAGCATTAAGGGCAGTCTGTCCGCCGAGAGTCGGCAGGATAGCATCAGGCCTCTCCTTAGCAATGATTGCCTCAATCACTTGTGGAGTGATGGGCTCGATATATGTGGCATCTGCGAAATCTGGATCAGTCATGATTGTCGCTGGGTTGCTGTTGACAAGAATGACTCGGATTCCCTCAGCTCGAAGAACGCGACAAGCCTGAGTACCGGAGTAATCGAATTCACAAGCCTGACCAATAACGATTGGACCAGATCCAATAACTAGAACACTCTTGATATCTTCTCTGCGCGGCATTAGTTGGCCTTCTTTACTCTGTTTGTCTGAATCATTTCGATCAATCGATCGAATAAGTAGTTGGCATCATGAGGACCGGCTGCCGCCTCAGGATGGTATTGAACAGAGTAAGCAGGGATATCAAGGCACTCGAGACCTTCAACCACATCGTCATTGAGGCAAATGTGGCTGACTCTTACTTTTCCAAATCCTGCAGGAGACTCGACTTCGTCACCACCGTCAACTCTCACAGCAAAACCGTGATTGTGGGCAGTAACTTCAACCTTGCCTGTTTTCCTATCAAGCACCGGCTGGTTTATACCGCGATGCCCAAAAGCTAGCTTGTATGTTTGGAAGCCTAGAGCCCTTCCTAGAAGTTGGTTTCCGAAACAGATACCAAAAAACGGAATGTTCTTCTTCAGAATCTCTTGAAGAACCTCAACCTGCGATGTTGCGGTCTCTGGGTCACCAGGACCGTTGCTATAAAAAACAGCGTCAGGGTTGCCCGAGAGCAATACTTCCGATGAGACTGTGGCGGGGAAAACTTCCACGTCTAAGCCTCGTTCCACCATGTTTTCAATGGTTGAGCGCTTTATGCCGAGATCTAGGATTGCAACCTTGCCAACATACTCACTTTTGTGAGCTACTTCATACTTCTCCTTGGTCGACACGACTGAGGAAAGTGATTGGCCTTGCATCTTGGCTGCAGATCGAACTATGGCTACTAGATCCTCTAGTGGTTTGCTGGCCTCTTCACCCGAGAAAACTCCAGCTCGCATCACTCCAATCTCACGAAGGTGAAGGGTAAGAGCTCTTGTATCTAAATCTGAGATACCTACTACGCCATCTCTCAGCAAGTCGTCTTCTAGGGTTCTCTGTGACCTGAAGTTGGAGACAATACGACTGACATCTCTAACGACATAACCCGATACCCAAATCTTGTCTGACTCTTCGTCTCGGTCGTTCATGCCAGTGTTTCCGATGTGTGGTGCAGTTTGAACAACAATCTGACCAGCATAGGAAGGGTCAGTTAGTGTCTCCTGATATCCCGACATTCCAGTTGCGAAAACAATTTCGCCGAGTGAGCTTCCAACTTTTCCAAATGGTACACCTTTGAAAACTTTTCCATCCTCAAGCACAAGTAGAGCAGTTCTACTTCTTTTAGTCATTCTTAGTTCCGATCTCTTGAATCATTGAGTTCTTGACGGTTAGTGTTCCCCTGAACATTGTGTGAACAACAGTTCCGCTCAATTTCATGCCTACGTATGGATTGTTTGAACTCTTGCTTTCAGTTGAAGCGTCGACGGTAAAAGAAGTACGAGGATCAAAGAACACAATGTTTGCTACAGAGCCTGAAACTAGTTCCTGCCCCTGGCCACTTAGACCAGAGATCTTTGCAGGATTCTTCGACAGCAGTTCCTCGAATCTCTCCCAACCGATTAGCCCTGTATCAATGAGTGTTGTCTTAGCGATGGCAGCAGCTGTCTCTAGACCAATCATTCCGAATGCTGCTTCTCCCCATTCGCAGTCTTTGCTATCCGCTGTGTGCGGTGCATGGTCGGTTGCGATGATGTCGATTGTTCCGTCGGCAACTGCCTCACGCAGGGCTTTCACATCATCATCGCTTCTAAGTGGCGGGTTGACTTTGTAGACAGGATTGTACTCGCTCACCAGATCCTCAGTGAGGATTAGGTGATGAGGAGTAACTTCTGCAGTGACGTTGATACCTCTACTCTTAGCCCAACGTATGACATCCACAGAACCCTTTGTAGAAACGTGGCAAACATGAAGTCTTGAACCAACTTCTTCAGTCAGGATAACATCTCTGGCGATGATTGCTTCTTCCGCGACCGCAGGCCAACCAGTGAGTCCCAACTTTAGAGAGAGTGCACTTTCATTCATTTGAGCATTTACAGTCAGCTGAGGATCCTGTGCATGTTGAGCAATTACTCCCCCGAATGCCTTTACATATTCCAAAGCTCTTCTCATGACTAAAGAATCACTCACACACTTACCGTCATCACTGAATACAGTCACTTTGGCTGCTGAGGAATTCATCTTGCCAAGATCAGCAAGATTTTTTCCTTCTAGATTTGAGGTAACAGCTCCAATTGGCTGGACCTGAACATAACCAGCTGCTTCGCCTAAAGCCAGAACTTGCTCTACAACTGCGCTGTTATCTGCAACTGGGTTTGTATTTGCCATTGGGTGAACACAGGTGAATCCGCCTTTAGCTGCAGCTTTACTTCCGGTAAGAATGGTTTCACTCTGCTCAAAGCCTGGTTCTCTTAGGTGAGTGTGTAGATCCACGAAACCACTCAAAGCAAGAAGCCCAGTGCAATCGATAACCTCTGCCGTGCTCTTTGAATCGGTACCTACAGAAGTAATAGTTTCACCTGAGACCAGAATGTTAGTAACACCTCCGCCCGAGAGTGAAACATTAGTAAATAGAGTTTCATTATTTGTCATTTAGCACTCGATTCTTGAGCTAGTAGTTTGAATAGGACTGCCATTCGAACGGCAACACCATTTCTAACCTGGTCAACTATTGCGGATTGTGGAGAGTCTGCGGCCTCCGAAGAGATCTCAAGCCCTCTGTTCATTGGACCTGGATGCATTATGAGAGTCTTTGATCTTAGTTTTGAGAAACGTTCTGTGGACAGACCCCAAAGCGTGGAGTATTCGTTCGCGTTGGGAACGAACACTGAGTTCATGCGTTCCATCTGCATTCTCAACATCATGACAACATCAAATCCATCGCTGAGAGCTTCATCTAGGTTGTGATAAACAGCGTTAGCCAGTTGAGTCGCTGAACTTGGCAATAGAGTTGATGGTCCAACAAGCCCAACATATGCTCCAAGAGTTCTAAGTAGATCAATGTTTGAGCGCGCCACTCTGCTGTGGAGAATATCTCCCACAATCAGGACCTTGATTCCCGAGAGATCTCCGAAATCGTCTTTGCCCTTCAGTGCTTGCCTTATTGTCAATGAATCAGTCAGAGCTTGAGTTGGGTGCTGGTGCGTACCATCCCCCGCGTTGATAACAGTAGCGTTTGACCAGGCGGCATTAGCAATTGTGTTGGCAGCTCCACTGTGGTGATGCCTTACAACAAGAGCATCAATGCCCATAGCCTCGAGAGTCAAGATTGTGTCCTTCAAGGACTCACCCTTACTTACTGATGAACCTTTAGCGGTGAAGTTCACAACATCTGCTGAAAGTCGTTTGGCTGCAATCTCAAAAGAGAAGCGAGTTCTGGTGGAATCTTCGAAGAATAGATTGGCAACAGTTCTGCCAGTCAAGGCCGGAAGCTTCTTGATATCTCGCGCATTGACACCCTGCATCTCAACGCTGAGGTTGAGAAGTTCAAGACTTGTTGCTAGATCTAAATCAGCTGTGCTTAACAAGTGCTTCACTGTTCAATCACCACCGATTGCTCATCATCACTCTCAGTGAGCTTAACGAAGATTCTTTCAGCGAATGAAGTTGGCAGATTCTTACCAACAAAGTCAGCTCTGATTGGTAGTTCACGATGACCGCGATCGACTAGAACAGCTAGCCTCACAGCTTTTGGTCTGCCAAATGAAACCAAAGCATCAAGTGCAGCTCGGACAGTCCTGCCACTAAATAGAACGTCGTCAACTAGAACTACGGTTAGGTTCTCGAGGGATTGTTTAGGAATTGAAGTTGGGGTAACTGCTTTGCTTGGTTTAGAAGCTAGGTCATCTCTGAACATTGTCACATCGAGTTTGCCTACAGAATTAGCCGCGTCAAACTCTGGGTAATTCTTGGAAATAGATGCCGCAATTCGGTTCGCCAGATGCACGCCTCTGGTTGGAATGCCGAGAATAAGTAGGTTTGCTGTGCCTTGATTGGCTTCAACGATCTCATGAGAGATGCGTACTATCGCTCGCTCAATGTCTTGAGCGTCTAAGACGGTGCGTGAACTCACGCCCACCTCCTTCTGCGCCTCACAGGACGCCTTTAAAGGATGTTGTTTATAGGATTCTAGTGCAGAATCCGCTCTTGTTACTAAATTGGCTTGCGAGTTGCCGAAACAGTCGCCAAAACTCCATTGATAAACGCTGGAGAATCTTCGGTACTTAGTTCCTGGGCTAGATCAACAGCTTCGCTAATGGCAACTTCAGATGGCGTATCTGAGTAGGCAATCTCGTATATCCCAACTCTAAGAATGGCTTTATCCAAAGCTGGCATTCGATCAAGGGTCCAGTTCTGAGCAACACCAGCAAGAATCTCATCAATTTCTATTTGATTGGCCAGCACGCCAGTAACCAGTTGAGTTGCGAACTCAAAGATTTCATCTTGATTCTGACGGTCAGCAATCTGGTCTCTGGTTACCTCAAGTAGATCAGTAGCCATAACGTCTCTGAGTTCGGCAGCGTAGAGGGCATCTACGGCCCTCTTTCTAGCTTTAGTTCTTGAACTCAAGGATTAGTCAGTAACTCGGCCGAGGTATTCACCAGTTCTGGTGTCAACCTTAACTTTGGTACCCTGCTCAACAAATAGCGGAACCTGAATCTGAAGGCCGGTCTCAACTGTTGCAGGCTTAGTTCCACCAGACGAGCGGTCTCCCTGAAGACCTGGTTCTGTGAAGGTAATCTCTAGCACTACTGATGGCGGCATTTCAACATAGATCGGGTTGCCTTCGTGGATCGCAACAATTGCCTGCTGGTTCTCTAGAAGGTAGTTGACAGCATCTCCAACCAGTTCACTGGTTAGAGTCATCTGGTCGTAGTCCTTAGTGTCCATGAATACATAACCATCGCCATCGCTGTATAGGTATTGCATTTCACGCTTGTCCACTGTTGCCACTTCAATCTTGATGCCTGCGTTAAGTGTGCGATCGATGACCTTGCCGCTAATAACGTTCTTTAGCTTGGTTCTCACGAATGCAGGGCCTTTACCTGGCTTTACGTGCTGGAACTCGATAACCGCCCATAGCTGGTTATCCATGTTTAGAACCATGCCGTTTTTTAGATCATTGCTTGTTGCCATTTTTGCCTCGCTGTAATTAGTTGGCCTTTTGGCCTGTAGCAGTTTATCAGTGAGACAGTTCGCTAAGTGCTAGCAAATAGGAATTCTGACCGAAACCTGCAATAACTCCTGTTGCAACGGCACTGATGACCGAGTTATGTCTGAATTCTTCCCTCGAGTGCGGGTTAGAAATGTGGACCTCAATAAGCTTCAGTCCTGCTGAGGTCACAATTGCACAGGCATCTCTCAAAGCATATGAATAGTGAGTGAAGGCTGCCGGATTGATGATGACGTTGCTCTTTGAATCGGCGGCTTCGTGCAACCAGCTAATCAGTTCAGCCTCGTCATTGGTTTGTCTAACATCAACATTCATGCCCAATTCGTTTGCAGAGGCTGTTAGTGAAGACACAAGGTCTGCATAGCTAGCGTTACCGTAAACATCTGGCTCACGAGAGCCTAGACGGTTGAGGTTAGGTCCATTGAGAACAAGCACTTTATTCATAACTTAAACTTACTTTCTATTCAGCGACTTCTTGGAATGCTGTGAACAAAAGTTCTTTGGTTGGGGCTTCTAGAATGCCAGGTTTGGCAAGGCCATCAAGCACAACGAACCGGAGAATCCCACCTCTACTCTTCTTATCAATCTGCATACCTTGATAGAGAGCTTCCCAACGGTCTGCTGGGTAACTAGTTGGAAGGTCAAGCATCTGCAGGATTGATCTATGTCTATCAGCCACTTCATCACTCAATCGGCCTGAAAGCCTTGCAAGTTCAGCAGCGAAGACTAATCCTATGGATACTGCTCTGCCGTGTCTCCATTTAAAGTGTTCAACTAATTCAATTGAGTGACCCAATGTGTGACCATAGTTCAGAATCTCTCTTCGGTTAGATTCCTTGAAGTCTTCTCCAACAACATCTGTCTTTACCTTGATTGTTAGTTTGACTAGCTCTGCGAATCTTTCTGAATGGATGTCTCTAGCATCATTGACGTCTTCTTCGATGAGATCAAGAATTCGAGGTTCTGCTATGAATCCACACTTCACAATTTCTCCAAAGCCTGAAATCAATTCCAACTTCGGAAGAGTCTCAAGAGTGTCCAGGTCAACCAGCACTGCCTTAGGTTCATGAAAAGCACCAACTAAGTTCTTGCCTTCAATTGTGTTGATTCCAGTCTTACCGCCGATAGCTGCGTCAACCATAGCCAACAAAGTTGTTGGCACATGCACAACTGCTATACCGCGTAACCAAGTTGCCGCAATAAAACCAGCAAGATCAGTTGTAGCTCCTCCGCCTAGAGAAACAACTGCATCTGATCTTGAAAATTCTGCTTGACCAAGAGATGACCAAGCAATTGATAACCAACGGTCTGTCTTAGCGTCTTCACCATCTGCAACTGGTAATTGCCACACTTGCTTACCTTGCTCGATAAGCGTGTCTGCAATTACTTCAGCGCTGGCTTGTAGACCTTCTGGATAAACGAGAAGGACTTTACGAACTTGTTCACCAAGGAATGCATCAAGATCATCAAGTAGCCCTCGACCAATCAGCACGTCATAGCCAGGTTGACCTTTGGCCTCGATCTTGAATGTCATAGTGTCTCTAGTTTCTCGCAGATATCGTCAAGAGTCTTGCCTAAACCCGCTGCAGAAGTATCTATTTCAAAAGTGGCTAAGCGTTCGTATAGAGGCTTTCTCGCTTCGTAAATCTCTCTCCAATCAGCAATGCCATTCTTTAGAAGAGGTCTATTTCCGTTTTCCAGCCTCGACTTCATGTGTAGACCGCTGGTTGAGAGATAAATAACAATGGCGTTCTCGAGAAGTCTTTGGTTATTACCACTAAGCACTGCCCCACCACCAGTTGCTATTACTCGAACTTTAGACATAGCTTCACGAAGAGCTTCTTCTTCGAAACCACGAAAAACAGATTCACCCTGAGTTTCAAATATCGAAGGGATCTCGCCGTGTTCTTGAGTAATCAGGGCATCGGTGTCAACAAACTGAAGGGAAAGTCTTTTAGCAAGTTTTTTACCGATTGTTGTTTTTCCAACACCCATCGGGCCAATTAGGACAACCGGTAAAGCAGGCATGATTATCTAGCTATTTTGGAACGAAGAGTCTCTGGAATGCTATCTAGGTAGCTGAGCATGTTGCGCTTTGTCTCGGTAATCGAATCTCCACCAAACTTCTCAAGCACTGCATTTGCGATAGTTAGAGCAACCATCGCTTCAGCAACAACACCCGCAGCAGGAACAGCACAAACATCAGATCTTTGGTGGTGAGCCTTTGCTTGCTCACCTGTTGCAACATCAATTGTCTGTAAGGCTCTTGGCACTGTGGAGATTGGCTTCATTGCAGCTCTTACTCGAAGAACTTCCCCATTACTCATGCCACCTTCAATTCCACCGGCACGATCGGTAAGTCTCTCGACGTCATTACCGCTTCCAATAACTATTTCATCGTGAGCTTCGGAGCCACGTCTTCTAGCGGTTTCAAAACCATCGCCAACTTCAACGCCCTTGATTGCTTGAATACCCATAAGAGCTCCAGCAAGTTGACTGTCTAGCCTTCTGTCCCAGTGAACAAATGAACCAAGGCCAGGAGGTAGTCCGTAAACCAAAACTTCTACAACACCACCGAGGGTGTCTCCTTCTGAGTGAGCCTTATCAACTTCGGCAACCATTTCAGCACTTAGTTCCTGATTGAAGGCTCTAAGAGGATCGGCATCGATAGCTTCCAAATCTGTCGGCTTAGGTAAAGCCATTTCAGCTTTAGCCATAACTGTGCCAATAGAAACAGTGTGAGTGATGAGTTGTATGTCTAGAGCTCTTAGAAAAGTAGAAGCCACTTCACCGAGAGCAACGCGTGCTGCTGTCTCTCTAGCTGATGCTCTCTCAAGCACCGGTCTGCTGTCTAGAAAGCCGTACTTTTGCATACCTGTGAAATCTGCATGTCCAGGTCTAGGTCTAGTCAAAGCTTCTGCTCTTGCTCCAGTCAGCAACTCAGGAGCTACAACATCAGGAGACATAACTTGCTCCCACTTAGGCCATTCAGTGTTAGCAATAACGATGGCAATTGGGCCACCCATGGTCTTACCGTGACGGACACCACCAGTGAACGTGACCTCATCAAGTTCAAGCTTCATTCTTGCCCCGCGACCGTAACCCAAACGCCTACGAGCCAGTGCGGTAGCTAATTGTCCTGTGCTGATCTCTACACCAGCAGGAAGGCCTTCTAGGACAGCGGTGAGTGATGGTCCATGAGATTCACCTGCGGTCAGCCAACGTAACATGGTGCAATTCTCTCATACTTATGAGTTATTGCTAAAGGGCTTCAGACATTTTGCGAAAAAGGGCTGTTTCATTATCAATTTCAGCTTTTGGAGATCCACTCAAGAAGATTCGAATTTGGGCAATGGCCTGCCAAATAAGCATGGTCTCGCCTTGAACCACCTTGTCAGAAGAGAAGTTTATAGTAAAGCTCGAGTCCTTGGAGGCATAGTTAACGTTTAGAAGCCATCCACCTTGATCCTGCTGATTTAGATTGTCTAATGCAGCCGCGGGAATGGTGCTGATGGTTAGATCCTGCTCATCTGAGTAAGTGACTAAAGGTCTAACGTCGATAGCAATACCTAATTTGGTGCCCAAACTTTCAATTGATTGAGTTCTAGAAATATCACGTGCATAAATCAACACCTTCGCTTTCGCTGCTTTTCTGCTAACTGCATAGAGGGCAGACTGTGCAGTTGCTCCTGAGCCTAGAATCGCAACGCGCTCAATGTTCGATCCCCAGCACTGAGCCAAAGCCATCTTGATTCCGAAGACATCAGTGTTAAAGGCAATGAACTCATTCTCTTTTCTGAGCAAGGTGTTAGCTATCTGAAGCACTCTAACAATCTCATCACCGCTCGAAGCTAAGGCAGCAGCTTCTAGCTTTAGAGGCATGGTCACACTGATTCCAGCAAGATGGCTACCATCAGCTCCTAAGAATTCTCTTAGTGATCCTTCAGGCACCTGGAATCTTGAGTAGTCCCAATCAAGCCCTAAGAATTCATATGCTGCGCTATGAATATTCGGACTCAAGCTGTGGTCGATTGGATCGCCTACAACTGCAAAGTGTTTACTAGTCATTCCAATCCGGATTCTCTATTAGCCACTTACGCCACACTTCAACTGCTGCTTGATGTTGAGCATAGGTCTCACTGAATACAGTTTCACCCGTTTCCAAGTTGACTGACACGAAGTAAAGCCAAGGACCATCTACTGGGTTCAACGCAGCGTCTATAGCTAGAGCACCAACACCAGAAATTGGACCAATTGGAAGGCCAGGGTACTTGTAGGTGTTGTATGGATTTGGATCGGCTCTATCCGCAGCAGAAGTTTGGAAGGTGTTACCACCAACTCCATAAGAGACAGTAGCGTCAGACTGCAAAGGCATGTTCACAGCAAGGCGATTTGTGAACACTCTCGAAACTTTGTAGAAGTCTTGCTCAAACCTTGCTTCGCGTTGAATAATAGAAGCCAATGTTAGGACACGGTGCCAGTCCTTCTCAGCCAGACCATCTTCGCGCAGTTGTTCCTTAGTTCTAGTCACCAAAACATTGAGAATCTCTCGAGCAGTGTAGGAAGGATCGAAGTTGTAGGTTGCCGGGAAAAGATATCCTTCCAGAGATGGCGCTTGGCTTGGAATACCGAAGTCTGAATAGTTCTTAGCTTCGCTCTCAAATTCAGAAACCGGTATCTTCGTCGTTTCTGATAGCAGTTTGAATACTGAACTGAGACGCAATCCTTCTCTTATGGTTACTCGATTTGATATTGCGTTACTCGGATCAACAAGATATGAAATTGCGGAAGCTGAAGAAATCTTCGCTGGAACTAGATAAGTGCCGGGAAAGAATGTTGGATTCAACGAGTAGATAGTTCGAAGAGTGATGTCAAAGCCCTTAGTCACGCCAGCATCAACTAATGCTTTAGCAACATCTTCACCAACATCCCCGCGCTTGATGACAACACTTACCTTTTCTTCACCAGAACCGGTGTACTCAGCACCTGTGATGCCTTCAATGAAACCACGAACGGCAACACGATTGACATAGGCCGATACACCAAGTACTAGAGAGACACCCAACAAGATTGCCAGTAAGCGTTTAGGGACTCTCTTCTTTGATCGAAGGCTACGACGAGATTCAAATACTTGATTACTCATTACGCTCCTTCCACTCTTGAATACTTAATCCTGGGGCTAATCCTGTGTTCTTTTCAACACTAAGGGCAAACTCTAAGATTGCCACGGCAGCCAATTGATCAATAGTTGAGCGTGCGTCTTTCTGGCTCTTGCCAATCTGCTTGAGCTGGCTATTTGCCATGGATGTGGTTAAACGTTCGTCAATCAAACGAACGGACAAACTAGTGAATTTTTGAAGAGCCTCGGCGAAGTCAATTGAATCTTCGGTAGACAGAGTCGATTTACCCTGCAGGTTTATTGGAACCCCAACATAAACCTCGAGTATCTCCCCTGCTTCTAAAGCGGCTTCTTGCACTGCTTTCACCGAATCATCAAGGCTCTCAAGCCTGAGAACTGTGGTTAGTGGGCTCGCCAGAATGGCGTGAACGTCTGTGATGGCAAGACCTATTCTTGCCTGCCCAACATCAACAGCTAGACGTCGTCCAGTACGAAGCAATTAGCGAAGACTCTCAGTTATGGCTTGAAGAGCATCGGCGATCTTGCTGGCGTCAGATCCGCCACCTTGAGCTATATCAGCCTTGCCGCCACCGCCACCACCGAGAATCTGTGAGGCAAGGCGAACAAGATCTCCTGCCTTGGCACCTAGATCTTGAGCATCTTTGTTTGCAGCAACGATTACCACCGGCTTGCCGTCGACAACCGCCGCTAGAGCAACAACCCCTGGTTCGATTGAGAGTTCATCGCGTAGCTTCACTGTTAGGTCTCTTAGTGCGTCGCTTGAAGTTACGTTTTCAATCTCTCTGGCTAATACTTTGTACTTGCCAGCAGAAGTTGCTGACTTAAGTAGCTCTGGAACTAGTCCTGCAAGTTTTTGGCTCTGAACAGCGGCCAACTGACGCTGCATATCCTTCACTTCAATTAGTAGTGCTTCGAGCTTTTCACTAGCCGATGTTGGTGTGCTCTTGAGTTGCTCAGCAATCTTGTGAAGCAGAGCTCTTTCTTGAGTTAGAGAATGAAGTGCTTCCAAACCAACTAGCGCTTCTAATCTTCTAGAACCTGAGCCAACAGAAGACTCGTTAGTGATTGACACAAGACCAATCTGTGCACTTCTAGAAACGTGCGTACCACCACAAAGTTCTCTAGACCAAGGTCCGCCAATTTGAACAACTCTTACGCTCTCATCATAAGTTTCACCAAAGAGAGCAACGGCTCCCCATTCTCTGGCTTCAGGAAGTGACATGTACAGAGCAGAAACTGCTAGGTCTGATCTGATAGCGAGGTTAGCAATCTCTTCAATCTCAGATTTTGTTTCTGAACTTAATGCTTGGGTCCAAGAGAAGTCGAGACGCATGTAGCCAGGTTTGTTATATGAACCTGATTGAAGAGCGGTTGGACCTAGAGCTTGTCTAAGTGCAGCGTGCACAACGTGGGTCGCTGAGTGAGCTTGAGCAGCGCCAACTCTCCATTCAGAATCAACAGCAGTGGTCGCTACTAGACCTACCCCTACTTCACCAGTTCTGACGATGGCCTTGTGAGAAACTAGCCCCTTAACTGGCTTTTGCACATCGAGTACTTCAAGAGAGAAACCATCTCCATAGATAGTTCCTGCATCAGCACTTTGACCACCAGATTCTGCGTAGAAGGAAGTCTCATCAAGAATTACTTCAACAATTTCACCTGCGCTGGCTTTAGTTACTTGCTGACCATCACTAATGATTCCAAGTACTTTTCCGTTTGAAACAAGTTCTTCATAACCGGTGAACTTAGTAACACCTTGCATTCTGAAATCACCATAAACAGAAAGGTCTGTATTGCCAGCCTTCTTCATCTTGGCGTCAGCTTTAGCCCTGTTCTTTTGTTCACTCATGAGAGCAGTGAAGTCATCGCGGTCAACAGTTAGATCATTCTCTTCGGCAATCTCAACTGTGAGATCAATCGGGAATCCGTAAGTGTCATGAAGGAGGAAGCTGGTCTCACCAGATAGTGACTTCTGACCTGCAGCCTTTGCTGTTGCGATTGCAGTTTCTAGAACCTGAGTTCCTGAAGTAAGCGTTCTAAGGAATGCTTCCTCTTCAGCCAATACTGTTGTGTTGATTCTCTTGAACTCTGTTTCAAGTTCAGGATAAGCATCGACCATTGCATTCTTTGAAGTGATGAAAAGCTTTCCGAATACTGGCTCGTTCACACCGAGAAGACGCATTGCACGAACTGTTCTTCTAAGCAGACGACGAAGAACGTAACCGCGTCCATCGTTTCCTGGAGATACCCCGTCTCCAATGAGCATCAAAGCACTTCTAACATGGTCTGCAACAACGCGAAGTCTGATGTCGTCTTCTTCGTTAGCTCCATAAGTCTTGCCAGCTAGTTCTGCGGCTAGATCAAGAACAGGTCTTACCTGGTCAATTTCGTATAGGTTCTCAACCCCTTGCATCAAGAATGCAACTCGCTCTAGCCCCATACCGGTGTCAATGTTCTTGCTTGGTAGTTCACCAAGAATCTCGAAGCTATCTTTCCCTGAACCTAAACCGCGCTCATACTGCATGAACACAAGGTTCCAGATTTCGATGTAGCGATTCTCATCAGCTTCAGGTCCACCTTCAACACCGTACTCAGGTCCTCTATCGAAATAGATCTCTGAACAAGGTCCTGCTGGCCCTGGCTGACCTGTTGACCAATAGTTGTCAGCCATTCCACGTTTCTGAATTCGTTCAAGTGGAATCTCTGAAAGCTCTAGCCATAAAGCAATTGACTCATCATCGTCCTGATAAACAGTTGCCCAAAGCTTGTCTTTTTCTAAACCAAGGCCACCTGATTCAACCGGTGATGTTAGGAACTCCCAAGCGAAAGAGATTGCATCACGCTTGAAGTAGTCACCAAAGGAGAAGTTTCCATTCATCTGGAAGAAAGTTCCGTGGCGAGTTGTCTTACCTACTTCTTCAATGTCTAGAGTTCTCACACACTTTTGCACGCTGGTAGCTCTTGCAAATGGGGCTGGCATCAGACCAGTCATGTAAGGAATGAATGGAACCATACCTGCCACTGTGAAAAGAAGTGAAGGATCTTCGCTGATTAGCGATGCACTTGGAACAACCGTGTGGTCTTTACTTTCGAAGAAATCAAGCCATCTCTTTTTGATTTCAGCTGTCTTCATTTGGAAGTTTTCGGCTTAGACGCTTTGGAAGCTTTAGCTTCTTGTTCTTTATAGCCTTCTGAGACTGCATTAGCGAAAGTCTTGATCTTCGCGCCAGTTTGATTTAGAGCTTTTTTAGTTTCAGGGTTTGCTTCAATGTGTCTTGAAAGATAGACACCGGCAGCAATGCCAGCTATGAAGACGAATGTCTTGCGCACTTGTCTACTTCTTCTTTCCAATTAGTCCGCTAACATTGCGAACAATCGCGCCAACACGCTGAAGCGGCCCAGCAACATTGGTTGTGAAGGAAGTAATTAGAGAATTCAAGTTGGTAGTTGCGTCGACTACGTTGTCTGTAATGACGTCGATCTTTTCAAGCTGCTTGTTTGTGAGCTTTGTTGTCTCGGTGAGCTCAACTAGAAAAGGACCAACGGTCTCTCCTGTTTCACGAATAGTCGCAGATGTTGCGTCTAATAGTTTGGATACCTTGATTAGTACGATTACCAAAAAGATAACCAGTACGGCAAAGCTACCCGCCCAAATTAGAGCTGCAACATCTGCACCATTCATGACAAATTCCTTATCGACTAGCGAGCAGCGTAGTACTCAACAACAAGCTGTACTTCACAGGTAACTGGAACTTCTGCACGCTTTGGACGACGAAGAAGTGTTGCCTGTAGCTTGTCTAGTTCAACTGAAAGGTATCCAGGAACTGGAGGAAGAACATCAACGTGACCACCAGCAGCTGCAACCTGGAAAGGCTCAGTTACTTCACTCTTCTCAGCAACGTGGATCATCTGACCAACCTTGACTCGAGCTGATGGACGGTCAACACGAAGACCATCAACAAGAATGTGACGGTGAACAACCATCTGACGAGCCTGTGCCATTGTGCGAGCAAAGCCTGCACGGTGTACAAGTGCATCAAGACGCATCTCTAGAAGCTCTACTAGGTTTTCACCAGTTAGACCTTCGATACGCTTTGCATCGTTAAAAGTCTTGCGAAGCTGTGCTTCACGAATTCCGTATTGTGCGCGAAGTCTCTGCTTCTCGCGTAGACGAACGGCAAAGTCGCTATCGGTCTTACGCTTGGTACGACCGTGCTGACCTGGAGCGTATGGACGCTTCTCCATGTACTTTGCGGCTTTTGGAGTTAGGGCGATGCCCAATGCACGAGACAAGCGAGTCTTGCTTCGTGTTCTAGTTGTTTTAGACACGTATTCCTTTCAAAGAATGCATAAGTTGAAATAAGTTTTGTGCCCGGTGCAAATCGGCTAAATGAAATGCACTCACCGTTTTACTGGAACTCAGCCATGAACATCAGTAAGGTCGGCAACCTGTCAATACTAACTGTTTAGGGCAGTTTTTGCCACAAGCCCCTAGAGGTTCTCTCTCATAGACGATATCTTGAGGAACCGCTCCATGAGAGTAGCTTCATATCCATTGGCTTTTGCCTGGTAGTAAGTCTTTTTGCCTTCGTTTTCAGGCAAATACTCCTGCCCTGAGAGGCTGTTTTCTAGATCATGCGGGTATTCATACTCCAAATCACCCTTGTTCAAGCTAGAAGACCTCAAATGGCTTGGAACAGGAGGTGTGAAACCAGCCTCCACATCAGCTATTGCCTTGTTTATAGACAAGTAAGCGCTATTGGACTTAGGAGCTAAGGCTAAATAGATAGTGCATTCTGCCAGCGGGATACGCCCTTCAGGCATACCTATTTGGGCAACGGTATTCATAGTGGCATTAGCTAGCGAGATAGCAGCTGGATCAGCCAAACCGATGTCTTCAGAAGCCAGAATCACTAGCCTTCTGGCGATAAAGCGAGGGTCTTCCCCGCCAACAATCATGCGAGCGAGCCAATGCAGAGCCGCGTCAGGGTCACTACCCCGCACAGACTTGATGAAAGCACTAATGATGTCGTAGTGCTGGTCCCCTGTTGCGTCATACCTAGCTAGAGCGGAAGACATAGTTGGAGCTACATCCTTCAATTCAATCTCAGCGCTACCCGCTCTAGCGACTGCCTGAGTAATTGCCTCAAGGACTGTCAAGGCTTTGCGGGCATCTCCGCCGGATCTTCTAGCTATCTCAGCAATCGCACTTTCTGATGCCCTGAACTTGCTGTTTAGTCCACGCTCATCCTGAAGAGCCCTAGAAACGATCTCTTGTATCGCCTCTTCAGACAACTCAGACAGACGCATAAGGCTAGATCTAGAAACCATGGCTGAAGTTAGTGCATACAGCGGATTCTCTGTGGTAGCCCCGATAAGAACAATTTCTCCATTTTCAACAGCAAGAAGAAGGGATTCTTGCTGAACCTTTGAGAAACGGTGAATTTCATCAACGAATACAAGCGCTGCCCCATGACCAGCTTGGATCTCTGACCTAGATAGATCCATGGCATCTCGAAGGTCTTTAACAGAAGCGTTTATTGCAGATATCTCAATGAGTCGTCTGCCACAGGTCTTAGCAAGAAGTCTCGCAATAGTGGTCTTTCCAGATCCTGGCGGGCCATAAAAAAGTATGGAAGGTAGTGACTGCCCTGGTTTTGGACTGCTCAAGAAAGCAGCCATAGGTCCAGATGTGTTGAGAGCTTCGCTCTGACCAACCACTTCAGCCAAACTGGTAGGCCGCATTCGAGCGGCCAAAGGCGCTCCAATTGGGTAATCAAAAAGATCTGAACTATTCACACTTCAAGGCTAAACCCTCTTTGAACTCGTCTAATATCAATTTGTACCTAAAACGGAGGCAAAGTTGGCGAACAAGAAAAGTACCGAGATCCAGAACGCAGCCAAGAAAAGCTTGAAAAGCTTTGAGGAAAAGCAGAATGTAGTGGATCACAGAATCAAGCTACGCAGAGAAGACAACAAGTTTGCTCTCATGGCGACAGCTATTGCATTCGTTGTGGCTCTAGCTGCTCAGTATTCATACTTCGGTTTTGGCCCTGGCTTGGCAAGAGATTTCTGCGTGACCTTCACTCAGGATGCACCAACTCCTAATGAAGATGGCTCTCCAATCGTTAACACAATTCCTGATGCCGGTATATCTGAATGTCGCGACTGGACCGGTGTGATGAAAATCAACGACGCAGATCTTGGAATCACCCTGTACGGCGAACAAGCTCCTCAAGCCGTTGCGAACTTCGTTGACCTAATTGACAAAGGTTTCTATAACGAGGTTTCTTGCCACAGACTCACTACTGAAGGAATTTTCGTCCTTCAGTGTGGAGATCCTAACGGTGATGGATCTGGTGGTCCTGGTTATAGTTTCGGGCCAATCGAAAACGTGCCAGAGGCAGAGCAAGGCGTTCAACCTACTTATCTAAAAGGAAAGCTAGCAATGGCTCGTGTAGGAAACGATGCGAAGTCTATGGGAAGCCAGTTCTTCATTGTTTATGAAGACTCAGTTATTCCTAGCGACTCAGCAGGTGGCTACACAGTCTTTGGTGAAGTTACAACTGGACTGTCTGGAATTGATGACATCATCAAAGCCGGTGTCGAAGATGGTTCTGGAGATGGCCAACCAAAGGTTAAGACTTCAGTCACAAGCATTACTGTTAAGTAGTTTCAAACAATCAGGGAGTCCAAAGTGTCAACATTGCAATTCGAGTTCGGTCGTGTAGACGACACTGGCAACTTTTACGTCATCGACGCAGGTTCGGAAAGACTCCTTGGTTCACAACCAGCAATGTCTCTAGAAGATGCTCTTGCCTTCTACGTTAGAAAATACAATGACCTCGAGTCCAACGTTCGACTACTTGAACAACGCGTCAAAGCCAAAGCCGATGCTAAGTCAATCAAGAAATCAGCTGACAAGCTGACTGCAGACTTGGCAGAGCCAGTTGCAATCGGTGACCTGGCTTCTCTAAGAGAGCGTGTGGCTGCTGTCCTGAGCGGCCTAGGCGATCTACTCGCTGAAGCCAGTGCTAAGCAAGCTGAGCTAGCGGTTGAGGCACTTGCGGCAAGAGAAGCAATTGCTGTTGAGGCTGAAGCACTTGCTGCCAAGGATCCTCAGAAGGTCAACTACAAGACCGGTTCTGCAAAGATGCTTGAACTATTCAACGCATGGCAAGCACTTCAAAAGAGTTCTGTAAAGGTTCCGAAAGCCAAAGCTGATGAGTTCTGGCAGAGATTCTCTAAGGCTCGTAAGACTTTCGATGCAAACAAGCGCCAGTTCTTCTCAACCCAAGATTCCTTGGTCAAGGCAAGCAAGAACGCTAAGGCGGATCTAGTTGCTAAGGCGGAAGCTCTTGTTGAGAAAGGTGCTGAAGCAACTATCGCCTATAGAGACCTTTTGACCGCTTGGAAGGCACTACCAAAGACAAAGACCAAATCAGATGACACTCTATGGGCTAAGTTCAAAGCAGCCGGAGATGCTATCTATGCTGCTGAGTCTGAAAAGGTTGCTGCTGAGGAAGTTGAATTCAGTTCAAACCTGAAGGCAAAGCTTGAGCTTCTAGAAGAAGCAGAAAAGATTGATCCAACTGCTGACCTAGGAAAAGCTAAGTCTGCTCTTCAAGCAATCCAGGCACGTTGGGAGAAGGCCGGAAAGGTTCCTCGCGACAGCATCCGCAAAATAGAAGACCGACTAAAAGCTGTTGAAACAAAAATCAAAAACGTGGAAGCAGAGCTATGGAGAAAGTCAGACCCAGCAACTGTTGACCGCACCAACTCTGTTCGATCACAACTTGAAGCATCTATTGCGAAGTTAGAAGCGGATCTTGAGAAGGCAAAGGCATCAGGCGATGCCAAAAAGATTGCCGATGCAACTGATGCCCTTGAAACAAAGAAAGCTTGGTTATCTGTAGTTATTGCTAACTCTTAGGAGTTGCTGACTCGATAAACGTCATAGACGTTGTCGATGTTCCGAACCGAATTGATTAGACCCTCAAGTGCTGCCGGGTTACTCATCTCAAATACAAATCTGCTCATTGCTACGCGATCGTTTCTAGTCGAAACTGAAGCAGACAAGATATTCACGTGATTCTCACTTAGTACTCGGGTAACGTCGCTGAGTAATCCACCACGGTCAAGTGCCTCAATCTGAATCTGCACCAGGAACAAGCTCCTAGAGTTTGGTTCCCAACTCACTTCAATCAAGCGTTCAGGTTGATTTCTCAAATCTACGGAGTTCTTGCAATCACTTCTGTGGACCGACACTCCAGCAGAACGAGTAATAAAACCGAGAATGGCGTCCCCTGGAACTGGTGTGCAGCAACGAGCAAGCTTGAACATTACATCAGCATCACCTCGAACAAGAACGCCTGAATCCCCTACTCGCTTAGTACTGTTGGTACTTGACTTAGTAGGAAGTTCGAACACCGCCTCTTCGGAATATTCCTCAACAGACAACGCGGCTGACATCTTCTCAACAACAGATTGGGCCGAAACATTGCCGTCTCCAACAGCTGCATACAAGTCAGATGGTTCAGAGAATCTAAGGTCACTTGTGATCTTGAGAAGAATGTCGGTTGCCAGCGCTCGCTGAATCGGAACACTTTGCTTTCTAAGCGCCTTGGCTAAGAGATCTTTTCCTCTTTCAATGGCATCATCTTTACGCTCTGCAGTGAACCAAGCCTTAATCTTTGACTTTGCACGCTGAGATTGAACGAACTTAATCCAATCTTGGCTTGGATGAGCGTCCTGAGACTTAGAGGTAAGAATTTCAACCACATCACCAGAGTTCAAAGCAGTTTCAAGTGGAACTAAACGACCGTTAACCTTCGCCCCCATGGTGCGGTGACCAATTTCAGTGTGAACTGCATAGGCAAAGTCCACTGGGGTGGAACCCTTGGTAAGACCAATCACTCGACCCTTAGGCGTGAAAGCGTAAACCTCTTTAGCTCCAATTTCAAAACGAAGTGCGTCAAGGAACTCACTAGGGTCAGCTGTTTCATGCTGCCAATCAGAAAGATGCTTCAACCATACTAGATCGTCTTCTGTTGTTGCAGACTCTTCAGAAGTGAATTGCTTGTACTTCCAGTGAGCAGCAACACCATACTCAGCTCTGTTGTGCATCTCTTGAGTTCTGATTTGAATCTCAACCGGACGTCCATTAGGACCAATAACTGTTGTGTGAAGAGATTGGTAGAGATTGAACTTAGGCATAGCGATATAGTCCTTGAAGCGACCTTGGACTGGATTCCAGTGCGAGTGAACAGCGCCAAGAATTGCGTAGCAGTCCCTAACTTCAGGAACAATCACTCGAATACCGACTAAGTCATAGATGTCGTCAAACTCTCGCCCTCCAATAACCATCTTTTGGTAAATGGAGTAATACTGCTTAGGTCTACCAGCAACCTTGCCCTTAATCTTGTTGTCTTTTAGGTCATCTTCAATTGCAGTTATAACTGTTTCAATGAATTCATCTCGTTTTGGAGACCGCTGTCTGACTAGGTTTACGATCTCCTCATAAACCTTTGGATAAAGAACAGAAAACGAAATGTCTTCAAGCTCTAGCTTAAATGCGCTGATACCTAGGCGGTGAGCAAGTGGAGCATAGATCTCGAGAGTCTCCTGAGCCTTCTGCTTAGCTTTTGCTTCTGGGACGAAACCCCAGGTTCTAGCGTTGTGAAGTCTGTCCGCTAGCTTGATGACCAATACACGGATGTCCTTGGACATAGCGACCACCATCTTGCGCACGGTTTCCGCTTGAGCATCAGCTCCAAACTTAACTTTGTCCAATTTTGTGACGCCATCGACAAGCATTGCGACTTCGTCACCGAAATCTGCTCTTAGTTGGTCAAGGGTGTAATCAGTATCTTCGACAGTGTCGTGAAGCAGTGCTGCTGCAAGTCCAGCAGGGCCAATGCCAAGATCAGCTAATAACTGAGCCACAGCAACTGGGTGGGTAATGTATGGGTCCCCACTCTTACGTGTGTGCCCTGAGTGAGCCATAGAGGCTACAGTGAAAGCCTTTTCAACGATTGAGAAATCAAGCTTTGGATGTGCTACTTTGGCTGCCTTTAGGACTTCGGCGATTCCTGAGCCTTCAACAGGTCGGGTAAAGATTCTAGGCAGGCGATTTCGCAGTGTTGCTAGTGTGCCACCGCCTGCTGTGTCCGACATATCATCCTTCTAGGTTGAACTAAAGAATAACTGACCTAGCTAGCTAATGCACTTCTCTTAGCAAGAATCTTTTTCTCTGCCTTAGCGAACTTAGCTTCTCCCTCACGCATGTGAGAGTAAGCAGGGGCTGCAATAAAGATTGTTGAGTAGGTACCTACGATGATTCCAACAAACAAGGCAAGAGAGATATCTCTAAGAGTTCCAGCTCCTAGGAAAGTTGCTCCAATGAACAAGATAGAGGCAACTGGCAGAACACCAACGATGGAGGTGTTGATTGATCTAACTAGAGTCTGGTTGATTGCAAGGTTTACCTGCTCAGCAAAAGTAGTTGTCTCACTGAATTCAACTTCGTTTGTGTTCTCTCTGATCTTGTCAAAGACCACCACGGTGTCGTAAAGAGAGTAACCAAGAATAGTTAGGAATCCAATTACAGCAGCTGGAGTAACTTCAAAACCTAGCGCTGCATAGAGACCTGCGGTAAGAATAAGGTCGTGAGCCAAAGCCATCATAGCCGCGGCACTCATCTTCAAAGTTCTGAAGTAGAGAGCCATCAAGATAGCTGCTAGCAGGATGAAGATTAGTAGGCCCCAAAGAGCCTTGTTGGTAATGTCAGCTCCCCAGTTAGGACCAATGAACGAGCTCGCTACGTTACTGTCTTTTACTTCATAAGCCTTGGCCAGTGCTAGACGAACCTGTTCTGATTGCTCATCACTTAGCTGCGGAGTCTGAACACGAACAGTGTCTGCACCAATGATGGTTGTGTTTACCTGGACGGCTGGGACTACTTCGTGAACTGCGTCTTCTGCAAGGGCTGTGCTCTGCAGCTTGCTTTCTGAAATCTTGTATTCAGATCCACCACGGAATTCGATACCAAAGTTGAATCCACCCTTAGCAACAGGAATCAAGATTGCTAGAACAACAGTTATGGCTGCAGCAATGTAGAAATACTTTCTCCTACCAACGAAGTTGACGGACTTCTCACCGCTATAAAGCTGGTTACCAAGATCGGCAAAACGAGACATTAGTTGTTCTCCTTGTTCTTATCTGCTGCAGCTTTACGCTCGGCAATAGTTTGACGTCGTTCCGCTTCTTTAGATGATTGAGCGATCTTGCCCGCTGAAACTGTTGGCGCAACTCTAAAAGTTCCTCTTCCCGTGTAACCAAAGGCTGCGCTATCTCTCAACTGCAAGCCTGTCCAAGCGTTTCCAGACATAAAGAACTTGCTCTTGGTGAGCAATCTAAATGCCGGGTAAGTGAATAGGAACACAACGGTGAGGTCAATAAGTGTTGTTAGACCAAGTGTGAACGCGAATCCTCTTACGTTACCTACTGTGAGGATGTAAAGAACAACCGCGGCAAGAAGGCTTACAGCACCTGAAACGATGATTGTTCGCTTCGCTCTGTTCCATGCGCTTTCAACGGCAACATACAAAGGCTTGCCTTCGCGAAGCTCATCCTTAACTCGTTCATAGTAAACAATGAACGAGTCTGCTGTAATACCAATACCCATAATCAAACCTGCGATACCTGATAGTGAAAGTCTGTAGTCAGCACGCCAGGTTAGAAGAGCAATCAGGATGTAGGTCAAGATACCGGCAACAATCAATGACCCAATTGTGATAACCGCTAGTCCCCTGTATTGGAATACTGAGTAGATAACGACCAGGATGACACCGATAAGACCTGCAAGTAGACCAGCCTGTAGCTGCTCTGAACCTAAGGTTGCTGAAATGTTTTCCTGAGACTGAACAGCGAATGAGATTGGCAATGAACCATACTTCAGCTGATCAGCTAGAACTTTTGAGCTTGCTTGATCAAATGATCCAGTGATCTGAGCAGAACCACCGGTGATAACAGCCTGTGTGGTTGGTGCAGTGATGACGTAACCATCGATGGTTACTGCGAATCTGTTCTGCGGTTCAGCTAGAGGGAATAGACGACCAGTTACCTTGGCAAACTTGTCGCCACCTTCAGCATTGAAGTTTAGGTTTACTGCCCATTCGTTGGTAGCAACACCTTGTGCACCAGTTACAGTTCCAGCGTCTGCACCTTCTAGATCAACACCGGTAATTTCAACAGGGCCAAGAATGTACTTCTCGGTCAAACTTCTGTCACACGTAACAAGAGGCTTTTCAGCATCATCGATTTGTCCTGGCTCACGGAACTTAGTTGAGCAGTCAAGGTTCTCGTACTCTTTCTGAAGAGCAGGAGAGATTTGATTCAAATCACTTGGGCTGGTTGGCTTTGCTGTTGAAGTCTTGATTGGCTTTGAACCATCTTTACCAATTTCAGTTTTGCTACCTGCTGATGCTGCAAGAACTGGTCGGAATTCTAGTTTTGCAGAGCTCTTGATAAGAGCCAAAGTGTTACTGTCTGGAATTCCAGGGATAGAAACGACGATGTTGTTTCCTGATGTGTTGATCTGAGCTTCGCTAACACCAGTTGAGTCAACACGCTGTCTAATGATGGAAACAGCTTGGTCTAGTTGCTCAGGAAGAATCTCTTTACCCTCTTCAACGATTGGGGTAAGGATAACTTGAGTACCACCAGAAAGGTCAAGAGCTAGGTTCGGTACGAAGGTAGCCTTCTGTTCACCGGAAACCATTCCAAGGCCGATAACTCCAACAATTCCAACCATCAAGGTCAGAAGCCAAGTGAGTGATCTCAGTGCCGCTCTAGTTGCAGTGCGCTTTTCAGACAAAATCGTGCCTTTTCTCTATTTGTGGAAGCTAATTACTTAGCAGTCTTCTTTGTAGCAGTGGTCTTTGATGCTGCTGGCTTCTTTGCAACAGGCTTAGTAGCGGAAGGCTTTGCCTTAGCTTTTGGAGCAGAAGTTTCAGCTTTAGCGTCCAAAGAGGCTGGAACTACTGTTCTGACAGCAGCTTTTAGGAATTCGATACGTGTACCAGGAGTTGACTCAAATATTACTGTGTCATCCAAGATTGAAACAATCTTGCCCTTGATTCCGCCCAACATAATGACTTGAGCACCAACTGAAACAGAAGCCTCAAGAGCTCTAGCCTGCTTAGATCTTCTGCTGTTGCTGAAGATGATGAATGCCAAGAAAACGGCAAGGATGACTAATAACTCCATGTTGGACCAATCGTTTGTTGAGGGTTTGCTACTAGTCGATTATAAGCGACAGGGCTAGTCGAATAACCCCTGAGAGCCCGCTGGAGGGGTCAATCCAAGGTGTTTGTAACCAGCAGAGGTAGCTTGGCGACCACGAGTTGTCCTAACCAAGAGCCCAATTCGCAGAAGGAATGGCTCAACCACGCTCTCGATGGTGTCTGACTCCTCACCAAGAGCGACGCTAAGGGTGTTCAAGCCAACTGGTTTACCTTCAAATTTGACGATTAGAGCTTCTAAGACAGAGCGGTCAAGCCTGTCTAAACCAAGTTCGTCTACTTCATAAAGATCTAGTGCTGAAGTCACAGAGCTTACAGAAACTTGACCAGATGAGTGAACTAGAGCAAAGTCTCTCACCCTGCGTAGCAAGCGATTAGCAATTCTAGGAGTTCCTCTAGAAC
>JBIIPK010000026.1:0-12507 GCA_044342685.1 Rhodoluna sp.
CACACCGAATCTGCTCGTCAGGTTCACTCTTCAGCTGAACTGTTTGACATGTTGCAGGGAACCGAATCAGATGCACCACTTTGCTTCAGCTGTGGAATCAAGATGAGACCTTCTGGCTCATGCCACGTCTGCGAAGGTTGTGGATCAACAAGCGGTTGCAGCTAAATCTAAATTGAGAATGGGTCGACTTCAAAACTGAAGTCGACCCATTTCCATTTCCGCCTATAAGTCGAAGGTAAAGGTAACCTAAGAGAATGATTTACCCAACGCTCTTTCGTCTAGTCCTTTCGAAATTAGATCCAGAAACCGCTCATCACCTGGGCATGTTTGCAATTAGAGCAGCATCAGCTCTTCGCCTGACGAAGTTATTGCCGAAAATCAAAAGCACAAAAGTAGAAGCCATGGGGTTGAGCTTTGATGGACCATTTGGTTTAGCAGCTGGCTTTGATAAGAATGCTATAGCTATCAGAGCTTTAGGGGAGATTGGCTTCTCACACGTTGAAATTGGAACAGTAACAGCAATTGCTCAATCAGGTAATGATACCCCGCGCCTATTTCGTTTGAAGAAAGATCGCGCACTAATCAATCGCATGGGTTTCAACAACGACGGAGCAGAGGTTATTGCCAAGCGTTTAGCGAAACTTCGTTCCTCCAATCAAAAACTTCCAGTCATTGGAATCAACATTGGTAAGAGCAGAGTTGTTGATGTCAAGGACGCCGTTGCAGATTATGAAAAGAGTGCAACACTTCTTGCTCCATACGCTGACTACATTGCAGTGAATGTGTCTTCGCCGAATACTCCAGGCCTTAGGTCTCTTCAAGAAGTGAGTTCACTTCGACCAATCCTTGAAGCTGTAATTGCGAAGTCTTTGGGCAAGCCGGTCTTGGTGAAAATTGCCCCAGATTTAGCTGACGAGGACATTGTTGAAGTTGCCAAACTCGCTAAGGAGCTTCACTTGGCTGGCGTGATTGGAACCAACACAACTATTTCTAGAGAGAAACTGAAAACTTCAGATGCTGAAGTTACCGCGATGGGTGCTGGAGGATTGTCTGGTCCGCCTTTGAATGAAAGATCTATCGAAGTTCTAAAAGTTCTTCGTAAGAATCTCAACTCAGACCAAATCATCATTTCAGTTGGCGGCGTTGAAACACATGAGCAGATGCTGCAGAGATTAAATGCAGGAGCGAATCTGGTTCAGGGTTACACCGGTTTTGTTTACCTTGGCCCACTTTGGGCTAGGGCAGTTAACAAAAACTAAACTAGGCGAGTTTCAGGAGCCTTAGTTTCGCGAGGATCGGTCACAGCAATCGGAGCCATAAGCTCTGTTACCTTGTCCATGATTTCCTTCGGAATTTCAACTCCCACAGCACCTAGGTTGCTGGTGATCTGTTCAGGAGTTGTCGCTCCAACAATCGCACTTGAAACGTTCTTGTTCTGGAGTACCCAGGCAAGAGCAAACTGAGCCATAGTAAGCCCTAGTTCATCTGCGAGAGGCTTCAACTGCTGCACTCGAGTGAGCACATCATCAGTAAGGAGTTTTTGAATGAAACTGTTTACTTTGTCATTTGAAGCTCTTGACCCTGCTGGCACTGGTTGTCCTGGAAGATACTTCCCAGTGAGAACACCTTGAGCCATTGGTGACCAAACAATCTGGCTAACACCAAGTTCTTCACAGGTTGGGATTACTTCAGCTTCAATCACTCGCCACAGCATTGAGTACTGAGGCTGGCTTGAAATAAGTTGGAAACCCATTTGGGTAGCTAGTTCGTGACCCGCACGAATCTGCTCGGCGTTCCATTCTGAAACACCAATGTATAGAGCCTTACCTTGACGAACAATGTCACCAAATGCTTGCATAGTTTCTTCTAGGGGAGTCTCAACGTCGTATCTGTGTGCCTGGTAAAGATCTACGTAGTCCATTTGCAAACGTTTTAGGGAACCGTTGATTGATTCCATGATGTGTTTGCGGGAGAGTCCTGTGTCATTCGGCATACGTTCTGCTACAGGCCAGTAAACCTTGGTGAAAACTTCTAGACCTTCTCTGCGGTGACCTTTTAGCGCATCTCCAAGAACTGTTTCAGCGGCCTGGTTTGCATAAACGTCTGCTGTGTCGAATGAAGTGATTCCACCTTCGATAGCTGCTTTTACGGTTGCGTAAGCAGCATCGTTTTCAATTTGAGTGGCGTGTGTTAGCCAGTTTCCGTAAACCAATTCGCTGACTTTGAAACCACTGTTGCCTAGATAACGATGTTTCATTTCTCTCCTTGAAAACTATTAGGTAGTTGAATTACTTCTTACGTCTTGGTGCAGGTTTTGGAATTCTTAGTGGACGAGGTTGCATACCTCTAGTGAAGACGTAGAACCAGGTACCCTTTTGCATCTTTGTAGTTGCTCCAAGCTTTTCCTTGATTCGATTGCCAATGATTTTGTGCATCAAAGTTGCTTCGATGCTCACAACCACTAGAGCAATAATCATGACAAACGTGATGATGGTGTTTGCTGCCACTGGAGTAACAGAGGTTACCAACAGGAACAGCACCATAAGAGGCATTAGGCCTTCAATTAGGGTGTAGCGACCATCGATGATCTCACGAGCAATCTTGCGCTGAGGTCCCTGATCTCTACCTAAAAGGTATTTCTCATCGCCGGCCATCATGGCCGCTCTAGCCTTTAGGCGAGCATCCCTTTGCTGAATTTTTGCAGCGGCTCTAGCCTCTTTGCTTTTGTTTCCGACCAGTGGCTTTAGGTTGGCAGCCTCACGCTCCTTGCGTGTAGGGGTAGCACGACCCTTACCCTCTGTTTTTGACCCAACATCTTTTTTCTGGTCGCTCAATTTATGTCCTTCGTTTTCGGTCCTGAGTGATTTAGATTACTCACATGACATTCTCTATTACTAAGACTAGTTCTCAATCAATGACTCCCGATGCAGCTCTTGCTGCCAAGGTGCGAGAACAAGTGGATCTAGATTTCTCTCAGCGTGTAGATACCCTAGGCAAGCTGGTTCGCATTCCAGGAATCGCTTGGGAAGCCTTCGACGAAGCCGACCTGGATCGAAGTGCAGAAGCAGTAGCTGAACTATTTAGAAGTTCTGGAGTTTTCGAACAGGTAGAGATCAAGAATTCAGTGGTAGATGGCAAGCCAGGAGCTCCAGCAGTTCTTGCATCTAGACCTGCCAAGAATGGCCGCCCACATGTCCTACTCTATGCTCACCACGATGTGCAACCTCCGGGCGATGCATCTCAGTGGCTCACACCAGCTTTTGAACCAACCGCCAAGGATGGTCGTATCTATGGGCGAGGTGCCGCAGATGACAAAGCTGGAGTTGTTGCCCATCTAACTGCAATTGAGACCCTAAAAGCTATTGCCGGAGATGATTTTGATCTAGGTATCTCAATCTTTATCGAAGGTGAGGAAGAAGCTGGTTCTAGGACTTTTAGGGCATTCTTGGATGAAAACAAGGAAAAATTGGCTGCGGATGTCATTATCGTCGCGGATTCAATGAACTGGTCTCCAGAGGTTCCAGCACTGACCGTGAGCCTTCGAGGCATGGTTTCGCAGGAATTCACAATTAGAACCATGGAACATGCAGTCCATTCAGGCATGTTTGGTGGTGCCATTCCAGACGCTATCTTGCCAATGATCAAAGTTTTGGCTTCATTGCACGATGACAAGGGAAATGTGGCCGTCGAGGGGCTAAAGACCTACAAATTCGAGGATTTGCCATACACAGATGCCAATTTGAGAGCAGATAGCAGCCTTTTGCCAGAAGTCAGCCAGATTGGTGAAGGCGGCATCATGGACCGAATTTGGGGTAAACCAGCCCTGACAATCATTGGAATTGACGTTCCTTCGGTAGCTATGTCTTCAAATACCTTGCTTCCAACAGCTTCAGCCAAAGTAAGCCTCAGAATTGCACCTGGTCAAGATCCAGACGAGGCACTTAGCCTTCTAAGAGCTCATATCGAGCAAAATGTGCCATTTGGAGCCGTTTTGGAGTTTGGCCCCATTGAAACTGGTAAACCTTTCATGGCAGATACCTCAGGCTGGGCTCAAGAATTGGCTAAAAATAGCCTTGAAGCAGCATTTGGTAACCCAATGCTAGAGATTGGCATTGGTGGATCTATCCCGTTTATTGCTGATTTGACCGAGGTATTTCCTAATGCCCAGATTCTGGTAACAGGCGTTGAAGATGCTGATTCAAGGGCTCACAGTCCTAACGAGTCAGTGCACCTAGTAGGCCTCAAGAACGCAATGATTGCTGAGTCACTATTCCTGTTACTTGGCAATGATTTGCAGTCCGAATAAACAAAATAGCTTGAACAAAGGCTTAGAATTAGGACCTAATAGGAGAGTGAAATGACTGAAACAATGGCTCACGGGCTTGAAATCACTGACGCAGCACGAGCAGAACTGCTTAGACACATCGAATCAGCTGACGTGAGTGATCTAAATGAGGGTGAAAAACTTCGCCTGCGTGTTGAGATCAAAGTTGGTGGTTGCGCAGGCTTCCAATATCTGCCATTCATTTTGACTCCTGAATTGCGTGAAGATGACCTAATCAAGGACTTTGGTGGGGTAGAAGTTGTTGTCGATAGCATGACAGCTCCTTACATCTCTGGGGCAACCTTTGACTTCGTCGATACCTTCCAGAAGCGTGCCTTCGAAATTGACAATCCAAACAGCCAGGGCAGCTGTGCCTGTGGATCTTCCTTCAGCTAAATCTCATTAAGGCCATGCTTTCCCTTTAGTTTTGGGGTGTTATGGCGTTGGTGGCTTCAATTAACACATAAACTTGTTTTATAACGAAACGATATTGAAGGATCGATTTTGCTTCCAAAACGTAGAAATAGATGGGCTCTAATCCCGCTATTTGCTGTTCTAATTGCCTCTTTGTCAGGCTGTACATCATACGAATTCTCAAGAGGGTGGCTGCCTGGTGTAACTGGAGTAACCAATCACACCGAGCGAGTGGTTTCCCTTTGGGCTGGCTCTTGGGTAGTTCTTTACGCAGTCGGGCTCATTGCGTGGGGCCTTATGTTCTGGGCAATCATCGTTTATCGTCGCCGCAAGGGTGACACTGAGATCCCACCTCAGCTTCGTTACAACATGCCAATTGAAGCTCTGTTCACAGTCGTACCTTTGATTTTGGTTCTTGGATTCTTCGCACTAACAGCAAGAGATATTGCTGAAATTGAAAAGCCTGTTGACAGCGATTACAGAATTGAAGTAGTTGGAAAGCAGTGGTCTTGGGACTTCAATTACATCAATGACAATGTCTATGACTCTGGTATCCAGCTTCAAGCAGTAACCGAAGAGGCTGAAAAAGAGCTACCAACACTTTACTTACCTGTAAACAAGACAATTCAATTTGATCTAATTTCTAGAGATGTCATTCACTCTTTCTGGGTAATCGACTTCTTGTATAAGAAAGACGTATTCCCGGGCAAAGTAAACAAAATGTATTTGACTCCACAAGTAATCGGTACTTACAAAGGTAAGTGTGCCGAGCTTTGTGGTGAGTTCCACTCAATGATGCTTTTCAACGTGAAGGTTGTTTCTCAAGAGGACTATGACGCTCGTATGGATGAGTTGGAGAAGATGGGTAACGTTGGGCAGTTGAGCGCTGATCCAAATGACCCAGACAACATCAACAGAAACAAGAATCTTCCAGGCAACAAATCAAAGAGTGAGGGCTAGCAGATGGCACAGCCAGCAAAACCAGGCAAAGGTCGCATAGTCGTCGATTGGTTGACCACAACTGACCACAAGAAAATTGGTTACCTATATCTAGGTACTTCATTTGTTTACTTCATGATTGCTGGAGTTATGGCTCTGTTGATCAGAGCTCAACTTGCAATGCCAGGTTTGACAATCATTGAAACCAAAGAACAGTACAACCAGCTATTCACAATGCACGGAACCATCATGCTATTGATGTTTGCAACTCCTCTGTTCGCTGGTTTCGTAAACGTTTTGATGCCAGTGCAGATTGGTGCTCCGGATGTTGCTTTCCCAAGACTGAACGCAATTGCTTATTGGTTCTACTTCTGGGGTTCATTCATTGCAGTTGCAGGATTCTTTACTCCTCAAGGTGCAGCATCATTTGGTTGGTTTGCTTATGCTCCACTTTCGAATACAACTTTCTCGCCAGGACTCGGTGGAGACCTATGGGTGTTTGGTCTAGCACTTAGCGGTTTCGGAACAATCCTTGGTGGTGTGAACTTCATCACCACAATCATCACAATGCGTGCTCCTGGTATGACGATGTTCCGTATGCCTATCTTCACTTGGAACGCACTAGTTACTTCAATTCTTGTAATCATGGCTTTCCCACCTTTAGCAGCAGCTCTGTTTGCTCTTGGTGCGGATAGAAAATTTGGTGCCCACATCTTTGATCCGGAAAACGGTGGAGCGATGCTCTGGCAACACCTCTTCTGGTTCTTCGGCCACCCAGAGGTTTATATCATTGCGTTGCCATTCTTTGGAATCGTTTCTGAAATCTTCCCAGTGTTCAGCCGTAAGCCAATTTTTGGGTACAGAACTCTTGTCTACGCGACCATCGCAATTGCAGCTTTGTCTATGACAGTGTGGGCTCACCACATGTACGTCACTGGTTCAGTCCTGCTTCCATTCTTTGCCTTTACAACGATGTTGATTGCGGTACCAACGGGTGTGAAAATATTCAACTGGATTGGTACGCTCTGGCGAGGATCTATTACATTTGAAACCCCAATGCTATGGAGCCTTGGATTCCTAACCACATTCATCTTCGGTGGTTTGACCGGTGTAATCCTTGCTTCTCCAGCTCTAGACTTCCACGTTAGCGATTCATACTTCGTTGTAGCTCACTTCCACTACGTAGTATTTGGAACTGTTGTGTTCGCTATGTTCGCTGGTTTCTACTTCTGGTGGCCAAAGTTCACAGGAAAGATGTTGAACGAAAGACTTGGAAAGATCCACTTCTGGCTATTGTTCTTCGGTTTCCACATCACATTCCTAATCCAGCACTGGTTAGGTGTGAAGGGTATGCCTCGTCGTTACTACACATACCTTGAAGGCGATGGCTTCACTTGGATGAACCAGGTTTCAACTGCAGGATCATTGCTCCTTGGTCTTTCAATGCTTCCGTTCCTATGGAACGTATGGATTACCAGCCGCAAGGGCAAGATGGTTGAGATGAATGACCCATGGGGTTACGGCCGTTCTCTAGAGTGGGCCACTGCATCACCGTTCCCAAGGCACAACTTCACGACCATTCCTAGAATCAGAAGCGAGTCCCCAGCATTCGATCTCAACCATCCGGAGTATGCGTCTCCTGATGTTAAACCTCAGACTGGAAAGGGGAAGAAGTAGCCATGAAGACTAACGTCACAATGCTGAACGTTCTCACTATTTTCAACCTGGTAGTTGCTGCAGTCTATGGATACTGGACCTACATTGCTGATGGTGCGATTGAAGTAATCGGTTTTGCTGCTCTATTCATGCTCGTTTTCTTGACTGGTTTTATTTCTTTCTACCTAGCTAAGTCAGCTAAGAACTTTACCGGGCCAGAAGATAATCCAGACGCAAACATCGAAGACGGTGAAGCAGAAATGGGATTCTTCGCTCCATGGTCATGGTGGCCTTTAGTTCTTGGTTTAGGTGCTGCATTGAGCTTCACAGCACTTGCAGTTGGCCCATGGTTATTCGCAATTGGATTCTCACTATCCATGATCGGTCTAATCGGATTTGTGTTCGAGCACTCAAGAGGACAGCACGCTCACTAAGTAAAAAGATTATAAAAAACCTGACCACATTTCTTGGGTCAGGTTTTTTCTTTCTAAAGAATTATTTGTTGTAAGAGCGGAAAGCCACAACTGCGTTGTGACCACCAAAACCAAATGAGTTTGAGATGGCAAGAATGTTCTCACCTAAATCTCTTGGAGATGTAACCACATCAAGTTCAATAGCTGGATCTGGATCATCCAGGTTGATAGTCGGAGGAGCAGTCTTTGTTTGAACTGCAAGAACAGTGAAGATTGCTTCAATTGCTCCAGCACCACCTAGTAGATGACCTGTAGAAGACTTTGTAGCTGACACAGCAATGTTCTTTAGGTGATCACCGAATACTCGCTTCAAGGCAGTGTATTCAGCAACGTCTCCAACTGGAGTGCTAGTTGCGTGAGCGTTAATGTGGTTCACATCAGAAATCTCGGCGTTAGCCATCTTTAGTGCACCAATAACTGCTCTTGCTGCTGCTGCACCTTCAGGATCTGGTGCTGTGATGTGATACGCATCGCTTGTTACGTAACCACCGGCAAGCTCAGCGTAAATCTTTGCTCCACGAGCCAAAGCGTGCTCTTCAAGTTCAAGAACTAGAGCTCCTGCTCCTTCACCCATTACAAAGCCATCTCTGTTCACATCGTAAGGACGGCTTGCCTTAGCTGGTTCGTCATTGCGTCTTGAAAGGGCATGCATCGAGGCGAAAGCAGCAATTGGTAGTGGGTGCATCGCTGCCTCACAGCCACCTGCAACAACAATGTCAATCTCACCTGAACGAAGTCTTGTAATCGCGTTAGCGATAGCTTCGGTTCCTGATGCACAAGCTGAAACAGATGTTCTAACTCCGCCTCGAGCCGAAATGTCCATGCCGATTGCGGCTGCTGGTCCATTTGGCATCAGCATAGGAACAGTCATCGGCAGGACTCGTCTAGGTCCCTTTTCTTTGAGAGTGTCATAGGCGTCTAGAAGAGTCCAGACGCCACCAATTCCTGTTGCAAATTCAACAGATAGTCGCTCTGGGTCAAAATCGGTGACTCCAGCATCAGCCCAGGCTTCTCTTGCAGCAATAAGAGCGAACTGGCTTGATGGATCAAGCCTCTTGGTTTCTTGGAGAGTGAGGATCTCGGAAGCTTTTACCTTTGCCTGTCCAGCAAAAGTTACAGGCAGTTCATAACGAGCGACCCATTCCTGGTCCATGGTGGTTATACCGGACTCACCAGCAAGCAATGCTTTCCAAGTGGTTTGAGCGTCGCCACCGAGAGGAGTTGTAGCTCCTATCCCGGTAACAACGATTTTGCTGCTCAAGATTATTTAGCCCTGTGCTGAAGTGATGAAGTTCACAGCGTCACCAACAGTAAGAAGGTTCTTAACTTCTTCATCTGGGATCTTTACGCTGAACTTCTCTTCTGCGTTCACAACGATAGTCATCATTGAGATTGAGTCGATGTCTAGGTCGTTGGTGAAAGACTTTTCCATCTTCACTGACTCAGTGTCGATGCCGGTCTCTTCGTTTACGATTTCTGCTAGACCTGCTAGAACTTCGTTCTGTGAAAGTGCCATGTGTTACTCCTTGATTGTTTGATTTACTAGGTAAAGTTTAGGGCAGAACCACGACTTGAGCCGCGAAGGCAAGCCCTGCTCCGAAGCCAATCTGAAGGGCCAATCCGCCTGGTTTGACTACACCGTCCTTCAAGATCTGGTCCATAGCCAACGGGACGCTGGCTGCAGAGGTGTTTCCAGTGTTGATGATGTCCCTGGCAACTACGACATTTTCAGGCAATTGAAGCTGTTTGACCAATTCGTCAATTATTCGGATGTTTGCCTGGTGGGTAACCAACGCGGATAGATTCTCAGCTTTTACTCCAGCAACTACAAGAGCTTCCTTGGCAACCTTGACCATTTCCCACACAGCCCATTTGAACACTGTCATGCCATCTTGTCTAAGGGTCGGCCAACTGGCCTCGCCATCACGGAAATCAAGCAGAGAGGCGGTCATGCTAACTGAGTCCCAGTGAGAGCCATCTGAGCCCCAAACTGTAGGTGCTATACCTGGTGTGTCAGAAGGGCCAACAATTGCAGCACCTGCTCCATCAGCCAATAGGAATGAGATTGAGCGGTCAGTTGGGTCAATGAAGTCACTCAACTTCTCGCCCCCAACAACCAAAACGTACTTGGCAACACCTGAACGGACCAGAGCATCAGCCTGAGCGATTCCGTAGCAATACCCAGCACAAGCAGCTGAAATGTCGAAAGCTGGGGCAGGGTTGGCACCAATCTTGTCCGCTAGCAAAGCTGCGGCTGATGGAGTTTGATAAGGGTGGGAGATAGTGCTGAAGATTACAGCACCAATTTCTTGAGGATCAATTCCAGCTCGCTTGATTGCTTCATTGGAAGCGACAACAGCCATATCCATCAGGGACTGGTCTTTACCCGCTCTTCTTCTTGTGATGATTCCGGTGCGTTGACGAATCCATTCGTCGCTTGAATCAATAGGTCCAGCAATGTCATCGTTGGTGACAACTAAGTCGCCACGAGCAGCACCAAGAGAATAAATTCGACTGTATTTAGTCGTTTCATATTGGTTTAGTTTCGGCTGAGACATTAGTCCTTCTTTACTGATCGATTGATTAGATCTTGAGCTAGTTCTAAATCCTTTGGCTCTTTGAGAGCAACAATTTCAACTCCAGGCATTCCACGCTTAGCCAGGCCAGCCAATGTTCCAGCTGGAGAAACTTCGATAACAGCAGTCACTCCTGCCTTGACCATTGCTTCCATGCATAGATCCCAGCGCACTGAGTTAGCAACCTGACCGACTAGTAGGTTAATGAATTCTGGACCATCAGAAACTAGTTGTCCGTTTTCATTTGACCAAAGTTTGATTTCTGGATTAGAGATTTCTATTGATGAAGTAAACGCTTCAAGTTCTCCTACTGCTGGTTGCATGTATGAAGTGTGGAATGCACCTGCAACACTAAGTGGAATGACTTTACTTCCCTGAGGACCTTCGGCAACTAGTTTCGCAATTCCTGATTTAGAACCCGCTGCAACAATCTGTCCCGCTCCGTTGTAATTAGCAGGGGAGAGACTTAGTTCTGTTAGTCGAGCAATTACAATGTCTTGATCTCCACCAAGAACTGCAGCCATCGATGTTGCTTCGCCTGTAGCTGCAGCATGAGCCATTGCTTTTGCTCTCACGTTCACAAGTTGCATCGCTTGAATGTCGCTTAGAACATTTGCAATAGCTGCAGCAGAAACTTCTCCAACAGAGTGCCCTGCAACACCTGAAACGTTAGCTGTGTCAAGCAAAGAAGCGGTAGCGATGCTTGCTCCAACAATTAGCGGTTGAGCAATAGCTGTGTCTCTAATGGTTTCTTCATCGCTTAGTGTTCCGTGCTGAATTAGATCAATAGAAATAGCTTCTGAGAATTCTTCTAGTTTTGATTTGAAAGCTGGAATCTCTAACCAGTTCGAGAGGAAGCCAGGCTTTTGAGAGCCTTGACCAGGTGCGAGGATGACGAGCATTGCTATGCGTCTCCACCTGCGTTACCAGATGTTCCAGCTGTCACATCTAGAAGACGATACTTATCAATTGCCATCTGAGGAATGTGTGCTGCAACATCTCCTCTAGAAGCTAGTTGTTCAAGAACACGAACAACAATTGAAGGACCATCAATCTTGAATGCTCTTCTTGCAGCAGCTCTGGTGTCTGAGAATCCGAAACCATCTGCACCTAGAGTTGCATACTCACCTGGAATCCACTTACGAACTTGATCTGCAACTTGATGCATAAAGTCGCTCACACCAATGAATGGACCTGGAGCACCAGCTAGTTTGTTGGTGATGTATGGAAGCGGGCTTACTTCATTTGGATATAGGAACTTCTGTTCATCGCAAGCAAGTGCATTACGACGAAGTTCGCTCCATGAAGTAACAGACCAAATATCTGCAGATACGTTCCAGTCATCTTGAAGTAGTCGTTGAGCTTCGTAAGCCCATGGCACTGAAACTCCTGATGCAAGAATTTGAGCTTTCTTACCAGCACCTGATCCAACACTGATGCGGTGAATACCTTTGATGATTCCATCAACATCAACGTTCTCTGGTTCAGCAGGGTGAATAACAGGTTCGTTGTAGACAGTGATGTAGAAGATCACGTTTGGGTCCGGGTGAACTCCACCATACATACGCTCAATACCAGCCTTGATGATGTGACCGATCTCATAACCATACGCAGGGTCGTAAGTGATTACGCCTGTGTTGGTTGCAGCAATGATTGGGGAGTGGCCATCAGCGTGCTGTAGACCTTCACCAGTAAGTGTTGTTCTACCAGCGGTAGCACCAATCATGAAGCCTCTAGATAGCTGGTCGGTAGCTGCCCAGATCGCGTCTGCTGTTCTCTGGAATCCAAACATGGAATAGAAAACATAGAACGGTATTAGTGGTTGACCCTGAGTTGCATAAGATGTTGCAATTGCAGTGAAGGCAGCCATGGAACCAGCTTCGTTGATTCCTGTGTGCAGAATCTGACCTGCATCGCTTTCCTTGTATGACAGAAGAAGGTCACGGTCTACAGAGATGTAGTGCTGACCTTTAGGGTTATAAATCTTGGCAGTTGGGAAGAAGGCATCCATACCGAAAGTTCTAGCTTCATCAGGAATGATTGGAACAATTCTTGGACCAAGCTCTGGAGTCTTTAGAAGATCTTTGAGTAGACGAACGAAAGCCATTGTTGTGGCAATCTCTTG
>JBIIPK010000027.1:0-12054 GCA_044342685.1 Rhodoluna sp.
TAACCTAGGTCTAGGAGAAGCAAAGGCCGTTGTTGACGGCGCTCCAGCAACCGTACTTGAGGGTGCTAACAAGGAGACTGCAGAGAAGGCTAAGGCTGCTCTAGAAGCTGCTGGTGCAAAGGTTACCCTTAAGTAATCTTCTTCACTGAAAAAGAATTTCCCGTCTTGGCCTTGAGGCCAAGGCGGGTTTTCTTTTACTCGGTATTCTTGAGGTATGAAGTATTACAACAATGTGGTCGAACTCATCGGCAATACCCCTTTAGTGAAGTTGAACAAAGTAACTGAAGGTATTGCTTGTACTGTTCTAGCCAAAGTTGAGTACTTCAACCCAGGTGGTTCTATCAAGGACCGTATTGCAGAGAAGCTGATTGATGCTGCTGAAGCAGCAGGTCAGCTAAAGCCTGGCGGAACTATTGTTGAGCCAACCTCAGGTAATACCGGTATTGGTTTGGCACTTGTTGCTCAGCAACGTGGATATAAGTGCATCTTTGTACTTCCGGACAAAGTAGCTGTTGACAAGATCAATACCCTTAAGGCTTATGGGGCAGAGGTAGTTGTTTGCCCGACTAACGTCGCTCATGAAGATCCTCGTAGCTACTATTCAGTTTCTGACCGTATTGCTAGAGAAACTCCAGGAGCTTTCAAGCCTGACCAATACAGCAACCTCAACGGTCCTGCTTCTCACTATGAAACTACTGGTCCTGAGATCTGGAAAGACACAGACGGCAAAGTAACTCACGTTGTTATCGGTGTTGGTACCGGTGGCACTGTTTCAGGTGTTGGTAAGTATCTAAAAGAAGTTAGCAAGGGTGCTGTTCAGATTATTGGTTGTGATCCAGCTGGTTCTGTTTATTCAAATGGAACAGGAAGGCCATACCTAGTTGAAGGTGTTGGTCGTGGTGATGACTTCCTACCTGGAGCATATGACTCTTCAGTAGTTGATGACTTTATTCCAGTCACAGATCTTGATTCCTTCATGATGACAAGGAGACTAGGTAGAGAAGAAGGATTACTAGTTGGTCCTTCTTGTGGAATGGCAGCGGTAGCTGCACTTAAGGTAGCCAAAACTCTTCCTGCTGATGCTGTTGTTGTAGTTATCTTGCCTGATGGTGGAAGAGGATACCTAGCTAAGGTCTTCAATGACACTTGGCTGAGAGCTTACGGCTTCATGCCTCGTCTAGAAGATGCTGTTGAGGATCTAGTTACAGGCACACAGGTCTCTCCACAGGTTGTGAGTGTTAAGACAAATGACACCATTAAGACAGCTTTGGATAAGAACTCTGAGTTCGTTGTCGTCTTCAACAATGCCCCTCCTGTTCGTGCGGGAGAGATCTCAGGTGTTCTAAGACTTGCTCACCTAAAGGCAGGGCTTGCCTCTGGTGCTTTCAAGGAAACTGATCTTGTTGAGACTCACATGGAATCAAGACCTGTTCCTTTGGGCTACACAGACACCATCGCTACAGCTAAGGAAGTGCTAGCTGATGAGGATTGTGCCCTGGTTCTTCGGGAGGGTGAAGTTATCGCCCTTTTGACCCATAACCATTTGGTTTAGTCTTATAGCAACAAGGAAGAATCTCATGTCAAAGTTTGAAACCAGAGCAATCCACGTAGCTCAACACCCAGATGAAAAGACCGGTGGAGTTATACCGCCTATTCATATGACCACAACTCATAAGCAAGATGGTGTTGGCAACCTGCGTGACGGCTATGAATACAACCGTGCTGCTAACCCAACTAGAACTGCCCTTCAAGAAGCATTGGCTTCTCTAGAAGGTGGACGTTTTGGATTGAGTTTCTCAAGTGGTCTGGCTGCTGAAGATGCCATTATTCGTGGTGTTTTACAAGCTGGCGATCATGTCATTCTGGCTAATGACCTTTATGGAGGTTCTTACAGACTGTTCGCTAGAGTTCACAAAGCCTGGGGTGTGGACTTCACAATCGTTGACCTAAATGATGAAGCTGCTCTTGAGAGTGCATTCATTGAAGGTAAGACCAAGATGGTTTGGATTGAGACACCATCTAATCCAATGATGACAGTGTTTGATATCGCCAAGGTTTCTGCTGTTGCCCATAAGCACGGAGCGGTAGCAGTTGTTGATAATACTTTTGCTACTCCTTATCTTCAGCGTCCACTTGAACTAGGTGCAGACATTGTTATTCACTCAACTACAAAGTACTTAGGTGGACATAGTGATGTTCTTGGTGGAGCTGTGGTTCTAAACGATGGAGAGCTAGCTAAGAAGATTGAGTTCATTCAGTTTGCCGTAGGTGCTGTTTCATCACCATTTGATGCATGGCTAACTCACAGGTCACTAAAGACTCTTGCTCTTCGTATGGACAGACACTGCTCTAACGGACAGGCTGTTGCGGAATTCCTCCAGGGACAGAAGAAAACTGTTTCTGCTGTTTACTACCCAGGGCTACTAGATCACCCAGGTCATGATGTTGCTAGAAAGCAAATGGATGGTTTTGGTGGAATGATTTCCTTCAAGCTTGTTGGTGGAACAGCAGCTGCAAAGAAGTTTTGTGAGAACACCAAATTGTTTACTCTTGCTGAATCTCTAGGTGGAGTTGAATCACTGGTGAACTATCCAGCTGAGATGACGCATGCATCAGCTAATGGATCTCCTATTGAAGTTTCTGGTGACATTGTTCGTCTGTCTGTTGGTGTTGAGCACATCGAAGACATTATTGCTGACCTAACCCAAGCTCTAGAGAGACTGTAAATACATGTCAGCTTCAGAGCAAGACAGAGTTCAAGCAATCTACGATGAATTCGCCAAGAGTTACGACGATCACTATGCATCAGCTGAATTCCAGGAAGAAGATCTAGCTCTATTCAAGATTCTTTCTCCTTGGATTAGAGGGAAAGTGTTAGATCTAGGTTGTGGCACCGGATTGACTCTTACCTATAACGACATCAGCAAAGATGACTACCTAGGTGTTGACCCAAGTGCTGGGATGCTTGCGAAGCTTGAGGCTAAGTTCCCTGGCTTTGCTACTGTGAATTCCACTTTTGAGCAGTGGAATGAAACAGACAAGGAATCAAAGTTTGAGACCATTTTGGGGCTCTTTGGAGCTCCTGCGTATTTCGCTAAAGAGTCTTATTCTGAGGTTCTAGAAAGACTTGCACCTAAGGGCCACTATTTCCTTATGTTCTATAAGCCTGGCTACTTCCCAGCCCATATCTATACCGAGGAAGACAAGGCTGCGGCCAAGGCCAGAATTGACTATGACCTGATCAATTCGACCTTTGAAACCACCTTTATTTTCACTAATTACCTGGTTGCAACCAACATTCCTGCGGAGTTTCTGCCTCCTCGGTAACACTTGGTAACAGTGGTTTTAGAGCTCCAATTTTTAGGGCAAAATGTATCTGAAACATACTTAAAAACCTAAAGGAGTTCACAAATGGCTTTACCAAAGAAAACGCTATGGCGCGGGTTTGCAGCAGCAGCTGCAGTGCTATTGGCTACAACACTAACCGCCTGTTCAACAGGTAGCATCGCTGGCGACACAGTCACCGAAGGCAAACTAACTATTGGAACAGGTAACCCTGCTTACTTCCCATGGGTTATTGATGACAAGCCAGAATCAGGCGAAGGCTTCGAAGCTGCAGTTGCTTATGCAGTTGCTGAAAAGCTTGGCTTTGCAGCTGAAGACGTAATCTGGGTTCGCACAACTTTCGATGAGGCAATTGCTCCTGGAGTTAAGAACTTTGACTTCAACTTGCAGCAGTACTCAATCACTGAAGAGCGTAAGGCAAACATTGATTTCTCAACCCCTTACTACGAGACAGCTCAGGTTGTTGTAACTGTTGCGTCATCTCCTGCAGCAAGTGCTACAAGCATTGCTGATCTACAGGGATACCTAATCGGTGCTGCAACTGGAACTACTTCATTCAACGCAATTGGTAGCGTCATCAAGCCGACTCAGGATGCACTTGCATTCAACTCAAACGATGATGCCAAGGCTGCACTTACTAACGGACAGGTTGATGCAATCGTGCTAGATCTTCCAACAGCACTTTACGCATCTTGCTGTGAACTAGACGGTGGAAAGATCGTTGGCCAGCTTCCAACAGCTGACAAGGGTGACCAGTTCGGTCTAGTACTAGACAAGGGCTCAAAGCTAACTGCTGCAGTAAGCAAGGCTCTTGATGAACTACGTGCTGATGGCACACTAGCTCGCCTAGAAGAGCAGTGGCTAACAGCAGATGCTGGTGTTCCAGTACTGAAGTAATCTATACCTATGAGTAATAGCGAAGCCCGTAGGTTCAGCCCAAGTGAAATTGAGCTGGACCGACGGGCTTTCCGCTTAGCTCGGAAAAGAAAGTCAACGCTTGTTGCCTTCGTAAGCACAATTGCTTTTGCTGTTATCGCTTGGCTGTCTCTTGTTAATTCCCCAGGTTGGCCAAGAGTCGAGCAGAGTTTCTTCAACTTTGAAACTGCTGTTGCAGCCCTACCTTCGGTCTTAGAAGGTTTGCTTCTAAACCTGAGAGTCTTGTTCTTCTCAGTAATCGGAGTTCTAGTCTTTGGTCTTACCCTTGCTCTACTTAGAACTCTTCGTTCACCTATCTTTACCCCAATCAGACTCTTAGCTAGAGGCTATGTTGATCTGTTTAGAGGTCTTCCTCTAATCATTGTTTTGTATCTCGTTGGTTTTGGTATTCCAGGTCTTCGACTTGAATTCTTGGGAAGAATCCCAGTTGAGGTTCTAGGTACTCTTGCTCTTACCCTTACCTATAGTGCATATGTTGCTGAAGTATTTAGAGCAGGTATCGAAGCAGTTCACCCATCTCAACGACTTGCTGCTAGATCTCTAGGTTTGAGTTATAGCCAGACCATGAGACTTGTTGTCTTGCCTCAGGCTTTCAGAAAAGTTGCACCGCCTCTAATGAATGACTTTGTTTCACTACAGAAAGACGTTGGTCTTATCTCTGTATTAGGTGCTGTTGATGCTGTTAGAGCAGCACAGATTGAAGTTGCTCAGTTTGCTAACTTCACACCATATGTAGTTGCTGGTTTATTGTTTGTGCTTCTAGCCATTCCAACTGTTAGAGCAGCTGATTATGTGACCAACAGATTAGCTAAGCGTGAGCAGGCTGGAGGTGTTCTATGAGTAAGTTAGAAAGCCCAGCAGAGCTAGGTCCAATGATTTTGAACGTCAAAGGCGTTCGAAAGAACTTCGAAGATAAAGAAGTTCTAAAGGGTATTGACCTTGAGGTTTATAGAGGTCAGATTGTTGCTCTAATCGGTTCTTCAGGTTCGGGTAAATCAACTCTCTTGAGATCTGTGAACCTGCTTGAAGAAATTAGTGATGGCCAGATTCTTCTAAACGATGTTGACATCTCAGACCCAAGGGTTGACCAGGACGAAGTTAGAAGACAGATTGGTTTGGTATTCCAAGCATTCAACCTCTTTGCTCACCTATCTATTCTTGAAAACATAACCCTGGCACTTAGACACGTTCAAGGCATGCCAGCAGCGGAAGCCAAGACCCATGCGCTCGGTTTACTAGAACGTATTGGACTTGCCGAGAAAGCTGATGACTATCCAGACAAGCTATCTGGTGGTCAGCAGCAGAGAACAGCCATCATTAGAGCCGTTGCACTAAACCCAACTCTTTTGCTACTTGATGAAGTAACTAGTGCTTTGGACCCTGAACTAGTCGGGGAAGTACTTGAACTTATTAGAGATCTGAAGGCATCAGGAACCTCAATCTTGATGGCTACCCATGAGCTTTCTTTTGCTAGGGATGTGGCGGACTGGGTTGTCTTCCTAGATGGTGGAGTAATCATTGAGGAAGGTCCAGCTAAAGACTTCTTTGAGAACCCTCAAAAGGCTAGAACTAAAGAGTTTCTCCAGAGACTTCGCTCAAGAGCAGGCGAGCAGTAGAGGCTTAGGTAGGCTTAATAAAGCCAGCAACGACGTTGGCTAATAGAGACTATTTAGGTTGTGAAACAAATGCGTATTTTGCTTGTAGGAGCTGGTGGCGTTGGAGACGCTATTGCCAAGATTGCAGCAACAAGAAACTTCTTTGAAGAAATGGTCGTCAGCGACTACGACCAATCAAGAGCAGATCGAACTATCGCTTGGATTCAAAACAAGTATGGCGATGAGGTTGCCTCAAGATTTAGTTCAGTAAAGATTGATGCATCAAATGCAGCTTCAATGGCAGCTCTAATTACAGAGCTAAACATCACGCACGTGCTAAACGCCGTTGAGCCTAAGTTTGTTCAGACCATCTTCTCTGCTTGCTACACAGCGGGTGTTCACTACTTAGACATGGCCTTAAGCCTCAGTGAAAAGAATGAAGCAGATCCATTCCACAAGACTGGAATCAAACTAGGCGATTCACAATACGCTCTTCACGAGCAATGGGAGAGAGCTGGAAAGCTAGCTCTAGTTGGTATCGGTGTTGAGCCAGGCCTCAGCAATATCTTTGCTAGGTATGCAGCCGATCACCTATTCAGCGAGATAGATGAAGTGTCTGTTAAAGATGGTGGAAACCTCAGTGTTACTGATGATGAAGGAAATGAAATCTTTGCTCCATCATTCTCAATCTGGACAACAATTGAAGAATGTCTAAACCCACCTACTTTGTTTGAAAAGAAAAAGGGTTGGTTCACGACAGAGCCTTTCAGCGAGCCAGAGATTTTTGAATTCCCTGAAGGTATTGGTGCAGTTGAGTGTGTAAACGTTGAGCACGAAGAAGTAACCATGCTTCCAAGAACTATGGATGTTGGCAGAGTTACTTTCAAGTTCGGACTAGGTTCAGACTTCATTGGAGTTCTAAAGACCCTACACATGCTTGGACTTGATTCAACTGCTCCTGTTCGTGTTCGTTCAGCTCAAGGACCAGTTGAAGTTGCTCCTAGAGATGTAGTTGTCTCTGTTCTTCCAGACCCAGCAACCATTGGTCCACGCATGACAGGTAAGACCTGTGCGGGTGTTCTTGTTACAGGTAAGGGTAAAGATGGAATGCCTAGAGCTACCTATCTATATCACGTAGCGGATAACGCTGTGACAATGGCTGCTATTGAAGCTCAGGCTGTTGTTGCTCAAACAGCTTTCAACCCGCTAATTGCTCTAGAACTTCTAGCAACTGGTGTTTGGGATGGTGTTGGAGTTATGGGTCCTGAAGAGTTTGATGCCAAGCCTTTCCTAGATCTCATGAACTCATCAACTGGTTACCAGGAGAAGTGGGTTTCTCAGGAACGTCTACCAGCAAGTCCACTCAGACACCCTTAGTCAATCGTGTTTATTCGCAAGGCAAGCCTTGAGGATGCGGAACTAGTTCAAGACATCTTCAACTCTGAGATAGTTGCTGTTGATCCTGAACATGGTTTGTTTGGGTTAGATATCGCTAAGCACATTATTGAGAGCCCTGCTACTAATTCTCCGACATGGCTTTTTAGCGAAGATGAAGATTCCATTCCCTTTGGCTTAGCTAATCTCAATCCAGACCCGATAGCCAAAGAGATGGAAGCAGCTCTGGCAGTTAGGGCTGGAGATCCAAGATATCCGGTGCTCTTAGATTGGTGTTTAGCTGAAGCTCAAAGAGACTTTCCAGATTTCAAGTTTCAACTAGAAATCAACCAGAAGCACACTGATAACATGCAGCATCTGGAAGATACGAACTTCAAGATTGTCAGGCACTATAACTCGCTTCGTGCACCCGTTGCAGCCGGTCTTGTAGATCCAGAACTTCCAGAAGGCGTAGTAATTAGAACAGTAGATCTAGAGAACATGAAAGATCTAACGGATTGGCACTTTGTGCAGCAAACCTCTTTTGCCGACAACTTCGGATTCACACCAAAAGACTTTGACACTTGGCTTATGAGAATTAGAGGCGATGAATTCATTCCTAGCGATGGTATTTATCTCCTCTATGTTGATGAGCAGCCAAGTGGCTTTATCTGGACTGATGACATGGATGCGTTTGACCTTAGAGGCTTCATTTCATACATCGGTGTTTTGAAAGAACACAGAGGCAAAGGCTTTGGTCAAGATCTTCTTGCTACTGCTCTTGCTCGTTTCTCACGTAAGGGTTATGACAAAGCTGAACTAGGTGTTGACACCCAAAACTCCTCTAATGCCCTTAGAGTGTATGAAAAGATGGGCTTTACTAAAGTTTCAACCTGGGTTCTCCATGAACGACCAGTAGTAATCAATTAGGTAAGAGGAAAAGATGTCTGCTACCAATCACTACGATGTGATCATCGTAGGCTCTGGTTTTGGTGGCTCAATCTCCGCTCTTCGCCTTACTGAAAAGGGTTACAAGGTTCTAGTAATAGAAGCTGGTGCTCGTTTCAAAGACACTGATTTTGCTAAGACTTCCTTCAATCTGAAGAAGTTCTTGTTCTTTCCTCGACTTGGTCTAAATGGTATCCAGAGGGTTGACCTACTAAGAAATGTCATGGTCATGTCAGGAGCTGGGGTGGGCGGAGGATCCCTTGTTTATGCAAATACTTTGTATAGACCACCAACTACTTTCTTCAAGACTGGTTCTTGGGCGAAGATGTGTGATTGGGAAAAGGAGTTAGCTCCTTACTATTCACAAGCAGAGCGCATGCTCGGGGTTGAAGTAAATACCTATATGTCACCAGCGGATTTAGAGCTCAAGAAGGCTGCCGACAAGTTGGGTTATGGAGATACCTTCCAATTGGCTCCTCTCGGTATTCACTTCGGTGAGCCAGGTAAGGAAGTTGAAGATCCATACTTTGGTGGGGTAGGACCTAAGCGAACTGGTTGCATCAACTGTGGTGAATGTATGACTGGTTGTCGTCATGGAGCGAAGAACACACTGGTAAAGAATTACCTTTATTTAGCTGAGCAGATAGGTGCTCAGGTTGTTGCTAACACAACAGTTACCGACATCATTGACTCAGAGTCAGGCTATGAAATACAGGCAAGGCATTCATCTTCTACTGGTTGGGTAAAGAAAAATGTCTACACAGCAGATCAGGTAATCATTGCTGCTGGTGCTTTAGGTAGTGCAAAGCTTCTACACAAAGTTAGAAGTAAGGGTAATCTGCAGGGCATTAGTTCAACACTGGGTTCTTTGAGTAGAACCAATAGTGAGTCTCTACTTGGTGTTGTTGCTAAGGGCAAAGAGATTGACTTTTCTAAAGGTTCTTCCATTACATCAAGTGTGTTCCCTAATGAACACACACATGTTGAGCCAGTTAGATATGGAAGAGGCTCTGGATTCATGGGCATCATGGAGAGCATTATGGCTTCAGGACCTAAGGGCCAGAAGCCAACCTTTTGGAGATTGATAGTTGCATCTATAAGGAAGTTTGGTTCCTTGCCAAGTATGTATAACCTTCGCACCTGGCCTGAGCGAACACTGATTCTTTTGGTTATGCAGTCTAGAGATAACTCGCTAACTACTTTTAGTAAGCGTGGTTTATTGGGCAGAAAGTTAACATCACGCCAAGGCTATGGAGAAGTGAACCCAGCATGGGTTCCTGAAGGACACAAGCTAGCTAAAGAACTAGCAGAACAGTTCAATGGAACTGCTGGTGCTGTTGTTACGGAACCTTTCGGTATTCCAATGACTGCTCACTTCCTAGGTGGATCTGTTATTGCTCCTAATGATCAAGAAGGTGTTCTTGATGGATACCTAAGAGCATTTGGTCAACCAGGATTACATATCCTTGATGGATCTGCTTTGTCTGCTAACCCAGGAGTTAATCCTTCGCTAAGCATTGCTGCTCAAGCAGAGTGGGCATGTGCGTTCTGGCCTAACAAAGGTGAGTCAGATACACGTCCTGAACTTGGTAAAGAATTCAGAGTGATTGCTCCAGTGAAGCCAAACAGCCCTGCTGTTCCTAAAGGTGCTTTTGGTGAACTAAGACTTGATGTGAAGATCAAGTAATTACATAGCTAAAGATTTACGTCTTCTAAATAAACCTTGGGCAATTGCCGCACCAATCAAAATGATGAACCCACCAACTGGTTCAAACCAAGTTAGTTCTTCCCCAAGAATTAGTACTCCTAGAGATACTGCAACAAGTGGTGCCATAAGAGTAACTGTTGAAGAAACAGCTGATCCAACCTGTCTTAGCAGCGGGTAATACATTGTGTAGGCAATACCTGTTCCAACAATTCCTAGAAATAGGAGAGCACCTGTTGATTGCCAGGTGAATGGACCTGTGGTTGGAGGTTGAGTTAGGTAGACAGGAAAGAGAAGAACTGCAGCTGCAGCTATCTGACCAAAGGCAGCTACTTCTAAAGGATGACCTAAAGGCTCAATGTATTTTCTGATGAATGGACCACCAAAGCCATAGCAGCAAGCTGCAAACACAATTCCAACTACAGCTAGCCAAGAATCTGTTCTAATGCCTTCCCAGACTCCAATCAGGGTAAGCACACCAATAACACCAACTAGCAAACCTATGATCTGGTTCCTAGTAACTTTCTCGCCTCTAAAGATTGTGAGTAAGGCGATGATGGTTGCAATCGGAGTAATGGCATTGGCCATTCCAGAGAAAGCTGAAGAAACGTGGTGGCCACCAAAAGCGAAAAGGGTGAACGGAATAGCTGTGTTGAATAACCCCACCACGAAAGAGAGCATAAAGAATCTCATGTCTTTTCGTATCTTTATCTTTCTAAGCCTTAGGACTATGTAGAGAGTAGTTGCCCCTAGAACACATCGCCAGAATGCTAGCCCGATAGGGGAAAGCGACGCATTAGCAAACTCAATAAAGAAGAAAGAAGAACCCCAGATAAGTCCAGCACCAAAGTAGTTGAATAACCAGCTACGAGATTTACCTTCATTGGCAGAAATGGTTTTGGGCACCTTAGAAGCCTAACCAACCCTGTTAAGTTGGCAGGTCATTTGGGTGGTCCAATGGGCTAAACTACTAGTGGTGTGCTGGGAAGTCGGGTCGGCGAAGTAATTCGCCTTTAACCGATTGGATCAAAAATGTTAACTATTGCCGCCGTATCTGTATTTCTAATTGCGTATGCATTTATTGCAACAGAAAAAATCAACCGTGTAGCCGTCGTCTGTGCTGGTGCAGCCGTGATGATCATCATTGGTGCAACCAATGCTGATGCAGCTTTCTATAGCCACGAAACCGGTATCGACTGGAATGTAATCTTCCTACTTCTAGGAATGATGATCATTGTTGGTGTCATCCACAAAACAGGCCTATTTGAGTATCTAGCTATCAAGGCTATTCAGCTAGCTAAGGGTCGTCCACGCCAAGCATTTGTTTATCTACTAATGCTCGTTGCTTTCTGTTCAGCACTGTTGGATAACGTAACCACCATCATGCTTGCGGTTCCTATGACAATCATGGTTGCCAAGTATCTAAAGGTTCACCCAGTGCCATTTATCTTGGCTGAAGTCTTTATCTCTAACATTGGTGGAGCTGCGACTCTGATTGGTGACCCACCAAACATCATTATTGCTTCTAAAGCTGATCTAGACTTCAACTCATTCCTAATCCACATGGCACCTATGGTGCTTGTGGTGTTGGCAGTCATCATTCCAATGTTGGTTCTGATGTTCAACAAAGAACTTAGAAACAACGCTGAAGACCGCAAGAATGTTATGACTCTGGATGCGAGTAGCTTCATCAAAGACAAAACACTTTTGATCAAGAGCCTTGTTGTTTTGACCTTAGTAATCGTTGCCTTTGTTCTCCACTCTGTGCTGCACCTTGAGCCTTCAGTAATTGCAATGATTGGTGCGGGCGCTTTGGTTATGATCAGCAACCTGAAGCCAAATGAGTTTGCTAGAGATGTTGAGTGGGGAACACTCGTGTTCTTCGCAGCATTGTTCATCATGGTTGGTGCCCTAGTTAATGTTGGCGCATTGAAGATGGTCGCTGACGCCATTGGGACTTTTGTTGGAAATGATGGAGGACTAGCCGCTGGTGCTTTAGTTGTTGTTTCAGCGATAGCTTCAGGAATTGTTGACAACATTCCTTACGTGACATCCATGGCACCTGTAGTGCAGCAACTTAACGACACCATTACCACCATCGGCGAAGGCAATGACGGGCTCTGGTGGGCACTGGCTTTTGGAGCTGACTTT
>JBIIPK010000001.1:0-136395 GCA_044342685.1 Rhodoluna sp.
TCACTGTCAGAAGCAGTTGTTCGCACCAAGGTTTTGCGTGCTGAAGATGCTGTATTCAGAATCAATCCAGTAGTAGTCCCAGAGGTAAAAGCTAGCGAAGATAAGCCAGCTCGTGCCAAGAAGGCTGTTGCTGCGAAGTCAGCGGAGTAATCCTCATGGCTGGTGAACTTACTATCACTGTTGTTGGCAACCTAGCCAACGATCCAGAGATTCGTCATGTAGCAGGCGGAATCGCTGTTGTAAACCTAAACGTGGCTTCAACTCCTCGTACATACAACAGAGAAACCAACACCTGGGTAGATGGCGACACTGTTTGGGTCAAGTGCACCGCATGGCGTGAGCTAGCTGAGAACATCGGCCAGTCTCTAACCAAGGGAACTCGCTTGATCGTGACCGGCAGACTAAAGCCAGCCACTGCTTACCAAGCAGCTAGCGGTGAAGCTCGTGCCTCAATCGAACTTGACATCGATGAAGTTGGCCCATCACTGAAGTATGCAACAGCATCTGTTACCAGACGCTCACGTGATGGTCAGGCTCCAATTGACGCAAATCCATGGAACAACGCACCTCAGGCAACCGCAGCTCCAGCAGCTGCAGGTTCAGCCGCTGATGCGTGGTCTAACCCAGGTGTTAGCGATGGCGGCTTTGCCGCTGGCGACAGCACCCCTTTCTAAGAATTCATAGGAGAACAAAATGGCAGCAAAGATCAACAGCGACAGAGTCAAAAAGGGCTCTCGCAATGCAAAGAACCTGAAGCTTGCACCACCGAAGCCAATCAAGGTAGGAGTTATTGACTACAAGGACATCGCAACCCTGCGTAAGTTTGTGTCAGACCGCGGCAAGATTCGTTCACGCCGTATCACCGGTGTTTCAGTTCAGGAACAGCGTCTAATCGCTAAAGCAGTCAAGAACGCACGTGAGGTAGCACTTATGCCTTACGCAGGCGCAGGCCGCTAGGAGGAATCGAAATGTCTAAAATTATTTTGACTAATGAAGTATCAGGTCTTGGCTCAGCCGGAGACGTAGTAGAAGTTAAGAACGGTTACGCTCGCAACTACCTACTACCTCGTGGTTTCGCAGTTATGTGGAGCAAGGGTGGCGAGAAGCAGGTTGCACAGATCAAAGCTGGTCGCGATGCACGTGCTCTAGCAACTGTTGAAGAAGCTCAGGCATTCAAGGACTCACTCCAGGCAGCAACTATCAGATTGGCTGTAAAGGCTGGTGTTGGTGGTCGTTTGTTCGGTGCTGTAAAGACCGGTGACGTTGCAGCAGCAGTTGCAGCAGCTGGTTTGGGCGAGATCGACAAGCGTAAAGTGGCATTCTTCGCACCAATCAGAACCACTGGAACCTACGAGGCAACCGTAAAGTTGCACTCAGACATGGTTGCAACCCTAAAGCTTGAGGTTGTAGCAAAGAAGTAAAGTTCTTCAACTAAAGGCAGGCTTTCGAGCCTGCCTTTAGTGTTTAAGCGGAAATAGCAAAAACTGTGGATAACTTGTGGATAAGTGCCCCAATTTCATGCAAACGTTAACGGCGGGTTAACCTTCATGCACAGGTTTAGACTTTGTAGAAGAGTTTTATCAACCCCTAAAATTCTAATGATTCACTGGGCTTTAGAGAGTTATCCACAATTTCTACACAAAGTTATCCCCAAGTTATCCACAGTTCGTTCGGCGTGTTGGTCTATTTATCCACAAGATTAGCCACAGACAGACTTGTTTTGGGCATGTCAGAGCCCGATGCTATGAATAAGTTTCTATAGTTTTAGTACCAATCAAGAAAGATTTACATGTCTATTGCACCAGTTGGAAAGAGTTTTCGAAGCGAAGATCGCTTGCTCCCTCATGACCTAAACGCCGAACAGAGCGCTTTGGGAGGCATGCTGCTGTCCATTGACGTTGTCCATAGCATCCTGGCTGATGGAAAGATCTACGGCAGAGATTTTTACGCCCCTAAGCACGAGATCATCTTTACTGCCATTAGCAACCTGGCTAATCACGGCGAACCAACCGACGTAATCACTGTCAACGCGGAACTCACAAAAATGGGAAAGCTCGCCATGGTTGGTGGAGCGGAATACCTTCACGAGCTAACCGCGATTGTTCCTACCGCTGCGAGCGCTAACTACTACGCAAAGATCGTTCGAGAGAAAGCAATTCTGCGTCGACTAATTGAAGCAGGAACAAGAATCGCTCAACGTGGTTACGATGCCGAAGGTGAGATCGAAGATCTAGTTAATAAAGCACAGAGTGAAATCTACACAGTTGCCGATGAATCAACTGGTGCTGACTGGACAAGATTAAGCACAGCACTTGAAGGTGCAGCAAATGAAATTGAATTCATTCAAAAGAACAAAGGCCTTTCAGGAGTACCAACTGGATTTACTCAATTCGACAAAGACACAAATGGTTTACACCCAGGACAACTTGTAATCATTGCTGCTCGCCCTGGTCTTGGTAAGTCAACGCTTGCTCTAGACATTGCACGTGAAGCTGCGATCAATAACAAACTTGCGACTGCAGTTTTCTCACTTGAAATGAGCACGACCGAAATCGCAATGCGATTGATGTCAGCTGAAACAGGAATTCTTCTACAGAGCATGCGTAAAGGTGCAATCAACGACACCGAGTGGGCCATCATGGCAGAACGCAGAAGCAACATCGGTGCTGCACCGCTAGTTATTGATGACAGTCCAAATCTAAACATTGTTGAGATTAGAGCGAAGTGTCGACGCATGATGACTGAGTTTGATTTGAAACTTGTAGTGATCGACTATCTACAACTTATGAGCTCAGGTAAGAAAGTTGAAAACCGTCAGCAAGAAGTTTCTGAATTCTCAAGATCTCTAAAGCTTCTTGCAAAAGAACTTAAGGTTCCAGTCATCGCTCTTTCACAGCTGAACAGAAAGTCAGAAGACGGAACAAACAAGAGACCAGAACTTTCACAACTTCGTGAATCAGGATCTCTTGAGCAAGATGCTGACGTTGTTCTTTTGATTCACCGCGATCTATCTGGTGGAGAATCTGCAAGACCAGGTGAAGCTGAACTAATTATTGCGAAGCAAAGAAATGGGCCAACCGGAACTTCAACAGTTCTTTTCCAAGGTCAATACTCACGATTCGTAAATCCAAAGGAATAGAAATGCGTTCATCGAATGTTCTTAGAGCTGTCGTCTTTTCCATCGGAGCAATCTTTCTGATTTTCTCTCAAGACCATTCAGTTGCTATTGGAATGCGAGTGCTTCAATTTGTAACTGCAGCTCTAGCTTTCGGCGGCCTGATCCTTTACAGAATTACAAAAGCCAAATCTCCGTTTAAGAACTTTGGTGTCCCGGCAGCAATTGCGTTTGTGATAGCAGCAATGACTTATGTTTTGGGTGGTCAATACGAGGGCCAAGACACTAATGAACTATTTGCTTTTAGATCAATAGTTTTTCTGTTTGTAATGGCTATGGCGATATTGGAATTTGTTCTTTCAAGAAAAGCTCATCCTGATGATGTGCTGGAACTTAGAATCTCTGCAGGTCTCGGATTGATTACTGGATTAGTCTTTTCATTAGCACCTCTTGATGAACTGAATGCAGTTGGATTCTTGAGTGCTTATCTAGCTTTGTCTGCAGTACAGAGAGCAGTATGGGCCGCATCACCAACGAACCGAAGGAACTAAAGCAATGGCAAACAAGAAGGCGTTTTCAACAGTCAAGTCAATGCTGATCTTCTCTTTAATAGCTACAGTGTTTGTCACAGCTATCTCTTGGGCTTCATTCGATGACTTCGCAAGAGTGGCAATTGCAGGGGGGCTCACATTCGTGATTTGTATGGGCGGCTTAGCTGTATTGAATTGGGTTTCAAAAGAAGATGAAACAGAGCCAGGAACTCCTCGACTCAAATAAGTCCTTAGGCTTTAGAGCCTTGACTGATAATCAAAACTAACTCGGATGCAATTCCTGTATAGGTGCTTGGCTTAAGCATCAACAAGCGATCTTTTGCATCTTGTCCAATATTTAGATCTTGAACAAACAAAGCTAAATCTTCGCTACCAATTCTTCTGCCACGAGTTAGCTCTTTAAGTAGTTGGTATGGATCAGTGACGTCACTTCGTCCAGCTGCAACCTCGGCACGAATGACAGTCTGAATGGCTTCAGCTAAAACTTCCCAGTTGTCTGCAAGATCTGCATCAAGGGCAACACTTGAAAGTTCAACTTCACCTAGACCTCTGATGGTGTTATCGATTGCAAGAAGTGAGTGACCTAAACCTAAACCAATGTTTCTTTGGGCACTTGAGTCGGTCAGATCTCTTTGCATTCTTGATGTGACTAGAGTGCTTGAAAGAGAATCAAGAATTGCATTTGATAACTCTAGGTTAGCTTCTGCGTTTTCAAAACGAATTGGGTTTACCTTGTGTGGCATTGTGGATGAACCTGTTGCTCCCGCAACTGGTGTTTGCTTGAAGTAATTCATCGAGATGTAAGTCCACATGTCTGTGCAGAGATTGTGCAAGATTCTGTTGAACAAAGTGACTGCAGAATAAAGCTCTGCTTGCCAGTCGTGTGATTCGATCTGAGTTGTTAGAGGATTGAATTTCAAACCAAGAGATTCAACAAAAGTCTTTGACTCGTTAAACCAGTCAACATCAGGAGCAGCGACAACATGAGCAGACCAGGTACCGGTAGCTCCGGAGAACTTGCCTAGGAATTCTGATTTTTCAACACGTGCCAGTTGTCTTTTAAGTCTGTGCACGAATACAGCAAGTTCTTTGCCCATTGTTGTTGGAGTTGCTGGTTGGCCATGTGTTCTTGCCAACATTGCAGCGTCTTTGTATTTAGTTGCCAGTTCAGAAAGAGTAGCAGTCAAAGTCTTTGCCTTAGGCAGCCAAACATCTGTGATTGCATCATGAATGGTGATGGCGTAAGAAAGATTGTTTATGTCTTCGCTTGTGCAAGCGAAGTGAGTAAGTTCTAGAAGATCTTCACGTCCAAACTTGGTTAGACGATCACGCACGAAGTATTCAACAGCTTTTACATCGTGACGAGTTTTGGCCTCAGTCTGAGCAAGCTCTGCAACATCTGCATCACTAAAGCCTTTAACTATGTTTCTCAGCTGTTCTTGTAGAACACCATCGATAGGAGCATTAGTTCCGAGAAGGTTTCTATTTGCCAAGAATATGAGCCATTCAACTTCAACCAAGATGCGAGCTCTATTCAGACCAGCTTCGCTTAGGTGTTCACCAAGAGCTGCAACCACTGGCTGATATCTGCCATCTAGCGGGCTGAGGGGTTGATTAGAAAGATTACTCACATATCTATATTGCCCTGCTTTATGCACAGAACTCCCAATTAACTGAAGTCTGTGTCCAGCAATATTAGAGATTCTTCACATGAACATTTTCAATAATCACTTAGCGGTAACTATCGCTCTTCTACAACATGCCCAACCAAGCCAAACACTTTGGCGTGGACCCGCAGCAGACACTTGTCGGCTGGAAATGCAGAAATTACAACACCAAATGAACTCACTCATGTGGCAGATGCAACTCCTAGGACTGATCCCATGAGGCCGGATATCTGTACTCAACCGATTGCACCGGTCATTGTTGTAGCCACCCACGAGGAGCTAGTTAGAAGTGCTAGAGATATGTGGCTAGTAGCTGTTAGTTTGCTAACTGAACTCACTCCGACCAAGTTCACAACAGCCCCATGGGCAGCTGCCAGGTTCTCAATCGAGCTACCTTTCCTATTGGCAAAGCTTTGGCACATCCAACAGGGTCTGATCACCTCGGCTCATTCCTACATGCAGACCGAGACCATGCTTCAGACCGTTCTAGAAACTATTGATGTGCCCAAACTCCTCAAAGAATTGGGTTCTTGGGCACTGGATTTAGCCCCTGTTTTGAACCTGCCTTTTGGCTTTGCTCAGCATGTGCCGTCAGTGACGATCATGCCACCTACAGATGTGGACATAATCGGGCATAGATTCGCTGAAACCACATGGTCTGGGCAGCCTTTAGTCCGCGAGGAGAGCTACCAGATGCGAGATGGATCAACATCTCACTGGTTCTATCTGCCTAAGGGCCAAGACTGGGCTGTGATCAACGGCGAAGAGCCATTGACCGACAAGGACTGCCGTCTAGCGGATTTCGTTCAATATCGAGCAGGTGCCAATGCTCAGGTTCACTTTGTAGGTATTAGTAATGGAACGCTAGTCACACCAAGTACTCAGGTTCTAAACGACCACATAGGCCTAGCCGATGGGGAAGTACAAGTCTTTTCGATGAAGGACTTAGAGAATTCGCAAAGCCTTGAAGATACCGCGAGCAATAAATGAGCAGATGCTGATCACTATTGAAGCCAAGATCGCCCAGCCTAGAGACTCGATGGCAAGCCCTTTGGTGGTGAAACCATCAATAGTGAAGGTGTCAGGGCTTAGCTGTTGGCTGATCCAGGCCACCAATAGAAGGAGAGCACCATTTATTACGAAGGAAATGAGGCCAAAGGTCAAAATGTAGAGGGGAAACGCAATTACTTTGATAACTGGGGCAATTATGGAGTTTATTAGACCAAAAACTGCACTAATAACTAGCAAAGTGGCGATTAATTGCCACAATTCGCTACCGCCGTATGGCTTAAGTCCAATTCCAGGAATGATTGCTGAAACCAGCCAAATACCTAGTCCGTTGATGATGGTGCTAATAAGAAAACGTTTCATGTGTTTTATTGTGCCACCCCTCAAGTAAATTGGTATCTGTGAACGCCAATTCTTCGGAAATTCCTATGGTTCAACTGCTTACAGTTGACGGCGATTTCACCGAACCAAAAGAACATGCTGTTTATGGAGACTTGGTTAGACAACTAAGGGAAGCTGACTTTCTAAAGTTTTATAGGGACATGGCTCGTATTCGTCGATTTGATGAAGAGGCGACCGCCTTGCAAAGACAAGGTCAGATGGGTCTTTGGGTTTCAGCCATCGGGCAAGAAGCCGCCCAAATTGGATCTGGTTATGGCGTAGGCCCGAACGATCACATTTTCCCTTCATACCGTGAACACGGAGTTGCAATTACTCACGGTGTTGACCTGATGTCGATTATCAAAATGTTCCGCGGGGTAAACCACGGTGGTTGGAATCCAAAAGAAAACAGATTCCACTTATACGCAATTGTTTTGGGTACTCAGGCTCTACATGCAACCGGCTATGCAATGGGCATCAACTTCGAAGGTCTAGTTGGAACAGGAGATCCAGAAAAGGATCTAGCGGTAATCACATACTTTGGCGATGGTGCAACAGCTGAGGGAGACGTCAGCGAATCATTACTGTTTGCAGCTATCAACAACACTCCTCAAGTCTTCTTCTGCCAGAACAATCAATGGGCAATTTCCTCTCCGGTAGGAACTCAAATCAAGGTACCGCTTTACAAACGCGGCGAAGGTTTTGGTGTGCCAGGAATTCGTGTTGATGGAAACGATGTGTTGGCTTGTTACGCAGTAACAAAAAAGCACATGGATGATGCACGTTTCGGAAAAGGGCCAGCACTCATTGAAGCACTTACTTACAGAATTGGTGCACACACCACTAGCGATGATCCATCTAAATATCGTGACCCAGCAGAAGTAGCTGAATGGGCCGCAAAGGATCCGCTGATTAGATTTGAAAAATTCCTTCGCAAGCAGGGCATAGGCCAAGACTTCTTCGATGAAGTGAAAATTGCTGGAGATCAGTTAGCTACTGAATTGCGAGAAGGCACTTTTGCAATGACTGAGCCGCCGATGGAACTAATGTTTGATCACGTTTACTCAGAACCACACCCACTTATTGATGAACAAAAAGCTTGGCTAAAGGGTTACGAAGAGTCGCTAGGAGGTTCACATGAGTAATACTGTTGAACTTTCAATCGCAAAAGCAATTAACGCTGGTATTCGCAAATCAATGCAGGACAACTCAAAGGTTCTTGTGTTCGGTGAAGACGTTGCTCAGCTCGGTGGTGTGTTCAGGGTTACTGAAGGACTGCTAGATGAATTCGGAACAAAGAGAGTTTTTAATTCACCCATTGCTGAATCAGGAATTATTGGAACAGCAATTGGTTTAGCAATGCGTGGCTTCCGCCCAGTTGCAGAAATTCAATTCGATGGTTTTATCTATCCTGCGTTCAATCAGATTGTTAGCCAGCTAGCGAAACTCACAAACCGAAGCGAAGGCTTCTTTGAGATGCCAGTTGTTGTTCGTGTTCCTTACGGTGGTGGCATTGGTGCTGTTGAACATCACAGCGAATCACCTGAAGCATATTTTGCTCACACTGCTGGACTTCGAGTAGTTAGCCCATCAAATGCAAATGATGCCTATTGGATGATTCAGCAAGCAATTGAATCTCGTGACCCAGTTATGTTCTTTGAACCAAAGAGACGTTACTGGCAAAAAGGTCAAGTCAATCTTGACCAAGCACCTATGTCTATGCACACAGCAGCTACTGTTCGCCAGGGTGCTGATGTCACAATTGCTACCTACGGACCAATGGTTGTAACAGCCCTCCAGGCTGCTGAGAACGCTGCTGCAGAAGGTATCAACATTGAAGTTGTGGACATCAGATCTATGTCTCCTATTGACTTCGGACACATCGTTGAATCTGTGAAGAGAACCGGACGACTAATCGTTGCTCATGAGGCATCAACGTTTGTGAGTATTTCTTCTGAGATTGCAGCGAAGATTGCTGAACTTTGCTTCTACCATCTGGAAGCTCCTGTTATTCGTGTTGGTGGATTCGATGTTCCGTATCCAGCGGCCAAGCTTGAAGAACTATTTTTACCGGATGCCGACCGCTTGATGGAAGCTGTCGATCGAGTGTTGGCTTACTAGGGCGGAATAGATGTCACAGATTGCATATTTTGATTTGCCCGATGTTGGCGAAGGATTAACCGAAGCTGAAATCGTTACTTGGAAAGTAAAAGTTGGCGATACCGTTTCTGTTAACCAGATCATTGTTGAAATTGAAACAGCAAAGTCTTTAGTTGAACTACCTTGCCCATTCGCAGGAGTTGTTACACAACTGCTGGCTAATGAGGGTGACACAGTAAATGTTGGTTCACCAATCATTGGTGTTGAAGTTAGTGTTGCAACCGCAGCTGTCGCTGCCGGATCTGCACCAACATCAATGCACAGCGCTGTTGCACAAAATGCAGTGAACACAGAAGCTATTGAAACTATTTCAGAAGTTTCTTCTTCAGGTGCTGAAGAAAAACCACAACCTAATCTTGTTGGTTATGGAGTTTCAGCTGCTGCACCAAGCAGAAGAAGACGAGGCGCAGCACCTGTCGCTGCAGCCGCATCACTAGCTAACGCAACTGCACCTGGAACAGATTTGATTGCAGTAGTTCCAACTGCGGATGTTGTGTTGGCTAAGCCACCAATTCGTAAACTTGCTAAAGATATGAATGTTGATATCTCCAAAGTTAAAGCTACTGGTGTTTCCGGTGAAGTAACTAGAGAAGATGTTCTAGCAGCCGCACAAGTAGCAAGTGTGTTCAAGAACCAGACAACACCAGAACCTAAGACTGAGCGTGAAGAACGTATTCCAGTTAAGGGAGTTAGAAAAGCTATTGCAACTGCAATGGTTCAATCAGCATTCACTGCTCCTCACGTAAGCATTTTCGTTGACGTTGATGCAACTCGCACAATGGAATATGTGAAGAGACTGAAAGCAAGTGCTGACTTTGCTGGAGTTAAAGTAACTCCGCTGTTGATCATGGCTAAGGCAATGATTTGGGCGGCTAGAAGAAACCCAACTGTCAACTCAACTTGGACTGACACAGAAATCATTGTTCACAACTACGTGAACTTTGGAGTTGCAGCAGCAACACCAAGAGGACTTATTGTTCCTAACGTTAAAGATGCAGACAAACTTTCAATGCTTGAACTAGCTATGGCACTAGAGAAACTTGCTGCAACAGCTCGCGAAGGAAAAACATCTCCAGCTGACATGGCGAACGGAACTATTACAGTCACCAACATCGGTGTCTTCGGTGTTGATACCGGAACACCTATTTTGAATCCAGGTGAAGTTGGAATTGTCGCTCTAGGTTCGATCAGACCAAAGCCTTGGGTTGTCGACAACGAGATCCTCATTCGTCAGGTAACAACCATTGGAGCTACCTTCGATCACCGCGTAGTAGACGGTGACGTGGCAAGCAGATTTGTTCAAGATGTTGCTTCAGTAATTGAAGAACCAGCTTTATTGTTAGATTAGAAAAGTTCCCATTGGGGGAAGAAAGAAGGAATCATGAGTTACCCAACACCACAAAACAACCAGCCACAAGGCGACAGTGCTCTTCCAGTACTAGCCCTAGTTTTGGCTTTCATCTTTCCTATTGCGGGAGCAATCATTGGCCACGTAGCCCTAGGTCAGATGAATAGAGGTCAGATCGTCGCAACCAACAGAAGCTTGGCGAAGGCCGGACTAATTCTTGGTTGGGTATTCACCGGTCTGACATTCATTTTCATTGTTCTTTACGCGATCTTGCTCGGTGTGCTACTTTCAACGGACTCTTACTCCTACTAAACCCCAGTGATGTCGGTTATCAATTTGGAAATTTGACGTCCCGGAGGAAAGAGAATCAACATGAGTAACGCGTCAGCACTATCATCCAGCTCAGCCCGGAAGTTCGGTCTGCCCGTTCTAGCCGGTATTGCGACTTTGGTGTCCCTTCCGATCGGTGCAGTGCTTTGGATTTTTGCCCTGAAGCAGATTGCCAATAGACAGGCAGATCCATCAAAGAAGAAACTGGCTTTGGTCGGGATGATTGCGGTGGCCGCTGTCGCTGTGCTGTACATAGCAGTAGCTGTATTCCTAGTCACTACTGGATACGATCTATTCCCATAACCCAGCACTATTGACATTCATTATCAATAAGGATAGGGTGGTTCCAACACACAAGGTTGGAGACCACAATGAATTGGATTCACTTAGCAGCAACCCATTCCGAAGAAGCACATGGTCTTTGGGAAGAAGCTTGGGCTATCTTCACTGATCCAAGCCACATCATTGCTGAACTTGGCTGGACTATCATTCAGGATGTTCTTGTAATTTGGCTTGCCTACGGGATTCTATTCAAGAAGGTCATTTTGCCTAGGCTCAGGCACGAAATCCACAAGGAAATAGACGAAGAGCACAACATCAAGCATGACGACTAGTAACCCTGCCAGACGCCAAACTTGGCAAAAAGATGCAGTTCTCCATGCTCTAGGTAAGGCTGAAGGCTTTGTTTCAGCTCAGCAGCTTCATAAGCAGTTGACCCAGCACGGATCCGTCATTGGCTTGGCAACTGTATATCGAACCCTAAACTCCTTAGTGGCCGATGGTTTGGCTGATTCCCTAGTAAATGCAGGGGAAAGTCTGTTTAGGGACTGCTCTAAAGACCACCACCATCACCTGATCTGTAATAGCTGCGGTGTAGCGGTGGAAATAGAGGCCAAACAAGCCGAAGAATGGGCAAGTTCGGTAGCCAAAGACCATGGTTTTACAGATGTCTCCCACACGATAGATATTTTTGGCATTTGCAGGAAATGCTCCAGTAAATAGTCAAATTTGTTGTTACTGGGACTTGCACATAGGTACTAAACAGGTCTAAACTTGAGCAGTTGCCCGAAATCTTCGGGTTTTACAAACCGGTCATTTTTAGACCATCCATCATTTTTATAAACGGAGGAAGCCGATGTCTGCTTACTGCCAGGTCACAGAGACCCGTCCGCAGTTTGGACACGCTGTTTCGCACGCTCAGAACAAAACTAAGCGTCGTTTCAACCCAAACATTCAGAAGCGCACATACTTTGTGCCTTCACTAAAGCGCAATGTAACTCTTCAGCTGAGTGCACGTGGTATCAAGGTAATTGACGCTCGCGGTATCGAAGCTGTTGTTGCTCAAATCCTTGCCCGTGGCGAGAAGATCTAAGGGATAAGACCATGGCAAAAGACAGAGACATTCGTCCAATCATCAAGCTTCGTTCGACAGCTGGTACTGGTTACACATACGTAACTCGTAAGAACCGTCGTAACGACCCAGACCGTATCGTGCTAAAGAAGTACGACCCAGTTGTGCGCAAGCACGTTGAATTCCGCGAGGAGCGCTAAAAATGGCTAAGAAGAGCAAGATTGCACGCAACGAACAGCGCAAGGTTGTTGTTGAGCGTTACGCAGAAAAGCGTCTAGCACTGAAGAAGGCTTTGGTTGACCCAAACTCAACAGACGAACAGCGCGAAGCTGCACGTCTAGGCCTACAGAAGCTTCCACGCAACGCATCTCCAACCCGTGTTCGTAGCCGCGATGCAATCGATGGCCGTCCACGTGGTGTTCTAAGCAAGTTCGGTGTTTCTCGTGTTCGTTTCCGCGACATGGCACACAAGGGCGAGCTTCCAGGTATCACCAAGTCTTCTTGGTAATCCTTTAGTTTTCTAGAGATCCGCTGTCGAAAGACAGCGGATTTTCTGCTTAAATGTGCGAAAATCCGCTTATTCACAGGGATTTTTCCCAAATAGTTATCCGCAACACGCCGAAACCCTAATAAACACGCGGTATGTAGGCGTATAGGGTGAATTACGAAGTTCCAAAATGAATCTTTACTAAGTCCAGGAGGACAACATGTCAGCACTAAACAAGAGCGAGCTAGTAGCCGCTATCGCAAGCCACACCGGTGAGTCACAGGCAGCAGTCAACCGTATCGTTGACGCTTTCTTCGAGACCATCGCAGCAACAGTCGCTAAGGGCGACAAAGTAACCATCCCAGGCTGGTTGTCAGTTGAGAAGGGTTTCCGTGCAGCACGTGCAGGCCGTAACCCACAGACTGGTGCAACAATCCAGATCGCAGCTTCTAACACCGTAAAGGTTTCAGCTGGAAGCAAGCTAAAGGCTGCTGTTAAGTAATTTAGTTTCACAAGCAGGCGACGCACTTCGGTGCGTCGTTTTGCTTTAACTTAGGCTTGTTCAATGACCACAACCAAAACTATTAACTGGGTAGCTGTTACTTCCCTATTAATAGTCGGCACAGCCCTTGGTTTGATTGTCGGAATGATTACCGGTGGTGCCTCCTCGCCAAGTGAGTTGGGTGACACAGGAGAAGTTCTTCGATGGGGAACGCCTGCGTTTAGATCCATAAACAATATTGCTCAGGCAATCACAATCGGATCACTAATCTTTATCGCTTTCTCTCTAGGAGAGAAGAGCAAGGCATTCGCTAAAACACTTTCTGTTGCTGCTATTGCATCTGCAGTCTGGGCACTATCCGGCACAGCGTATTTGCTGTCAACATTCTTGATGGTTACTGGCTCTGAAGTTTCAGTTGGCGAGAGTTTTACTCAACAACTTTTTGTATTTATCACCGACATCGAGCTTGGTCAGATGTTGGCTCTAAACACCGCAGCAGCTTTTGTTTTGTCTATTGCCACTCTTCTGGCTAGAAAACTATTCAGTGTTGCAATCTGTGCTGCGATTGGATTGTTGTCTCTAGTGCCAGTAGCTCTTAGCGGCCATGCTGCAGGAACAGCAAGTCACTCTATGGCTGTTAACTCACTTGGTATTCACTTAGTTGGAATAAGCATCTGGGTTGGTGGGCTTGTAGCCATTGCGGTTGCATACAAAGCAGATCCTGTAGTTGCAATTGTGAAGAGATTTTCTTCTATAGCACTAGTTGGGTTTGGTTTAGTAATTGCTTCTGGTTTCGCATCAGCCCAAATTCGAATTGGTACCCTAGAAAACTTGGTTGGCACAGGCTACGGACAAGTTGTAATTCTAAAGACCATCACTTTCATTTTGTTAGGCATTATTGGCGCATTCCATAGAAGAAGACTTCTTGGGTTGATCGAAATCGAGCCTAGAAAGTTTTGGCAACTAGTTTCTGTTGAATTTGTAATTTTCGGAATTGCTATTGGTTTAGGAACTGCTCTTGCGAGAACAGAGAATCCGATTTCTGACTCTCCTACTGGAACACTTACACCTGCAGAGATTCTTACTGGAGCGAAGCTTCCTCCAGAACCTGGAATGTGGACATGGGCCACGACCTTTAAACCAGACTTACTTTGGATATTGATTTGTGCTGCTCTCGCTGGTTTCTATCTAGTTGGTGTTTGGAGAATGAAGCACCGTGGGGATAGTTGGTCTTGGAGTAGAACAGCTTCTTGGTTAGCAGGTGTTGGTCTACTTGCTTATGTAACTAATGGCTACTTCAGTGCTTACGAGCAATATTTGTTTAGTGCACACATGCTTGCACACATGCTTCTAGCAATGGGAGTACCCGTTCTGTTAGTTCCTGGTGCGCCAGTTACTTTGATTTCAAGGGCGGTAGCTAAGCGTCAAGATGATTCACGAGGGGTTAGAGAATGGATCTTGTGGGCTGTTCAAACTAAGTACGCTCAATTCATTTCGCATCCTTTGGTTGCAGCAACTATGTTTGCAAGCTCTCTTGTTGTGTTCTACTTCACACCACTGTTTGGTTGGGCAACCCGAGAACACATTGGACATCAGTGGATGATTGTTCACTTTGTGATTACTGGGTATCTCTTCGTTCAAGCAATCATCGGTATTGATCCAGGACCATCAAGGTTTGGTTATCCTCAGAGGCTGATATTGATGATTGGAACTCTCGCGTTTCATGCATTCTTTGGTCTGGCTGTAATGAGCTCAACTACCTTGCTGCTACCTGATTGGTTCGGAGCTATGGGTAGAACTTGGGGAGATAACCCACTACTTGATCAACAAACTGGAGGAGCTATTGCGTGGGGCATAGGAGAGCTTCCAACTGCTGCAATTACTTTGATTGTCGCTTTCCAATGGGCAAGAGCAGACGCCAGAGATGCCAAGAGACTAGATAGAGCTAGTGATAGAGGTGGCAACGAGGATTTGGCTGAATACAACCGTATGCTTGACGCTCTGGCCAAAAGAAAACAAGATCCAAGGAACTAATTGTCAACGTTAAAACTTTCCAAAGAACAACTCGCTCTCTATCAATACATAGAGAAGGACGGCCAAACAGTTTTTGTTACCGGTAGAGCTGGAACAGGTAAATCAACCCTGCTTGGCTACCTGAGAGATAACACTGGTCAGAAAGTTGTAGTTTGTGCTCCTACTGGAGTTGCTGCTTATAACGTAGGCGGAATTACAATTCATTCCCTGTTTGGTTTTGCCTTTGGAGCACTAACCCCAAGCGACGTCGCTAAACACTTAGGCAGAAGACAACGAGAAGTCTTAAGAGAAATAGACATGCTCATCATCGATGAGGTGTCTATGGTCTCAGCAAACCTGATGGATGCAATTGATGTTGCCTTGAAGGTAGCTAGAGGAAAACCTAAGGTTCCTTTTGGTGGTTGCAAAGTGGTTATGTTTGGAGATCCATACCAACTAGCACCAGTGCCTGCTAGAGGAGAAGAGCTAGCCAAACTACATGAAATGGAATACAGATCAATGTGGTTCTTTGATGCCAAGGTTTGGTCCAGTGAACGCATGGAGATTTTCGAACTAGTAGAAATCTTTAGACAGCGAGACCCTGAGTTCAAACAGATTCTTAACTCAATTCGTGTAGGTGAAGTTAACCAGGAAATTGTTGACAAGATTAACGCTGCTGGAAATAGATTCCCACCGCATGAAAATGTAATTCGGTTAGCAACAGTCAATAGCACCGTTGATGCAGTTAACTTTGCAAGATTGCAAACACTGCAAACTGAAGAGAGAGTCTTCAAATCTTCTTTTGCTTCAGGTGATGCAAGTTCTTTTGGTTCAACTCTTCCTGCTGAGTCAGAGCTACATCTAAAAGTTGGTGCCCAAGTTATGTTCATCAAGAACGATGATCAGAAACCAATCAAGAACTCAGAAGGAACTATGAGTTGGCGCTGGGTTAATGGAACTATCGGCAAAGTAGTTTCATTCGGTGAAGGTAACCAGGTATTAGTTGAAGCGGATAATGAGATTCACACTGTAGGAATGAGCACCTGGCAAAAGGTGCGTTACCTAGTTGAAGAAGACTTCAATGAGGAAACAGGAAAGTTTGTTGAAACACTAGTTCCTGAAATTCAAGCTGAGTTCAGACAGATTCCACTAAGGCTTGCTTGGGCAGTCACAGTTCACAAATCTCAAGGTCAAACCTATGACGAGGTAACAATTGATATGGGTAGCGGAGCTTTTTCATCAGGACATACCTATGTTGCATTGAGCAGAGTGAGATCTCTTGAAGGCCTCTATCTAACCAAGGCCATCAGACTGAAAGATATTCAGGTTGACCCAACTGTTGTTGAGTTCATGAGTGGAGCTAGAAGTCTCGTCAAGGACGACCCACTGGGCTAAGAGTTCAACCACCAGTTGATTGGGTGTTCAACTCTTTGACCCCACCAAGTCTCGTTATGTCCAGTTCCTGGCCATAGTTCTGCTCGGTAGTTCACATCTCTATTCCAACCAGCTTTATCCATGGCTTCAACAAATTTGAAATGCCAATGGAAATAGGAAGCATCAAGTTCGACAGTTCCGCAGTCGCTATAGATACGAACTGATCCAGGCTTGCCTAATCCCCTAACCAGAATATCAATAAGCTCTTGTCCACCCAAAGGCCAGCTAGTTGAAAGAGCTAGTGCTGTACCAAATACTTCAGGATGTCTCAACACTCCATAGATAGTTGCAAGCCCACCAAGGCTTGCTCCTAATTGAGCGGTTCTTGAACGATCTAACTTGAGTGAATATCTCCTAGCTATTTCAGGCACTAGTCGCAGAGCTAAAAGATCTTGGTATTCGTTTCCCTTGAAATCAATATCAGTTGGGCGATGAATAGGGTCAACTTGGTTGAGTAGTCAGGAATTAGTTCATTCATGCGAAGAGAATCATCAATTCTGTGAACACCAACAAATATAGGTAATCTGCCATTCACAGCTACTACTCGCCCATCGGCTATTGCTTCAGGAATCCCCCAGTTCTGTCCATTCCAAGTCTCGGTCTTGTCCATGAGGAAGTTTCCACCATCATGCGCAATTACTAATGGAGTAAGTTCATCAAAAGTTTCCGGCACCCAAACATCAATTCTTCTTCCTTCAAATTCAAATGTCTCAATGCTTCCCTTATTTGAAGGTTTTCCAACAGGAACATTGTGAACGCGGTTTGATGAATGCTTAGGAGTTGTAGCTTGTCTTTCTAATTTAGAAAGATGTAATTCACGCATTGCTAACCAGAAAGGAAATACAAAAGCTATTGCTGTGATGAAGCTAGATAGTGCGTACCAAACAATGTTCTTCATGCCAATGCGTCTAGATTCGATAAACATGAAAGGAACAGCAGCGAATGCGGTCACAAAGAGATCTATAGATAGAACTAAATCAACTTCAGAACCGAACCATGAGCTGAAGTAGTCCTGACCTTTGAGAATGGCAATTGTGTTGAAGTACCAAGCGGTAATTAGCCCAACTCCAGCCACTGCGAAATAGAAACTTGCTCTTTGATTCCTGTTAATGTTCTTCAAGTAGATTTCTTTCCTAGGTAAATAATTTAGAATTGAGCAAATGAGACCTCTTAGCAATTTTGTCATTGCCCGCAGCAAACTTTCCCTCTTCGGCTTTATTGGCCTCATTTTGCTGTCCCTAATTGGTGGGGTTCAGGCATTCGGCAACCTTTCAGGTGGTGGCTATACCAACCCAGGTTCAGATTCAGCCAAGGTAGCCGACATATTGGTAAAAGACTTCAAACTCAATGAACCAGAGGTTGTCCTTATTGCTGACATGGGGAGAAGTGTTGATGACCCTCAGTCAGCCAATATTGCAGGTCTTATCACTAAGTCCCTAGAAGCCGTTGACGGGGTAGACAGCGTTAGCTCTTATTACTCATTAGGAAGCCCTTCAAGTCTTCGCTCAACCGATGGCAAGGCAACCTACTTCTTTGTTGAACTAGATCCAAAAGCTTCTATGACTGAAGTTTCCGGTGTTATTCAAGATGAGTTCACTGGAAAGAACTACGGGGCAACTCTTTATGTTGTTGGTGTTGGAGCTGTTACCAGTGAGGTTAACCACACTATTGAAGCAGACCTAATCAAGGCAGAGTCCATTGCTTTACCGTTGGTAATGCTCTTGATGATCTTTGTTTTTGGTTCCGTTGTTGCAGCTGGATTGCCGCTGATGATTGCGGTGCTAACGATTCTTGGTTCATTCTTCTTTATCTGGATCTCTTCCCTAATTACAGAAACTTCTACTTTCTCAGTGAATCTAGTTACTGGTTTAGGGCTAGGTCTTGGTATTGACTATGCACTTCTAATGGTCAATCGCTACCGCGAACAACGTCAGCAAAAACAAGATGTTGCCAAGGCAGTTGAGGTCACCATGATGACTGCAGGTAGAACTGTGTTCTTCTCTGGTCTAACGGTTGCTTTAGTAATGGTTGCCTTGAACTTCTTCCCACAAACATTCTTGAAGTCATTCGCTATGGCTGGACTTGTTTCAGTAGGGCTTGCAGTTGCAGCTGCCCTGATTGCCCTGCCAGCAATGCTCAACATCTTGGGTGACAGATTAGAGAAGTGGCCGCTATTCAAACATCGCCCTACTAAGGATGTTGGCTTCTGGTCAAAGCTTGCAGTATTTGTAATGAAGAGACCGGTAGCTATCATCGTTGTCTCCGTCATCGCCTTAGGTTCATTGGCATCACTAGGAACCGGTGTAAAGCTGGGGCTAATTGATGACCGTATCTTGCCACCAGATAACAGAGTTGTAGTTGCTACCGATCAGATCCGTGAAAGATTCTCTGGTCGCGAGGGTTCACCAGTTGAGATCATGGTTAAGAGTTCCAACGATGAGCAAATTACAAGTTTTGCAACAAAACTTTCTAATCAAGAAGACATCGTTAGAGTTCAGACTTCTGTGGGTGTTTTCTCAAAGGTAGAGATGTCTGAAGGTGTTTTCAGTGATGGAATGCTAATTCCTGGAACAGAGGGACTTTTCAAGGACTACGAAGGTAACAGCTGGACTCGCATTGTTGTTATCGCCGATGTTGAGCCTAGAAGCCCAGCTGGTGAAGAGATGACACTGAGCCTTAGAGACCAACCAAATAATTTCTCAGAGATTCTTATTGGTGGATCAGCTGCTTCCTATACGGACTCACTTCTTGGAATTACAAATAATCTTCCTTGGGCAGTGCTTTGGATTGTAATTACAACTTTGATTCTGCTTTTCCTTTTCACTGGATCACTAATACTTCCAATCAAGGCAGTCCTTCTAAACTTCCTATCTCTGTTTGCAACGCTAGGTTTCTTAGTTTGGGTATTTATGGATGGAAACCTAAAGTGGTTGCTTGGTGATTTTGCTACCCCTGGCACAATTGATTCTTCTTCGATTGTGTTGGTTGCGGTAATTGCTTTCGGATTATCTATGGACTACGAGTTGTTCTTGCTTTCAAGAATTAAGGAACAACACGATAAGGGGCTGGACACTAATGACTCAGTTGCACTTGGTCTTCAGAGATCTGGTCGAATCATCACAACAGCTGCTTTAGTTCTTGCTTTCTCCTTCGTTGCTTTCGCAACGAGCGGTGTGAGCATTATGAAGATGCTTGGACTTGGAATTGCATTCGCTGTTTTGCTTGATGCAACAATCATTAGAGCTCTACTAGTTCCAGCTCTGATGAGACTCTTTGGAAATGCTAACTGGTATGCACCTAAGTGGATGCTTTGGATTCAGAAGAAGGTTGGCTTAGAGCACTAGTCGTCGCTCTTTAGATCTTTCTTTAGATGCTCTGCTAGTTTGCTACTGAGTCTCAGATACTCAAGTAACTCTGCATCGGTAAAGACACTGAACAACTCAGACATCTTCTTCTCATGCTTAGGCATCATCTGCTTAGCCTGAGCCTCAGTCTTAGCCGTTACAGAAATCAGATAAACACGCTTGTCATGAGGGCTTACCTGTCTAGTGACTAGTCCATCCTTCTCAAGGGAGTCAACCAGTCTGGTGATAGCTCTAGGAGTCACATCTAGTAGCTCCGCTGCTTCACCCATAGTCAAAGTCTTGTGTCTTACTAGAACTGCAATCAGCATCAACTGAGGAGCTGAGCCTTTCCAGCTCACATCTATATTTCGCTCTAACCAGCGAGAGAACAGGTGCCCTAGGCGAAGGGTAACCGCCGCCCCTAAAGGACCTCTTTTGTTCTTAGGGACTTTGTTTAAAGCATCAGCCTGTCCCTCGAAGACTCTTTTGAGTTTCTCAGGAGGAGTGATACGTCCCTCTTTATCGCGCATAGGTTCTATTTTGCCTTACACACTGCCAACCAACCGCACCCTTAGAGAACTTCAGGGTAACCTTTTGATTATGTTAATGTCAGACAGAGATATCAGAAGCCAGATTGAAGCAGGCCGTATTGGCCTAGACCCATTAGAGATGAGCTTGTTACAGCCATCCAGCATGGATGTGAGATTAGACAGGTTCTTCCGTCTATTCGACAATCACAAATACGCATTCATCGATCCAGCAATAGACCAGCCAGATCTAACTAGATTGATTGAAGTTAGTGCTGACGAACCATTCATCCTGCACCCAGGTGAATTCGTTCTTGGTTCAACCTATGAGTTTGTAACACTGCCTGATGACATTGCAGCAAGACTTGAAGGTAAGAGCTCTCTAGGAAGACTAGGTCTACTCACCCACTCAACAGCAGGATTCGTTGACCCAGGCTTCAAAGGTCACGTAACTCTAGAACTTTCAAACACAGCAACATTGCCTATCAAGCTATACCCAGGCATGAAGATCGGTCAGCTGTGTTTCTTCCAGCTATCAAGTGCTTCAGAGACACCTTACGGTTCAGCTAAATACAACAGCAGATACCAAGGACAAAGAGGCCCAACAGCTTCACGTTCATTCCTCAACTTCTATCAAACAGATGTTGGCAATGAACCTCTCGAACAAAAGGATTAATAAAGAGAACCCGTCCCAGTGGACGGGTTCTTTTTATTTCGAAACCTACTAATCCATAACTTGAGGTTGCGGGTGAACTCTCAAAAGCAGAATTAGTCCGACGACAAGAAGTACGAGAATTCCGAGTATTCCGAATAGTGCGGGGTTTGATGCTCCAGCTGCGGTAGCTACGGTAAGAGCAAATACCCATAGGGTCGGAGATAGTACAGAAGCTGCTCTACCTGTTGTTTGGTAAAGACCGAATACTTCTCCTTCTCTGTTTACAGGAGCAAACCTAGCGACGAAGGTTCTGCTGGAAGCCTGAGCAGGTCCCACAAAGAGAGTTAGCGCGAGACCGAAAACCCAGAAAGTGATTGGACCCAGACCTGCAAAAACAAACACGCAGGTACCGGCAACAATCAATCCGATTAGTGAGACAATAATGACTCGTCTGGTTCCAATCTTCGTATCGAGTAGACCTCCAAGGAATGCACCGATGCCGGCAACAATGTTGGCACCCACGCCATAAAGAATCACACCGGTGTCATCAAATCCAAAAGCTACTGTTCCAAGTATTGCTCCGTAAGTGAAGATACCTGCAAGACCATCTCGATAAATCGCACTTGCGATGAGGAACTTTAGAGCATCTGGGTTAGTTTTTCTCAAACCAATAATTTGCTTGAATAAAGCTCGGTAGCTGTCAAGAACTCTCTCACGAGCGATAGGGCTCTTGCTCTTTTCGAGCTCTGGAACAAAGAGGATCAAAGGAATTGTAAAGACAACCATCCAAGCAGCTGCAAACAAGAAAATGACTCTGATGTTTAGTGAACCTTCTTCGTCAGGGAAGACAGGATGTCCAGGTAGATAACAAAGCACTAGAGAGACCAACAGCAGAATGATTCCGCCGACATATCCAAGTGCCCATGCCATGCCAGATACTCGTGCCATGGACGATTCAGTAGTGACTTGTTTCAGCATCGCGAAGTAGTTGACAAAAGCCGTTTCCTGAACAACGCTTCCTATTGCGAACAGAATGAGAGCGAAGAGGAAAAATTCAGGTTTTGGCTCGACAAAGAAAGAGGCGAGCATGACTAGAACTAGCAGTCCTGTGTTTATGAGTAACCAGAACTTTCTTCTTCCAGAAGTGTCAGCTCTTCTACCAAACACAGGAGCGGAGAAAGCGACTATCAATCCCGCAACGAGCCCGGCCCAACCCAATTGGGTCGCCAACACAGCACGTTCAGTGGAGGCAACCGTAGCATCAAAAGCTGCGGTGCCTTCAAGAGCACCCGATGCCGTAAACGCAAGCCCAGTTATGTAAGTGGTGAAAATGAATGTTTGGAAGATGGTCGGATAAGGCTGTTCAGCCCAGTCCCATAGCATCCATGCCCAGGTAGCGTGCTTTGATTTTGGCTTAGTTGAATTAGTCATAGGAAAAGTTTGACGGCAAAAAGCTCCAAAAATGTCTGGTTTCAAGTACTTTTTCACAACGATTAGTGTTCTGTTTGCCTTGAGCGAACTTGAGCCGACTCACATCAAGTTTTCAGGTTATTTGCTTGACATAATGCTTGGGATTTGTGAAACTTGAGTCAACAACGCTCAAGTTCGAGCATTGAGACACAAAAGCTGCGGCCCAGTAAGGGCGGGCACTAATAAGGAGAACAACCACATGGCACGTGCAGTAGGTATAGACCTAGGTACAACAAACAGCGCAGTAAGCGTATTAGAAGGTGGAGAACCAACCGTTATTGCTAACGCTGAAGGTTTCCGCACAACCCCTTCGATCGTTGCATTCACAAAGGACGGCGAAGTGCTTGTCGGTGAAACCGCTAAGCGCCAGGCAGTCACAAACGTGGATCGCACCATTGCTTCGGTGAAGCGTCACATGGGTACCACTTGGAACTTTGATGTTGACGGTAAGAAATACACCGCCCAAGAACTATCAGCTCGTATCTTAGGAAAGCTTAAGAGAGATGCTGAGACCTATTTAGGTGAGCCAGTAACAGATGCAGTTATTACTGTTCCGGCTTACTTCAACGACGCCGAGCGTCAAGCAACCAAAGAAGCAGGTGAGATTGCAGGCCTAAACGTTCTAAGAATTATCAACGAGCCAACAGCTGCAGCTCTTGCTTACGGTCTTGATAAAGGTAAAGAAGATGAACTTATCTTGGTATTCGACCTAGGTGGTGGAACATTTGACGTTTCACTTCTTGAAGTTGGAAAAGATGATGGCTTCTCAACTATCCAGGTAAAAGCTACCTCAGGTGATAACCGCCTAGGTGGAGATGACTGGGATCAGAGACTTGTTGATCACTTGGTTAAGAGGTTCAAGGAAACAACTGGTGTTGATGTTGCTAAAGACAAGATTGCTCTTCAGCGTCTAAAGGAAGCAGCAGAGCAGGCTAAGAAAGAACTTTCTCAGTCAATGTCAACCAACGTTCAGTTGCCTTACCTTTCTCTAACAGAGAATGGTCCAGCTAACTTGGACGAGACAATCACTCGTGCACAGTTCGAACAACTAACAAACGATTTGTTAGAGCGTACTCGTAAACCATTCAACGACGTAATCAAAGAAGCAGGCGTAAAAGTTGCTGACATTGCACACGTAATTCTTGTTGGTGGTTCAACACGTATGCCACAGGTTGCAGAACTTGTTAAGAGCCTTACCGGTGGTAGAGAAGCTAACAAGGGTGTTAATCCTGATGAGGTAGTTGCAGTTGGTGCATCTTTGCAAGCTGGTGTTCTAAAGGGTGAGCGTAAAGACGTTCTATTGATTGACGTGACTCCACTATCTCTTGGTATTGAAACCAAGGGTGGAATCATGACTAGGTTGATCGAACGTAACACTGCGATTCCAACTAAGAGATCAGAAGTCTTCACAACAGCTGATGACAACCAGCCTGCAGTTAGCATTCAGGTTTACCAAGGTGAAAGAGATTTCACTAGAGACAACAAGTCACTTGGAAACTTTGAACTAACTGGTATTGCTCCAGCACCTAGAGGTTTGCCACAGATCGAAGTTACCTTCGACATCGATGCAAACGGTATCGTGCACGTGTCTGCTAAAGACAAGGGAACTAACAAGGAACAGTCAATGACTATTACCGGTGGTTCTTCACTTTCTAAGGAAGACATTGAGCGCATGGTTAAGGATGCTGAAGAGCACGCTGCTGAAGACAAGAAGCGTCGTGAAGAAGCAGATACTCGCAACCAGGGTGAGCAGATGGTCTACCAGATCGAGAAGTTGATCAAGGACAACGACCAGAAGCTTTCTGAAGAAGTAAAGACTGATGTGCAAGCAGATGTTGATGCTCTAAAGACTGCTCTTGCAGGAGAGGACTTCGATGCAGTGAAGTCAGCTCTTGAGAAGCTAACTGAATCACAAACTAAGTTGGGCGAAGCTATCTACGCTGCTGCTTCACAAGAAGCAGAGCAGGAAGCTCCTTCAACTGAAGACGTGGTTGATGCTGAAGTAGTCGACGAAGAAGAAGAGAAGAAGTAATGTCTGAGGACAACGGGTCAGTGCCTAATGGCACTGACTCTCCTCAGGATCCGCTAGATGCTGAATTACAAGAACTTGTTGAAGAAACAGGGCCTATCAGCAAGGAAGCGGAGCTTCTAGCTGATTTGCAGAGACTGCAGGCTGAGTTTGTGAATTACAAGACTCGTGTTGAACGAGACAGGGATGTTGCACGTGATGCAGCTATAGCTGAAGTGATTCGAGCATTCCTACCTGCATTCGATGACCTTTCATTAGCAGAAGCACACGGTGATCTTGAAGGTTCTCCATTCGCAGCGGTTCTAAACAAACTGCGAAATGGTGGAGACAAGTTTGGTCTTGTTGTGTTTGGTGAAAAGGGAGAGAAGTTCGATCCTGAAATACACAATGCACTTGTGCAGACTCCTTCAAAGGATGTAACAGAGAATGTTATTGCGGATGTAATCTCTCCGGGATACAGACTCGGTGATCGTCTAATTCGTCCAGCAATGGTTGCAGTTTTTATTCCTGAAGCGGAGTAGTAACAAATGGCAAGTCAAGATTGGTTAGAGAAGGACTTCTATAAAGTTCTTGGCGTAGCTAAGGACGTTGCTGAAGCAGACCTCAAGAAGGTTTATAGAAAGCTTGCTAGGAAATATCATCCTGACTCGAATCCTGGGGACGCTAAATCTGAAGCTAAGTTCAAAGAAATCTCTGAAGCGTATTCTGTGCTTTCAGATAAAGAACAAAGAAGAGAATACGACCAGTTCAGAGCTATGGGCGGCGGAGCAAGATTCACAGCTCCTGGTGGTCAAGGACAATCCAATGCAGGCTTTGAAGATGTCTTTGCCAACTTGTTTGGTGGCGGAGGCGGAAGAGGCTTTGGTGGTTTCGGTGGTCCGATGCCAGGTCAAGATCTAACTGCAACAACTGAACTTCCATTTATTGATTCTGTTAATGGAACAACCATTAAGTTGAACTACACAGGCATGGATCCAATCAATGCAAAAATACCTGCTGGTGTTCTAGATGGTCAGAAGATTAAACTTCGTGGCAAAGGTGCTGCTTCACCTAACGGTGGTCCTAACGGAGATTTGATCATTACTGTTTCTGTGAAACCTCATCCGGTATTCAGTAGAGACGGAAACAATCTGCGTCTAACTGTTCCAGTAACCTTTGCTGAAGCTGTATTAGGTGCAACTATTTCTGTGCCAACACTTGGCGGAGATCCAGTGAAACTTAAAGTAGCCCCTAACACTCCTAATGGAAGAGTGTTGAGAGTTAAAGGTAAAGGTGTCACAACTTCTAAAGGCACCGGAGATCTTTTAGCAAGCGTTGAAGTTCTTGTTCCATCACACATCAGTGACAAGGCTGCTAAAGCACTCGCTGAATTCGATGAACTACTTCCTAAGGAAGATCCAAGACAAGATCTATTGAATAGAGCAGGACTTCTCTAATGAATTACATAGATCCTGATGCACCAATCCTGACTATTGCAGCAGCTGCTGAGCTAGCCAAGATGCATCCGCAAACCCTTCGTCAATATGACCGCATGGGTCTAGTTAGACCAAGCAGAACTATTGGTCAGTCCAGAAGATATACCCTTCGCAATGTGAGCCAGTTGGCAGAAGTAGCCAAGCTTTCTAGCGAAGGAGTATCCCTAGTTGCTATTAAGAGAATCCTTGATCTTGAGAACTATGTAGTGGACATGAAGATAAGAGTCACTGAACTAGAAAAGCTCGTTGAAGAGCTCTCTCAGAAGCAACCGGGGGCTAGAGTATTTGCCGTTGGGGATGGCGGAACAGTTAGCTTGCCATCTGGTAGCAGACCTAAGAGATCAACCTCAGTTGTGCTGTGGAGACGCTCCCAATAGTTCTTTAAGGCGAACTTTAGCCTCTTCAAGAACTGGCTGATTCGCTAAAATTGGGCACTATGACCAATAAATCACAAGAACGCACCTATGGCCAGGGCTCTCAGGGCGAACCAGTAAAACCAACTCCTTCTAAGCCAAGTCTTGGAGCAAAGCTCAAATACAGCTTCGATAACTCCATAGCTAAGAGCGGTATGTTCGTTACCTGGATGTTGGTCCTGATGATCATCTTCAGCATCCTGTTGGTCTTCATCAGAGCTATCTTGTTTGCTCTTCCATTTATTACTCGACCTGATGCTCAGGTTGTATTTGAGTTCGAAACCTTCTGGCAGTCATTTGCAACCCTGTTTGGTAAGGGTGCAGAAGCCACTTGGGCTGAACGTATTCTTAGCTTCCTAACTTGGGCCTGTACTGTGGCCCTAGGTGGAGCTGTAACAGGTTTCATCGTTGGAGCAATTACTAGAACCTTTGAAAAGCTTCGTAAGGGTAAGAGCCCAATCATTGTCAACAACCACACCCTTATCTTGGGTTGGTCAAACCGTATTTACCCAATCCTGAAAGAGCTAGCTATTGCTAACTCAAACGTAAAGAAGGCAAACGTAGTTATCTTCTCGGACCAAACCCGTGACTTCATGGAAGGTGAGATTGAAGCTCGAGCTAAAGATCTAGGCAAGCTAAAGGTTGTTACAAGAACAGGTGATGTTACCAACCCTGAAGACTTGAAGAGAACAAACATTGCTAACGCTAAATCAATCATTGTTCTAGATAGCGATGAAGCTGGAGATGCAAACGTGGTTAGTGCTGTTCTTGCTATAAAGGCAATAAACCCAAACACAGACATCAAGATCATCACTGAGATTGACGATGCGAACACTGGTGAAGCACTAACAGTTGCAACTCAAGGTCAGGTCATCACTGTTCGTTCTCAAGAGATCATCGCTCGTGTTACAGCACAGGCTTCGAGAAGACCAGGACTTGCAGCTGTTGTTCTAGACCTACTGGACTTTGATGGTGATGAAATCTACTTCGCAGATGTTCCTGCTTTACATGGCAAGACATATGCAGATGCACTTCTTGCTTTCAGTGACGCTTCTGTTATTGGTCTATTGAATGAAGACGGAACTTCACTTGTCAACCCTGCGCAGAACTTCAAGATCAAGAAGGGTATGAAAGTTATTGCAATTGCTGAAGACGATGACAAGGTCGTCTACACAGGTGTGAGAGAAGACATTGCAAAGACCAAGGTCAAGCCAGTTGTAAGAGCAAAGGATGCTGCAGAGCACCTACTGATTATCGGCTGGTCTTCAATGGGTAGAACAGTTCTAAATGAACTAGCTAGCTTCCTACCTAAGGGCTCTACTGTCCACATCGTCGCTCAGTCTCGATATGTTGCAACAGATGAACTAAAGAACCTAAAGTTTGGTTCTATCAAGGTAACCTTCGCTAGCGTCTCTGGCGATGTTGATGATTTGATTGCAGCTGCAAAGGGTAAGAAGTTCAACGAAGTTATTGTTCTTGGTTACCGCAATGCAATTAGTCAGAGTGAAGCAGATGCTCAAACAATGTTGACCATGTTGCAGATGAACCAGTTGTTTGCAGCCGAAGGTAATGGTGTTGAACCAACACGTCTAGTTGCAGAGATTCTTGACTCAAGAAAATCTGAACTTGCAAGAGTTGCAGCAGTAGATGATCTTGTTGTTAGCGACTCTCTAGCTGCTCTATTAATTGCTCAGATCAGCGAGAACCCAGCACTTGCTCCAGTGTTTGAAGATCTATTTGATGCTGAAGGTGCAACTCTGAACGTTAGAGACATTACTGATTACGCAAAGCTAGGTAAGTCTGTTTCGTTTGCTGAACTAGTTGCTAATGCTCGTAACCACGGTGAATCAGCTATTGGCTATCGCTTGGCATCAGGCACGGGTGCTGAAGGTTCAACAGGTGTTGTTCTTAACCCTTCAAAGACAAGTGAGTTCGTTCCTGTTGCAGGAGATTCACTTGTTGTGATTGGTAATTTGAACTAAATGACCCAGCTTGACCAGCTCAAAAAGGATCTAAGGGCTGTCGCATCAAAGGAGTGGGCAGTCGGTTCGGCTAAGACTAAGGTCTTTGGCGAAGACAGCTATGGCGCTGGAGATATATTTCTTGGCGTCACAGTTCCTGACACCAGGCTCATTGCTAAGAAGTACAAAGACCTTCCTCAAAAAGAGCTGGCTACATTGGCTAACTCGAAGTACCACGAAGAGCGTCTAACAGCGCTGGTCATCTTGAATCACAAGTATTCAAAAACTAAAGACGACGCAGAACGCATCGCGCTATTTGAATTCTGGCTGATGTTAGTCAAGACAAACAAGGTGAATAACTGGGATCTGATTGACGCCAGTGCGCCATACATGGGAGAAATTCTTTCAAGGCATCTTGGCTATGGTGCTCCATTTCTAAGAGCACTAGCTAAGTCAGATAACCTCTGGGAAAGACGAGCTTCGATACTCCTCACCTTCCCACTCATCCGGATAGGTAAGTTCGGTCCAACACTAGCTATGGCTAAAGAAGCACTAACTGATGAACATCACCTAATTCATAAGGCAGCCGGTTGGATGTTGAGGGAAGTCGGTAAGCGAGATCAAGACTTACTCACTGAATTCCTAAATAAGCACAAAGCCAAAATGCCTAGAACGATGCTTAGATACGCAATTGAGAAATACAATCCTCAAGAACGTAAAGAGTTTTTAGCTAGCTAGTTTCCACACTTACATAGCTGCTCTTCAGGAACACCCTCTAGCGCTTCTTCGATGTGCTGGCCACAGCCAGCCCAAGTTACTTTGTTGCATGATTCGCATAATGCTGGACTACACATAGTTCTTTTCCTTACTTCTTACCGAATAATCTTGCGAAGAAACCAGGTTCCTTCGGGTCGTTCTGGTGTCCCTGGCAGCGCTCTGACTGAGGAATACCCTTCATTACCTGACTGACGTGTTGACCACAGCCACTCCAGGTAGCCTTCTGACATTTACGACAGGTTACTTTTTGACACATTTACTTATCCTTCTCTTCTTTCTCTAGCGTCCATTGCTGTTCGCCAGGTTTTATATCCACCGTCAAGATTGACGACTTCAATTCCATAACCCTGCAAGAGTGAACTTGCAGTGTGACCTCGTTGACCTACCTGGCAGAAAGCAATAATCTTTTTGTCTTTTAGTTCTTCGACGTGTTCTCTCATTACGTTGACTTCGATGTTTCTAGAACCTGGAATATTTCCAGCAGTATGCTCTGTTGGAGTTCTAACGTCAATCAGTGTGAAACCAGCTGAAACAAATTCATCAACTTGGTCCCATTGGATAGTTTTTGTTTTTCCAGTGAAGACGTTGTTACCTAGATAACCAGCTTGATTGATTGCATCTTTAGCCGAACCAAACTGTGGAGCGTAGGTAAGTTCAAGATCCATTAGGTCATTAATAGTTAGACGACCCTTGATTGCGGTTGCAATAACATCGATACGCTTATCAACACCTGCTTCACCAACTGCCTGTGCTCCAAGAATCAATCCAGTTGCTGGATCAAATAGAACCTTCATAGACATTGAACTTGCACCTGGGTAGTAACCAGCGTGATCGCTTGGGTGAAGGTGAATAGCTTTGTAAGAAATGTTTTGCTCTTTAGCACTCTTCTCACTAAGCCCTGTCATTGCTAGAGCAACACCAAATGCACCAATGATGCTTGTTCCTAGAGATTTAGTTGAACCTGTAGGCAAACCATAGATTGCATCAGCAATTGCACGACCATGTCTGTTAGCAAGGTTCGCTAGTGGAATGAGTCCATAGTTATCGCTTAGGAAACTTTGCTTCTGAGCAGCGTCTCCACCTGCGTAAACATTTGCATCACTAGTTCTGTGATTCTCATCAACCCAGATTCCACCAGTTTCACCAATAGTCAAGCCAGCTTCTTTAGCAAGTGTTACCTCAGGGGTAATACCTGCTGCATTGATTACAAGAGCTGCAGGTAGAACCTGTCCATCTGTTAGAACTACTGAAGTAGGAGTTACTTCTTTAACTGTTAGTCCTAGGTGCATTTGAATGCCAGCGCTATCAATTGCTTTTTGTAGAGGTTCAGCTATTTCTGGATCGAAAGTTCCCATAACCTGCTTGCTGCTGTTTACAAGATGAATCTTGTAATTCGCTTCGTGTAGGTTCTCGGCAACTTCAATACCAATGAATCCAGAACCTACAATTACTGCTGTCTTCTCTGCTGATTCATCCATGTTTGCTTTAACACGATCAACATCTTCAATGTTGCGAAGTGGAATGGCTCGCTCGCCTCCTGGAACTTCAAGAAGTCTTGGGCGTGCACCGGTAGCAATAATGAGCTTGTCGAAAGAGTCGGTGTGCTCAACATCAACTTCTGTGTTTCTTACTCGAATGGTCTTGTTAGCAAGATCAATGCTAAGAACTTCGCTGTTGACCTGCACATCTAGGTTGAATCTGTCTTTTAGAGATTTAGGAGTCTGAAGCAGTAAAGCAGCTCTGCTGTCGATTACTCCGCTTAGGTAGTAGGGAAGACCACAGTTAGCGTAGCTAACGTTGCCACTCTTCTCATAAACAGTGATCTCAGCGTGCTCGTCTAGGCGACGAAGTCTTGTAGCAGCTGACATACCGGTGGCGACACCACCAACAATAAGGATCCTCATTATGCCAACGCTAAGAAAGCCTTTTCGAGTGCCTTCTTGTTCTCGCTACCTGCTGGCTCAGCAGCACACTTCTCCATCGCGGTGGAAACAACAATAAATCCTGCTCGCTGAAGGGCAGTGTTCGCAGCAGCTAACTGGTTAAGTAGCTCTGAGCAGTCACGGCCCTCATCGATCATCTTGACGATGCCCTGGATTTGTCCCTGGACTCGCATTAGGCGGTCTCTGGCTTGTTTTAGTTCCTGTGGTTCTATTTGCATAATTTGCTCCTCTTGCTGCTAGTATACCCCTAGGGGTATAAGAAAGGAAAGCAAATTATGCGAATTACAAAGATTTTTACTGGGTTAGCTTTGGCTCTAACAATGCTGTTCACAACAACTGCTTGCTCAACTACAGTGCCAATTGACGCTTCTACTGCAACAGCGATTATCGACGTAAGAACAGTTGAAGAATTCAACGCAGGTCACCTTGAAGGTGCTGTAAACATTCCTGTTGAGGTTGGCGACTTTGTCGGAACTATTTCTCAACTAGACCCAGCGGGTAAGTACCTTATCTATTGCAAGTCAGGTCGTCGTGCAGGTGTTGCAATTGATCAGATGACACAGCTTGGCTTTACAGATATGTCTAACCTAGGTTCACTAGAGAATGCAGCGTCTGTAACTCAAATACCTGTTGTTGGCTAATTAGGAAATATCAACAACAACAGGAACGTGATCAGATGGGCCTTCGCCTTTTCTTTCATCTCTAACTATCTCTGCTGATTGCACTCTCTCGGCAAATGCATCATTACCTAAGATGAAGTCAATTCTCATTCCTTCATCTTTAGGGAATCTAAGTTGTTGGTAATCCCAATAGGTATAGCCATCAGGAATCAGAGGTCTAACAACATCTTGCATACCGATTTGTTCAAATGCATTGAATGCATCACGTTCTGCTTCCGACACGTGTGTTGAACCTATGAATGCATCCATGTCCCAAACATCTTTATCAAGTGGAGCGATATTGAAATCACCCATTAGAGCAAGAGCTTGATCTGGTTCATGCTCTAACCACTCAGCAGTAACTGAAGCTAGTCTGTCTAGCCATTCAAGTTTGTATGTGTAGTGAGGGTCATCAAGAGTTCTTCCGTTAGGAACATAGAGAGACCAAAGTCTCACATCACCAAATGTTGCTCCAAGCGCTCTTGCTTCTTGAGCTGTTTCAGGCCCAAAGCCTGGCATGCCAGGGAAACCAACCTCAACATCAACGGCTGGAATCTTGCTAGCAAAAGCAACACCATTCCATTGGTTCAAACCATGAAGAACCACGTGATATCCAGCGTCAGTAAAGGCCTGCATAGGAAACTGCTCTGGCTTGCACTTAATCTCCTGCATAGCAAGAACATCAATATCTGCTCTCTGCATCCAGTCGATTACACGTCCGACACGAGTTCTAATTGAGTTCACGTTATGAGTTGCTATGCGCATTACTTAAACTTAAGACATGACTGATACTTCTTCCGCTAAGCACCGCCTTGTTGAACTCATTAAAGAACTAGCTGTAGTTCACGGCAGAGTGACTCTGTCTAGCGGTATTGAAGCTGATTACTACGTTGATCTTCGTAGAGCTACTCTTCACCATGAAGCAGCACCACTTATTGGTCAGGTAATGCTTGACATGTTGGATGAGAATGGTGTGACTGACTTTGTTGCTATTGGTGGTTTGACTATGGGGGCTGATCCTGTTGCAACAGCTGTAATGCACCAAGCAGCAAGTAGAGGTAGAAGCATTGATGCTTTTGTAGTTCGTAAGCAAGCTAAAGCTCACGGCATGGGAAGACAGGTCGAAGGACCTGATGTTAAGGGTAAGAAAGTTGTAGTTGTTGAAGATACTTCAACAACCGGTGGTTCTCCACTAACTGCAGCTAAGGCTCTAGAAGAAGCAGGAGCAATTGTTGTTGCTGTTGCAACTGTTGTTGATAGAGACACTGGGGCACAAAAAGTAATCGAGGATGCAGGCTATAAATACTTCACAGCCGTCACCCTCGATGACTTACAACTTCGCTAATTACTTCTTGATTAGCTGACCAACTCCATTTAGAGTTTCGTACTTAATCCAGTCAACTTTTAGTTGTGCTTTTTCAATAGATTCATCCAGTGCTCCACCATCGAAGTTACCTCCAGTAGCCAGGTTCAAGATCAAGTAGAACTCAGCGTTGAACACCCAGTCTTTAGGAGCAATAGTGCTCTTTCTGTGTGAACCAATAAGTCTTCCATCAACATAGAACTTGATTGAGTTTGGAAGCCAGTCAACACGGTAAGTGTGGAAACCATCACTTAGTGGAGTATTTCCTGCTGAGTAATAAGTGCTTAGCGCGCTTCCACCTGAGTAACCAGGTCCGTGCAAGCTAGCAACAGAAGTGAATGGGTCAGATCCTCTTGTTTCAACAATGTCAATCTCTCCACATGATGGCCAACCATCGCAAGTTGGACGAGGAACACCTAGCATCCAGAATGCTGGCCACATGCCAACTCCTGCAGTTGTTTGAATACGGGCAGAAATGGTTCCGTACTTAAACCCAAGTTTTCCTCGGGTGACAATCTTGGCACTTGAGTAAAGGCAGTCTAGGTAAAGGAAGCAGCGGTACTGGTCGCCAGGTTTGTTTTCATCCAGCTTGATGGCTGTAATAACCAAATGGCCCTTGCCGTTAGTTGAGATGTTGTCTCGCTTATTGGTGTAATACTGCTTCTCATTGTTACCCCAGCCGTAGCCATCACCGATGTCATAGCTCCAGTACTTGCTGTTTACAGGGGTTCTTGATTTCTCGCCGAACCACTGAGCCCATAGGAGCTTTTCTTTAGCAGGCTTAGTCACAGTTGGGGCAGTGGCCTGGGCACTGACTGATCCAAGGGATAGGGACAAAACTGCAATCGATGCAGCTATAAATCTGGTGCGAGTACTTTTCTTCACGGCTTACCTCTTCTGCTCCTATGAAAGACGTCTTGGCTGGGAAAGAGCACCAAGAATGATTACTTTTTGGTAACAAATGGCCTGATTACGCCTTCTCAGATTGCTGAGAAACCGCTTTCACGCTTAACTTAGTATTACTGTGAAACCGCTTTCGCAGTTTACTACAAACCTTATTATCGAGGGCGTAGGCCTCCCCAGATAGTTATCGCACAATAACTAGATGGGGAGGCACCCACTCAGTAGGAGAATGACATGTCTAAGAAGTTTGTTTCGATCAAGGCAGCAGCCCTTTTGGCTACCGCGACCCTAACTATGGGTGTTTTAGGATTTGTTTCACCAGCCTCAGCTGTTGTGGACTGTACAAAGGCGACAGTCTCAGGTAACGGCTGTATCGTTTTGACCGTCAACACATTTGGTGACGTCATCCAGCCAGCACTAGTTGCTGAATACAGAAAGCTTCGCCCAGACGTGAAGCTAGCTATCAAGAAGTCAGACCTGGATGCCCTAAACGGTACTGGTCTATTCACCCAGTGTGCTGCTGGTGGAGCGGGTAACCCAGACATTGCTGCCGTTGAGATTTCATACTCCGGTTTTTGGCGTTCATACCCACAGTGTTTCGTTGATCTTCGTAACTTAAGAAACAATGCTGGAAAGAACGCAACTGACATCAAGAAGGACTACCTTCCTTGGCGTTGGGAGCACGGCGTTGGTTACAACGACAGTGTTATTGGTATTCCGACTGACGTTGGAGGCTTGGAAGCGGCATACCGATGGGATCTTTTCAAGCTTGCTGGACTTCCTTACACAAGAGCATCTGTAAGTAGTGCTTGGAGCACCTGGCCGAAATTCATTGCATTCGGTAAGAAGTACGTAGCGGCAACAAAGACTTCAAAGTTTAAGGCCGGTCTTGCTGCGCTTACTAAAACTGGGACAAGTGAAAATAAGAAGTTTTATGCCACCCAGAAACCTGTCGGCTTCATGGACAACATCGGAACTGTCTACCCTGCGGTTATGAACCAGGGAACTGAGAAGTACTACAGAAACAACGGAACAGACCAGGGTCAACTAATCTTCAAGACCAACAAGCAGGTCAAACTAGCATTCGATACAACTGTTTCAGCAAACACAGCAAACATCGGCACTCGCATTGGCCAGTTCTCGTCTGACTGGAACGTAGGTATGACTAAGGGAACTTTCGCAGCGATGCTTGCTCCAGCCTGGATGACAAGCTACATCAAGGGACAGTCACCAACTACCAAGGGTAAGTGGGACATTGCAAGCGCTCCTGGTGGCGGTGGAAACATGGGTGGAAGCCAGTTAACAATTCCTAAGGGTGCAAAGAACCAGCAGGAAGCTTGGAACTTCATCTCTTGGTATCTAGCACCTGCTCAGCAGTTGAAGGTCTTTGAAATGTATGGACTATTCCCGTCAACCCCGTCTCTGTACACAAACAAGGCGATCACTGCTGGCAAGGACCCATTCTTCAACAACGCTCCTGTTGGACAAATTTATGCAACAGGTGTGAAGAAGTTGAAGCCGATCTTCGAAGGTAAGCTTCAGCGCTGCATCGACATGGCGATGGGATCTGCTATCTCACTTGTTGCAAATGGAAAAGAAAAAGTTCCATCCAAGGCATTCGCAACTGGTATTGCCGCAGCTGGTAAGTGTAAATAGTTTCTAACGAGAGATAAGAATGTCACAGACAACTGTGGGTAAAGCTCGTGCGAGCAAACCACCTTCACCGTGGAAGCCAGCCAAGCCACAAAGAAAAGTGAACAACCCAAACGCTGTTCCTTCTCTGAATGGCGGCTGGGGCTACCTGTTTACTGCACCGTTCTTTGTGATGTTCCTTATCTTTGGTTTGCTTCCTATTGCCTACTCTGTCTACATTGCGTTCTTCAACTGGGATGCTTTGGGCACACAGGAATTCATTGGTTTTGCTAACTTCGACGAACTGTTTATTGACACTAGATTCTGGAACGCACTTCTAAACACTCTGGACATCTGGTTGCTATCAACTATTCCGATGTTGATTTTCTCAATCGGCCTTGCTGCTATCTTGCACAACCCAGCGCTTAGAGGATCTACATTCTTTAGAACCATCCTTCTAGTTCCAAACATCACTTCAGTACTAGCTATTGCAATTGTGTTTGGTCAGCTATTTGGGCGTGACTTTGGAATGGTCAACATCATTGTTGGAGCTTTTGGTTTTGAACACATTGACTTTGTTCAAGGAACAACTTCTTCACACGTAGCAATTGCTTCGATGATTGTTTGGAGATGGACTGGTTACAACGCTCTAATCTTCTTAGCGGCGATGCTTGCAATTCCAAATGAACTATACGAATCAGCTTCACTGGATGGAGCTGGAAAGTTCAAGCAGTTCATCTACGTCACACTTCCTTCACTTCGTAACACCATTACCTTCGTACTAATCGTTGGAACAATTGGTGGTCTTCAGGTATTCGCTGAGCCTTTGATTCTTGGTGGATCATTCAACGGTGGTGACTCAGGTCAGTTCTCAACCTTGACCCTGTTCCTCTTCGAGCAAGCATTCGTTGCTTATAAGTGGGGATATGCAGCTGCTATTGGAATCATGATCACTGTGATTGTTGCAATTGTTTCAATCATCAACTTCTTCATCACACGTAAGTTGTCAGGTGAGAGCAAATGAGTCAGGTAGCAGTGAAAGAGCAGACATTGCCAAGACCAGCTAGAAACAAAAAGCCTCGCTGGCAGAAGATGGGAATCACCGGGTACATTGCACTCGGTATCGTTACCTTCCTTTCTATCTTCCCGTTCTACTGGATGTTCATCGTTGCATCAAACGGAACAGATGAAATTAGCAAGATTCCACCAACACTTGTTCCTGGTCCTCGCTTCTTCACTGTTGTTAGCAATGTGTATGAAGCACTTCCTCAGTTCAACCAGGCACTTCTAAACACTGTCTATGTTGGAACTGTTGTAGCTCTTGCTCAAGTTTTCTTCTCAGCTATTGCAGGCTTTGCTTTCGCTAAGTTGAACTTCCGTGGACAGAAGTTCATGGTGCTTTTTGTTATCTTGACCATGATGCTTCCAAGCCAACTTGGAATCATTCCTCTGTTCATGATCATGGGAAACCTTGGACTTATTGACTCACTAGGTGCATTGATTATTCCTGCTCTTGTTACAGCCTTTGGTGTGTTCTGGATGCGTCAGGTTATTGACGCTCAGGTTCCTAACGAGTTGCTAGAAGCTGCCAGCATCGATGGTGCTGGTGTATTCCGTGCTTACTGGAGCATCGTTGTTCCAATCATTTCCCAGAGTGCATTCGTTCTAGGTCTGTTCTCCTTCTTGGCAACATGGAACGACTTCCTATGGCCACTACTTGTATTGAATACTCCAGAGAACTTCACAGCACAGGTTGCAGTGAACCAGTTGAAGAGTAGCTACGCAATTGACTATGCATTGAACATGGGTGGAGCATTCCTTTCAACAGCTCCTCTACTAGTTCTTTTCATCTTTGTTGGTAGAAGACTTGTACGTGGTGTTATGGACGGGGCAGTGAAGGGTTAATCATGAGTTTTCCAGAAGATTTCAACTGGGGTTCCGCTACAGCCTCATATCAAATTGAAGGTGGCTTCAACGACGGTGGCCGCACACCAAGCATCTGGGACACATTCTCAAAGACTCCAGGCAAAGTAGTTAACGGTGACACAGGTGATGTCGCTTGTGATCACTACCACCGCTATCCAGAAGACATCAAGATCATGAAAGATCTTGGTATTCAGTCTTATCGTTTCTCTCTTGCATGGCCACGAATCATTCCTAATGGCACAGGAGCACCTAACAAGCATGGAATTGATTTCTATGACCGTCTAATCGATGGACTGCTAGAAGCTGGTATTCAACCAACAGCAACCTTGTATCACTGGGACCTGCCACAGACACTTCAAGATAAGGGTGGCTGGGCTAACAGAGACATCGTTCAGCAGTTTGCCGATTACGCAACTGTTGCAGCTGAGGCCTTTGGAGATCGAGTGGCTAACTGGATCACAATCAATGAACCATGGTGTGTAACTTGGCTTGGACATTTTGTAGGTGTTCACGCTCCAGGGCTAAAAGATCTAGAGACTTCAGTGGCGGTTGCTCACCACACAGCTCTTGCTCACGCAGAAGCTACACGTGCACTTCGTGCAGTTAGACCTGAGATTCGTAGCGGTATTACTTTGAACATGACTAACTACCGCATTGATGACGAGAACAACGCAGAACTACAAGAACTGCGCAACTACTGGGATTCAAACATCAACAAGTGGTGGATGGATGCTCAGCTGCACGGAACCTATCCGCAGAACCTAGTCGAACTTTATGGCGACAAGCTTTCTAAGGTTGTAAAGCCAGGGGATATGGAAGCTCTGAAGATTGATAGCGAATTCCTTGGTATCAACTACTACTCAGACTCTTTCCTAAACACTCCAACTGCCGAGCAGGTTGAGAAGAACGAAGGAACATTTGCTTTCCCTATCAACTCAGATGGAACACCTCCGGGACCTCTAACTGACATGGGCTGGCCAATCACTCCAACTGGTCTTACTGATCTTCTAGTTCGCATCCACAAGGACTGGCCTGAGATTCAAGACATCGCAATCACCGAGAACGGTGTTGCCTATGGAGACGAGCCTGATGAAAAGGGTGAAGTTAACGACTACCGAAGAGTCGATTACTTAGTGAACCACCTTGCTGCTGTTAGCGATGCAATTGATCAGGGTGTTCCCGTTAAGAGCTATTACTACTGGTCACTGCTAGATAACTTTGAGTGGGCAGAAGGCTACGCGAAACGATTTGGTATCGTTTTTGTCAATTTTGAAACATTACAGAGAATTGTGAAACTTTCTGGAAGCGTTTACAGTAAGGTTATTGCGACGAACGGAAAGTCGCTAGAAGTCCTCACTAAAAAGTAGACCCAACAGGTAAGAGGGAGGTTGCAAGGATGGTTCCTAATCCACGCCCCACTTACACCGTTATTGCCAAAACAGCTGGCGTCTCAGAAGCAACAGTCTCTCGCGTACTAAATGGCGATGAGAGCGTCCACCCAGACAGAGCTAAACGAGTTCATGAAGCCGTAGACAATCTTGGTTACCGAAAGAACAGGGTTGCCTCAGCCCTCGCATCAGGTAGATCTGGACTAATCGCTGTAGTTATTGATGATGATCTTTCTGTATTTAGCGACCCATTCTGGGGAACAGTAACCTCTGGGGTAAGCCGAATTCTCTCAGAGAACGGTATCCACACAGTATTGATGGTCTCTCCTGTTGGCTCAGCGGATGGCGGTGTTGCCCACTATCTAAAGTCAGGTGAAGTTGATGGAGCTATCTTCTTCGTCCTACACAGCGATGCCTTGGTAAATAACCTCAAGAAGACCGGGCTTCCGATGGTTATTGCAGGAACCCCACACTCAAGCCTCGATATCCCATTTGTTGATACTGACAACTTTGGTGGAGCATATGCAGCTACTAAGCACCTAATCAATGTTGGCTGCAAGAAGATCGGCATTATCACAGGCGACATTGGAACAACCGCTGCTAAGCAACGTCTAGATGGATACCTCCAAGCCTTCAGGGAAACCGGAGGTGTTCCTGCCAAGGGTTTAATTTGTGAAGGTGACTACTCGCTTGAGAGCGGTATGGAGAACACCAGGAAGCTGCTGAGAGATCACCCAGATGTTGACGGCATCTTTGCTAGTAACGACCTAATGGCGGCTGGAGCAGTCACCGTATTACAGGACATGGGGAAGTTAGTTCCTGAAGACATCAAGATTGTTGGCTTTGACGATGCCCTAATTGCTCAAACAACAAGACCAGCTCTAACAACTATTCGCCAGGATGTTGTTGCGCTAGGTGAAGCAGCAGGCAGGCTAATGATTGCTCAACTTGACGGCGAAGATGTTCAACCATTCATCACAACCACAGAGCTCATCATTCGCGGTAGCGCTTAGATAACAAATTGGTAACTACCCGCGAAACCGCTTTCACGAGTTCTTTCTCTCGGCTAATCTGAAAACAGGAAGTGTGTGCGCACTCCGAAAGATATTGGAGATTTGCACACCTGTAATTTTTCCAATCCTTCGGTCACACATTCCGGCCTAAATGAAGGAATAAAAATGAGTGTAAAGACCAACAAACTAATTGCATTTGCATCCACTGCCTTGCTTTCTATTGTCGGCGTAGGTGCAATTTCAACCCCAGCTAATGCAGCTGCCTGCCCTTACCCAGTTGAGAACCAGGCAAGCAACGACAAGCCGAAGTACAACATTCGTTTGATCAGCCCTACTCTTACTGACGACAACTCAATACGTCGCTACGACTTCGAATCTCAGTTCACGATTGACTGTGACTGGTTCGGTGTTGGTATGCGATTCAACCAGGTCTACGTTCCATTTGGTCTTCGTACCAACCTAGTTTTCCAGGCAACCACACCAACAGGTGCTCCATATGCCAACGCAACAGTTACTCTTCGTGCTAACAAGGGTTACTCAAACTCAAACGCAGCTGTGAAGGTTAACGGCATCAAGGCTAGACCTGCTCCATCAAACGCATCTGATGGTGCCAACATCATTGGTAAGACAGACGCTAACGGAGTTGTGAACTTTGTAGTTGCTTCTCCTGATGACTGTGAAGCATACGGCGGTATCTTGCCTGATGCTCCAGCTAACCCAGGTGCAGACACTCCTAACGACACAAACGCTGACCCAACCACTGACTGCTTCAGCCAGTTCCTACCTAGCATCACCGGTGAGAAGACTGACTCAGCAGACTTCGTTGAGTTGCACTACTTCAACCCAGCAGGCTTGGACTTCACTGCAAGCGATGCAAGCATTTCACTTCTTGCACCGACTCTAAGAGCAGTTGAAGGTCCAAACGGTAAGGCTAACGCTTTAGACAACAATGGAACTCTTCAGGCTTACGCTCCTATCGGATCAAAGACTGTAGTTGCATTCCAGGCATTGAAGGCTAACGGTTCCTACGCTATGAACCAGCCTGTGACGGTTCGAATCAACTTGGCTAACTCAGGAGCTAAAGCAAAGGTTGCTGCAGGTATCTTCTCTGCAACAGGTTTCGTTGCTGCACTTCCAGCTAACGCTACGAAGACAGCTGAAGATCAACTTGTTCTAACTGGAACAACAGACGCCTTTGGTGTTGTCGCATTCAGCCTGAACAACTCAGACACAGTTGCAGGTGCTCCACCAAAGACATCAACAACTGCTATTCCAGCTGGTTCTAAGTTCTCAAGAATCTCTGCTGAAATCACTGGCAAGGTAAACACAGGTTCTCCAGTTGAGTTCCACTACTACAAGCCAATCCCACCAACATCTATTGCTGCAACCGCTGCAGGTCGCAAGATCACTGTGACTCTTAGCTACGCAAAGGGCAAGAGATCTGTAGTTACCATCACTGGTCTAAAGCCAGTTGCAGTAACTCCAACTGTTGACAAGAAGGCTTACTCATACACAGTCAAGAAGGGAAAGATTACCGTCAAGGTAACCTCAAACGGAAAGACACTGACAAAGGTTTTCACAGTCAAGTAATTCTCCAAGTTAGTAGAAAAGCCGGTCACTCTATAGTGACCGGCTTTTTACTTTAAGAACTAGTTGAGAAGATCTCCAATAGAGTTCAAGATCTCATTTGGTCTGAACGGATACTTGTTAATCTCTGCCTCATCTGCGATACCGGTTAGAACTAGAACTGTGTGAAGACCAGCTTCAATTCCTGCAACGATGTCGGTGTCCATACGGTCACCAATCATGCCGGTTGTTTCAGAGTGAGCGTTGATTTTGTTCATCGCAGATCTAAACATCATTGGGTTTGGTTTTCCTACGATGTATGGTTCGCGACCAGTAGCTTTTGTGATTAGAGCGGCGACAGAACCGGTAGCTGGCAATACGCCATCAGCACTAGGACCAGTTGCATCTGGGTTAGTAGCAATAAATCTTGCACCGTTATTAATAAGTCTGATTGCCTTAGTTAGTGAATCAAAGTTGAAGTTTCTGGTTTCACCTAGAACCACATAGTCAGGGTTTACATCAGTCATGACGTAACCGATCTCATGCATAGCTGTTGTCATACCTGCTTCACCTAGTACGTAAGCAGAACCCTTTGGCTTCTGAGAGGCAATGAAGTCAGCTGTTGCTAGAGCACTTGTCCAGATCGCACTGGAAGGAATGTCTAGTCCTGTGGCCTTCAGTCTTGCTGACAGGTCTCTAGGGGTGTACATGGAGTTATTGGTAAGAACTAGGAACCTAAGTCCCTCTGCCTTCCACTGGTTCAGAACTTCTTCCGCCCCTGGAAGAGCCTTTCCTTCGTGCACAAGCACGCCGTCCATGTCAGTTAACCAACACTCTATTTTTCTTCGTTCAGCCATGGTTCTACTTTACCTTTAGCGTAGTTAGGCTTGAGTGGATGTCAGATAAAGAACAAACAAACAATCCAAGCCATGAGCTCACAACATGGGGTGTTGGCCCATGGCAAGGCGATCTGCCTGAAGGATATGACCACCCTGACTCCATCTATGACCCTGAGCTATTGGCAAATGGGGACACTCGCAATGTGGTGGATAAATACAGGTATTGGAAGATGTCAGCCATCGTGGCAGACCTAGACACCAAGAGACACCCATTCCACGTAGCTATTGAGAACTGGCAACACGATCTAAACATTGGCTCAATAGTTCGTAATGCCAATGCCTTCCTCGCTCAAGAAGTCCATATCATCGGCAATAAGCGTTGGAATAGACGTGGGGCTATGGTTACCGACAGGTATCAACACATCAGACACCATGAAACAGTAGAAGAATTCTTAACTTGGGCCAAGCAGGAGAGCCTACCTATCATCGCCATAGACAATGTTCCAGGTTGCCAAAAGATAGAGACCTATAAGCTTCCTGAGTCCTGTGTATTCCTATTTGGACAAGAAGGTCCAGGACTCAGTGAGCAAGCCATTGAAGCCAGCGATGTGGTCCTAGAGATTACCCAGTTCGGCTCTACAAGGTCAATTAATGCCTCTGCTGCTGCAGCTATAACCATGCACGCATGGGTTCAGCAACACGTCTTCAATGGCAGTTGATAAACTGAACTTGTTCCTAAAGGGGCACATACTTACGGAGGTTATCTTGAAGAAGCCAAACAAAGATTCAGTTGCAAATGCTGCCAAGAACGCACTTAACTGGACTAAGGAAACAGCTGGTAAGGCTAAGGACAAGAGCCGTGAAGGCTTGGATCGAGCCTATGAAGCCAAGAGACCCTTTGCTGTTGCAGCATTAGAGGAACTTCGAGCAGATAACCCTAAAGCTTCCCCTCGCAAGATTCAGGAAATTCTGGATGAGCAACTCAAGGCGACAGAAGCTGAGTTCGACAGTTCTTCTTTGGAATTCTCCTCAGCCGTCTCGCTTTATGTATTTACTTCGCTGGAACTGCATGACATTGATGAGGAAGATGAGGATAAACATCAGAAGCTCATCGATCTTGTTGTTATTTTGGACAGCTCAGCTGTGAAGTTTGCTCGCAAGGCAGTTGGAGTGGCAGCTACAGTCGTGGCTTTTCTACCTCAAGGAAGAGCGATTAAGGGCGTGGCAGTTGCCAGACAGGCAGTCGCAGGAGCGGCTATCGCTAAAGGCGTCCTTAATAAGACCAAAGGCAATAGCCGTGTAGCCAAAACAGTTATTGAAAGAACAGCTAAAGTTCTAGGTCCTGCGCCTGCAACTTGGCCTGCTGAAGCACCGAAGCCTAAAGCCACCAAGAAAGCCACTAAACCTACCAAGGAGTAGTGGGCTAGGCGGGGCAACCGGCAGTCTCAATAAAGTAAAATAAAGGTGTAATTCACCTCTAAAGAAATGAGATTGCCATGCCTGCTTTTGTTATCGTAGGCGCTCAGTGGGGCGATGAGGGCAAGGGTAAGGCTACTGACCTGCTAGCTGAACACATTCAATACGTTGTGAAGTTCAACGGTGGTAACAACGCCGGACACACAGTTGTTATTGGCAATGAAAAATATGCTTTGCACCTGCTACCTTCAGGTATTTTGACACCTGGAGTTATCCCAGTTATCTCAAACGGTGTCGTTATTGATCTACACGTGTTGTTTGAAGAACTAGATGCTCTTAACGCTCGCGGAATTGACACTAGCCGTCTACGAGTTTCAGCTAACGCTCACGTCATCACCCCTTATCACGTGTCACTAGATAAGACCACAGAACGTTTCTTGGGTAAGCGTGCTATTGGTACTACAGGTCGCGGTATTGGTCCAACATATGCAGACAAGATCAATCGTGTTGGTATTCGCATTCAAGACTTGTTCGATGAGTCAATCCTTCGTCAAAAAGTTGAAGCAGCATTAGTTCAAAAGAACCAGCTACTAACAAAGGTTTTCAACCGCGCTGCAATAAGAGTTGAAGAAGTTGTTGCTGAACTTCTGTCTTACACAGAACGACTTCGTCCGATGGTTGCAGACACAGCACTTGAACTGCACCAAGCTATCGAAGCTGGAAAGAATGTTCTCTTTGAAGGTGGACAAGCAACAATGCTTGATGTTGACCACGGAACATACCCATTCGTAACTTCATCAAACGCAACAGCTGGTGGAGCTGCAACTGGATCTGGTATTGGTCCTGGTCTTTTCCAGAACGTAATCGGAATTGTTAAGGCTTACACAACACGTGTTGGTGCTGGACCTTTCCCTACTGAGTTGTTTGATGAGTGGGGCGAGTTGCTTCGTAAGACTGGTCACGAGTATGGAACAACTACAGGACGTCCGCGTCGCTGTGGTTGGTATGACGCTCCTATTGCTCGCTATTCAGCTCGCATTAACGGACTTACAGACTTTGTATTGACCAAGCTAGATGTTCTTACCGGCATCAAAGAGATTCCTGTTTGTGTTGCTTACGAGGTAGATGGTAAGCGAGTGGAAGAAGTTCCTGTTTCACAATCTGACTTCCACCACGCAAAGCCAATCTATGAAAACTTCCCAGGTTGGGAAGAGGACATCACTGGCTGCAGAACATTTGAAGAGCTACCTAAGAATGCTCAGGATTATGTAAGAGCTATTGAAAAGATGAGCAACTGCCGCATCTCTGCAATCGGTGTTGGCCCAGCTCGTGATGCAACTATCGTGTTGCACGACATGCTTGGCTAATACTCGCCCTCATCTTCGTTGTAAGAATCATTGCCCTCGTAATACATCGCAGCAGCATTTTCTATTTCTGGATCAGGCTCAACAACTGGAGCGACTTCTTCAGCATCTGGCTTCAAGATATAAGCAGCAGCTGCACCTACTGCGGCTGCTCCTAGAAGTGAACCCCGATTACCCTCGTCTTCGAAGGGTCTTCCATTTGGTTGGTGGTGATGAACAATGTCACCTTCTGAAATGCCACCCTGTCTACTGAATGCGGTGTTGCGTCTCTTGGCTCTCTCAGGATCATTCAGAGGTGATTTTCTAGACCCGCTCCATACTGCCATTACAAATACTCCAATTAGCACGCAGAGGACAATCCAAAATATCGCTGGATTCTGAATGAAGAAACCGAGTGCCAAAAATACTGCAAAGACTCCAAAGAATCCCATAAGAAGTGCTTTCATCGTTTTACTACCAACCCTTACTCTTTAGGTACTTCCAAATGATCACGAACGGTAAAGCTGCTAAAACCACAAATGTCAGCGGCGGGAATGTGATTGCACTGCCTATCGCCACCATTATGACGGTGAACCAAAGGCAGCCCTTAAACAAACCAGCCATTTATTGCCCCTTTACTGCTACTTGCTAGAAACACTAGCGGAGACCTAGGACAATTGATGTGTGCAAGATTTCGATGATTCCCAAGAGGACCAGGTAAGGCTGAACCCACCTGCTGGGAGAGCCAGCCTGGTTGGAATTCTCTACTACCCAGACATCTTGGACCTTAGGTATGCAGGTTACGAGCTAGAACGCTTTGAGGGGCTGCTCCTGGCAATGGACTCGGCAACCTTCAGGAAAGCCTTGGCTATAACCAGCATGCTTCATAGATCTGATGCCTCCCCTATCTGGAATGCCAAGAGAGCCCATCAGGTTGAACTGTTGGTATTGGATACTCTGCATGAATACGGGTTGGCTCAAGTCCCCCAACTTCTAAGAAGAATCCTTGGCAGAGTCTATGAAGATGAGACTCAGAACTTCCTGACGATCGATCTAGTGACAGTCTTCTACTGGGCCTGTCTGGCTCAGGTAGCAGATGACTACGTATGGAGAGAACCAAGACTTGCAGAGTGGTCAGAGTATTTGAGCTATCCAGTTAGATCTGTCTTTGGTTTATCTGATTTGTTTAGTGTTTCCAGTACATAGATAGTGGCCTCAAGGGTTATCTCTTTGGTATGAATTCATGTCCCCAAACAGAACCAAGGGGCCTATATTAGAGAAGTACTTTGAAAGAAGGCTTCTGAATGTATAACGCAATTGCTAAGAACAAGAGAAACACACTAATCATCATCGCGGTGTGGGTGCTCTTCTTTACAGGCATCGCAGCTCTATTGTCCTGGTTGACAGACAACATCTGGGTTGGAATTGCTTTGATTGGTTTCATTCTCGTCTACACACTTATTCAGTACTTCTTAGCGGCAACCATGGCAATGGGTTTAGCCGGGGGAGTAAGAATTACAAAAGACACTAATCCAAGACTCTGGCGTGCTGTTGAGAACCTAGCAATAAGTGAAGGCATGCCTATGCCAAAGGTTTATGTCATTCCTGATCAGTCAATCAATGCGATGGCTATTGGTAGAGATCCATGGCATGCTCACGTAGGAGCGACAGAAGGTCTTCTAAAGATTACAGAGAAGTATGAGCTTGAAGGAATCATGGCGCATGAGATGGCACACATCAAGAACTACGACACTCGAGTGAAAATGATTGTTTTTGGTTTAGTTGGAGCATTCTCAGCTCTTGCTCAATTCTGCTTACTCTTCATTCTTGGATTCTTTGGATCTTCAAGACTTGGTCAACCTCGTCAAAGAAGCGTATTCCTAAGCGTTCTACTTTTTCCAATTGGATTAATCCTTATTGCTGTTGGCTTTGTGGCTTGGTTAATCTCAGCAGTTCTAGGCCCATTGGTTATGAACGGTATTTCTAGACAAAGAGAATATCTTGCCGATGCAACCGGTGCCCTAATGACTAGACATCCAGAAGCTCTTATGTCAGCACTAAACAAGATTGAGCTCTTCAGTGAAGCTGCTTCCAGAAAGAACATCGCAACTGCAGGAATGTATTTCACTAATCCATTTAGACGCGGACTATTCGCAAGATTACTATCTAGTCATCCAGACACAGAGGATCGTATTGATCGTCTAGCCGAGATGGCCCAGGACTTCTAAAGAATTTCAGCTAGTTATCGAATGGGCACTTCGGGCTACCGGAGTAGATAAGTGCACAAGCATTGCTAAGTCTCTTGGCAGCTGAGATACCGTTCACCATATCTAGACCACCATATTTATTGTCGGGATCGATTTTCTCTTCTTCAATGAGGCGACCCCAAGACACAATGCCCAAGACCCTTGCCTCTGAGTCCAACAATGGACCACCACTGTTACCAGGGTTAGTTGGGGCATCCATGTAATACTCGCTGTCGGTGATCTTGCTAATGATTCCAAAAGTTGCGTAGTTGATTTCACCAAGTGGATTACCCAGTTCAACTACCCAGTCTCCTACTCGACCAGCTGGAGCTGGCTCAAGAGTTGGTAACTTAACTCGCATGTAGATCAAAGCAATATCGGCAACAGTTTCGAGCTCATCTTCTCTGACTTTTCCAACAGGGTCCTTTCTAAATAGGACACCTGTGTAGGTCTTACCGGATGAGACCACATCAATCTTGTCTTCAGGCTTGCAGTCATCAAAGATGTGTGCAGCCGAGAAGACTGCAGTCTTATAGCCATCTGGAACTTTGACATTGATACCAACGGCAGTTCCGCTGGAATCACCGCAGGAAACCTCAAACGTAGCTGCTCTAGCCTTAGCCACAACATCGTTTGGGTTGAACTTGTTATCAACTAGATCCATAACTTGGAAAGAAAGAACGATAAGAGTTACTAGAGCGCCGGTGGCAACAGTAGGCAATACCCAAGCTGGCAGACCCCAACGAGGACCTGTACCTATGTTGAATGAATCTTCATTCGCCAAGTGACCCCAAATACCATTGGTGTCTCTCTTGCGTCGTCGAAGAGATCTAAATGAAACTCCAGGTCCTTTACTCATTGGCTAGTAAATCTCTACTCTTCTACATTTTCTTTGTAGATCAGGTACCGCGACTCCCGAAGCTCCCCATTCGGTTAGACAAGTTCCTCCACCTACATAAGTTAAAGTTCCTTTGAAACCTGCTTTCTTCAACAGTGCACCAAAAGCTTCAGCTCTCAATTTAGTTAGTTCAAGGTTGATTCCATCTATCTCAGAGCGCTCAGCTAAATAAGCAGGCTTGTCTTTGCCTGCCGCTGCTACTCCGCGAATAGTTAGAGTTTCACAACCCTTCTTGCTCTTGAAGCTAGCCGCGGTTTGAGCCGCAGCAACCTTAGCCTTAGCTTCTGAGACAAATGCGCTGCTATCTGGTTGGAATTCAACGCCATCAGCGTCATAGAGCCTGATAGTGATTGGACACTCATTCACAGGAACTAGATCAACTGGAATCGCGTTCTCATTCGGTAATCCGGAGCCACACTGGCCACAAATCTCCCCAACTGTTCCGCCACCAAGGCGAATAATTTCCGACCAGAATGCTTCCAAAGCTTTTGCCTTAGCGATCGGTAGTGGTTTCTGTACTTCACCGTCTACTTGACCTATGCCGTACCAATTAACCGTAATGTCATTCAACCCTGGAACTTCACCTCGATTGAACAGTTCACGTGCAAGTTTCTTGGCAGCTGATGCATTACCAGGTAGGACGCCTTCTTCTTGCATAAGAATCGCACCAGAAGTTTGGATGCCGTTACCCAAAACGAAGATAGTTTTGTTTCCTTCAGAAGTGAGTTGATCCGCGGCTACGTAGAATCCCTTCAACAAGTCCACACCGGAACTTGTAGGAATCTGGTCATCAACCTTTTTTAGATCTCCCGCTGCACAAGCGGCAGCTAAGTCAAAACTTCCAAACGCACTTTTGATTGCTCGATCTATATCCATATCTCCGGTGGCGCCTTCAACAGCCTTAACGGCACGTCGAGTAACCAGTTGCGGGTCGCTATCAGCAATTACAACGGACAACTCTCGACCCAGTGCTTCCTTCTTGGCATCTCCGGTCAAATTTCCGCCAAGTTCATTCTTGATTGGAGTTGACGCCCTTTCAATAACGCTCTTGAAGTCAACAAAGTTAGCTGTAGGTGCGAAAATAGCTGCAGTCTGCGTTGAGTTTGTACCTTTAGTAGCGTCAGAGGCAAACAAGCAGTTCTTAACTGGATCACCAGTAGTGCCAAGAAAAATAATCAGGGCAGTGAATGCAGCTAGCATTGCGGCCAGTATTACACTGAACCTCTTACCTCGACTCATTTTGGCTTTTTCTGGAGTGCTCGTCATATTGTCCTCTTTGATTTTCTAATTTTGAATTTGTTTTCTGGCAAATACTCAGTTGTGAATTCCGGCACACCAACTTGGTTTACGAGAGCTCGCCGATACACAGCCTTCGACGACTCAGCGACTTGATCATAGACACTCGCGCGCAGGTCCCACTGGGCTCCAACTTCAGCAAGTACCTTAAGTTCGGCTTCCAGGTCTGCTTCAGCTCTCGCTTGATCTTCCTCAGCCTTTCTCAGTCCACGAACCTTAGAAAAATACACGTACAAAAGCCTTGAATACTTGGCATTGTGTGGGTTCGCATTCATTGCGCGAACTAACACCCAAGCACCAAGGCCAACAAGAATCAAGAAACTGAAAATCAGTACTGCCCACCATAGAAGGACCGGCATGTCCGCTTTATTCTCATCAAACTCTTTATATTCCTTGGCAAGTAGATTGATGCGCAACACAGTCATGCCAAGCACATAGAAGATCCAAGCAGTTCCAATACCGGCGGCGATATTGAAATTAATCGCATTCTTTTCCCTGTTACTTCGGTATGCGGCAATAGCTCGGCCAGTTAGGTGAGGGAACAGGATTTGGACACCAACGGCTGGAATCGTGAAGAGGAAGGCTTCTCGTTCTGAAGGAAGAATAGAGAACAACGTAAAGAACACAACGGTTGCATCTGCTCCGGCAACAAGAATGAAGACGAGCCATTCCTTTAGAACAGAAGTCACATGCTTCCATCTAGATGTAGTGTCCGGAAGCACTCCTTCCCAGAACCCGCCGTCTTCGCCATTCTTCGATCCTGTAAGAATTTCAGCTTCATCGCGTAACTGTTTCTCGATTGCTTCTTTTTCGGATAGTGCGTCAACAACTTTGCGCTTCTTAGCCTCAATATTTTTTTCGAAGTATTCGATTCGCATTTTGATGGGCAACTCTGCTCTACCCTTGCGCTCTGCTGTGCGAAATCTTTGCAGACTCAGAACCTCATCAACGCTGTCTTCATAAGGCATCTGCTCATAGCCTTCTTCAGAGAAGAGGAACTCGTCGTATGCCTTGGAAGTTTTGTCAGCTTCAGCAGCTTGAGTACCAAGAGCAATGAATACGTTGTCATCAATGTCGGCTGGAAGATCCGGCAAAGAGAGAATGATTTTACGTGCGCGACGCTTTAGGCGCGTGCGCCAAAATAGTTGAGCCATGATTTAGCGGCTTTTTCTTTCTGGTAGGTTGCGGTCAAACTGTTCCAACTCCACAGCAGGGTGAACTCTGTAGACAGGAAGTTCTGCTGCTGCAGCTTCAACATCCACCTTTAGTTTTCTTGAACGTGCCTGGTTGTAGATAGCTGCCTTCAAGCGGTACATGTTTTCCCAGAGAGGCTTTACTTCATCAGCTCTGCGGATCAGAGCAAATCCAGTTTCCTTGTTTGATGCGTACTGAGAGTAAAGATCTGCCATCTCTTGTTCTAGAGCAGCAAGTCTTAGCTCAGCAGCTTTCTGCTCGCGACCGGTCTTACCCATGTTTGCTTTTTGCTTTTCGATCTTTGTTTCAAAAAGTCTTACTTCAGCTTCAATTCTTGCGTTGCCTGTGATGTAAGGGGAGGAAACTCTTAGGAGCCAATCGTTCAATGCAATCTCTCCTCTTTGTGAGAAAGATTCGAATTCATTGATGGCTTGAGTTCTTGTGAAGTCTTTGATTCCTTGGTTCTTACGAGCATCTCGCTTACCAGCACGCTTGATACGAGCTACCTCACAGAAGGATGGCTTCTTAGGAATGACTGGATTGCTAAATGAAGGCTTCTTGGCCATGGTTGATCCCTGCTCCCCACAGCTACCTGTGGCTAAATTTACACAACAGGCTTAAACCTAGTGAAATAGGCCTATGTTCTCAATAGGCAATAAAGGCTAAGCGGGAACGTTAGCAAAACGAAAGAATCTAGAAATTCTTATTTGTAGTCGTCTTCTTTGGTCATTTGAATAGGGCTGTATAACTTAGCTGGTTTGCCAGCTCTGCTTCTATCAGTCTTTCCAGTTTCAAGAAGGAAAGTCTCTTGAGACTGCATTTGCCTTCTGAACAGATCTCGCTGAATTCTTTCGCCACGGCAAACCTCAGTGAAGTCTTGTAGTTCGCTTAACCGAAACTCTGAGCCCAATGGGTTTAGCCCTAAGAACTGAAATGGGTCCAAGCGCCCTGAGAAGGCATGTCGGAGTTTTCTCCAGGCATAGAACACCATGTCGTCATGGTCTAAACCTAGGATTCGTCCCTCTGGGAGATTGGTTGTGAGAGTTTTCCTGTGACCTCTAAATGCACTTGGTGATGGCATGGTGCGGTTACCAAAGCGGCTAACTCCATCAAATAGCTCTAGAGGCCCAAACTCCTTTTCAAACACATCCATATAGTGGGATGAGTTGACTAGCTCTAGGCCAATCTGCTCTCTTCCTCCCAAGTACTTCCTGATGTGTTCAAAATCCACCATTCCCCAGTAGGCAAAGGAGATAACCCTGCCATTTGGGTCTCTGTTGGGCTCATCAAAGGTACCTAGCTGCCTAATTCTTGTTGAAAGACCTAAACCAAGCTTTTCTTTGGCTATTCTTCGGGAAGATTCAAGCAGTGTTTCATCTTTATATAAGTAGCCACCAGGTAGAACTCTGGATCTAGCTAGATTCGGGTATTTTTCCTGATCTGCTGGGATGGTCACCACAAAGAGGGACAGACCCGAGCTGCTCTTGGAGCTGTATTGCCCAAGAGATACAAGGGAGTCATCCCAAAGCCTCTCGGAGAGGGATTTGGCATCAACTACCGTGAAGATCACTAGATCAACGGCACTAGAGGTGAGAATGTCTGGGCTCATGCTCACATTTTAGCCCGATTTTAGTAAGTTTTGGTAGAAATCATCTAACTCGGGAATAATTTGAGCAAATAAGTTGTTTACTCTTCTGTAGGGCAAAACCCACAGAAAGAATGGACATGATCAAACTAAGAAAAGAGCACGACAAGTGCCAACAAGGCAAGCCAACCCAGCTAGGCCTAATGCTAGAAATTACAGCACCTGCTGCACCAGTGGTAGCAGCTACACAACACAAGACCAAGTCAATTGTCTTCGTGGTCGACAGATCAGGCTCAATGACCGGCGGTCGCCTAGATGTTGTCATCAACACAATTGTTGAGACACTTCCTAGATTGCACCCAGAAGACTACATCTCTGTAGTCAGCTTTGATGACCAAGCAGTTGTGAACGTACCTCTAAACCAGGTCAAGACTCACAAGATGGCTGAAGTTATCAAGAGCGTACAGAACATCAGTGCTGGCGGCAGCACAAACCTAGAAGCAGGATATCGTCTCGGACTAGAGCAGGCTAAGTCAGCTCCAGCCGGAATTGAAAGCACCATCATCTTGCTAAGTGATGGACAAGCAAATGCGGGAATCGTTGATCCGGTTGCTCTAGGACAGATTGCTACTCAGGCAACTGAGCACCTAATTGTTACTACAACACTAGGTATCGGATCTGACTATGACGAGAACATCTTGAGTGCCATGGCTGATGGTGGAAATGGAAACCACATTGCAGCTATCAAGCAGGGTGAAGCTCTTGAGGGACTTCAGGCAGAGATCGATGGACTACTACTAAAGACAATGCTCGAAGTTAGATTCAACATCACAGTTGGTCCAGACTTCCTTGGCAGCAAGACCAACATCATTGCAGGTCGTCGCATGAAGAAATGGAAGAAGACCCACGGTCAAGTTGAAACTCTTCTAGGCGATGTTGCTGGTGGAGAGCAGAAGAACGTGGTCTTCGATCTAATTCTCGATGGCCATGAGATGGCAACACCTGGCTACAAGCAGGGTGTGAAAGTCGAATGGGAATACATCGATGCACTTACCGGTAACAAGATTTCTAACTCCGAGACTATCGAAGTTGAACTTGTTGAAAAGGACAAGTGGATTGAACCTGATCGCGACAAAGACATTGTTGGTGAGCTCAAGGTTGTTCGCATGCAACAGATCTGGGATGAAGCTGAAAAGCTCTTCGCTGAAGGAAAGCATGTTGAAGCTAACGCTCTGCTTGAAGCAGCAGGAAAAGATCTTCAGGACTTCTTGGCTAATAACCAAGTTGGTGACAGATCGTTCCATCGCTTGCAGGCAACTAGCAACTTGTTTATGAACAGCTCTTACGAGCAGGACATGAATATCAAGCTGAAGATGATGAAGGAAAACAAAACTCGCATGATGCGTGACCGTAAGAACTTTAGAGATCAGGACGGTAACTAAATATGTGGATATTTACAGACACCGGATTCATTTCAGCAGTTCGCAAGCCAGAGTATCCAGGCGTTTTCACAGTGCGTTCAAGGGACAGAGAGTCCCTTGAATCACTGGCCGCTAATGCTCAGGTTGAAATCAAGCGATCACCTAACGGAGATTACCCATACAGAGTCTTCGTAAGTGACAGCTCATTCATTGAGTGGTTCCTAGATCGTGGAGGAGAGCTTCAGTACTCTAACTTCAAGAATCGCGTTGCTCAGACTAGAGGCAGAAACTTTGTTAATGCTCTGCACAATGTCTGGGAAGCAATGCTTGCAGTTGAAGACGATGAAGCTCGCAGTCCACTAGTGGATGCTGCAGGCAACCATCTCTCTCACTCGGATGCAAAGCCTCGCACAGCACCTAAGAAGCTTTTGACTAAAGTGCCTAGCAACCTGGCAGATCTAACCGAACAGGAGCAGATTGCTTGGGCTGAGAAAGCTGCTGAAGAGATCCGTAATAAGGTCTTCGAATCAGAGGCAAGAGAAGTCAATTGGTCTGATGAGGATAAGAGCTAATGAGCACTGAAGATGAGACTCCGATTGTCGGACCATTGGATGCAACTAAGTGGGCAGCTTTGACTCCGGCAGAACGACTAGAACACGCAAACAAATTACATAAACAGATACTCCAGGCGATGAAGGAACAAGAGGAGTCATCTAACGAAACAGAGGAATAAGAAACATGAAGCAACAGCAATTAGCAGTCGTCTATAGCGAGGGATACCTTAAGTGGTTACTTGGTGCAGGCGATGGTTCGCACGCCACCAATCCAGTCAGAGCCAAGTTAGCGATGGAAATGCTCATCAAAGCACTTGGCGACAAGGTTAGGGTTGTGGACCCAGTAGATCCTGCAAAGGAAGACTCAGATGCAAAGGCACTAGCTGCTACTCACGATCCTGACTACATCAAGAGGATCGAGAGTGGTATCTCCAGTGAGTGGCTTGGGACTAAGCCTTTGATGGGAGCTACCGCCTACCAGATGTTCCAGGGCACTATTCGTGCAGTGGAGTTGATTCTGTCAGACGAGGCTAAGGTTGCTTTCAATCCTCAAGGAGCAAAGCACCACGCTAAGTATGGAAAGTCCTCTGGCTTCTGTGTCTACAACGACATGGCTTATGCAGCTCTTGCATTGCAAGCAGCAGGCTTGAAGGTTCTCTATTTGGATTGGGACATTCATGCTGGCGATGGTGTTGCTCACATGCTCAAAGGCAAGGGAGTTCCTTGCATCAGCATCCACAACGGTGGAATCTATCCATCTGATCCTTGGCTAAACAGTTCTCAGTTTGAATATCACAACCCAGATGAGCTGGTCTATAACTTTAATGTGAAAAGTGGCGATGGTGACGATGTATTCAAGAGAGCTATCGATGGAGCTAGATCAATTATTGACGCCTATAAGCCAGATGTGATTCTTCTTGCTGCTGGAGCTGATGGACATGAAGGAGCAAACGCAATTGGCGTTATCTCCAACTACACAGCAGCAGGTTTCAAGTACGCAGCTGAGATGGTTGCAGATATGGCAATCAAGCACTCTGATGGCCGAGTGATCATCGGTGGTGCCGGTGGCTACCAGCCTCTGAAGGAAACTCCGGAGACCTGGGCGCTAGTTGTCGAAACCATCTACAACCGAATTAGTAAAGAGCAATAGGAGAGACCATGAAAAGGTTCTTAGACAATCCGTTTATCGGAGAAGCTTGGCTGCCGCTAGCTGAATCACTACTTGAGCTATACAAAGTTAGGCCCAAGAGTGATCTGCGAGTGAGCACCATTTCATCTCTCTACCCAAAGATTGATCAGAAGAGACGTGGTCCAAGAGTTCGAATTCAGTTCATGGATACAGGCGAAGCAATAATGGTTGCTTCGGCTAACTCTCGACTGAGTAGACAACTAAAGCACAGTCACTATCAGTCCATGGAGTTTCTAGGCTTCCTAGTTCCAAAAACTGAGCAGGGTGAGTATGCAATTGCAGTTGAACCTCATCTTGGTGGAGTGAATGAGAACTTCATTCGCGTCTTCGACGAAGGCTTTGATATAGAAGAACTAGTTGAGACCTTAGTCATGCTTTTTGTTCTTGTTTACAAACTACCAAGAAGGACAATGTTCTTCTTTGGTTCTAGTAGCGATCAGCATCTAGTTGTTTATAAACACAACAAACTTGCGCGTTTAGGTCCATGGAACACTAACGAGAATTCGACGGTGTTTATGTTCAAGGACCAGGTCAAAGGCAGGGCTCTATTTGAAGAACAAGTGGAGCAGCTAGATGCCAATTGAGGAACTTGAAAAGACGTTGCTGGAACTGTCTCAAGAAGACTTTTCTCTTGACGATCTTGAAAAACTCTGCGAATGGCAGTCGTGTAGAGCTCCAGCCGAATACTGGCTCATATGTCCAGTATGCGGAGCCAGGGAGTATCAGTGTGAAGAGCATTCAGTCATGATTCAAAACGCACCTGTTGGTCCAACTGTTGTATTTGACAGATCTTGCCAACATCACGTTCAACAACACAAATGTAAACAAGAAAAACTTTAGAAAGAAAGTAACAACGATGAACACAAACTATTATCCAGTTGAACTCTGGAACGAAGTATGCCCAGGCCTTTACCAAGGCGGCACCGACGACAGTGACACAATGGGGGCCTACCTAAGAGAAAGTAACGACTTCAGCTACATGAGACGTTATGGACAAATCTCAACAGGTCAGGTCACTAAGAAGCACTTTGACACAGTGGCAACGCTGTACTCAGCTGCCAATGCAACCTCCCATAACGTCAAGGAACTGCGTTTCGCATTCCATGACGGTGACATGTCTGACCTAGACCCAGAGAGAGACCTATTCTTTATGGTTCGTGAGGCCCATGCTGACTGGAAGGCAGGCAAGAAGGTTCTTGTCCGTTGCCAAGCAGGGATCAACCGCTCTGGTTTAGTCACTGCCTTGGTACTGATCCGCGATGGCTATGCCCCTGCCGATGCCATCAGGCTTATCCGAGATAAGCGCTGTGAGGCAGCCTTGAGTAACTCGCTATTTGAGAGTTGGCTCCTGAACCAAGCGGATCTAGATTTTTGGAGAAAGAGCTAATGATTAGCGAGAACCCATTTCTAGGACCCAAGTGGGTTGCTGTGGGAGAGACCATTGAGATTCTTCTCAATGGCCTTAACTCTCGCAATAACTTCCACATTCAGACCTACATCAGAAAGTTCAATTTGAGCCCAGATACATCTCCGTATGTTCAGGGTCTGCTTGAAGAGGATGGGTCAGTTCATATGGAGATCTCTGGGAATCTACAAGTCAGACCCTTACTTACAGATGAGCAAGTGGAATCACTTGCTTTCTATGGTTGGGAGAAACCAGAAGTTGCGGAAGAAGAATACAGAGAACACCACGATGGCATTCCTAATTTCTATCGTCTATTTGAACCTAATGTTCCAAAGATCGAAATAGCTGAGTCTATTCTCACGTCTCTTGTTGGTGTTTATGGGATGACTGAGGAAGACTTTCTAAACTTCGGTACAAAAGGAGAGAAAGTCGCCAGCCTAGGACTTCTTGGCAGGCTAAAGGTTAGTGAAGGTAACCCATTCAGAGATATCTTCGCATTGCCAGGAGAACATCTTGACATGATCGAAAGTAGTGAAGCCAGCCAAGCTGGCTAGGAAAGCTAAAGATTATTTAGCAGCAATCTCCAGCAGTCCAGCAAGTCTGCTCACTGCCTTCACCTCTGCCACAGTTTTGAACTGGCTCTCCAGCAAACTCTCACTGAATACCAGGTAGCAAGTAGCCTTTGCACGGCTGATTGCAACGTTCAATCTGTTTCTATCTAGCAAGAACTCAAGTCCTCTAGGTGCATCCATGCTCGAAGATGCAGCGAAGCTATAGATAACTGCCATGCCTTCGCGGCCTTGGAACTTGTCTACTGTTCCTACCATCACGTTCTCAAAACCTGCTTCGTCTAACATTGCACGAAGCAGATCTACTTGTGCGTTGTAGGCAGCAACAACTAGAACGTTTGCAGGATCTTCATCGCCTTTGAGGCTCTTCACTAGCTTGATTACTACCTCAGCTTCTTCCTCACTTGAAGTTGAGTTTCCTGTGTGCGGAACTGGAATGGAGATGAGACCCTGGTCATGCCCAATGATCGCATTCTCCTCAGTTGAAGGGTGTGAACGTAACTTGCCTTCATAAGCCAACCAGCTAACAGGGTGGTTTACTTCAGGATGCAATCTACGAGTAACTTCAACAAAATAACCCATAGTGTTCGGCAAGATAGAGTGCTCTCCCATGTAGTGACCTAGAGCAGAGTTCTCAACACCGCCAGGGTGAACGGCAGTCACTACTTGAGCTAGTTGCTGAGGATCTCCCATCAAGACAAGATTGTCTGCGATGCCACTAACTGCCATGCAGTCAACCAATGAATACTGAGCGGCTTCATCAATGAAGAGATAGTCCAATCTGTATTCGCGGACATCTTTGTTGCTAAAGAAGAAACTGGTTCCACCTACGATGTATGGATCAGGATTGTTTTTCATCCAAGTGACAACTGGACCATTACTCTTCTTGCTGACCCAAGGACGCTCTTCATCTTCTTCTTGTCGCTTGATAATCATTTCTGGATCAACACCAGCTTCGATACAAGCCTCAAGCAAATTCTCAATAGCTGAATGCGAATTAGCAGTTACACCAATACGCTTACCGGCTTTGATCAAACTCACGATTGTTCTTGATGCGAGGTAAGTCTTACCAGAACCTGGAGGGCCCTGGATTGCCAGGATTGAGTGGTCAAGTGAGTTGACTGCCTCCATAACAGCTGGAAGATAGTTGTCAGTGTCTGCTACTGGTAGCTCTGTTATTCCCTTCAGCTTAGGAGGACGACGCATAAGCAGATCCATGATTGCAGGGGAGCTAGGTGCAGGATTCAGAGGAGTCTTCCACTGCTCTGCAATCTCGTTAGCAAGCTTCTGCAAAGCTGTCTGCTTAGCAATAGGGGAATAGTAGGTAGCGTCAATGACCGCGTTTGGTACTTGCGAATCAGATCCATTTCTGATTGTTCTAGTGAATGTAATGTCACTGCCTTCAACTTCAGTAATCTTGCCAAAGTCACGCAACTGCTTGTTACCTTCACCTCTATATCTGACGACGATGTCAGCAGTCTTCTCAGGCATGTAGAGGCAATCTTCAGGCAGTAGAGCTGTGTAGGTGACTAGTACGTAAGGAGATCCGTCTTCTCTACGCTCTTTAGTTTCTCTAGACACTTCAACCACATCAGTGATTGCTGCAGCAGTTCTTTCACCTTCTAGAGCTTCATCATCCATCAGCATTCGGATAGCGATGTCAGCCCAGAACATAACTTCTTCACGCTTATAGAAAAGGATGGAGTGGGTTAGCGCTAGCCAAATCTGGGCACGGTAGTCAGCATCGAGGTCTTTCCCCCATTCCCAGTCAGCTACTACATCAAAGAGTTCTTTAGTCTGAGCCTGTAGTTCAGCTAGTTCTCGTTCGCTTTTGCTGGGGGTTCTATCAGCGTCCTCCGGCTTAGGGTCGCCTGGTTGCGGCTGACCGTACTTACTGGATGCACCTGGTTGTTCTTCTAACCAACGATAGAGCTCACGAGTAGACCAAACATCTTCCAAGTTGTAAAGACGAAGTTCCTTGTATACCTGATCGGCTTCTTCAGAAATCTTTGCTCGGTCTTCTTCCGAGAGAGTTAGATCTTTAGACAAAGAATCGAGTTCTCTCCAGCGGTCATACTCATCGATGCTGGCAGATGCCTTCTGCACATCGGAAGAGCGTACGAAGTTGTAGTGCCTCTCAAGCTTCTTGATTGAGTAACTCTCTTCACCGATGATCATCGAGTTTCTAACAATGTTGAACATGTCAACCAAACGTCCAGTGCTGATTAGCCAAGCAACCTCTTGCTCGTAGATTCCATGACGCATAGCAAGACGCTTTAGAGCAGTCACCTCGTAGCTCGCATAGTGGTAGATGTGAGCACCTTCATCTTCATGCATGCGCTTTAGAGCCCACTCCATGAAATCAGCGAAAGCTACTTTCTCTGTTGCTCGGTCATGAGCCCAGAACTCAGTGAATAGTCGATCTAGTGGTTCACCTTCGTTTTCACCTGTGCCCCAGTCGTAGTTTCCAAACAAGTACTCAAGCCCACCACGTTCAGTGAAGTAGGGAAAGCCTTCAAAGTCAAAGAACACATCCCCTGCAGATCTTGGAGGCAAGAATTGAATCATTGGATCAGCTAGCAACTCGTGATATGGCTCACCAGTCTCTTGAGATCTAACTTGTGCTGCTGCTTGCTTACGAATCTTGTCGTAAGTTTCTACAGTCATTCGATACGGACGCTTGTCATCAGGTGCTTGAGCAAGTTGTTTCATAGTTGTGATAGCAGATGTAGCAAGTCGGGCAATCTGGTTTTGAGTAATGTTGGCAACCTGAACCAAGTCGTCTGTTGACTTGCGATCATCCTTACAAAGGTCAGGGTATTCACAAATGTCGCAGTTCTGCTTTGAAGGACAGTGCCAATTGAGATTTGCTGCGGAGAATCGATCTAGATTGTCATCGTTCTTCGCTTCTTCAGCAAAGTCAATCAGGTCAGAAATTTTCTTGCGAGCAAGTCGCATCGCAGGAACAATTTCAATTTCTTCAAAGCTGTCTGTGGTTCTAGACCCAAGAATGAGTCCGTGTCTCTCACCTTCCGCTTTTAGTCCTAGAGCATCTAGTGCATCAACATAAAGACCAACTTGAAGTAGATAGGCAGGCTTAGCCTGACCTCCATACTTTGCATCCCATACGGTGTACTTGTTCTCTCTTGGTGAGTTAATGTGCTCATGTCTCTTGCGAGCTGTTAGCTTGCCATCAACGAAGAGAATTTCCCAATCCTGGTGAACCAAGAAGTCCGGCATACCGCTAAAGATTGTTCTTTCAAAGGTTCTCTTTAGGCCACCTTGATAGATCACTGGAACACCCGAGTTCATGAGCTCTAGAGTTTGAGCCATATCGCCGTCCTTCTCAGGACGTCCGACAATATCTCTACCAACAGACTCAAGTAACTCGTTGATTAGTGCAGCTTCGAAGATCACACCATACTTCTGGGCTAGAGACTGGTCTTCACCGTTGGCCTTATCTTCAGCAATCTTGTCAACGTAAGGCTGCAATCTGCCCAGAACATCCTGAATACCTAGAGTGCGAGCAATAGAGATGTTGGTGCAGTGATCACAAGAGGAAGCTCTCATTAGGTCTCGGGTATTGAATGACCAAAGAGATGAAGGAGTTAGATGCATAGCCTGCCTTAATTGGGTTTGTCTTTATGATGCCAGCAACTAGCGACATCCTTTACTTATAACCTCTGAAACAAGCCGATTCTTCCCCAAATTAGTGCAATTTGGCCGCTTCCAAGTGGGAAGGAATTGTCGAGCTATTGACTAATAAATTCGGATTTCAGGAGGCATGTCTCCGAAGCTAGATTTCAGAACTTCCATGATCTTCTTAGCTAGATACTGAACTCCTCCCTCTCTAGGAAGTAGGAGATCTGCTCTACCTGATGGATCAAGAACCTGTGCATCTTTACCGAACTTTGATTCCAATCTTCGCCAGCTGGTGAAGTCACCTTCAATCTTGAATTCCACTGCAATTTGTTCACCGCGTCGCATTCCCGTAATACCTAAGCTACCCATGTCCTTGATGGCGATCACGGCATTGAAGTTAGAGCTTGGAAGTTCATCAAAGTAGTTGTAGACGAGAGTTTGTATCTGAGACCAGTCTCTGATTCGTCTTGGTTCTCTTCTTGAGCCTCTGTAGTGCGAGGCACTTTGCCTAAAGCCCAAATCTGATTCTTCAAAGAAGTCTGCGTCAGCGCTCAACATTTCTCTTGGAGCACCCATGAGTTCAAAGGAGATTGAACCGCTTTCTTCGCTGTCTGGGGCTGGCTTACTGAAATCAAATTCGCTTCCGTAGTAACCGAGATCCAGAACTCCGGTTGATTTCCAAGATCTCACTATGTCGAGAGCAAGTTCAGCAGGCAGGCGATCCTCAGGTTCTTTTTTCAGAAGACGCTTGAGGAATCTAGCTTGGTCTTCATCCATTCCGTTGTAGGTTGGCTCCCCATACTTAATTAGGTTAAGAAGTTCCTGCTTGTGAGTGTCAGTCTTTTCAGAGTGAGTTATACCCATTCTTTCTAACCAAGGGTGATTGCCGGTTGCTGCTTCGTAGAGAACTAAACCTGCTGCAAAAATGTCGCTATTGCTTCGTGGATCTAGGTCTACCTGTTCCGGTGCTTGGTAAAGAAGTGTTCCAGCTCCTGGAGACACAGTACTTAGAGATCTCGCACCACCGACTGCGCCATCGTAGAAGATGTCTTCAAAGATTGCGAGTCCAAAATCAATAAGAACAAAGATGTCATCATCATCTGCAACTAAGACGTTTGCTGGGGTGATATCTCTGTGAACAACTTGAAGGCTGTGAGCCTTCTTAAGTGCCCTAAATATGTTGTCGGCTAACTTCATCCAGTCATTCTTATTCAGTGGGCCATGAAGCATGAGGTGCTTGCGAAGATCTTGGCCCTTAATCAGGCGACTTACTATCCACGGCATGTTCTCTCTGATTCCGCAGTCCAACAATGTGGCTACGTGGACAGTGTCCTGTAACTTCAGTAATGACGAGACTTCACTGTTGTAGAGAACTCGCTCTAAAGCCCCAATCCTCTTGACTTTAGTAACCTTGAGAGCGCCTCGCTGTGGGACGCCATCTGTTACGAGTTGGCGAGCTGCTTCGAACACCAAACCAAAGCCACCACCACCCATTTGGCGTTTGACCATCCAGGTGCCAAAGGTCCTTGGAACCTCGCTTGCTCTAATCTCTTCAGGCTTTAGGTCAGCTTCGTCTCTGAACTTACTTAGGTATTCAAAGTCGTCATTCTTCGCCATTAGAGCTCCATTCCCAGTAGATACCTTGCGAAAAGCCTATTCTGCTGGATTGTTCCCAATCTGACTTACCAGTATCAATTAGGTAAAGAAATTCTTAGAATTCGGGAATAAGTTGTCCTTGTATGGGGTTATCTATTTCGAATCCAATAATTTGTCCTTGAACTTGAAAGGTTCTCATCTATGGCCAAAAGCAAACTCTATGTTCCAGGAGATACTGAACCATTCCGTCTGTCCAGAACCAAAATAGAAGAGTTTGTTCGCTGCCCTAGATGCTTTGTCCTAGGAGTCAAGCACGGAGTCAAGAAGCCAGGTGGCGTTCCATTCACCCTAAACGTGGCAGTGGACAACCAGATGAAGAAAGAGTTTGATCTCTATCGTTCAAAGGGAGAACCACACCCTCTAGTTGCAGCTGCAGGTCTAGATTTAGTTCCTTTCAGCCACCCAGACATCGATTTGTGGAGGAACAACTTCAAAGGTGTTTCACACAAGACAGAAGATGGCAGATTTGAAGTATACGGAGCTGTTGATGACATCTGGGTTGACTCTAAAGGTGTTCTTTACGTCGTTGACTACAAAGCAACTGGGCGTCAGCAAGCAGTAACTGAATTAGGAACAGGTGGTTTCTACGACGGATATCGCAGACAGATGGAGGTCTATCAATGGCTTCTAAGAAAGAAGGGGTTTGAAGTTTCAAACACAGGCTACTGGGTATATGTAACAGCCACTCAGAAGCAAGATAGCTTTGAGAACACTCTTCACTTTGAATCCAACCTAGTTTCCTATGAAGGCAACACTCACTGGATAGAAGCAACTCTGGACAGCATTTTTGTAAACCTCAATGAACCAGAAGTGGCAGGCCCAGGAGATGACTGTGATGTTTGTCAGTTCTTTGATCAACGAGCAAATCTTGCAATTGATATGCACGAACTGGTTTGGAACAACTGCGAGCACTGCGGAAGCAGAATGCTAAAGACCATCTATGGCATGTTGCCAGGAGAACCACCAGCTGGGCATATCGCTATGGGCTGTCTTGTTGGAATGGATGATCCGGAATGGATCTGCCCTAAATGTGATTATCAAGAAGAGGAATAAAAAGTTTCAATCTCTAAAGGAGTAAACGGCAACGACGCCAAAAAAAACTAAACCAAAAAAAGGAACCCATGCACGAAATCAAATGTCCAAAATGTGACACTGTATTTACCATCGACCAGGCGGATTACGCGGGATTACTGGAACAGGTAAGAACTAAAGAGTTCGAAAACGAACTTGCTACCCGCCTACACCTTGAGCAGGACAAGCAGGCTGCTCAGATCGATGCAGCAAAGCAAGCTGCAGAAGCAGCCAAAGCAAAGGCTATTGCTGACAAGGATATGGAAATCCAGAAGCTCAAGTCAGAACTCGAAAAAGGCGAAACAGCCATTGAACTCGCTCGTAAGACAGAAGCAGAAAAAGCCGCCAAAGAACTTGCTGACAAGCAGCTTGAAATTGCGAACCTAAAGTCTGCATTGGAGCAGAAGACCACTCAGGGTGAACTAGCCGTTCAAACAGCAGTGTCTGAAGCTGAGAAGAAGAACATTCAGTTGAAGGCAGATCTTGAGAAACTTGCTGCTGAGAAGCAGATGTCTGAGCAGAACGCTACTGCTAGCCACGCTAAAGAAGTAGAAACTCTAAAGGGTGAGATTCAGAGAATCAAGGACATGAAGTTGCAGCTCTCCACCAAGATGGTCGGTGAATCACTTGAGCAGCACTGTTCAAATGAATTCAACTCTATTCGTTCAGCTGCTTTCCCGAAGGCATACTTCGAGAAGGACAACGATGCCTCAACTGGTAGCAAGGGTGACTTCATCTTCAAGGACTTCACAGACAGCCAAGTTGAATACATCAGCATCATGTTTGAGATGAAGAACGAGTCTGACGCAACCAAAGCGAAGCAGAAGAACGAAGACTTCTTCAAGGAGTTGGACAAGGACCGCAATGAGAAGGGCTGCGAGTACGCAATTCTTGTCTCATTGCTTGAGCCAGAGTCAGAGCTCTACAACCAGGGCATTGTTGATGTTTCACACAAGTATCCAAAGATGTATGTAGTGAGACCCCAGTTCTTCATCCCAATGATTACTCTTCTGCGTAACGCAGCGATGAAGAGCATTGAGTTCAAGAATGAGCTTGCTCTAATCAAGTCTCAGAACATCGACATCACCAACTTTGAAGCGGACCTAGATGAGTTCAAGACTGGATTCGGCAAGAACTACAGACTGGCTTCAGACAAGTTCAAGAACGCCATCAAAGAAATTGATGCCGCTATCAAGAACCTTGAGAAGACTAAAGAAGATCTTCTAGGGTCAGAAAAGAACCTGCGTCTGGCTAACGACAAGCTCGATGGTGTCACAGTCAAGAAGTTGACTAAGAACAACCCAACAATGAAGGCTAAGTTCGAAGAACAAGCAGGTAAAGAGGATCTCTAGCCTGATGTTACTGAGCTGATCTTTTTGCTAGGAGGATACAAGTCATCCTGAACTAGCAATACAACTTGGAACTTTGCCCTAGTCATACCCATGTATAGAAGATCGTCTAAAGATATCTTTAGACGATCTTCTGCAAAGGCTTTTGATTCATAGTTGATGTCAGTAATGATGATGACGTCGCTGTCCAGTCCTTTGTATTTCATAATTGAGCGCCAACGTATCTGCCCATCAGGATTCGAACTGTGCTTTGTGATCTTCTTGAGGTCACGAACTACTTGAGAGTGAGTGTCGCTCAAACTAAAGGCTCTAACTAGTGCAGCCTTCTGCTCACCGTAGGGGCTTAGAACCCTGATTGAGCTTGGGTGATAGTCGTTGAGCAACTCTTGAACCACCTCTGCGAGTTTCTTAAGTTCTGAATCCTTTGTCTTTTCTTCAGTAGCGCCAGGCTTTATCTTGTAAACCTGAAGCGATCCCACGTTCTTCTCGCTCAAAAGGTTTCTTCTAAATGGGTTTGGCCGCTTTAGAAGACCATAAATAGCCTCAACTAATCCTGGAGCTTGCCTCACGTTTGTTTTTAATGAAACATGAAACATATGAGGGAAGAAAACTTTGGCGATGTCTAAAGACGACTGGCTATTCATGGGAGTTGAAATTCTCTGTCGATCATCACCAGCCAATAGCAGGCTTGGCTTGCGCTTCTTGGAATCTTCTAATATTTGACTTATTACTGCTAACCAAGGCCCCACTTTGGAAAAGTCTTGGAACTCGTCAACAACAATTGCGTCATATTTGTAACTTGTTTTTGATTTGTCTCTAAGAGCTGAAAGAGCCTGCTTGGGCAATTCGCTCTCAAACCAAGCACTTGAGGCGTCTTTAGGGTTGTCTGTCTTCCCAATTAGTTTCAGCAGGAACTCATTGATTGAGTAGACGTCAATATTTGCTAAGCCTTTTAGTTCTCGCTTTGTGTCTTCTTCGAGTAGAAGGTTGTAAGTCAAAAATAATACGCTCTTACCTTTGGTATTGAATTTCTTAACGGCTTTTCGGAGTATCTGGCTCTTACCTGCACCTGCTGGACCTTCGAAAAAGACATTTTGATTCAGGTCAATTAGGTCAAGAGCAAGTTCATGTTCTAGTTGAGCTTCTTGAATCGCAGTGGCTCTAATCTTGGCTTTTTGTTCTCGACTCTGTCCGGCAATGACTTCACCTACCAAGTGCTTGGCTATGGCCTTGGCAGTTTCCTTTGATAGAGGGTCTACAACTTCCTTGTAGTCTTCCTTGGTCTTATTCGCTTTAGCAGTGCGATCCAAGCATTCTTCTATTGTGGCAATCATCGAATTTAGATGCGTAGCGAATGCAATTTCATAAGGCGAGAAGTGCATACCTGCATTTTTACCAGCTGTGAATTTGTACTCATCTAAAAGTGGGAACCAAACCAACCTAGCAAAGGGTATTTTGGTTTGATCGAGTTCAAGCAATCCGATTTGTTTTCTAATGTTCGCCCTTGCTTTATGAATTTGTTCAAAGGGATCTTTATGTCTTGCTTTGGCAGGAACGCCTTCCATTGTCCACTCGGTATCTTGGAATATGGCATTCGTCGCACCTTTAACTTCGACTAGCACAATACCCTTGCCAGGCACGAAGATGACGAAGTCAGTCTCAGCCTGCTCACCTTGAACTACTTTTCCTTGTTTCAAGGAGTGCAACACAATCCAGTCAGGGCGAGTCTTAATCTCCTTCAGCTTCTCGAAGACGAGTTCCTCTCCAAGGTTCTTACTGCCATCACGACTCGGTGGAATCATCTCAACCATGGATCAACCCTTCGACTTGTATGTGGAGACAAGCATAATTGAGCTCCAGCCATGTTGCATATCGGGAAGTCCTTTGAGCCCAAGAAAAGGATGTGCCTAAATCTGCGGGCAGTTCGGGATTCAAATTTGCCTGTCTCCGTAAGGTAACGCTGACTATACTTAGTGTCGAAACCCACAGAAAGGCCCAGCGTGAACCAAGTTACAGCTAACAAATTTTGTTCAGAATGTGGCAACGCCCTCATTGAGACAGCGGTAATTTGCCCTAAGTGCGGATCACCTACCGTGAGATTTGGTCAATATGTTGGGCCAAATGGAGGCGGTAACCCACACAACGGACTGGCGTATGCCACTGTGCAAAAATCGAAGTCCGTAGCCGTTGTTCTGGCAGTGTTTCTAGGATTCTGGTCTTATCTGTATACCTACAAGAAAGACTTAGGGAATTTTTGGGCGAGTTTGGCAATTCAAATTTTTGCCTTTTTCGCATTCATTTTCATTCCAGACGGAGCAGGACCACATCCAGCTTGGTTTATTGCATTGGTGATCAACGTTGTGGCCATTATTGTTCAGGCCTCTAGAACATCCGCTTGGTTCCTTGCATATCCAAATAAGTAGTTTCAATTCGAGTCGGCAACAACAAGGGAAAATATGAGCAATTCAGCTAGCACTAAGTTTTGCACTGCCTGCGGAAATTCATTGATTGAATCTGCAGTGATCTGCCCAAAATGTGGAAGTCCAACGAGTAAGTTCAACCAAACTTCCCAAACCCTAGGGCAACAGAATTCTTATAGTGGCCCACACAACCCAGAGGCTAGATCCAAGACGGCAGCTGTTCTTCTTGCCGTGTTTCTAGGCTTCTGGTCTTACCTATACACATTCAAGGCCGATGCCAAGATTTTTTGGGCATCTATTGTTGCTCCTCCCGCCTCTGTACTTCTGTTATTCCTACTGGGGGAAGGCGGAGTTCGTGCCGCGTTTCTAATAATGTTTTTGTTTGTTTCCGCCATCTTCGCTATTGTCGCGATTATCCGACAAGCAACTAGGCCAGAGTCTTGGTTCGCTGAGTATACGAATAGCAAAGAATAATCGTGGATGGAATGAAGCACTAATGCCAGCCACCTTAGCGAACAAATTCTGCTCCGCGTGCGCAAACCCACTTATTGAAACAGCTGTTATTTGTCCAAAATGTGGATCTCCTACGTCAAAGTATTTAAGCCAAAGCCCAGTACCGGTAAAGTCAAAAACAACAGCAGTTGTTCTGGCAGTATTCCTTGGAATTTGGACTTGGCTCTATACATATGAATTGAACAAGAGAAAATTTTGGTCAAGCCTAATCGCGTATTTGGGTCTGTCTGTAGTTATTGCTATTAGGATTGCCTACGTCGATTACCAAAGTGCGCAAGGAAACTATCCCTCCGAATTTGAGTTGATTTTCTGGAGAGCACTCGGCATTGTTTGGCTACTCAGCCCTATGGGGCTCTCGGTTTGGGCAATCATTGACAATGCGACGAAGCCACGTTCGTTCTACGAAGCATTTCCAAAGAGACCGGTGGTCTATCCAAACAGCTCAGGAATAGTAGCCCCGTGAGATGACTTTAGGTCCTCTAGGTTCCAGGTTGCGATGTCTTGGATCTCTAGTTGTCCTGAAGCATCGGTAACACCAATTCTTAGCACTGGGATTCCTCTTGCTTCACAGAGTCCAACAAACTTGACGTCGTCTTCTCTACCTACGGAAACAATTACTCTTGCTGTTGATTCTGAGAATAGAGCTGCTGTTAGGTCAACACCGTCTCTCTCAGTGATCTCGTTAAGCCAGACTCTTGCTCCCATACCAAAACGTAGTGTGCTCTCGACGAGTGTCTGAGCAAGGCCACCTTCTGATAGGTCATGGGTAGAAGCAAGAAGACCTTGCAGAGATGCTCCTTGAAGTAATTCAGCAAGAGCTTTTTCTGCAGCTAGGTCAACTACAGGTGGTTTACCACCTAGGTGATCATGAATAACTTCTGACCAGACTGAACCATCTAGTTCATCTCTAGTAGTTCCTAGAAGATAGATGTTATTTCCTGCATCTTGCCAACCAGAAGGAATTCTTCTAGCAACATCATCAATAACGCCTAGAACACCAACAACTGGTGTTGGGTGGATGGCAACATCACCTGTTTGGTTATAGAAGGACACGTTACCTCCGGTAACAGGAATACCTAGTTCTAAACATCCATCAGCAAGACCTGCTGTTGCTTGTTTGAATTGCCACATCACCTCTGGGTTCTCAGGTGAACCAAAGTTTAGACAGTTGGTTACAGCTGCTGGTACTGCTCCTGATGATGCAACGTTTCTATACGCTTCAGCTAGAGCAAGCTTTGCTCCGTTGTATGGATCTAGTTGGCAGTAACGACCGTTAGCGTCTGTTGCGATTGCAACACCCAGACCTGTTTCTTCAGAGACTCGAACCATTCCTGAATCATCTGGCATAGCAAGTGCTGTGTTGCCACCCACATAGTGGTCATACTGATCTGTGATCCAACTCTTAGATGCTTGGTTCGGAGATGAAACAACTCTTACTAACTGTTCAGCAAGTTCACCTGGTTCATTTGAACGCTTTAGCTTTACATTGTTTACTGAGTTCTTGTTTAGTGCATCAATCCATACTGGATATGCAACTGGTCTTTCATAGACAGGACCATCGTGGGCAACAGATCTAGGAGGAACGTTAACAATCTCTTCTTTACCCCAGTTGATGTAGAGTCTTGGTTCTCTAATTACTTCACCCAGAACACTGAACTCAACTTCATGCTTTTCAACAATTGCTGTGAAGGCTTTTAGATCTTTCTTAGGAACTATTGCCATCATTCGTTCTTGTGATTCACTCATAAGAATCTCTTCAGGAGTTAGCGAATCATCTCGTAGTAATACGTCTTGTAGCTGAACTCGCATACCTGCTTGACCATTAGATGCAAGCTCACTTGTTGCACAAGACAAACCAGCTCCACCAAGGTCTTGAATACCAGCTACTACCTGAGCAGCGTATAGCTCTAGACAGCACTCGATTAGAACCTTCTCAGCGAATGGGTCACCAACTTGAACTGCAGGTCTTCTAGAAGGCCCATCAGCATCGAAGGTTTCAGATGCTAGAACTGATACTCCACCGATACCATCGGCACCAGTTCTTGCTCCAAAGAGAATTACAAGATCACCTGGGTTAGAAGCTTTAGCAAGCTTTAGATCTTCGTGTCTTAGAGCTCCAACAGATAGTGCATTTACTAGTGGGTTACCTTGGTAAACCTTGTCAAATACGGTCTCTCCACCAATGTTCGGTAGGCCTAGACAGTTGCCGTAGAAGCTAATGCCTGAAACAACACCGTTCACAACTCTTGCTGTGTCGGGGTTGTTTACAGCACCGAATCTAAGTTGATCCATAACTGCAATAGGTCTTGCACCCATAGTAAGAATGTCTCTAACGATTCCACCAACACCGGTAGCAGCACCTTGGAAAGGTTCGATGTAGCTTGGGTGGTTGTGTGATTCAACTTTGAATGTGACAGCCCAACCTTCACCGATGTCAACAACCCCTGCGTTCTCTCCCATACCAACCATTAGGTTCTTAGTCATCTCTGGTGTTACTTTTTCACCAAACTGACGAAGGTAAATCTTTGAGCTCTTGTATGAACAGTGCTCTGACCACATGACTGAATACATAGCAAGCTCAGCACTAGTAGGTCTTCTACCAAGAATTAGTTTGATGCGGTCATACTCATCTTCTTTTAGACCTAGTTCTCGCCAAGGTTGTTCCTTCTCAGGAGTCTTCTTAGCGTTCTTTGTTGTGTCAACTGTAGAGAGTTCTTTGGTCATTAGGAGTTCACCACCTGGTTCAAAACAGATGTGAAGAAAGTTAGACCATCAACACCGCTTCTCATAGCTAGTGGAGTATCAGGGCCAAAGCCTGGTTCAACAGCATGTTCAGGGTGAGGCATTAGCCCAACAACATTGCCTCTTTCATTACGAAGACCTGCAATGTTATTAACTGATCCATTTGGATTTACTTCTGAATATCTGAATGCAATCAGACCATCACCTTCAAGACGCTTTAGTGTTTCATCATCAGCGATGTAACCACCTTCACCATTCTTTAGAGGAATGGTTATCTCTTGGCCAAGTTTGAAACCATTAGTCCAAGCTGTGTCAACGTTCTCAACAATTAGTTTCTGATCTCTACAGATGAAGTGTTGGTTTTCATTTCTTATAAGTCCACCAGGTAGTAGATGTGATTCAACTAGAACTTGGAAACCATTACAAATACCTAGAACAGGTAAACCACCGTTAGCAGCATCAATGATGCTTTCCATAACAGGTGCTTGAGCTGCAATTGCTCCGCAACGTAGGTAGTCACCGAAACTAAAACCACCAGGTAGAACTACTGCATCTACTTTGTGTAAGTCGGCATCTGCATGCCAGAGCTTGACTACTTCACCACCAGCTAGACGAACAGCTCTCGCTGCATCACGATCATCTAGTGTGCCAGGGAATGTAACAACACCTATCTTCATGGAGATTAGTTCTCCACGGTTACAGCAACAACATCTTCAATGACTCCATTAGATAGGAAGTCAGCTGCAATCTGCTTAGCTGCTTCTAGATCTGCATCTGTTGGAGTGTTTGCATAGTGAAGTTCAATGCGCTTACCGATACGGGCGTTGGTGATCTCTGCATTGCCCTTGCGCTGTAGGGCGTTGGCTACTGCCTTACCAGCTGGATCTAGTAGGTCTGCTTTAGGCATGACTTCAACGATGATTTTAGGCACAGAATACGCTCCCGAAGGTCGGTGGGGCTAGTAAATTACTTGTTTTTGCTCGCCGGCGTCACCTTTGGCGGGTGCGAACAGGACTAGTTTATCTGGCTAGCAGGCTAATTAGCTGAGCATACTTAGCACTGGTCTGTTCAACTATCTCAGCAGGTAATTCTGGAGGAGTTGTGCCAGAGGCAGGGCCCCAGTTAGCAGCTAACCAGTTGCGAACTTGCTGCTTGTCAAAGCTTTCTTTGCGGTCTCCAGCTAACCAAGCTTGTTCAGACCAGTACCTGCTGGAATCAGGGGTCAATACTTCATCACCTAGGGTGATTTCTCCATTGGCTGGGTTGATTCCAAATTCAAACTTGGTATCGGCCAGGATAAGACCCGCTTTGTGAGCTAGTTCACTGGCTTTATTGAAGATGTTTATGCTCAATGACTTGAGAGCATCGGCATTATCTTGACCAATTAGTTCAACAACTCTTTCAAAGGTGATGTTCTCATCTTTATCTCCTAGTTCTGCTTTGAAGGCAGGGGTGAAGATAGGTTCAGGCAGCTTGTCCCCGAAAGCTAGTCCTTCAGGCAACTTATTCCCACAGATCTGACCTGTTGCTAAATAGTCCTTATATCCAGATCCTGAGATGTAGCCACGAACAACACATTCGATAGGGAACATCTCTAACTTCTTACACACCATTGCTCGTCCTGCTACCTCTTGAGGAACAGGAACTTGTAGAGAAATGTGATTAGGAACATCTAGTCGATCAAACCACCAGGCAGTGAGAGTTGTTAAGTATTCACCTTTATTAGGAATCTCTGGAGAGAGGATTGTGTCAAAGGCACTTACTCGATCACTAGCAACAACAAGGATTAGGTGTGAGAGAGATGCATCATCAGATTCATATAGGTCTCGAACCTTACCGCTATATACATGGTGCCAACCTTTGATGACTTTAGACATTTTCAACCTCATCAACCTTCAGAGCAATATCAGTTCTGTAGTGAGAACCCTCAAGGTTGATTCCACAGATAGCTTCATACGCTGCTCTTCTTGCCTCATGAAAGTCAGTTGCAGTGGACACTACGGATAGAACACGACCACCAGTTGCATATAGCTTTCCCTCAACAAGCTTGGTCGCTGCATGAGCTACTTCAACAGATTTAGTGTCACCCACTAATCCTGTAATTTCTCTATCAGGAGCAGAAGTGACTGGATAACCTTCACTTGCAAGAACTACTGTCACAGCAACATCACTACTGAATTCAGGTTCAGCCACTTCAGCGAGATGACCTGTTGCTGCATTGTGTAGAAGATTCTCTAGTGGAGTAAGAAGTCTTCTCAATACAACCTGTGTTTCTGGATCACCAAATCTTGCATTGAATTCGATTACTCGAATTCCCTTGCTAGTGACAATCAATCCGCAATATAGAAGTCCTACGAAGGGAGTTCCTAATCTTGCAAGTTCTCTAACAGTTGGTAGAGCTACTCGCTCTTGAACTTCCTGCACAAAACCTTCTGGCAGCCAAGGAAGAGGAGAGTAAGCGCCCATGCCTCCTGTGTTAGGACCTTGGTCATTGTTGTATGCACGTTTGAAATCCTGGGCTGGAGATAGAGGTAGAACAGATTTGCCGTCGGCTAGGAAGAAGAGAGATACTTCTTCGCCATCTAGAAACTCTTCAACAAGTATTTCCATACATTGCGCTAAGAACGTGTTGGCATGATCAAGAGCTGCCTGCTTGTCACTTGTGACAATCACACCTTTACCTGCAGCAAGGCCATCTGCCTTGACTACGTATGGAGCACCAAAGGCATCCAGTGCTTCTTCCACCTCTTCTATAGAGGTGCACTTTCTAGCCATACCCGTTGGAACATCTGCTGCTGCCATTACATCTTTAGCAAAGGCCTTAGACCCCTCGAGGGCTGCAGCTGCTTTGGAAGGTCCAAAGACTGCTATGCCTTCTTCTCTAAGAGCATCGCTAACTCCACCTACTAATGGGGCTTCAGGGCCGATGATGACTAAATCAACATCTCTTTCTTTAGCCCAAGAGGCAACGGCAAAAGGATCATTTGGGTTTAGCGAAACACATTTAATTTCTTGGCTGATTCCACCGTTACCAGGAGCACAGCTGATTTCATCAGCTGCTGTTCCGGTTCTGATTAGTGCTTTGATAATCGCATGTTCGCGAGCTCCAGAACCTAAGACCAAGATTTTCATTGGTTCAAGTTTATCTAGGTTGGGGTAGGCCCTGATGCTGGAAGCACCAAGGCCTACTGGTAGCCCACAAATCGCTCAACCTTACAGGTGCTAGTGGGTCTAGAACTTAGTTTTTGATGTAAGGGCCACAGGCAGTGGCCGTTTCATTCGAGTTAGCCACGTCTAGAGCATCGTTACGCATTGCTGTTGCAATTTCTTGAGGTGCCTTGTCGGCAAGAGCTCGAAGTTCAACAGCAAATGATGCCTCCGCGGAACTGTCCATCTCCATAAGAGCTGCTAGGTAAGTTCCAAATTCATTCAAATATTCTTTGCATGACTGCTCTGCGGAAGGTCCTGCCGAGCATCCTGAAACTAGGAGAGTTACGGCTGCAATTGAGCTGAGTTTTAATCTATTTTTCATAAGTAAACCTATCTCTGCGGTTGGTATCCCCAAGCGGGAAATACATCCAAAGACTACCAGCCTGAAGGAGAACTGCAGGAATTTTGAACCGGAAGGTGCATAACTATTTCGAATTACAAATAGATATGGCATACTCGAAACGTAGATTGTTTCGGAACTTTTTCTTCCGATTCGACCCTCGTCAAGAGGTTCAAATAAAGCCCCTGGTTCCTGCCGGGGGCTTTATTTCATCTCTGGCCAAACTAACCATGCGTTTAGCGAGCATCTGAAGTTTCACAGAATTGCAAAACCTCTGCTGTTGTTATGAACAACCCTCTAATCTCACTAACCTTGTTCTATGGCTAGAAGAAGAATCAAACATGATGAGGGCATTAGTGCCATCAGCGCAGTGATTCAAGCCGACAAAGCGTCAGCTTTATCTGAGTCAGATCCTGTATTTGTGATGGCTGTTAGATACCTACTTGAAGAATTAGCTGAAGTTGCTCCAGGCAACTCGGTTGAGGTAAGAGTTCCACCGCTAGGAGCAACTCAATGTATTGAAGGGCCTATGCACACCAGAGGAACTCCACCCAATGTTGTTGAGATGAGCCCGAGAGTTTGGTTTGACTTGGCTGTTGGAAACATACGTTGGGAAGATGCTTCAACTGAGCATCTAGTCAGTTCAAGTGGAGTTCGGGCATCTTTAGATGAAGTATTGCCGCTAACCTTGAAGCATGTCCAAAGATAAGACTGAGACGGTAAAGATCCGTAGAGCACCTAAGTTCATTCCTTTTATGTTCACAGGCTTCCTGCTGGGTGGGGTTGTGGCTATAGTTCTATCTCTTCTGATCACCACTCAAGAGGGCAAGACAGCAGGCTTTATAACCCAGATGTTGGTTTATTGTTTAGGGCTTGGAGCAGGGCTAGGACTATTTGCTGCAGTCATATTTGATGCAGTTACAGCACGAAGGTTAAAGGATGTGCAAGTCTCCAAAAGCACCTCCAGCTAGACCGCTAAACTATCAACGTAACGCCAAGTTATTGGCGACAATGAAGTCAAAGACTTGAGTTTTACTAAGCACGCAACCCCCACTCGTAGAGACGGAAACTGCCCTTGCTTCGTGGAGATGGACTACTAAATCACGATTTGCTACCCGATGAAAAGGGACCGCAAGATCAGTGTGGTGTATTCGGTGTATGGGCACCAGGGGAAGAAGTAGCCAAGCTTACTTATTTCGGTCTTTACTCACTCCAGCACCGTGGTCAAGAATCAGCAGGTATAGCTACCTCTGATGGCAAGAAGATTGTTGTTTATAAAGACATGGGTCTTGTCTCTCAAGTCTTCTCAGAGTCCTCCCTTGAATCTCTAGTCGGACACATAGCTGTTGGTCACAATAGATACTCAACTACTGGTGCATCTTCATGGCGTAATGCTCAACCAACTCTTGGTAGAACTGCATCAGGAACTGTTGCCCTTGGACACAATGGAAATCTAACCAATACTTCTGATCTTCTAGAAATGTTGAAGCACAAGTATCCAGATCAAACAGAGAATGAAATAACCGGCGGTAACACAACAGACACCGCTGTTCTAACAGCACTGCTTGCTGGAGACATGGATCACACCCTTGAATCAACAGCACTTGAATTACTTCCTAAAGTAAAAGGTGCTTTCTGTTTAGTGTTCATGGATGAAACTACTCTTTATGCTGCTCGTGACCCACAAGGCGTAAGACCACTGGTTCTTGGCAGATTAGAACGTGGTTGGGTAGTTGCATCTGAAACAGCAGCGCTAGATATTGTTGGTGCTAGTTACGTAAGAGAAATTGAGCCAGGCGAACTTATTGCTATTGATGAGCACGGTCTTCGCTCTTCTAGATTTGCTGAAACTAAAAGAGCTGGTTGTGTATTTGAATATGTTTATCTAGCCAGACCTGACACAACTATCAACGGCAGAGTTGTTTACGATGCCAGAGTTGAGATGGGTAAAACTCTTGCTAGAGAATATCCAGTAGAAGCTGACATGGTTATTCCAACACCTGAGTCAGGAACTCCTGCAGCTATCGGTTTTAGCCAAGAGTCAGGTATTCCTTTTGGTCACGGGTTAGTCAAGAACGCATATGTTGGTAGAACCTTCATTCAGCCTTCACAAACAATTCGTCAAAGAGGTATCCGTCTGAAGCTCAATCCTTTGAAGGAGCAGATCAAGGGTAAGCGAATCATCGTTGTTGATGACTCAATTGTTAGAGGTAATACCCAGCGTGCACTTGTTGCAATGCTTCGAGAAGCAGGAGCTCTAGAGATTCACGTAAGAATCTCGTCACCTCCGATTACCTGGCCTTGCTTCTATGGCATTGACTTTGCTACCCGTGCAGAACTTATTGCCACAGGCCTAGGCGTTGAAGAAGTTAGACAATCCATTGGTGCTGACTCTCTTGGTTATCTATCTAAAGATGGAATGGTTGCCTCAACTAACCAAGAAGAGAAACAGCTCTGCACAGCCTGCTTCACAGGCACATACCCAATCGAATTACCTGCTGAAGACAGACTAGGTAAGAACCTTTTGGAGAAGCCAGCTGCTGCGGCGTGTGAGCCAGGACCAGACAGTGAACTAGATGCAATAGTGAAGGCAGCTAATGACTGATGCGTATGCAGCCTCTGGTGTAGACACCCATGCAGGAGATCTAGCTGTTGAGTTGATGAAGAAATCTATCAAGGGCACACTTACTGAGAATGTAGTTGGTGGCTTTGGTGGTTTTGCTGGAATGTTTGATGTTTCATTTCTGAAAACTTTTGACAGACCACTACTAGCAACATCAACAGATGGAGTTGGCACCAAGGTTGCTATTGCTCAAGCAATTGATAAGCACGACACCATTGGTCAAGATCTTGTTGGTATGGTCGTTGATGACATCGTGGTTGTTGGAGCAAAGAGCATGTTCATGACTGACTACATTGCAACCGGCAAAGTAGTGCCATCAAGAATTGCAGATATTGTTTCGGGCATTGCTAATGCCTGTAAAGAAGTTGGCGTCTCACTAATCGGTGGAGAGACAGCAGAGCACCCAGGGCTACTAAAGCCAAATGAATATGATGTTGCAGGAGCCGCAGTTGGTGCTGTTGAATACAGCAAACTACTCGGCCCACACAAAGTTCAGGTAGGAGATGTTGTTCTAGGACTTGAATCAAGCGGTCTTCACTCAAATGGTTATTCACTTGTGAGAAAGATTGTTGCTGATAGCAAACTCGACTACAACAAAACAGTTCAAGAGTTCGGCAACCTATCTCTAGGAGAAGCACTTCTAGAGCCAACAAGACTTTACACAGGCATTCTAAACACTCTTCTTGAAAGTGATCTTGGTCCTTCAGTGAAAGCTATGAGCCATATCACCGGCGGTGGCATTGGAGCAAACCTTGCTCGAGTGCTACCTAAGAACACAACACTAGATGTTGATAGAAGTTCTTGGAAGCCATTAGACGTATTCCAAGTTCTAACTCAGTGGGGCAACCTATCACTTGAACAAGTTGAATCAACCTGGAACCTAGGTTTAGGTTTTGCTGTCATTGTGAAAGCAGATCAAGCAACACAGATTCAACAGCAGCTGATCAGTGCAGGTGTGAACACCTGGCACCTAGGAGTAGTTGAATCTAATGACTGCAGCCTTGAAGGATATATCCAAGGGGCTAAAGGCGTTGATGGAGGAGCTGTAAGGCTTCTAGGGAATTACAAGAACTAGCTAAACAGCTTTAGTCGGCAGAAGAACTGCCACCGTCTCCAGAATCTGTGCTTGTTTCAGTTTGGGTGGTTTCTTCCTCAGGGTAAAGATCTGCCCACTTGTCTTCATACTCTTGCTCATCTGAGGTGGTGCCTAATTCTGCCTGTAGGGCAGTCAGGTCAGTGTTAGGGCTGAAGTACTTCAGCTCACGAGCCACCTTGGTGTTCTTCGCTTTTTGACGGCCACGACCCATGTCGAGACCCCCTCTTTTATTCTTGGCTGAGCCTATTTAGGCTCAGGAAACGGCAAATCTGGACCCTAGTATATCAGGCTTCAGCCCAGTAGGAGCCCAACCCAAGCGGCTGTGGAGGAAAGAATCAGGGTCACTACTGTGTATAGGGCTGCTGCTAGAGGGCGGTCTCTAGCTACCAATTGAACAGCCCCAGCTGCCCATGAACTAAAGGTAGAAAGGCCTCCTGCAAGACCTACAACCAGGATTGCTACCCAGGTGACATCGGCCTTAAAGTAGGTCGCCGCCCAGCCTGCAAAGAATGAAGCTACTACGTTAGCGAGCAGGATTCCCCATGGCCAGAAGCCATTGAATTTGCTCAGAAGCACTCGAACAACTGAACCCAGTCCACCTGCTGCAAAGATTCCCAGAATGATCATTGGGCTAAAGATCTCAGCCAGGTTCATTTAGCCCTGCCTTCTTCTTACCCAAGGCAACACCTGCAGCAAAGGCGAAGAAGCCCAGAGCAAACATGACGGATGTAATAGCGACACTGCCCTGTTGGTAAACAAACAATGCAACAGCAGACATGGTTGTGAAACCACCAGCAAAACCTGATCCCCAGAATGACTTCTTGCTTTCATTTGCAAAGAATGGATGGAAAGAAACAATACCTAAGAAAAAAGCTCCAGCCACATTCACAAAGAACAGAGATAACATGCCTGCAAGAGTGGAACCGAGAGATAGTTCTAGTCCGCTACCGATTGCATACCGAAGCAGAGAACCAATTCCTCCACCTAGAAAAACTAGGAACAGCTCGTTCGCGAAAAGAGAGCTACCGTGAGATGAGTTGTTAAGTTCGGACATTGTTTTCTAGTTCTTAGCTTCTTCGCCGTGCTTGCGACTAGACAATCTAAATGTTGCAGCAAAACCTAGCAGTAGGAATACTCCGGCTGCAACTGCTGACCACTTTGTTCCTTCAGTGAATGCATCTTTAGCAGCTTGGATGTATGACTCTTGTGTGCCCATGTTCGGAAGAGCAGGAATGATTCCACCAGAGGATTCAACAACTGACTTTGTGAATTCTTCTGCTTCTGCATCGGACATGCCAAGTGTTGAAAGTTTAGATAACAAGCTCGACTGAATCTGTGTGAACAGAACAGTTCCTAGAACCGCAATACCAAGAGCTGAACCAACCTGGCGAACAGTGCTCTGAGAACCAGAAGCTTGTCCAATCTTTTGCATAGGAACATCAACCATGATCACACCAGTTAGCTGAGCTGTTGCTAGACCGATACCAATTCCATATAGGAACAGTGCCGGAGCTAGAGGCCACCAGCCAGCTTGGTCGCTAGCAAATAGGGCGACACCGATTACTCCTAGAAGTTCTAGCCCTACACCAATACGTACTGCCATTGCTGGAGCAAGCTTTCCGCTCATGGCTCCACCAACAGCAGATGCTAAGAATGCACCTCCTGCTAACCAGAGAAGAACTAGACCAGAATCAATTGGAGATAGACCAATGATGTTCTGTAGCCAAAGAGGAATTGCAAAAAGAATTCCAAACTCACCCATAGAAATAATTAGTGCTGCGATAGAACCATTTCTAAATGATGTAACTCTGAAAAGGTTTAGATCTAGAAGCACAGGCTTGTTTGCTGCCTCGCGCTTGTTCTCCCAAAGTACAAAAGCAATACCAAATAGCACTGATAGTGCAAGAGAAACTGGGATAGGTGAGATACCTAAATCTCCCCATGACCAAGTACCGATTGTGAACTCTTCGTTTACGTTCCACCAACCGTAGTTTCTACCTTCAATAAGACCGAAGACAAGCGTTAGGAACAATCCAACTGAAAGAAACGCTCCAAGGAAATCTGGTGCTCCAGCTCGTTTTTCGACTTTAGATTCGCTAACAAATAACAAGAGACCAGCAACAATGATTAGACCAATAGGCAGGTTGATGTTGAACGCTAGACGCCAACCATCTTCACCGAAGCTAGTAGCAAACCAGCCACCAAGAACAGGACCAAGAGCTACCATTCCACCAATCGTTGAACCCCAAACAGCAAAGGCAATGCCACGCTCTTTACCCTGGAAGTTTGCATTAACTAGCGAAAGTGTGGTCGGTAGCACCATAGAGCCACCAATACCCTGAAGAATACGAGCAAGGATCAGTGAACTTGCGTCAGTTGAATATCCAGCCCAAACTGATGCACCTACGAAGATGACGATACCAATTACTAGGAGTCTTCGGCGACCAATGCTGTCAGCAAGAGATCCCCAGATAAGCAATAGCGCGGCAAAGACTAGGACGTAACTCTCATTGACCCATTGCACTTCGCTACTGGAGAGCTTTAGTGCATCAATCAGCGCAGGGAAGATTGTGTTGACGATGGTTCCATCGATGATGACAATAGAGATTGCCAATGAGATGAATAGAAGACCTATCCAGCGGAAGCGAGCTAAAACTGCCATGGTGTAATACTTTCTGTTTGGTTTGTCACCTTTGTCTCAGGTGAACTCGTTAAGCCTAGTCCTGTGCTGTTGGTAGCCTGTACTAATGCGCAAGGGTAAGTTGTGATCAAGTATTTAGGCTCTAAGCGCACCCTTGTTGGTGTCCTTGGTGCCATAGCTAATGCTGCTGAGGCTAAGACTGCCGTAGACCTATTCACAGGTACTACCAGAGTTGCCCAAGAGTTCAAAAGACAAGGCCTCCACGTTATTGCTAGCGATAGTGCTACCTATAGCGACATGCTTGCTAAGTGTTACATAGAAGCAGATGCCACCAAAGTAAACATTGAAGAGCTAACCAAAATCATCCAGCACCTTAACTCACTGCCAGGTAAAGCGGGATATGTAACAAAGAACTTCTGTGAAGAAGCCAGATTCTTTCAACCTAAGAATGGGGAAAGAATTGATGCCATTAGGGATGAACTAGAAGCTAATTTCAAAACAGACAAGCTTTTTCCAATTCTTCTTACTTCTCTAATGCTTGCCGCAGACCGCGTGGATAGCACCACAGGTCAACACATGGCATACCTCAAGAACTGGTCGCACAGATCAAAGCATGATCTTGAACTCTTAGTTCCAGAGCTAATACCAGGAACAGGTAAGAGCATTATTGGACTTGCTGAAGATGTTATTGATGAACTTCCAGAAGTTGACCTTCTTTATATGGATCCGCCATATAACCAGCACCGCTACTTCACTAACTATCACATCTGGGAAACACTTGTTCGCTGGGATAACCCAGAACCGTATGGTGTTGCTAGAAAAAGGATTGATAGTAGAGAACCCCACACCCACTCAGTTTTTAACAAACGTAAGAAGATGCCCCCGGCTTTCAATGAAGTGATCACCAAAGCTAAGGCTAAGACCGTAGTTGTCTCATACAACAATGAGTCTTGGGTAGAGCCAATTGATATCGCTGAAGCTCTATTGCAAAATCACGAGAGCGTCGCATTATTGGAATTTGATTACGTCAGATACATCGGATCTCAAATAGGTATCTATAACAAGTCAGGTGCCAAAGTGGGATCTGTTGGTGAGCGTAAAAATAAAGAATTGATTTTTATCGCGGGGGAAACTTCAAGAGTTGAAGCGATTGAAGATGTTGTGGCTGGACGCGGGATTGAACCGCGGACCTAACGATTTTCAGTCGTTCGCTCTACCAACTGAGCTACCCAGCCTCAACCAAAGACAAGTCTTAGGCTGAACGATTATTAATCGCAGCGATCCTGACGGGACTTGAACCCGCGACCTCCGCCGTGACAGGGCGGCGCGCTAACCAACTGCGCTACAGGACCAGAAGTACTTCTATAAACTCATCGCTGGTGACCCCAACGGGATTCGAACCCGTGCTACTGCCGTGAAAGGGCAGCGTCCTAGGCCACTAAACGATGGGGCCGTCAAAGCGATGGAGCTTTAAAGCACCAATGGCAAGGCTACTTGCTAACGGTAGGTTTTTGCAACCTGAGAATTGGCGATATCGGTGTTAGTTTAGGAATACTGCACTATTCAGGGAGGTGGCAGGACATGAAAAGCTTGCGTTCTCGTTATCTTGCCCTGTTTGTCCTAGCCGGTGTCCTTTTTAGCGGTTTCACCATCCAGCAGGCCATGGCTGTGCCAAATTACCCTTCTGAGCAAGAAGTCATTGAAGCTCAGAAGACTGTGACCAAGAAGAAGGCCATGATTGCCCGTATCCAGGGAATCATCGTTGATCTAACTGTTGAGCAGGTCAGTTTAGAGCGTAAGGCCCTTCTAAAGGGAGAGAAATACAACCAGGCCAAAGATGAGGAACGAATCGTAGCGGCCAAGGTTGACCTTCTTCAGACCAAAGTCAATTCAGCAAAAGCTGAAGCGGAAACAGCCCAGAAGCAGCTGGCCCAAATTGCTAGCCAAATGTGGCGAGATGGAGCAGCAGGCACATCCCTGAACCTTTTCCTGAACTCCGACAACGCTGGCAACCTTCTGTATAAGCTTGGGGCTCAAGAAAAGATTGCTCAGTCCAGCGACCAGATCTATAAGTCAGCAATTCAAAGACAGCAGTATGCCAAATCGCTTACTGATCAGCTAAAAGAAGCTGAAGCTGAACTGGCGGCTAAGTCAGCGGTAGCTAAGGCAGCTCTGCAAGATGCCCAAGATGCTGCTTATGAATTGAAAGTAAAAGTTGACGAGCAGAATGCTTTGAATAGAACTTTCAAGGCTCAACTTGTTTCTCTTGAAAGAATCTCTGACAGTTTGATGCAGCAACGTATCCAAGGTCTTATTGATGAAGCAAGACAGAACAACTTGCCAGGTCCTATCGATGCACCTTCTCTATACACAGTTGGAGCACCGAACACCGACAAGGTTGAAACTGCGATTAACTTCGCAAGGCAACAGCTTGGTGAAAGATATGTTCTTGGCGGAATGGGTCCAAACATTTGGGACTGTAGCGGTATTACTAAAAAGAGTTATGAAGTTGCTGGAACCTACATCGGCACTCACTCAGCAACAAACCAGTTCTACAACATGGCCGGTAAGCGCAGACTGATTCCTATCAAGGAAGCTGTGCGTGGAGATCTGATGTGGTACTCATACACAGATGACTTCAACGGTGACAAGTATCACGTTGTTATGTATCTAGGTGATGGCATGATGCTTGAAGCTCCAAACCCAAACAGAACTGTGCGAGTAGTTCCGCTGCGTTACGGTGATCTTTTCCGCTATGCCGGTCGCCCTACTCCGTAATTCAATAATCTTTTCAAACCTTTGGAGGCAGCATGAGTGAAGTACGTCAGGTCAAGCCTGCTACTGAAGGCTGGCAACAGAAAAAAGATGCTTCTGGTAGACCAGTACTTGAATTCGAAGCAAAGCCTAGAAAAGTTCAACCACCAGTTCACTTGGTTGATATGTCTAAAGATGAACTAACTGCCAAAGCCAAAGAGCTAGGTGTTCCTGCCTTTAGAGTGAAGCAAATTGCCAAGCACTACTTCACTCACTACACAACTAATCCAGAGAGCATGACTGATCTTCCTCAAGAAGGAAGAGCAGAACTAGTTGGAGTATTTCTGCCTAAGCTCCTCACAGAGGTCAAGAGACTTCAAACAGATAAAGGCGACACCATCAAGTTCCTATGGAGACTATTTGATGGTGCATTAGTTGAATCTGTTCTGATGAGGTACCCAGGACGAATTACTCTCTGTGTTTCCTCCCAAGCTGGTTGTGGAATGGCTTGTCCATTCTGTGCCACAGGGCAGGCAGGTCTCACCCGTAACATGACTGCAGCTGAGATTGTGGATCAAATTGTTCAAGCCAATGCTGTTATTGCTTCTGGTGGCTTAGGGGGCCGCAAGGCAACCGAGCATGAAGAACGGGTTGGCAACATTGTCTTCATGGGAATGGGTGAACCACTAGCTAACTACAACCGCCTGATGACTGCGGTAAGAACGATGGTTAAGCCTCAGCCTGAAGGGCTTGGAATGTCGGCTAGAAACATTACTGTTTCAACTGTTGGGCTTGTTCCTGCTATTGAGAAACTAACTAAAGAAAACATTCCAGTTACCTTTGCTCTGTCTCTGCATGCACCAGATGATGAACTTAGAGATGAACTAATTCCAGTGAACTCTAGATGGAAAGTTGATGAAGCACTTGATGCAGCCAGAGCATACTTTGATGAAACTGGTAGAAGAGTTTCCATTGAGTATGCACTTATCAAAGATATGAATGATCATCAGTGGCGAGCAGAACTACTTGCTCAGAAACTAAATGCCAGAGGCAAGGGCTGGGTTCACGTTAACCCAATTCCCCTCAATCCAACACCTGGCTCTATTTGGACAGCATCTACTCCTGAAGTAACCAGATTGTTTATCAGCACTTTAGAAAAGGCCGGAATTCCAACAACCTTGCGAGACACCAGAGGCAAAGAAATCGATGGAGCCTGCGGACAGCTTGCTGCCGCCGAGTAATACCAATCCATTTCTAGTTTCACTATTACTTGTCTAGAGTTGAGTTATGACTGAAAAACTACCTCTTGAATTTGGCCTTGATACCTTTGGCGATGTTGGTTCCGATGACAACGGACAACCAATCTCAATGGCGCAATCAATTAGGGATGTTGTTGACCAAGCAATCCTGGCTGATGAACTAGGCATTGATCATTTCAATGTTGGAGAGCATCACAGAAATGATTTTGCAGTCACCTCTCCTGACACAGTGCTTGCAGGTATTGCAACAGTTACTGAAAGAATCAAACTTGGTTCTGGTGTAACAGTTCTATCTAGTGAAGACCCAGTCAGAGTTTTTCAAAGCTTCGCAACTATTGATGCTCTCTCTAATGGAAGAGCAGAGATAACAGCTGGTAGAGGATCTTTCACAGAAAGCTTCCCGCTATTTGGTTTCGCTCTTTCTGACTACGAGCAACTCTTCGAAGAGAGACTAGATCTTCTAGTAGAGCTCTTGAAGGAAAAGCCGGTTACCTGGTCTGGTGAAACAAGAGCATCACTGAATAACCAAGAGGTTTATCCAAAGACAGAAAGAGGAGCTATTCCTCTTCGTGTTGGTGTTGGCGGATCTCCACACAGCGTAATTAGAGCAGCTAAACACGGAGCTACTTTAGCTTTAGCAATAATTGGTGGAGACCCTGAAAGGTTTGCTCCATTTGCTGGTCTCTATAGAGAATCTCTTCAGAGATTCGGTAAGCCCCAGCTACCTATCGGTATCCACTCTCCAGGGCATATTTCTGATTCAGATGAACAAGCAGCGAGAGAGATGTGGCCTCAGTACCAGGCATCCTTCGGTCGTATTGGTCAAGAAAGAGGTTGGGGAGCTATGACCTATGACCACTTCGATAATGAAGTTCAGAATGGTTCGCTATACGTAGGTTCACCTGAGACTGTGGCTAACAAGATCATCCATGCTCTCCAATCAACTGGGGCTAACCGCTTTGACCTAAAGTTCTCAACTGGCCCTATGCCTCAGTCACAGATGCTGAGATCCATAAAGCTCTATGCAACAGAGGTAATCCCGATGGTGAAGGAAGCTCTGGGATCTGAAATAGAAATCTCTTACTAGTTCCTGAAAGTTCCGTGAGAGGGCTCTAAACGCTGGCTGAAAAGCGGCGGTCATCAATGTTCAACTCAGTACTCTAGTAATGCCTTCAAGACCTAGACAGAAAGAAGCCAATGAAGACCTTCCAACCTATCTCAGCACTAGCCGCCACCACACTGCTCCTCACCGGTTGCTCCTTCTCTCTTCCTTCTGAAGCTGACCAGGCACCGTGTGAAGCACTAAGTGCGGTATTCACTGACAAGGTTGCATCACTTCCAACTGGAGGCTTTGATGTTCAGGCTTTGGCTTCAAACATTGAAAACGATGTCACTTCTTCAGCTCCGGAGGACTTCCAAGCACTTCTAAACAAAGCCACTGAGGCTCTAAAAGCTGACCCAATCGAAGCAGGAGATCTAACTACAGCTGCCACTCAAATCGGTGTGCGCTGTGCTCTAGTTGGAGTGAACGTAGAGTTCCCTAGCGTCCAGGATCTTCTCGCCAACTAACCCCTAAGACTTAAAACAAAAGGAGCCACCCTTTCGGGTGGCTCCTAAAGTTTAGGAACTAGTTGTAACTAGTGACCTTCTGCTGCTGCGTGCTCTTTGCTCTCTTCAGCTGACTTGATTCTCGCAATTGCGAAGATGATCAGACCGAATAGACACTTAGCAAGAATGTCAGCAATGGTGTATCCGATTTCACGAGCTACAACCTCTGATGCGGTTGGTACATCACCGCTGTTCATTGAAAGGATGAATGTGATCGGGTAGACACCCCAGGTAGCTAGAAGAAGTACACGTAGTGTCTGGAACAGACTGCGTACTCTAGCTGACTGAGTCTCTAGGCTCTTCTTCATTTCGACCCATAGTACATACATGATGTATAGGAATGGAATTGTTGATAGAAGACCCCATACAGCAGCTTCACCGAACCAGCCACCAGCGGCGATTGGCAATAGGTCAAGCTTTGCATCTCCAGGGTAACCAAGAGCGATCATCGCTGCTGCGGCTGGAACTAGACGCTTTAGAAGTGATGATGAAACAGCCTTAGCAAGACCTAGAACTGCAACTAGCTCTACTAGTAGTAGTGGAACAGTTAGGAACCAGTCAATGTAACGGTAACCAACGTTGTAGTTAGCTGCACCGATTGCCAGAGCAGCATCAACGTTACCTGCAGTTGCAGCTGTGGTTGCGTTTAGTCCGTATGCGTGCTCGAATGAATCGAACATACGGAAGTAGTGGTAAGCAGCGATAGAAGTTACTGTTGCTGAAACCATAACTGCCATGCGGTACTTAGGTAGTACGCGGTCTCTTGCTACCCATAGGAAGATAGAGGTGAAAACCATGCTTGCGATACCAAGTGAAAGCATGTTGTACACTGCGCTAAATTCATAGCCAGTTAGAGCGTTGGAAAGTACTCCGACATTCTCCATTTATTTTGCCTTTCGATAAGTTAATCGGGCAAAAATTTGGCCCGACTTTGATGCTTTTACAAGGCTACCCCTGTAAATAAATAAGAAATACGCGTTTAGAGTCGTGTTTATGTATTTGTTATACAGGTAAAACACAGGCTATTTACCCCCCAAAAACCTCTAGTTTCTAGGCCACAAGGATACTTTCGTAGCCTCTCAGCACGAAAGTAGGACGTCTTTTTGGGGTTTCTTTTAGTGAAAGATCAGGAAAACGCTCGAAAAGTAGTGGAAGCGAGGCACTCATCTCAATACGGGATAGTGGAGCTCCTAGGCAGAAGTGAATACCGGCTCCAAAACCTATGTGTGGGTTCTGTTCCCTAGTGAGGTCAAGCTCATCTGCTCGCTCAAAGACTGTTTCATCTCGGTTAGCGGAGCCTAAAAGCGAGGCAATCTTCTGACCAGTCTTGACCATGACTCCACCAATCTCCGTATCAGCGGTAGCGGTTCTTTCAAAGAGGTGAAGAGGAGCATCGTACCTTAGGAACTCTTCAATTGCCGTGTCTGCAATAGCTCTTGGGTTCTTGCGAAGGAGTTCAAGCTGGTCTTCTCTCTCAAAGGTTGCGACCATGCCATTACCAAAGCCATTAACACTTGCCTCATGGCCTGCATTAAGAAGGAGCACGCAAGTCGCTATTAGTTCCTGGGCATTTAGCTTCTCACCTGCTTCTTCAACAGTTGCGAGCTCACTGATTAGATCAGAGCTTGGCTGGGCTTTACGTTTATTCATCAGTTCTCTTACGTACTCAGCAAACTCGTGAGCTGCCTGCTGAGCTTCAGCCTGGGCTTCTAGAGATGGGTTAACCTCATACATCTTTACTATGGACTGCGACCAAGGACGCAGTAGATGCTCATCCTCATCTGGGAACCCCAGTAGAGCAGCAATGACCTTCACCGGAAGAGGTTCTGCATAGTCAGCGATTAGATCAAACATTCCTGAGGTAGCCAACTTGTTTTCAGCCTCATCTAGCAGCAGGTTGGCAATTCTCTCAACATCAGGTCTAAGCCCTTCGATTCTTGATCTAGAGAAGGCTTTTCCCACAAGAGAACGCAGTCTGGTGTGCTTAGGGGGTTCTGAATCTAGAAGGCTATCTGAGTGCAACCAGTTGAATTCATTCCACTGACTCTCTGGTTCTTTTGGTGCGAAGAAACGGCCTAAAGTCTTGGTTCTAAGAACAGCATTGGCATCGTTGTATCTTGCAGCCAGGAACATCCCAGTTCCTTCATGCCAGACAGGTTTGCCAGCTTGTCTCAACTCTTTGAGCGCAGGGTACGGGTTTTCAACAAATGCTGGATCTGAAAAGTTGATCATGTAACAAGGCTAGGCCAGTCGGAAAGGCTTACTTACCTATTTTGGCAAGTGCCTTCTGGGCTGGCATCAATGTCACCGCAAGAACCACGAAGAATGCGGCAATCGTCAGAATCCACTGGATCATGTTTGAGATTCCTCCCTCTCCAGTAGGGTCCAGGAAAGGGTAAGGGTAATAGCTAATCAGAAGACCTCGGACTATGTAGAAAGCCAGCCATGTCAGTGGGTAAACAAGCACCCAGAAAACAGACTTCAACTTCAGTGGAAACGCGGTTCTGACGATCAACCACTCAAGGAAGATGATGATGGGCATCCAGGTGTGAAGAATCTGATTTGGCATTTCAGGCCAGACATAGCCCTTGTCTAATACGTTGGGCTCTGCATCAACTAGAAGAGCGTTATAGATGACACCAACGATAACCATGGAAGCAGCCATTGTCAGGCGGAACAATGTAAAGAACTTAGTCTCTGGCTTATTACGCAGGGCGTTCAAGCCTGCAACAGTTAGAGCTACTCCAGCTAACAGGCTGGAAATAATCGTGAAAAAGGTGAAGTATTCAGCTGGACGGAAAACGTTGTGTAATACGCGGTCTGTAACTTGCCAGAGAACGCTTCCGAATAAGGCTAACGCCATCAAGATTCGAACAAAGCCAAGGGGCATAGATGTATTTAGCATTCCAAAAGCCTAGTGAGGGTAGGCAATCGAATTACCCCGCAAAATGCACCTGATGCGAAAGTGTTATAGATAGTTAGACTTAGGGGCATGCTCAAGGTTTTACTTACAGGGTTCGAGCCTTTTAATAACGCTCGGCTAAATCCAAGCGGAGAGCTCGTCAATCGAGTTGAGCCAAATTCAGTCGCAGGAGCTTTGATCACAACCGCAGTCCTGCCAGTTACCTACAAAGAGTCTGCTTCGACGCTGCTTTCCCTAATTCAAGAGCAAGATCCAGATGTCGTTATCTGCTTCGGACAAGCCGAGGGCCGAATCAGCATTACCCCGGAACGCTTTGCCGTGAATCTGAATGATGCCGCCATCGCAGATAACAGTGGCGAAAAACGAGTGAACCAGAGAATTAGCTCAGACTCCCCAACCGCTTTTGAGAGCACCCTGCCGGTGAATGAACTCGTCTCTGCACTCAAAGAGAAAGGTATCCCGGCAGCAGCTTCTCTAACTGCCGGAGCTTTTGTCTGTAATCACATCTTTTATGAGATGCAAAAAGAACTAGAGGGTTCAGGGAAAGTATCTGGATTTGTTCACGTCCCTTTGATGACCGAGCAGCAAGACGATTTTCCTGGGCTCTTCACCATGGATCTTAAGCTGATGGTTTCAGCAGCTACGACGATGGTTGAAACACTAGTAGCCAGAACTACCCTATGAAAAAGAAGTTTTTCTTAGTCGCTCTTCTTGTTTCAGGAATTCTGAGCGGCTCTATCGCAACAGTGGCTTCAGCGGAGGATAGCTACTACCTGCCCGAGTATGGAACGCTAGCTGAACATAATGAGTGGACAACTAAAGCCATAACAGTAGATAAAGTTGCAGAACTTGGCTTTAGAGGAGCCGGTGTCAAGGTAGCTGTCTTGGATTCAGGCATTGCCTTAAATACTCCAGGCATTAACACTAAGTTGGTTGCCTACAAAGACTTTTTACCATCTCAACCACCACTGCCTGATCATGGCACTCAGACTGCCAGCGTGATATCAAGTGAATACGACATGGCAACTGGGTTAAGAGGAGTTGCTCCTGATGCCCAACTAATTGTCGGTCGCGTTTGCTACTTGAGCTCATGCGATTCCGACGCCGCTCGCAAAGCTCTAGTTTGGGCAATCGAAGAAGGAGCTCAAGTAATAAGTATGAGCTTTGGTGGACCTGCTGATTCAATGATGAATGCCGCCATCTCCATCGCTGTTAGTAAAGGAGTAGTTGTTGTTTCAGCAGCAGGGAACAATGGCTGTCAAACAATTGCCCCTTGGGGAATGAATAGATATTGCAAACAAGGAGTTATCTCAGAGCAGTATTCTGGCTCCTACACAATTCCAGGGCTCATTTCAGCAGGAGCTATCGATCAAACTAAAGGGCGAGCATCCTTTTCAAGTTGGGGTCCAAACCTTGATCTAATGGCACCTGGCGTAAACACCGTAACCTACGATCCAGTTGGTGTAACAAATGGCTTTGGTGGAACCTCTGCTTCAACACCTCTTATTGCTGGAGTAGCCGCTTTAGTTCTAAGCATCAATCCTGAACTTACCCCGCCTCAGGTGCAGGCAATACTTCAAAGTACGACTTCCCCTGCTCTTGAAAAGAAACCAAAAGTCTGGGACTCATGTGAGAAATCAGAAGTAACAAATACATGGTCTTGTAACAACCAAGTTGATAATGATTTTCCGCAAGAGTATTTCACAGGGGCTGGAATCGTAAATGCTCTAGAAGCCGTCAAACTTACTCAGCAAATAACTCAAGGGGATGTCTTAGCGAAGCCTGATCTTGCTCGTGCAGGAGCTGAGGTAACAGTCAACTGGTCAGGTGGACCAGCAGATCTTTATGTAAACAACAAACTAGTTAGAGCAAATGCAACTACTGGCTACACAATGACCGGTGGGCATTCCCAGAGCTATTCCTTCCAAATAAAGAGAGCTGGTATTTCATCAGAACCCAATCTTCTGGTCATGCAAAACCCAGCTAAACCATCTGCTCCTGTTGTTACTGAATCCTCGGCTAGATATGGTGAACTTTGGTTGACCACCACAGACCTGACACCTGAACTCGATCAACTCCAAACAGTTTTCAGTCAAATCTCTGGAATCTTTGAATACGATAACGGAGAGAAAATCCCCTGCTCTGGATACTCTCCATCTCCACCTGATGCGGAGAAGATCTTTTCTTTCAAGTGCCCACTTGATAATGAAAGTGCACCTATACAAGGAGCATTTCACTTATTGAATAAATACTCTCAAGTAGGTCCCGGCACTGATGTGTTTATTGCAAATGTGTCTCCCATGGAAACATATTTAGATGTTGTAACAACGTACATTTCCTCTGATGAGATTCTCTTTGATTGGCCAGACGTACCAAATGCAAAGAGTTATTACTATAGGCATCTACCTACCGCAGACTACTTATGCACAACAGACTCTTTCCTTAACATCAAGGGCAGCGCATCGCAACCTTCAGCATTTTCGGTTTCCGCCAAAGATGGGCATGACTGCAGTGGTAACTCAATAATTCACAGTGACACACTTCCATACCGACTCCTGTCTCCGAAACCAGACAAGCCTTCTGGAATAACAGTAAAGAAAAATGAACTTTTGTTCGTTGAGTTTGACATTCCAAATGCTGAGCCAACAGATACCTGGCGTATCTATAGATCAGATGGAGCAGTTGTTCGCATCTCTGCAGGTCAGATGATAGGGATGGGCATGCAACCCAATGAGAATGTGAACGGAAAGACTTTTAGCTATCGCATCATGCAGGTTGTTTACCACATGTGGGGAGAAGTGTGGAGTGAACCTAGTGATCCTATTTCGGTAACGATACGTGAGCTGGCCGCTCCAACTAACACCAAGTGCAAGATTGAAAGAAACCTTGGTTCAACATCTTGTTCAGTATCACCGAATCATGAAGTAGACGAGACACTAGTCGAGTATTTGGATTTCAACGGAGATGTAATTTCATCAAAACGAGTGAGTAATCGTTCAGGACAGAATCAACAAATTCAGAATGTGGCTTCGGAATTCTCTTATGCTGCGTCATTTGTAAGAGTGAGTGGAATAACCGGTAAACCTAATGAATGGATGCGTAGGGGAGAATCGGTGACCGTCAAAGTTAGATCTCAAGCTCGTGGAACTTTGTACGTAACTCTTTAGCTAGACCTTTGGTCTTCGACCAACCAGAGCCCAGGTAATTGATGCCGCATCAATTAATTCTTGAACTAGAGCTGCTTGAGATGGATTTAGATAGCCAAAGGCTGCCGAGAGCATGGCAACAATGGCTAATGACATTCCTATTGTGCTTGCCTGCAGAGCCCTAGTTCTAGCTATCTGAGAGATGTCTATTGCATTGGCTATGCGGCGGATAGAGTCTTCAACGATTACTACAGAAGCTGCCTGGCTAGCAGCCGTTGTTCCTTTAGCTCCCATCGCTATACCAACATCAGCGGCTGCTAGAGCTGGGGCATCGTTGATTCCATCGCCAACAACAAGCACCGATCCCTTAGCAGCCTCCATTTCAGTCTTTAGAATTCCAAGTTTTTGAGTTGGTGAGCATTCAGCAAAGAACTCCGTTACACCTAGTTGATTCGCTATATTCTCAACTGTTTCTTTCCTGTCACCAGAAACCATAAGAACTCTCTTCACCCCTAGGGCTTTTAGATGGTTTACAGTTTCTAAAGATTCTTCGCGCAATGGGTCGTCTAGACCTAAATAGCCAACTACTTCGCCATCAATCTCTATTTCAACTAGAAGGGCATTTGTGAGATGCGCCCAAGGTTGTAATGGAATTGAAGGTTGTCCAACTTTTACTCTGTGTCCTGAAACCATTCCACTTAGACCATGACCATGAATCTCTTTAACCTCTGTTGCCAAACTCAACTGCAAGTTCTGATGTTTAGCCTCAGCCACCATCGCTCTTGCAACTATGTTGGCACTGGTTTGTTCAAGCGAAGCTGCAAGAGCGAGAACCAGATCTGGGTCACTACCTTGAGCAAAAACCTTGTCGGTGATTCTTGGCCCACCTTCGGTTAGCGTTCCTGTTTTATCTAGAAGGACAACTTCAACCTGAGCTAATTGCTCGATAGCAGAACCTTCTTTGATAATTACACCGACTTGAGCTGCTCTTGATATACCTGCTACCAGTGCAACAGGAACAGCAAGGATTAGAGGACAAGGGGTAGCAGCAACCAATACGGCAACTGCTTGCTTTATGTCTTGAGTGATGAGGTATGTGCTGAGTGCTATTAGTAAGGCAAGGGGAACAAATCGTGCTGCCCAAACATTTGCAAGGCGAACACCTTTTGATGCTTGATCTTTAGCACTGGCAACAAGTTGAATCAGATTTGCATAGGTGCTGGTTGCTGCAGTTGCTGTTGCAATGATCACAACAGCATTGCCGCTGTTTACAACTCCTGAACTCACAGAAGTATTTGCTTCTCGCCATACCGGAAGAGATTCACCGGTTAGAGCTGATTCATCAAAGAGACCTGGTTCTTCTAATAACCCGTCGATTGGAACGACTTCACCGGATCTAACTAAGACTTCCGTGTGAACTTGCACATCGCTTATTGCGATGTCAGATACTTCACCAGAACCAGAAATGACATGAGCAAACAGAGGCGCACGTTTCATTAGCTCATCTAGGTGTCTACTTGCCTTGCCTTGAGCCCATAACTCCAATGCTCTACCGCTAGCTAGCATCAAGGAAATCAATGACGCTGCAAACCATTCGTTGGTAAGTCCGGTTGCAATAATTGCTAGCACGGCTAAAACATCGCTACCCAGAGTCTTCTCTTTCACAGCAGCAATCAGCCAGCGAACACTGAGAGCCAAACCAAGGGCAGCACCAAGCGACCAGGCAATGTTTGCTAACTGGGTGGAGCTGAAGTTCAAGACGATACCGGTAGCAGAACTTGTAAGTGCAAGTAACAAAAACCAGTACCGTTTGAGGAGTTTGACCATGTTTAGATTGTCCCACTCTGAGGCCTCTAGACTTGGACTATGACAACTATCGGGGAACAACCAACAATCACTTTTCTTGGAGCAGCAGGAACCGTAACTGGATCCAGATTCTTACTTAGCTGCGGAGAAACCAACGTAATGGTTGACTGCGGGCTATTTCAAGGCCTCAAAGAACTAAGGCTTAGGAACTGGGCACCTCTTGCCATAGATGCGGGCAAGATAAACGCTGTGATTCTCTCTCACGCCCACCTAGATCACTGTGGCTACATCCCAAAACTTATCGAACAAGGATATAAAGGAAAGATTCACTCCACCAAGTTCACAGCAAAGCTTGCAGCTGTCATCCTTAGAGACTCTGCTCGTATTCAAACTGAAGATTCGAAGTATGCAGCCAAGAAGGGCTACAGCAAGCACAACCCACCTAAGCCTCTTTACGATGAAGATGACGCTGAGAAGGCTATTCAGAAGTTCCAAGAGGAAGAGTTCAACCAGAAGATTCAAGTAGCTGAGCAAACCTTTGTTACTTTCCATCCATCTGGCCACATCCTAGGAGCTGCAACCCTAGAGATTGAATTCTTTGGCAAGAGACTGATGTTCTCAGGAGATCTTGGTCGTGAAGAACACCCACTTCTTGTGAATCCAGAAAAGATTGTTGCTGGCAGATTTGATGCACTTATTACCGAGTCAACTTATGGTGACCGTGAGCATGTTGCCTCATCAACAGATTTTGAAAATGCCATCAATGAAACTATTGATGGTGGAGGATCTGTTCTTATCCCTGCTTTCGCAGTTGATAGAACAGAGATTATTCTCGTGAGAATCAGAGAGCTTATGGAAGCAGGAAAGATTAGAAAAGTTTCTGTCTTTGCTGATTCCCCGATGGCCTTGAAAGCACTCAACTATTACCGTCAAGCTATCAACGAGGGATCTTCCGAGATACGTGAAGATGTTCGCAAAGAGTGGGCTGGCCGAGATCCATTTGACCCAGGTTCATTAGTTGAATTAGAAACTGTTGAACAGTCGAAGACTGTCAATGATCCAAGTGAACCTTGCATCATTATTTCTGCATCAGGTATGGGCACTGGTGGTCGTGTTGTTCATCACCTAAGACAAATGCTGCCTAATTCTAAACACACTGTTCTATTTGTTGGCTACCAAGCAATTGGCACAAGAGGACGATCACTAGTTGATGGTGCAGAACAAGTAAAGATGCATGGTGAGCTAGTTCCGGTTAGGGCTCGAGTTGAGCAGATCGCGGAGTTCTCAGTGCACGCTGATTCAAACGAACTAATTGAATGGCTTCGATCAACTTCAGAAGAGCCAGGCCAAGTATTCGTTGTGCACGGTGAAGCAGGGGTGGCTGAATCATTCAGTGATTCGATTGTTGCCAAACTAGGTTGGAAATCTAAAGCACCTAAAGATGGTGAAGAAGTACTTCTCTAATCTTTTGTTTTAGATTTTAGGAGCTTTGAAGAGCCCAACTAGGTACGCAAGGCTAAATCCAAAACCTACAGCCGCATATGCATAGTCAAACCAAGTAAGTGTTGCAACAGGGATAAGTAAGGTGAGAACACCTAGTCCTGCAGCTGAAACCGCCATCACTTGGGCAGAGAATCTAACAGTTGAATCTTTTCCTCTTAGCGATACGCTCATCATGTTTCCAGCAAGGGCAACCAAGGTTAGCCCAATCATTCTCATGGCCCAATCAAGCTCGGGCGTGGAGCTAATGCCTAGAAGTTCATTGAACAGTGCTGGGCTTATAAGTAGGAGAAGAGCACTAAAGCCGAAAACAGTTGCTCCAGTAAATAGAACTCTTCTTAGGTATTTGTAAGTTTCCATGAGTTTCATAATGGCAGAAGCCTTACTAATATCTAGGAATGGCTGAACCAGTAAAAGGACCTAAGAGCTACTTCCCTTCAATTGAGGCAAAGTACGGCAAACCTATTGCCTTCTGGATGAAGGAACTCAAGGAAGTCAAAGATCTCAAGCATCTAGAACAAGTCAATTTCCTCAAGGAAACCCATGCCATGGGTCATGGCCACGCCAACGCGATTGTGGCAGTATTCAGGGCTGAGAACAGCTAACTCAATCCGCCTAAGTCCTTCATTTATGGGCACGGTTAGACTTGTCAAATGGCAATGAAAGTATCTGTTATCGGGCTTGGCTATCTAGGAGCAACCCACGCCGTTGCCATGTCCAAGATCGGCCACACAGTAATTGGTATTGAGCCAAACCAATCCAAGGTAGATAGCCTCAACTCAGGTCTAGCAGGATTCTTTGAACCAGGGCTTGATGAAGAACTAGCAACTCAGCTTGCCTCAGGCAGACTTTCATTCAGAACATCCCATGACGAGTCTTCTAAAGATGTTGATGTTCACTTTATTTGTGTGGGGACACCTCAGCTAGAAGGTTCATTAGCTGCTGACACTTCTTATCTTCATTCAGCCATTAAAGATTTAGCACCTTACCTATCTTCAGATGCAGTGGTAGTTGGCAAGTCAACTGTTCCTGTAGGAACAGCCGCCCTATTGAGTGCTGAATTAAACAAACTAACTGGTTTTGATGCGCACCTAGCTTGGAATCCTGAGTTCCTTAGAGAAGGAACAGCACTAGAGGATTCGCTAAACCCAGATCGTCTTGTGGTCGGTGTTACTAATGAACACTCTGAGAAGAAACTTCGTGAAGTTTTTGCACCAATGATTTCTGCTGGTGTCCCGTTTATTGTTACGGATCTTTCCACAGCAGAACTAGTGAAGTCTGCAGCTAATGCATTTCTAGCTACCAAGATTTCATTCATCAATGCGATGGCTGAAATAGCAGAAGTTTCAGGTGCTGATGCATCTCAACTTGCAACAGCTATCGGCTATGACGAACGCATCGGCAGCAAGTTCCTTCGCAACGGTGTTGGCTTTGGAGGTGGATGTCTTCCTAAAGATATTCGTGCGTTGATGGCTAGAGCAGAAGAGCTAGGTGTTGGCCAATCGGTTGCTTACCTAAAAGAGATTGACAAGATTAACATTCGAAGAAGAGACCGTGTTCTAGCTATCTTGACCGAGGAGCTAGGAACACTACAAGGCAAATCAATTCTTGTTCTAGGTGCAGCATTCAAGCCTGACAGCGACGATGTCAGAGATTCGCCAGCTCTCGAGATTGCACTGCTACTCAAAAAAGCTGGAGCGATTGCCATCGTCCACGACCCAATTGCTATTCCAGGAGTAAACAAGAAGCACCCTGAGCTTGCAACAGAACAAGATCTACTGAAGGCATTTAGTGGTGTGGATGCAGTAGTACTAGCAACTGAGTGGCAAGAGTATCGTCAACTAGATCCAAACACCATCGTTGGAATAAACAATAAGTTCATTATTGATGGAAGAAACGTCTTGGATACTCTCAAGTGGCAAGCAGCAGGGTTCAAAGTATTGGCCCTAGGCAAAACAATCAAAAACTAAGGAAGAAACCATGAGCACAGTCGGGCATTTCATAAATGGCACCCAAGTAGCTAACTCATCTTCGAGAACTGGAAACGTATTCAATCCAGCACTCGGTGAGGTGGTTAGACAGGTGGCACTTGCTGAGACCAAAGATGCGAAGGCGGCTATCCAGGCAGCAAGCGACGCTTACCCTTCATGGCGCGACACTTCTCTAACAAAGCGTCAGCAGATCATGTTCAAATTCAGAGAAATACTGAACGCTACTAAAGAAGAACTTGCAGAGATCGTTACCGAGGAACACGGTAAGACTTTGCCTGATGCATTAGGAGAAGTAACTAGAGGCTTAGAAGTTGTTGAGTATGCAACAGCATTGTCTAGCCACCTAAAAGGTTCTTATAGCGAATCAGTATCCACCTCGATTGATGTTTACTCAATCAAGCAGTCACTAGGTGTTGTTGGAATCATTAGCCCATTCAACTTCCCAGCCATGGTGCCAATGTGGTTCTTCCCGATTGCTATTGCAGCCGGAAACACCGTTGTCCTAAAGCCTTCTGAGAAGAATCCTTCAGCTGCTATTTGGATGGCAGAGAAGCTCAAAGAAGCTGGTCTACCTGATGGAGTGTTCAATGTTCTTCAGGGTGACAAGGTTGCCGTTGACGAACTACTAACCAATAGCGAAGTGCAGGCAATCAGTTTTGTTGGTTCAACACCTATTGCGAAATATGTATATGAAACAGGCACAGCTCACGGCAAGAGAGTTCAGTCACTCGGTGGAGCTAAGAACCACATGCTTGTTCTACCTGATGCTGATCTTGATCTAGTTGCTGATTCAGCAATCAATGCTGGTTTCGGTTCAGCAGGTGAGCGTTGCATGGCAATCTCAGTTGTTGTTGCTGTAGAGCCTGTTGCTGATTCCCTAATTGAGAAAATCAAGACAAGAATGGCTACCCTCAAGGTTGGCGATGGAACTCGTAACTGCGACATGGGCCCACTAGTCACTAAAGAGCACAGAGACAAAGTTGCTTCATACATTGATATCGCTATCGAAGATAAAGCATCTGTTGTTGTTGATGGTAGAGGCGTTGAAGTAGATGGTGAACCTAATGGCTTCTGGCTAGGGCCAACTCTTATCGATAACGTGCCAACATCTTCAAGAGTTTATAAAGATGAAATCTTTGGTCCAGTGTTATCTGTTGTGAGAGTTGCTAGCTATGAAGAAGGCCTAGAGCTAATCAACAACGGTGCTTACGGAAATGGAACCGCAATCTTCACTAATGATGGTGGAGCTGCAAGAAAGTTCCAGAATGAAGTTGAAGTTGGAATGATTGGTATCAATGTGCCAATCCCGGTTCCAGTCGCTTACTACTCATTTGGTGGGTTCAAGAGTTCACTCTTTGGAGATACTAAAGCTCACGGCGTGCAAGGCTTCCACTTCTACACCAGAGAAAAGACAGTTACCAGCAGATGGCTTGATCCAAGCCACGGCGGAATTAACCTAGGCTTTCCTCAAAACTAATTCTTCAATTAGTTGTTGGTTGGAGCAGTACCCCAGCCATTGACGCTGTAGTAGCGAACATAATCAATGTCGAAGTATGCCTTGTTGAATCCACCGGCGATACGACCACCGTAGGTTCCACCCATAGCAAGGTTCAAGATCAAATACATCTTCGGGTGAACACCAGCTGCAGTTGGACCGAATGGCCAGTTAGCTAAACCAGTATCGGACTTCTTCAAGACGAAAAGTGTTTCACCATCAAAGGTAAAAGTAACTTGGTTAGGAGTCCATAGCATTCCATAGTTATGGAATTCACTCGATAGGGCAGAGCTGTGAGTCTGAGCCCCGCTCTTGTATTCATGTAGACCTAATGAGTTTGCATAGTGAGCAGCTGAGGTTGATTTATTCGGGCTGTTACCTGCGTACTCCATGATGTCTAGCTCACCTGATCTAGGCCATGGGACAGTTCCGATGTTGCTACCCAAAGTCCAGAATGCAGGCCATGTTCCTCCACCAACCGGCATCTTCATGCGTGCTTCGAAGTAACCGTAGCTAAAGTGCTGTTTACCCTGGGTAGTGAACTTACCGCTGGTCCAGTTCTTGTTTAGTGTGCAACTAGGTTCCGCTAATTTAGTCGAGGCAGTTATTGTCATAATGCCGCTGCCATTTTGCTTAATTGCACAAGCTGCATAAGCCTGTGATTCTTGGTTACCCCAGCCACAGCCAGGAGCAGCATTACAACCATCTCCAGTTTCAATCACCCAGTTATCTGTTGATGGGCCAGCACCTGCTGCTCCATCAAACTCTTCAGACCAAAGTAAAGTCTTTTCAAGGGATCCCATAGGGATAGAGATTGAGACATTTCTTGTTACTGCAGGAGCAGGCTTGTATTGGCTATTGCCAGGGCTACTAGCAACTACTGCGCAATCACCTTCGGCAACAGGTCTTAGATAGCTAATGTCAGCAACTTTAACAACGGAACAAATAGTTGGAGTGGTTGTGCTGAAATTCGTTTCACCACCGGTAGGAAGGGCATACAGGATCTGGTCTTCCGCACCAATCATCATGTCATCTGGTTGACCAAAGAAAATTGTGTTGTCCCATAAGAAAACTTTTGTTTTAGCTCTTACTACTACTGCAGCTGAAGAGGCTTTTCCTTTAACTCCATAAACGCTAAATGCATAAGAAGAGTTCGGGTAAAGACCTGTGAACTTGAAAGATTTAGCGGTTGCAGAAGCAGTCTTAGTAATCTTCTTTGATCCGGTTGAAGCAACAATCTTTACTGATGTGACTTTACCCTTAGCAAAAGCATTCCAAGTGATGGTTGCAGTAGTAGGTGTGGTCACAACAGCTACCTTGGTTGCCTTAGCAACAGGAGTTAGTGCATTGGCATCAATGCCAAAAATACCGATGATAAGCGAAGCCAGTAAAACGGAAGCAGAGGCTTTTTTATTCGATTTCATTTTCTTTACCTAACTAGTGACCACTTGGTTTGGAAGACATTCTGATTCGCAGATTAGTGGTGGTCAATATGCGAAACATGGTGCCCTTCGGAGCTAAGCGTTTCGCACAAAACGCAAGGTTTATAGAAGTCTAACCCTAAGAGCCTTGATTTAAAGAGGGATAGAAGGGTCTCTGACGAGAGCAATTCAGGAATTTTTCAGGATTTCTAACGCTTGAAAATGAAGCGTATGAAGGTGCCCAGAGTTAGACCCTTGCCTATCTTCCTCGATCCGAAAGCCACCCTAGCCATAAAGGGAAGTGTTCTGTTGCCCTTGAAGGCACGATCGAAGATTAGAGCTCTAGCGATACGGTCTCGATCTGTTCCCCAGCCACTGCCTGAGCTCTCATTTGGGTGAGAAGCAAGAACTATTGGCACAAAGTCGCAGCGAACACCGGCCGAGATTAGATCACAAATGAAGATGTACTCATCACCTAGGTAGGTTTTCTCTGCTCCTGCACCAAAGTTCTCATCGAATAGAACGCCAACTGTCCGCACCTGTGCTAGGTCCACAATCATTTCGTATGTAGCTGCCTTGGCGCTATTGAACTTGTTCAGTCTCTGAACTGTAGAAGGGTAAGCCTTGCGAAGCTTGCCATTCTCATCAACTGCTTGACCTAGAAGAAGCCCTGCACCGGTCTTCTCTAAATAAGAGATGGCTTCAACCAAACCCTTTTCATCAAAGACGATGTCATCGTCAGAGAAGATCAGGTATTTGCCCTTTGCGTTCTTGATTACCTGGTTACGTAGCTTGGTTACTCCAACGCCTGGGAATGAAAGCATTTCAACATTCTTACCAGTAGGTGCTTGAGCTAATTCTGCTTCTGTGGGCGATTGCTCGTTGCCGCTTTGAACTGTGATTAAAACATCCCAGTCAGAATGGTTAGAAAGATCAGGTAAAGAAATGTTTGATAGACGGTTAGCTAGTGTGCTGTATCCGAAGGTAAGAGAAACCATTTAGGGCTTAGCCCAACTCGTCTTCGTCATCATTTTTTGGAGCTTTACCCTTGTTGCCGTTTTCACTAAGGATCTTGGCTCTAGCGAATCTCATTAGCGATCCGCTAGTTAGTCCTAGGTTGTTATTCTGCATACGGAAACCAAGGAAGAGCATGACAGCATCTGCTGGAGCAAGTGTTCCTTGAAGGCTAAACAGTAGTAGGGCAGAAAGAGATACAACGAATGCTGCGTTAGCAACAAGGGTTCCCATCTCAGCTGACTTAATGCGAGCGGCAACCTTAGCAAAAGATGTAACTGGCTCTTTGTTTCTTTGAGCCAGAGCAAAAGCTTCTTGTGTAGCAGTCTGTTTGATGAACATGTACTTGATGATCATCATCGCACCGAGAACAAGAGCAACGTTTACTAAACCTGACTGCCAGTTCACCACGATGAAGAATGTTCCTAGAACAAGAATCTGAGTAAAGGTGTGAAGTAGGTTGTTGGTTTCAAATGTAAGAGCCCAGTCCCATGACTCACTCATCTTGCTTCTTACCCCTGGTCTTGAACTTAGAGCTTCGTTGAATACTTTGACTCGGTAAGTTTTCTGCCAGTAGGTAGCAATGTGTGAGACACCAAAAAGGCTGAGGAAGAGAATGAAGTCAACAACTAATTTTTCAAACGGCTGATCTTTCCCATCCAGAATCAGATTGCTAAAGATTCGAATTACAAATAGTTGCGATAGTGGAACAATAGTTGCGATAACCGCTAGACCAATAGCTTGTTTACGGTGCTTACCCTTAGGGAATAGAGCAAGGAAAGTCTTTAGAACTATTCGCACCAAATAAAACATGTAATTCCTCCGCTTTGAGCTTCTTGTCTAAAGGTAACTTAGACCCTTAACAATTGCTGCTTCAACTTCATCTAACTTTGCATCAGAAATCTTGTGATCGGTGGTTAGGTTCTCGAAATCAACCTTTTGGAAGTCTAGACCTACCGCGATTGGGCTAATTGAATCCAGTCCAACACCTTGAGCGTAGTCACCGTATTTGATTCCATTACCGTGCACTGAATCTTCAAATCCTTCAAACGTAACCAGAGCACATGGAATGCCGTATGACTGACAGGTAATAAAGATGTGCATCGCTGATGTGACTACACGGTCATAGGTGTTTAGTGCTTCTACTAATGCCTTGATGTCGTCTGGGTGGGACATGAAAATGTCTAGCTCATCCATGTTTGGATCTAGAGTTAGTGGAATTGGCTTGTGGGTGAAGTGACGAACAAGAGCAACTCTCCCATTTGTCTTAGTTCTCTCAACAGGGAAGATTCTAGAAATCAAAACACCTGGATCTCCGAAGCTTTCAACGGTTGGTCCACCAGATTCTTTTACTACACGAGCAGTTACAGGTCCTCTAACGGATACATACTTAGCGCTCTTAGCAAGAGTTAGTTCATCTGTTGAGATTCCTGTTCCAACCACTACAGAGTTTGGCTTGATGAATCGACCGATTGAACCAAGACCAATCATGTGGTCTTTCATAGCCAATCGAACAGGAGACTGGAAGATTACCTTCTTGTCTGTGTAATGGCTAACGATTAGAGGGGATAGCCAATCACCAAAGTTACCCGGGAATGGCTTAGCCCACCAAGCAAGGTTGATTGCTGAAGAAGATGGCTTGCTTGCGTAATACAAGAAGCTCTTAGATGCTTCAACAGAGTTCATCTCTGCTTGAGTTAGAAGATACTTTACCTCGAACATTTCCTTCATGCTGTTGAACTTTTCAACCTGACCTGCTTGAGCAGCAAGCTGGAGATCATCGGAGATTTTCTTGCGCTTCTGGAACTCAGGGTTAGAAGAAACAGCAGTTAGCTTTCCTGTGACACCCAGGGTGTCAGCTAGCAGGCGGATTCTGTTTGACAACTTTGGCGGAAGCTTTCGTTCAATACTCTTAGCTAGGTTTAGTGCCTTCTTGCGAAGACCTGAGTTATTAGCGCTGTGTTGCTCTACTTTGCCTTTGAAGTCAGCTACGTTACCACTGGCACCAAACTTGAAGAAGGCATTTCTTGATGCGTCGCTGGTGGTTCCCATGCCAACAACAGCATTAGAAGGAATGATCTGGAAGGTCAAGTTGTCGCAGTTAGCTTTCCAAGCTTCTTCCATGAAGTAGTCGTCAGTTGCTTTAACTGTTGATACCTTTTCTAGTTCAGCAGCTTCAGCAATCATCTTGCGAGCAAGAACAGTTGTATTTACACCCCAGAAAGATGGTTCCCAGAATCTTGATCTTCGTTCGTAACCAATTGTTAGGGGAGATGAATATCCTCTTTGGAATCCAACGATGTCTGCAGAGGTGTTGAAGATGTAGTCAGGCAATTCCAAGATCATGCAGTCAACGTCCATCCAGAAAACTTTCTTATCTGGATGAGCTGCACAAACTTCAGCTAGGAAAGGAACTTTCTTACGGCAGATATCTGCCCAGTCCTCTCCCTCTTTCTTTTCAATTTCACGAAGAACATACTCAACGCCAAGCTCTTCAAGGTTCTTAGCAAGTCGCTCACCGTGAGCTCGGTAATAGTCATCTGCTGTGTAAAAAGAGCAGACAACTACGTTTAGATTTGAAGCCATAAAATTTTCCGTATACCTTAAATTTCTTCGTTGAACTCTTTTAGCCAAGTGCGAAGCTCTTGACCAATGTCTTCTCGATCAACACCCAGACGAAGTGTTGCCTTAATAAAGTCCAGCTTGTCTCCTGTGTCATAACGTCTACCGCTGAAAACAACTCCTAGAACTCCACCAGCACGCTCTGGGTTTTGTGCAGCAGTCATCAAAGCGTCAGTTAGTTGAATCTCACCACCGCGGCCGGGTTCTGTTTCTTCAAGAATGTCGAAGATCTCTGGACGCAAAACATATCTACCAATAACTGCAAGATTTGATGGAGCTTCATCGTTCTTTGGCTTTTCAACTAGACCTGTGATTCTTACAACACCGTCTTCAACTGATCCTTCAGTAACAGCACATCCATATAAATGTATTTGTTCTGGGCTTACTTCCATTAGAGCAACAACGTTTTCTCCAGTTGCCTCGTGGACCTCGAGCATCTTTGAAAGCAGGACATCTCTTGCGTCCATGACATCGTCACCAAGGAGAAGAGCAAATGAGTTGTTAGCGATGTGAGCTTTACCTCTAAGAACAGCGTGGCCTAGACCCTTTGGGTCTCCCTGTCTCACATAGTGAATGTTGGCTAATTCAGAGGAGGCCATAACCTTGGCTAGGCGATCTTTGTCACCTTTGAGTTCTAGGTTCATTTCTAATTCGGCAACTCGATCAAAGTGGTTCTCTAAAGCATTCTTGTTTCTACCGGTGACCATCAAGATGTCTTGTAGACCGGCCTCAACTGCCTCTTCGACTACATACTGAATAACAGGCTTGTCGATTAGCGGGAGCATCTCTTTAGGCATTGCCTTGGTTGCAGGTAGAAAACGCGTACCTAATCCCGCTACAGGAATAACGGCTTTAGTTACTTTGTATTTAGACATTGGCTTATGTGTTCCTATCGGTTCACCATAAGTCTAGTTTCACCGCTTGAGGAACAGCCCAGCAAGGAAGCCTGTTCCCCAGCTAAAGTGCATAGTTGGCAGGGTAACCACCAGGGATAACTTGGCTTTCCAGCTCAATCCCTTAGCGGTCAGAGAGATCAAGATGACCGCCAGGGCATAGGAAATAAGGGGCAAAAGCCCAAATACTCCGCCAAACCCAAATATTGAGAGCAAAAGACCAATAAATGTCCCTAAAACTAGGGTCGGTGGAGCAAGATACCTAAGATTTGCCTTATTTGGGTGTGATTTGGTCAAAAGTGCTCGCCAAGCCCCAGTATCGAAGAACTGTTTGGTTAGTTTTCGCCAGGTGCTTCTAGGGAAGTAGGTAACTACAAGACTCGGGTCAAACCAAACCTGTTCACCAGATTCCCTAATTCTGATGTTTAATTCCCAGTCCTGACCACGGATCATCTTTTCATCAAATCCGCCGAGTTTAGTTAGAACATCTCTGCGGAAGACACCTAGATAAACAGAATCGCTAGGTCCTGCATCCCCACCTACGTGATATGTGCCACCACCTAAACCAAATCGGCTGCCGTAAGCCCAGGCCACTGCTTTTTGGAAAGGAGTTACTCCTTCGGCTTTCATCAAGCCGCCAACATTGCCAGCACCCGTTTCACTAAGTATTTTGACAGCGTTGATCGAGTAGTCAGGGGACAGCACACTATGGGCATCCACTCTAATAACCACATCGTTCTTAGCTTTAGCAATAGCTAGATTCAGTCCGGCAGGAGTCTTACCAGTTGGGTTTTGAACCAATTGAACTGGGTACTCTTTGCTCAATTCCTCGGCAATTTGATTGGTCTTATCTTTTGATGGACCTAGAGCCAGAATGACTTCTACCTTGCCCGCTACCAACCCTTGCTGCTCAAAGATGCTGGCGACAGCACTGCGAAGATGAGCTTCTTCATTCAATACAGGCATGATGTATGAAATAGAGCTAGTTGGTTTAACTGGGTTCACGTTCATACCTTACTCAATGAGTATTACTGCTTCCAAACACCTAGAGAGATTATTTGACGAAGCTTGCGGAGAAGGTCAGAGTATCGGCTGTGCCAGTGCTGGTTAGTGTCTTTGTCACCTTTGTAGCCTTGATGCCCTTAGCGGTTAGTGCTTTCAAAATTAAGTCAGTTCGCTGCTTTAGCAGAATGTTGTTTTTGGAAAGTGAAAGAGTCTTTGACTTAGGCATGCTCACGGTTAGAACAAGCTTCTGTGAGTTGGTGAGCTTTGAAATCAAACTGTCTAAAGATCCACTTCCCTTTGAGGTTAGCTTTGAAACCGACTTTGAGAAACCTACTGAGAGCTTTGTTGTCACCTTTGTGTAGACATAAACTTTCACTAGTTCAGTGCGATTGTGTTTGCCGTTTGCCGAAGTGATTTGAATAGAAAGGTTGTTCATTCCATCTTTGAGAACCCCTGGATTTGAAACTACTGCTTTCGCATCATATTCATTCGTCAACGCTTCAACGCTTACTGCCCTTGTCCCTGCTGGAAGATAGACAGTTGAACCAGTTTTGTATGCAACATTGTTCACAGAAATTGATTGCAGCCCTGTGTCCCAAGGAGCTGAAAGTGTCTGGAGTGTTCTGAGTTGATTACCGAGACGCCAAACTGTTGCGTTCTGATAATCAGTGGCAACGTTGTAACTTGGCCCGAAAGGATCTTGAGTGACTGCATCGCTAATTGCATTAGCTACATCACCTGCCATAGCTTCAAGATTTAGCTCTTCAGCCTTGTTGGCAACTTCAGCCAAGGATTGTTCATACATCAGTTTGCACGCAGGTACTGCCCAACACTTGTTAATCATTAAGGCAGGGGATCTGAAGTAACTTAGTGAGCCGTTCCAAGTTTGGTCTGTTCCCCAAGGAAGAAGAGTTACTTTCCCGTACTTGTCAAAGTTCAGGAAGTAATTGTTTCTATTCATCACATAGCCATCCCAGTGACCTGAATATAGTTCGACGGCCCAGCCTCGCGTCATTTGTTTCATGTCAGCCATTTTGCCCATAGCAGCCCACCAGGCAGGACCTCCAAGAGCTTGCACTTGAATAAAACTTGTTAGGTCTGATGTGTCAGTGTCACTTCCAGATTCAATAGCAAATTGACTTTCATATCCTGCGTAGAAATCAGGGAAGTAAGGAACTGCTCCTTTATAAAGATGAGAACTAGATATTCCCCAACGTGAAAGAAGCTGTTTGTTCATAGTCTCGATATTTAGGTGAAGACCATAATCCCTTCCATTGAGGGTCACATTCGCATACCCGGTTCGAGGTGTTGGGACACCCATTGCTCGGTAGAGCCTGTAGGTAAGAGATTCGTGGATGTAGCTCGGGTCTTGCACCATGTTATTGAGAGTGAATTTAGATATTCCGAAGAGCGTTTGGTCCTTCACGAAAGCATCCATCTTGATCTTGAAAGCTGCTTTTTGCGTGACATCTCTCCAAGACCCCCAAGCACCCTTGAGGTGAACGCCTACGGTGTATGGACCATAGACTTTGCCAGCCATCGTGAATGACATTTGGGTTTCTCGCCAATCACCTTCGTATTCCCAGTTCACATTAGGGGACTTAAGTGATTCAAAATCTGCATCTGACATTTCGAGATCGAAATTATCGACTCTTAGGGGATCAAAGACAATGGCTGCGGCATCGGTGCCTTCAACATAACTAGGAGCGGCTTGGGCGGCCGATGTATTCAGAAAACTCCCAGTAAGTGCGAGGATAATCATTGCTGAAACAGCAGTAGCTTTCCTCGTTCTAAACATAGAGAAAGCCTATCCACTTGTTCCTATAGTCTGAAGGTCTGATGAAAACACAAAGGAAATTCACAAGAAGACGAGCCATCAAGGCTGTTAGCTTCTTAGTGGCTACCACATTTCTAGTGTCAGGTTCAATTCCTGCCAGCGCAGCAACTGGTTGCATATACACACCTCCGTTAGCGAAGACTCGTCAAGTCCCAGATATTTCACTTGGTAATTATGTGACTGCAAAAGCGTGGCTATGGAAGCCAGGAAGCGAGGCAAGCAGCGCATCGCTTTCATCGCTTGGGGCAAAAGTCTCAGTAGTTTCAGGAAACTTGAGAAACATTACCCTTGGCGTTCTGCATTTGGGGGTTCCAAGATCTCAAGAGCTTCGTGTTCTAACGGATTCAAATTACAAAACAGTTGCCGCCATCAATGGTGATTACTTTGATGGTTCTGGACCATGGAATGGCATGGTCGAGTCCGGTCAAGTTTCTTATTCCCCACCAGGACAAACTGAAGTGTTTGGTTTAGTTCGCAAGAAAGTTTCTGAAAGCACTGGTTACCGAACTACTGGAACTGTAAAAATCGGCACAAGATCTTTCAAGTTGACTGGAATCAATCAGCTAGAGCCTGGCCCGTCTTCACTTGTTCTTTACAAGAGCAATTTTATTCGACCTACTACTCCTAAAGGCGATGTCTCGCTTCTTATCAGATCAGGCAAGCTCGTCAAGGTCTACCCAAAGGGCTCAACTATTTCTGCAAAAACCGGATACGTCATTCAGGTCAAGGGATATCTAGCCCCGCACGTTGCAAAGATGAAAGTAAATTCCAAAGTTACCTTCAGCCGCCCTCCTATGCCTAAGTATGAAGAACGTGTTGCCGCAGACACCATTACTACTTACGGGAAAATATCAAGTAAGTCAAACACCATGAGTATCGACTCCGTGAACTATACAAACCTCGGTCCGGGTGCAACACTATTTGACGACAATTTTAAATCTACGACTAAAGCCGGTAGAGCTACTTTGAGAATTCTTCAAGACAGCACAGGCAAGTTCATTGTGAAGAGTATCTACAAGACGGGTGCTTCACTGCAGGTCGACACCAATGGTTTCATCATTCAGGCTCGTTCCACTCAAGCTGCAATACTTGCTAACAGATTCAAAGTTGGCGACAGTGTAAGTATTTCAAGGGCTTATCAAGCCGACGGTAAGTCTGAGTTCATCACAGCCGCTGGGCGAGGTCCAAGAATCGTTCAGGGTGGAAAGATGATTTGGATTTGCGCCCAGCACCCAGACACCTTTAGACCAAGAACAGCTATCGGTTGGAACCAAGATGGTCAGATCTGGTTTGTTACATCTAGCCGTGGGCAGCTAGCTTTCGACTTTGGATACCGTCAAGGCGGTTCAACTTCTAGCCAGATGGCTAAGTGGCTGCTTGAGCTAGGGGCTACAGACGGAATCTTGCTTGATGGTGGAAGTTCTACCGCTATGTATATTGACATGCCTGAAGAAGGACCGAGACTCAAGAGATTTGACTTACCGGATGAATCTTGGACAAGGGATCTAGCTAACGGTTTTAGTATCGAGAGAAGAAACTAACTCTTTTTCTTGGGCTTCATTACCGTTGCAGATAAATTAATTGCAAACCTTCTAGTTGAGAACCTGCTGGTTAGAGCAATGATCTTGTTTAGCGGGCCATCAATAACAGCAGCCGGAGAGTTCTTTCTAGCTAGAGCCCTAAAAGTACTGTCAATCACATTTTCTGAAGTGCGAATGAATTTTCCTAAAGCAGGATCGTTGCCGTTTGAGTCAAAGAATTCTGTGGCTGTTGGGCCTGGGCAAACAGCCAAGACTTTGACTCCAGTCTTCTTTGTCTCTCCCCAGAGAGCTTCTGTGAAAGAAAGTACGAAAGCCTTGGTAGCACCATAGACAGCCATGTAAGGAAGTGACTGGAAGGCAGCGGTTGAGGCGATGTTGATTACAATTCCATACTTGCGCTCGACCATTCCAGGTAGGAAAGCATGTGTTAGTTCTACTAGTGTGCTCACATTAACTGTCAACTCATCAACTATGAACTTGTTGTTCTCCTTGATGAACTCAGCTGTTTTGCCGAACCCAGCGTTGTTTATAAGAATGTCAATCTGAGTGCCACGGCCCTTTAGGACACTGGCAAGAGTTGATGCAGCGTCTTTAGCGCTGAGGTCCATTGGCAGCACAGATGCAGCATAGATTCCATGCTCTGCTGAAATACGATCCGCAAGAGCTCTTAGTCGATCCGCTCTTCTTGCAACGAGAATGACCTTTACGCCCATAGAAGCAAGCTTGAGGGCATAGGCTTCGCCTAGCCCTGAGCTAGATCCTGTAATAAGTGCTGTTTTTCCATTTAAGTTTTCCATCATCTCCATTCTGCCATTTTGCTAGCGACCTTATCGGTATTGCGGGGCTAGGGTTAATTTGGGTTTAAGGAGAAATTAATTGGGCGACCGGATTAAACATTTCAGAGCGGGGCTACTTCTCGCTATTAGTTCGGCAGTTATTCTTTGGCCAATAAGTTATTGGTTTCCGTTATCCGACTATCTAGTTGCTATTGGTGATGAAGATTACGCTGACTTCAAACAAACTCTTCAACTCATAATTGGCATCTATACAGTGTTCTTTATTCTGAACTTGGTTAACGCCGGATTGTCTGCTACCAAGCTCAGTTACAAAATCAAAATCTGGCTGAGCCTCATCCCTGCCTTCGTTCTGCTAGTAGTTCCAGTTCTATTAGTTATTCCAATTGCAACTAGATATCCAGAACAGAGCTTCTTGGAAGTTTTCCAAGCCCTCTATCGATTACTTAGATTTACATCTCCTGAACTAATTGGATGGGTACTGTTTCTAACAGTCCTAGCTGTTGTTCTAAATGTTCGAGCAGCAATCACACTAAAGAATGCAACTAATCCTGAGAGTGTGCCAAAGCACCTAAGAAACCGATACCTGATCTATGCAGGTGTCGTGGCATTGGTCTTGGTTATTGTGGCAGTAGTCGGTATGACTAATTCATCGGCTAGGGCTGCAGATAAGAAAGCTTGCTTGGATTTTGCTGCTTTACCCCTCCCTGAATACAACGACCAGGTAGACGCATATATTTCTAGTGTCAGAAGCATCGCCGACAAGACTGGTTCAAGAGACCTGAAGAGTTTCTTCGAAGACTTCTCTGATCTTTCTACCGACTACCTGTCTTTGACAATTACCGAGCCAGATAACTCAGCCAAACTAGCTCAGTATGGCGAAGCCATTACAGAGATCAAGACCGTCATTGATCAGACCTGCTCACAGCTCTCGGTCAAGTAGATCGAAACACCGCTAATCAAAAACTTAGATTCGCTTTAGCGAATACTGTTTCACTTTCCAACGAATCGTATTTATAGACTGGGGTGAAAACTAGGTCGAGGATTCGGATTCAGCGATGAACAAAGCAGTTAGTAAGTTTGTAAATTCTTCCATGGCGCTGTCTCTAGCAATCGGCTTTAGCCTTGCTGCTAGCCCAAGTGCTCAAGCAGCCGATGACTGCTTGCCAGGTTTCACTCTCACAGGCGAGATTTGCGAAAGAACCTACTCTTATGCAGACGCAGTGCAATCACTAACTGTGCCTGACGGTCTTGGCTTATTCCAGTTTGAAGTATTCGGAGCAGCTGGTGGTTCTGGTGGTTTAGATGGACCTAGTTGTGTTCGCTCTTTTGGTGGCGATGCAGGATACCTATTCGTTGAATCAGAAGACCTTTCAGGTGAGACAGTAACTTTCTATCCAGGTGCTAAAGGAAATGATGGAGCAAGCGGAGCGAATAACTCTGGCGGTGGTCTCGGCGGACAATCTCTAGTTTCTGGGCAGTATGCCGGAGGCCGAGGAGGCAATGCCGGATCAGTAGGTTCATCCGGAGGCGGTGGTGGTGGAGGAGCCGCGACAGTTTTAGATATTGGAACAGATAGATATGTTGCAGCTGGTGCTGGAGCTGGTGGAGGTTGTGCCAACTCAGTAAACGGGTCAACTCCTGGTGCAACTGCAGCTAGTTATACCGCAGGTACAAATGGTGGGGCAGGACTATCAACACTAGGCAACCCTTACTCTGACGGTGGCGGTGGCGGCGGTGGCGGTGGAGGAATCCTTGGCGGCACCGGAGGGCTTTTATACAAACCATCAAGTAACGAGAACGCTGGTTACGGCGGTAACGCTGGAACAAATACTCCAGAGGGTGAACTGGTCACGATCAGTAGATACCAAGATGCCACTACTGCCGGAAAAATCATTGTTAGCTATTTCCCAGTTCTAGGAACTAAAACCTTGGCTGTGCTAACCAATTCACCAACTACTTCAAACGTGATTGAGTTCAAGGTCACTCTAAAGTCAAGTAGAGAATTCACAGCTGATGATATTGTCCTGAGTGGATCGGCAACTACTGATAAGGAACTTAAAGCAACAATCACGTCGCCAACACCTAACAACGCTCCATACCATTACTTCTTCAACGTCACAACAGAAGATCCAACTGAGAAGTTGAGCGGAACATTAGTTGCAACAGTCTTTGATGTCAGTTCTGTTCCAGTTGTAGTTGACGCTGTTGCTCCTGAAGTAAAAATTAGTTTTGACAAAACAACATTGACCAAAGACGTGAAGAGCTTCACTGTCCAGTTTGAAGAGATCGTTACAGGTTTAACTACAGATGACTTCTGGTTGGCTTCTGGAAGTGCTGTTGGCTGCCAGGTTGGTTCAGTAGCTGGTGAAGGATCTAGATACACCGTTACATTGACTGGTTGCCCTGAAGGCGTATTTGGAATTGTTTTGAATTCAAATACTGTTTCAGATGCTCTTGGTAACACAGGTCCAGTTGTGAGTTTGAACTCTGGACTATTTGGCAAAACAATTATTAGAGACACAACAGCCCCTACAGCCACTGTTGAACTTCAAGAGGGTTCATTGCAATCTGTCTTGCACGTCTACGATGTTCGATTCAATGAGGTTGTCACTGGAATTTCAAAGAGCAGCTTCAGACCATCTGCGGGAACTGCAACGGATTGTGAAGTTGGATATGTGGTTGGAAGTGGAAAGTATTTCAAAGTCAGTTTGGAAAACTGTACTGATGGAACCTTTGGTCTAACACTGCTTGCTAAATCAGCTGAAGATAGTGAAGGCAATGAGGGCCCTTTAAGCGATGTTGCATCTGCACTAGCGGAACAGTCCACGAAGGCAACAAATGTCACGGTTACACCAGGAAAAATTCCTGACACCATAGAGCCGGTAGTGGTTGAATCTATTTTTTCTGAACTGGACACGGCTACTAAGGATGCTCTAAAAGATGCCGGCATAATCGCATCTATTCCTGGTGCCCCTTCGTTGAATGTTGAGACCGATCTTTCTAATGCAACTATTGGTGAAGTCGTTCAACTATCCTCTAACCAATCGGTTGAACTTGGTTCATCAGTGAAACTCACAATTAGAGTTAGCCAAGAAATTGCGAGCGCTTCAGATGTCGTTGCCTTCTTTGAGGATGGTTCTCTCTGGCAATACCTAGGTAGGGCTTCTTTCGAGGGAACTACCGTTAGTTCCGCTGAGTTTGCAGTTGCCAAAGTTGGTCAATACAAACTGCGTATGGTCATTATTGGTAAAGATGTAGCAACCAACATGTCAATGGCCAAGGTTGCAGGGTTTGGTAAAGGCATCGGAAGATTCAGCACTGCAGTTACCGCTGAAGAAACACAACTTAGCCCTCAGCAAGTTGATGTAATCCTTCAAGGCATTGAAGGGCCTAACGGAGCTCCAGCTGTAGTTGATCCCGAAAAACCAGTGGACCCTGTGGAGCCAACCCCTGAAACAACTGTTCCAGGAGCTCAAACAGATGAGAACGCTCCTAGCCAGCCATACGATCCACTTGCTAGCCCTGAAGGTATAAAGGCTGTTGCCGAAGCTGTAGGGACTGCAGTGGTAGTTGCTGGTGCGGTAGCAGGCGCTGTCGCTGCTGCCGGTGGTGCACGAGGCGGATCTAGCTCAGGCTCTGGTTCAAGCAGCCAGAACACTGATTCAAGTGAAGGCGAAATTACAACACTTGATGCAGAGGTGGAAAGCTTCACAACTGCCAGAGTCAGTTGGGGAGATCGAATTCCAATCTTCAGACTCAAAGCTTTGACGTTCCTTGACTCGTTCACTCATAACCTCACAGTTGCTCTTGCGAAGTTCTCACCTGTAATTTCAAAGATTGTTAACGATGGTGCTTACCTTCGTTCAATCTTCGGATCAATGTGGTTGGCCGCACCTATTACTGGTGTCGCTTTAGCTATTACTGCATTGATGCAACCGTCCATTGAACTTAGACCTCCTACATGGGAACTATTCCTTGCTATTGCTGTTCTAGGTATGTTTGATGCATTTGCTGGAATGTTGGCAACGGTTGTTTATTCCATAGGAATGATCAGCATGTATGGAATTAGCGATCTATCTGACGTTCGACTAATGCTTGGTGTTCTGCTTCTAGGTTTTGGTCCAGCACTAATCGGTGTTGCTTTCAGAGCAATTAGAAAACAAGCAGAGACAAGCTTCGCCTATTTCTGGGATCGACTTGTTGACCTAGCAGTTCTCACCTTCTTTATTAGCTGGTCTGTATCAGCGATGGTGGCCACTCTTCCTGCTCTTGCTGGAAGAACACTTGTTGTTGCCAACCACGTTGCAGAGTTCTCGCTGTTCCTAGCAATAGCAATTGGTGTTCGTATTCTTCTTGAAGAACTTGCAGCAAGAGGATTCTCTAGACGTCTTGATACCATCAACCCAACAGAAGTTCCTGGCACATCACAACTACAGAAGGTGATCTCAACAGGTTTGAGACTGTTCATCTTCATCTTTGTGACAGCCGCCTTTATGGGTAACGTATGGCAGGTATGGGTGGGTAGCTTTATCTTCATCCTGCCGAACATCTTGAGTTGGTTCTCAGATCGATTCCCTAACTCCCCATTGTTGTGGAAGATACTTCCTCAGGGCGTTCCTGCTCTTGCACTAACGCTTATTGTTTCTAGCTTTAGTGCTGGATTAATTTCAGGGTGGCTAGAGGGAAACCCTGAGTATCCTCAGTACCTATTTATGTTGCTACCTATTCCAGTATTCCTAATTGGTCTTCTTGGAATGTTTGGTCGTGAAGGTAAAGATGGTGAAGAGCGTCCAATAATGGCACCTAAGTTACGTTGGGTCTACCGTATTGGTGGAATTGGAATGCTTGCGTTGACTATGAACTTAGCTGGAGTGCTAGTTATTTAATCTTGTACTTAGTCATCAAAGCAGCGACTTCTTTTTGTCTTGCTGTGATGAATGAGTATGTGCGATTTTGCTCTGGAGCAATGTTGGCCAAAAGATCTGGTCTGCTCTTGTATTGAGCATTTAGCACAGGCTTGATAAGAGTCGCAGCCGACTTCATGAGAGTGCTTAGCTTCATCTTTGTCGCCATTGCTGAGACTGCCTTAAGTTCGGTGAGGTAAGCATTTCTGCAAGGGATGTATGAAATGCACTTTACATACAAGCTGCCTCTGGCAGTGGCTTTTGTTTGCCAAGGGTGGGTAGAAGTTTTTGACAGCAGTGGGGTGATGAAAGAGTCACCAATTGTGGTGGTCTTTCTGTTCTCTCCAAAGGTTTGGTCCACACCCCAAGGGATAAATGTGAATTTCCCTCTAGTGCTACTTCTGATGAAGTAGTTGTTGATGATTGGTCCTGTGTAGCCATCCCAATGACCAAGGAATGCCTCGGTTGCCATGAACTTTATAAGAGCTGGTCTATCTAAAACGCTTTCCAAGCCTTTGTACCAATTGGCAGGATCCTTGTAATTCACAACTGAGATCAGCTTGGCTAGATCATTCTTGTTTGGAGTAACTTTCCAACCATGGTCTACCAGGAACGCGCCTGACACGTTGTCTCCGCTAGCATTTCCAACTTTTAGGTCTCTAAGTGCAACACCTTCATAGATGTGCTGGGTAATGTCCTTGAACTTCTTAGCCGCAAAGTTTTCATCAGGCTGTTCAACATTTAGGTAAAGACCACGGTCAACGCCATTGACATAAACTCTCGCCCAACCAGTCTTTGATGCAGGCAGACCCATTGCATTGAACAGTGCGTAAGCCCCGTACTCGTGCAACTTGCTGCCATCCTGAGTCATCGCGTTCAGAGTAAGTCTTCTTTGCCCTAGGTAGCCATTGTCTGAAGGACCTTTAGGAAACAGAATCTTGAAGCTTGGGGTATCGCTCAGCTTTGAGATAGAAGTTGAACCCTTTAGTCGGATCTCCATATCTAGTAATCCGCTAGTTCGTCCATCCACAGACATTGTTACAGCACCAGGTTGGTAGGTCTTATATGTGTTTCGGTTGTTGAGAGCATCCACAGTTACCTGAGGAAGGGTTAGGTCCACTCTCAAAATCTTTAGGGGGTTATAAAAGTCAGTTGCCTTTAGCGTGCTCGCAGCTTGGGCAGGAGAGACTAACAGTGCCGAGCCCAGCATCATTGAGATAGACCCTGCAATGAGTCTTCTTACGCCTTTGTTTATAACCATGTGGGCTAATCTAGCATTATGACCCCAATTGACTACCCTCTATTGCTGGCAACTCTCAGCATTAACCTAGTTTTGCTATTCCTTGTGTCGTATGTGTTCTTCTATAGAAGACACAAGCGCAGAGATGTATTTGTGGCTATTTGCCTAATCAACATCACTCTTTTTGTATTGGGTGGAGCGCTAGGTACTTTCACAATCTCGATTGGTGTTGGTTTTGCTCTATTTAGCGTTATTTCAATCTTCCGCCTTAGATCGACAACACTGGGTTGGACTGAGATTGTTTATCTATTGGTAGCGCTTGCTATGGGGCTAACCCTAGGTCTTCCTGCTTATGACCTTCCGGTTCAGAGTCTTTATGCAGTGCTTCTTGTTGTTGCTGTTTACGTAGTGGATCACCCGAAGATTCTCCCGCAAACCACAACTCAAAAATTCTCCCTGAATACTGACTACGTCGAAATCGAACCCGTAGCTCTAAAGCAGAAGGTTGAAGAACAGCTTGGGCACTCAGTAACAAAAGTTCAGGTCAGATCAGTAACCACAGCACCGGTTGGAATGAAGTTAGAAATCGAGTCCTAAATGGCAGCAAATGCTCCTAAGGCAAAGTTCGATTACAAACCTCACCCACACATAGCTGGAAGAAAGAAACTTAAGGTTTCTAATTCAGAGGAGATTCTCTCTGAGGCTGGTCCAAGAACGCTCAATCAAAAACTGGGCTTAGCTATAACCAGAAGTGTTGGAACAATGTGGGCTGCCTACATATTCTTCGCTCTCACTTTAATTAGCCTCCCTGCAGTTATCATGAAGGGCGATTTAGTACTTACCGTAGGTTGGATCGCGCAGACATTTCTACAGTTAGTACTTTTGCCAATCATCATTGTCGGGCAGAACATTCAAGCTGCTGCTGCCGAGAGACGTGCAGTGATGACTTACGAAGATGCTGCTGCTGTTTTGGATGAGGCAGGAAAGATTCAGAAACACCTAGATCACCAAGACCAGTCTCTGGCTCATCTAGTCACACGTCTCGAAGAGATCGAAAAGAAACTCCCTAAAAGGTAAACATGCGTTTAGTTATTGCTGACTGCTCAGTTGACTACGCAGGCAGGCTCACAGCCCATCTTCCTAAAGCCAGAAGACTGCTGATGCTCAAGGGGGATGGCAGCATCCTGATTCATAGTGAAACAGGCTCATATAAGCCCCTGAACTGGATGAACCCGCCTTGTAATTACTCGGTTCATGAACCAGATGAAGAACAGCTTGGGCTAGGGGTTAGGCAGATATGGCGAGTAAGCCAAGCCAAGACAGCGGACATCCTGTGGATTCAAATCTATGAAATTCATAATGAGATCAACCACGAATTAGGTAAAGACCCAGGCCTTATCAAAGATGGTGTTGAAGCTCATCTCCAGGAGTTGATGGCAGCTCAAATAGAAATCATTGGTGAGGGGGCCAAACTGGTCCGCAGAGAATATATGACTCCTATTGGACCGGTGGACATCTTGGCTAAAGATAGCAATGGTCAAAGCGTTGCTATTGAAATTAAACGCCGTGGAGAAATAGATGGTGTTGAGCAGCTAACCAGATATCTAGAACTTATGAATAGAGATGCTGCACTTGCTCCAGTTAGAGGAATCTTTGCAGCTCAAGAGATAAAGCCTCAGGCAAGAACTCTTGCTGAAGATAGAGGTATTGAATGTTTGATTTTGGATTATGAACAACTTAGAGAAGCTTCAATAGATCCAGATTCTTTATTCTGGTAAGCCAGCAGCCTTTACAAATTCTCTAACTGCAATTACACGAGCACTAGTCTTTGATGCAACGTCGATACCAGCAGCTGCAACAGCTCTGTTAACCAAGTTCTCAACTGCACGAAGTGTTGTTCCACGCTCCTGAGCAATTTGCTGGTTTGAATAACCTTTAGCAATCATTCGAAGAACTTCAAACTGTGTTCGGGAAACATTTACAAGTGAGTGTGAAGGCTTTAGGTCATCTCTGAACTCTTCACCAACTTTGTCTCTAAGCGCAGCTTCAATTGCCTGGTTTAATACACCAGGATCTGATAGTCGACTCTTTAGAAGGTAAGCAGCATTTTTAGGAACAGCTTTCACATCAAAACCAAATAGGCGAGGCTCAGCAACATGAGTTAGAAATACAAGAGCCATCTCTGGGTGAAGCTTGTTCATTGCCACCGCAAAGTCCAAGCCATTAGGACCTGCTCCAAGATCAATATCAAGAATTACGACATCAACATCGCCAGCATCTGTGATTTTTCTTGCTTCTCGGGCATTAGCTGCAGTTTGAACTCTGAATCCGTCGTTGATCAACTTGTCGGAGACTAGCGCTCTAATAAAGTGCTCATCTTCAACAACAAGTACAGATCTCTGGTATTTAGTCATAACTGCCTCCTATGGCATTATTGTCCCACCAAGGTGCTTTAGGAAAAGGTAAGTATTCCAAAAAACGAACAGGGCTTAAGGGCAATATAGAGTAGTAAAACCAAGAAAGCAGGAGTTAGAGATGGCCTTAGAAGATCGCAAGATATGGCGTGGATTCGCTAGCGACAACTATGCGGGTGTGCATCCAAGCCTGTTTGAAATGATGCAAGCCGTGAACGAAGGTCATGAACGTGCCTACGGCGATGACTTTGTTACAGCAGAACTTACAACTATTTTCAAAGACACCTTCGGACCAGAGGCCGAAGTGTTTCCTGTCTTCAATGGAACAGGAGCTAACGTAATTGCTCTTTCTTCTGTTGTGAAGAGGTGGGAATCAGTTATTTGTGCTGAGACTGCTCACATCAATAGCGATGAGGGTGGAGCACCTGAGAAGATGGCTGGCCTAAAGCTTTGGACTATTCCAACTCCTGATGGCAAGTTGACCCCGGAACTTATCAAGCCGCACCTGTTTGATATTGGTTCAGTTCACAGATCTCAGGTAGCGGTAATCAGCATTACCCAAACAACTGAGATGGGAACCCTTTACTCAATCCCTGAAGTAAAGGCACTTGCTGACTTTGCTCATGAGAACAATCTCAAACTCCACATGGATGGAGCAAGACTCTCAAACGCAGCTGCAGCTCTAAATGCAACCTTCAAAGAATTCACAACAGATGTTGGTGTTGATCTGGTTAGCTTTGGTGGCACCAAGATAGGAGCACTCGCTGCTGAAGCAGTTGTAGTTATCAATAGCAAAGAACTTGCTCAAAGCATCCCTTTCTTGAGAAAAACATCTATGCAGTTACCTAGCAAGATGAGATTCGTCAGCGTTCAACTAATTGGACTACTAAAGGATGATTTAGCAATCAACAGTGCTAAGCACGCTAACTCAATGGCTAAGGCGTTGGATGCTGGTGTTAGAGAACTAGCAGCTAAATCAAAAGGTCGAGTTAGTGTTCCAAACCCGACTCAGGCAAACGCTGTATTCCCAATTCTTCCGATGGAACTAATCCCTGAACTTCAAAAGGAATACTGGTTCTACATCTGGGATCACAACCTGGGACAGGTCCGTTGGATGTGTGCCTGGGACACAAGACAAGAGGATGTTGACGGTTTACTCAAGGCTTTGGCTAAAGCCCTTGGGGTTTAGACTTAGAGCATGCAACCAAACAAAATCGCGATTACCGCTGCCCCTATTGCCCCTGTTCTAGCAGAACGCTGGAGCCCAAGATCATTCAACCGTGATTACCTTCTCTCTCAGAGTGAAGTACTAGCAATTCTTGAAGCAGGCCGCTGGGCACCATCAGCTAACAACCTTCAGCCATGGAGATTTGCATTCGTCAGCAGAGATGATGAATTGCACGCTGAGCTTTGTTCAAAAGGTCTAACTGGTTTTAACCAAGCATGGGCACCGGATGCATCAGCACTAATAGTGGTTGCAGTTCAGAAGGCTCTTCCAGATGGCAAAGAGATCACTGGACGTAAATATGATGCTGGTCTATCGGCTGCACTCATGGTTGTTCAAGCTCAAGAGCTAGGACTCCACACTCACCAAATCGGTGGCTTTGTTCAGGACGAAGTTCACTCCCTTCTAAAGCTTGATGACAACCATGAAGTCGTTGTGCTCATTGCTGTTGGCAAGGTAGCACCAGCTGAACAACTTGAAGGTCCTGCTTACGAACGAGAAATAGCACCAAGAGTTCGTTTGAGCCTTGATGAAATCATGTTGCACGGAAAGCCGTAATTGCCAACAGTATTTCAAGCATCCATTAGCCAAGAGATTGCGGGCTGGTTTCCTAACCTAGGTGCAACACTTTTTTACCTAGTTGTTTGGGGATTGGTTTTCGCTGGAACCGGTTTGCTCATTGGAGCTTTCATTCCTTTTATTACAGGTGACTCTTTAGTTTTTGCCGCCGGTCTAATTGCTGCCGCTCATGCCAGTGAAGTAAACGTCATCGTTATGGCTACAGGTGTTGGTATAGCTGCTTGGTTGGGAGATCAGGTCGGCTACACCCTCGGCCGTCATTACGGTAGGCCTTACCTTGATAAACGCAAGGGTAAGTGGATCAAAAAAGGTATTGAAAAGAGCGAAGCTCTTTTCCTAGCCTGGGGATGGTGGGCTGTAGTAGTTGCTCGATTTATGCCATGGGCAAGAGTGTTTGTTCCTGTGGTAGCTGGTATTGCCAACATGAATTACTACAAGTTCTTCAGTGCAAACTTTGTTGGAGCTTTAGCTTGGGGAGTTGGCCTAACAATGGCAGGCTATTTCTCAGCAAGCATCCCATTAGTTAAAAATGCTTCTTACCTAATTGCTGGTGTCTTTATTACCGCAAGCTTGATTGCGGGACTTCGAATCTGGGTACTAAACAGAAGAACTAGCTAGTCCAAACTGAGCAAATTCAGGGGACTTTTCTCTAGCAATAAAATCTAGTTCTTGGGCAGCCCAGGAATCAAAGTACTGATCAAAGATATGTCCATCGCGCTCTAACCAACGCTGTTTTCTAATTTCTTCCGGAACATCTAACCAAACAGTTAGATGAGCAATTGTTGCTGTGTATCTATTTAGAGATCCACAACCTTCAATAATTAGAGGAGTACCTGCGGAGAACTCTCTCCAACGTTCTCTTTCATTGGTTTCCCAATTGAACTCTTGCCAAGAAGAAGTTCCGGTTGAGAGCAAAGGATTAAGGACTGCTCGTTGTAAGTATTCAGCTCCTTGAGCTAAACCGTTCCACCCTTCATATAGATCATCCATGTGAATAATCCTTGGCATTGATTCACCGGAACGAAATAGTTCATTCTGAAGATCAAGTGCAAGAGTGGATTTACCTGAACCTGCTCGGCCATCAATCACAATGATTGGCATGGCTATTCCTCGGTCAACAAGTTCGGAGCTTTCATCGGTTAGACGATTAAGCAACTCTTCATAGACGAGAGATTCAGGCATAGTGAAAGCCTACTTTTTATATTCCCTCGATTAGTACGTCTGGGTGCTTGTCGAAACGATAACCTTCACCGCGGCTAGTTCTGATGATGTCTTCGTAACCTACAAGTCTTGAACGCAGTCTTCTGATGTGGACATCAATGGTTCTGCCATAGATGTCCTGGCCACCACCACAATTCCAAAGAGTAGTTATTAGTTCTTCTCTAGAGATTGTGATGCCCTGGTGTCTAACTAGGTATTCCAAGACACAGAACTCTTTGCTGGTTAGTTCTGCTTTGTCGCCATCAATGAACACTTTTCTGCGCTGCAGGTCTACTACAACGCCCTTAGCTGGATCTTCTTCAGTCTTATCAACTAGACGCTCTAGAGCTTTAGGGTCAGATAACGCTGCTCTAACAACGTCGACGTTTCTTCCGCCAGAGCCTGTCTTAGCTAGAGCCACAGATGCAAATGTTTCTGCAGCTAGGCCTGGAGCAATTGAATCAAGAGTGCTTCTAAGAGCAGCAACTATTGCTCCAAGGGATGTGCCATTAGCCTCAGCAGTTTCTTCGTCAATTCCAACGTAGAGAGCAAAGCCGCGAGCTTCAGTTGTAGTGATTTCGTTTCTCACAAATGGGGTTACAGTGGTGGACATTTTTTCTAATCCTTTGATTGTGTATGCGGGAAGGGGGGTGTGCCTAATTAGGACTTATTTCTGGGGTGTTGGTGTCGTAACTTGTTTGGAAGCGGGCTTAGCCGGCTGTGAAAGTTAGCGACACATTCGCATACACATAACAGCGCTCATCATGACAGGGCGAATTACAGTCGCCTCCGACATGGTGTTTGAAATAGCGGTGTTAGTCATGAACTAAACTTTAGGACCAGAAGCCAAGTCCGTCAAGTTGAAAACGCCCAATTGGGAAAGTTGTTTTGATGACTCTAGAGAGGCAGGTAGCAGTGTCAAATTCAGACCTTACTGTCCTCTTCGTCTGCACAGGCAATACCTGCAGATCTCCAATGGCCGAGCAGATATTCAATGAACAAGCCAGAGACTTCTCAGCTCATGCCTTCTCTGCTGGACTAGATGCCGTACCTGGTTCACCGATAAACCCTCAGGCAGCTAATGCTCTAACCAGTCTTGGTTATAACCCAACAGAGCACAGCTCTATCTTGGTCTCAACTGAAGCGGTTGAAGAGGCTGATGTAATTCTCACCTTCACACAGAATCAAAAGAATGAACTAGGGCAGAGATTCCCAACTGCCAACAGGAAGTTCTTCACTATTTCTGAGTATGCGAACGGTGAGCAAGGCCAGGATGTTCTAGATCCTTACGGCAAGAGCGATGAGGCTTATAGAGAGACTGCAGAAACAATTAACTCTTTAGTAAAGGTAATTGTTACTTCGTTGAAGACTAGTTAGTCAGCTAGACCGTAAAGACGATCGCCAGCGTCACCTAGGCCTGGAACGATGTAACCAAGTTCATTTAGCTTTTCGTCAAGAGCACCAAGAACAATCTTGACGTCTTTATCGCCAAGGTGCTTTTCTAATGCAGCTAATCCTTCAGGTGCTCCAAGAAGACAAATGCAAGTGATGTCGGTTGCACCTTTTTCAAAAACGTAATCGATTGAATCGATTAGTGTTCCACCGGTAGCTAGCATTGGGTCGATGATGTAGACCTGTCTTCCAGTTAGATCATCTGGCAGACGGTTTGCATATGTATATGGCTGAAGTGTCTCTTCGTTTCTCTTGATACCTAAGAAACCAACTTCAGCAGTTGGAAGAAGCTTGACTATTCCTTCAAGCATTCCTAGTCCTGCACGCAAGATTGGGATGATGATCGGACGGGGCTTAGAAAGTTTTCTTCCCTTAGTTTGAGTCACCGGGGTTTCAATAGTTACCTCAGTTGTCTTGACTTCTCTTGTTGCCTCATAGGCCAATAAGGTAACAAGTTCTTCAACTAGCTGTCTAAAAACAGGAGATGGAGTGTTCTTATCTCTAAGAACAGTCAACTTGTGAGTTATTAATGGGTGGTCTGCCACGTGAATCCGCATAGGCTAAATCTAGCGTTAGTGAGGTGGATGTAGTGAACGAGACTTGGGTTCCATATATGAGAGCTGCTCTAGTAGAGGCCCAGATAGCAATGGATGTATCTGATGATGTTCCAGTAGGTGCAGTAATCGTTGACGATAAGGGTGAGATTATCGCCCGCGGCAGAAACGAGCGCGAGCTCTCAGGGGATCCAACCGCCCATGCTGAAATCCTTGCAATTAGAGAAGCAGCAGAAAAGCTAGGGGATTGGCGACTAAATGGTTTGACACTGGTTGTGACCCTTGAGCCATGTGTAATGTGTGCAGGAGCTATCCAGGCAGCAAGAATTAACAAAGTGGTTTTTGGAGCATGGGATGAAAAAGTTGGGGCTTCCGGTTCCCTTTATGACCTAGTCAGAGATAAACGTCTAGGAACCGAGATTGAAGTCATCTCAGGAGTTCTTGAGACTGAAGCAAGTGATCAGCTGAAAGAGTTTTTTGCTAAAAAACGCTAAATTGAGGCAAAATACCCCATTTCGCGATGCGGTAGCCTAATTTACGGTGACGTGTCCGAGCGGCCGAAGGTGCAACTCTCGAAAAGTTGTGTGGGTGAAAGCCCACCGTGGGTTCAAATCCCACCGTCACCGCCACGAACCACTGTTAAGCGGTCCGTTTAGTAGTTTCCCCTAAAATAGTCAATACTTATACGTATTAGCGAATATTTAGGGGATTTTGATGGCCAAGCTGATTATCACTGATGGGATAGGGCTAATTAAGCTATCTCCCGTTCAGAGATACCTGCTTGGGCGGAGATACGTAGCCTTTGAATTAGAGCGAATGATCAAGGTTTCAGTCGAAAACACCCCTAAAAGAACTGATCTTGGCGAAAAAGCCAAACATGGCTGGTTGCCATTCTCCAGGACTGGAGAATATCAAAATGGGGCTAAAAAGAGCCTATTTATAGGCCCAAAGAAGTCACGCTGCGTAAAAGTTTTGATGTTAAACCCTGCTTTAGATGAGATTCTTCTCACTTCAGGGAACCAATTGGAGCTTTATGCAGTTCTAAAAGAGCATCAGATGGACAAGATCTACCCGAGAAACTGATCCTCGGGTCAGGGATATTAGTCAATTTCTTCAAGAATTGTGTTGCATTTACATAATTGAGACCTATAAGATAGAGGTTTGCTCCCCAACAACTCGTAAGCATATTTTGGCTGCGCATTTTGTACGCATATTTTGGCGACAAAGTTAGGGATTAATCCCATAGACCGTTCTAACTAAGTAAACCGCCTTTGAAGGGATCATCTTGGCCGCCAAGAAAACCACCAAAAACATTCGTTCAGCTCAACGACTTTCCTTCGCGAAAACTCGTGAGCCTATTGAACTTCCAAATCTTCTAACCCTGCAGACTGAGAGCTTTGAATGGCTCGTGGGTGACAAGTCATGGAGAGACAAGGTTGGCCCAGATGCCAAGACCGGTCTTGAGGAAGTATTCGAGGAGCTATCTCCTATCGAAGACAACCCAAACAACCCGAGCGAAGCAAAGATGGGTCTTGAGTTCAAGTCACCTACTTTGGATGAGCCAACATATACTCCTGACCAGTGCAAGGTAAAGGGCAAGACTTACGCTCGTCCTTTGTATATCAAGGCAGAGTTCACAAACTACAAGACTGGTGAAATCAAGAGCCAGACCGTGTTCATGGGTGAATTCCCAATCATGACTAACGAAGGTACTTTCGTTGTTAATGGAACAGAGCGTGTAGTTGTTTCTCAGCTAGTTAGATCTCCTGGTGTTTACTTCTCTGTTTCAACTAACACAACAGGAAACCTTGACGTTAAGAACAACAAGGCTCAGATCATTCCTTCACGTGGTTCATACCTAGAGTTCCTAACCGAATGGGTTAAGGATGACCGTAAGTCCGTTTCACGTTTTGGTAAGCCAATTCTTCAGGTGCAGGTTGACCGCAAGACTAAGGTCTCTGCAACTATCTTCCTAAAAGCACTTGGTCTTTCTCGCGAAGAAATCATTGACGCATTCTCAGATGTGAAGTCTGTTGCAACTGCAGCTAATGGGTGGGAGATCGACATCGATCTAATCAACAACACATTGGATTACGACGAGTCACGTGCATTCACAACTCCAGTCATCACTAAAGAAGATGCATTGAAGGAAATGTACCGCAAGGTTCGTGGCGAATCAGGTAACGCAGATGCAGCTGAAGCTTGGTTGAAGAGCGTTTACTTCGACAAGAAGAGATACAACCTTGCTCGCGTTGGTCGTCACAAGCTAAACCGCAAGCTTGGTGTGACAGTTGATGAGAACACCACAGTTCTAACTGTTGAAGACATCGTTGCAACTATGAAGTACCTTTTGGTATTCGACCTTGCGTTGAAGAACAAAGCGGACATCACAAGCAACATGAACTTCCCACTGAAGATGTCAGGCAAGAAGACAGACATCAGAATCTCATCTGATGATATTGATGACTTCCAGAACCGTCGTATCCGTTCAGTTGGAGAACTAATCCAGAACCAGGTTCGTATTGGTCTAAGCCGTATGGAACGTGTTGTTCGTGAGCGTATGTCTACACAGGATGTTGAGGCTATTACTCCTCAGACTCTGATCAACCTACGTCCAGTTGTTTCAGCAATCAAAGAGTTCTTTGGTGCTAGCCAGCTATCTCAGTTTATGGATCAGAACAACCCACTTGCAGGTCTTGCTCACAAGCGTCGTCTGTCTGCCCTAGGTCCCGGCGGTATCGCAAGAGAGCGCGCACAGATGGAAGTCCGTGACGTTCACCCATCCCACTACGGTCGTATGTGTCCAGTTGAAACTCCTGAAGGTCCAAACATTGGTCTTATCGGTTCCCTAACTGCATACGCACGTATCAACGCTTTCGGTTTCATTGAGACTCCATACAACAGAGTTGTAAACGGAAAAGTTTCAGGCAAGATCGATTACCTAGATGCAGCAGAAGAAGATGGCAAGGTTATTGGTGGAGCTGATGTTCCTCTAAACGCTGACAAGACTTTTGCTAACAAGAAGGTATTCGCTCGCTACAAGGGTGACGTTGTTGAAGTTGATAACGACACTGTTGATTACATCGACATCTCACCTCGTCAGCTTGCATCTGTTTCAACATCTCTTATTCCATTCCTAGAGCACGACGACTCAAGCCGTGCTTTGATGGGTGCGAACATGCAGCGTCAAGCAGTTCCACTAATCCGTAGCGAAGCACCACTTGTTGGTACCGGTATGGAGCGTGCAGCTGCAATGGATTCACACGCAGTTCTTCTTTCAAGAAGTGCTGGTGTTGTTGAAGAAGTAGACGCTGACACAATCGTGGTTAGAGGAGACGACAACAAGCAGGAGAAATACACTCTTCGCAAGTTCGAGCGTTCAAACCAGGGAACAGCTATCAACCAGCGTGCAATTGTTTCTGTTGGTCAGAAAGTTGAAGCAGGAGAAACTCTTGCTGATGGTCCAGCAACCGATCAGGGTGAACTAGCTCTAGGTAAGAACCTTCTAGTTGCATTCATGCCTTGGGAAGGTCACAACTTCGAAGACGCGATCATCTTGAGCCAGTCATTGGTTAAGGAAGACACTCTTTCATCTATCCACATCGAAGCTCACGAAGTTGAAGCTAGAGACACCAAGCTAGGTAAGGAAGAGATCACTGCAGATCTTCCAAACGTATCTATGGAAGCTCTTGCTCAGCTAGACGAGCGCGGAATCATTCGCGTTGGTGCTGAAGTTCGTCCAGGAGATATCTTGGTTGGAAAGGTTACCCCTAAGGGTGAAACCGAGCTTTCAGCTGAAGAGCGTTTGCTTAGAGCAATCTTCAACGAGAAGAGCCGCGAAGTTCGCGACACTTCTTTGAAGGTGCCTCACGGTGAAGCTGGAACAGTTATTGCTGTTACCGTATTCGACGTTGAAGCAGGCGATGATGAAATGGCTGCTGGTGTAAACCAGAGAGTTGTTGTTCACATTGCTCAGAAGCGTAAGATCACCGAAGGTGACAAGCTTGCAGGTCGTCACGGAAACAAGGGTGTTATTTCAAAGATCCTTCCAGTTGAAGACATGCCTTTCCTTGAAGATGGAACTCCGGTTGACATCATCTTGAACCCACTAGGTATTCCAGGACGTATGAACTTCGGTCAGGTTCTAGAAACACACCTAGGTTGGATCGCGAAGCAGGGTTGGGAAATCAAGCCTGGCGCTAAGTGGGCAGAGCACCTAAGCGAGGAACTGCACTCAGCAGAGCCTGGCACTAAGGTTGCAACCCCGATCTTCGACGGTGCACACAAGGATGACATCATCGGTCTTCTAGACTCAACTCTTCCTAACCGTGATGGTCAGAAGTTGGTGGACAAGACCGGTAAGGCAAGACTGTTCGATGGTCGTTCAGGTGAGCCTTTCCCAATGCCAATCTCTGTTGGTTACATGTACATCTTGAAGCTTCACCACTTAGTGGACGACAAGATTCACGCACGTTCAACAGGTCCTTACTCAATGATCACCCAGCAACCACTTGGTGGTAAGGCTCAGTTCGGTGGACAGAGATTCGGTGAAATGGAAGTTTGGGCTCTTCAGGCTTATGGTGCAGCGCACACTCTTCAAGAGTTGCTAACCATCAAGTCAGATGACATCACAGGTCGTGTTAAGACTTATGAAGCCATCGTTAAGGGCGACAACATTCAGGCTCCTGGTATTCCAGAATCCTTCCGAGTTCTTGCTAAGGAAATGCAATCACTTGCTCTAAACGTTGAGGTTCTCAACGCAGAGGGTGCGATTGTGACTCTAAAGGATGAAGAATTCGAGCGCGACATGGCTACTGAGTCCATGGACGGCATCAACCTATCCCGTAACGAATCATTGTCTAACGACACTGACTTCACTAACTTCTAAGCGAATCTCGAGAGAAAAGAATAATTATGGACGTCGAAACATTTAGCTCCCTACGAATTGGTCTAGCTACCTCTGATGACATTCGCTCATGGTCAAACGGTGAAGTCAAGAAGCCAGAAACCATTAACTACAGAACCCTAAAGCCTGAGAAGGATGGTCTTTTCTGTGAAAAGATCTTCGGTCCTACAAAGGACTGGGAATGTTCTTGTGGAAAGTACAAGCGCGTACGTTTCAAGGACATCGTCTGTGAGCGTTGTGGTGTTCAGGTAACAAAGTCATCTGTACGTCGTGAGCGTATGGGTCACATTGAACTTGCTGCTCCTGTTACTCACATCTGGTACTTCAAGGGTGTTCCTAGCCGTTTGGGTTACCTACTAAACATGGCTCCAAAAGATCTAGAGAAGATCATTTACTTTGCTGCTTACCGCGTTATGGAAATCGACGTTGACAAGAAGGAAGAGGAGTGGCTCCTCATCAAGGATGACTACACCCAGCGTGTCAAGCAGACTCTTGATTCTCGTTTGGCAGAGATGATGGAACTTGCTCAGGACGAATATGACTTCCTAACTTCAGAAGGTCTGGCACTACAGACTGCAGTGAAACTATGGGAAGCTCCTGTTTGGGTTGACGCTCAATTCCACAAGTCAATTGATCAGATGATCAAGATGGAAATTGATGACCCGAAGAACTACCTTGACAAGCCTTTCACTGCAGTTATTGCAGAAGGTAAAGAAGGTGTTGTTCGTGAAGCAGCTGCTCAGAAGATCGTAAACACTCGTATCAATGACTTCCGTAAGAAGACAGAGAAGATTGTTCGTGAGTATGCACGTCTAGAGCGTCCAAACTCACTTCAGAAAGAGCACCTAGCCTGGAGACAGTTCCTGTCTGCAGAAGAAGGCTCTCTAATTCAGAACGACGTTCTGTTTGACTACTTCGACTACTACTACGGTGACTTTGTCATCACTGAGATTGGTGCACTGGCAGTCCAGAAGGTTCTAGCTGAATTTGATATCGCTGGTACTGCTGAAGAACTTAGGAAAGAGATTGCAGAGCATAAAGGTGCAAAGCAGACTCAGGCAATTAAGAGACTGAAGGTTGTTTCTTCATTCCTACAGTCATCAACTCCAACTACATCAATGGTGTTGGATGTTCTTCCAGTTCTTCCACCGGAAATTCGTCCAATGGTTCAGCTTGATGGTGGACGTTTCGCTACCTCTGACCTAAACGATCTATACCGTCGTGTGATCAACCGTAACAACCGTCTAAAGCGTTTCATTGATCTAGGTGCTGTTCCAAAGACCATCTTGAACAACGAAAAGCGTATGCTTCAAGAAGCTGTAGATGCATTGTTCGATAACGGACGTCGTGGACGTCCGGTTACTGGAACTGGTAACCGTCCACTGAAGTCTCTTTCAGATCTTCTAAAGGGTAAGCAGGGACGTTTCCGTCAGAACCTATTGGGTAAGCGTGTTGACTACTCAGGTCGTTCAGTAATCGTTGTTGGTCCTCAGCTGAAGATGCACCAGTGTGGTCTTCCAAAGATCATGGCGTTGGAACTATTCAAGCCATATGTAATGAAGCGTCTAGTTGATCAGGGTATTGCCCAGAACATCAAGAGTGCTAAGCGTATGGTTGAGCGTAGCCGTCCACAGGTTTGGGATGTTCTAGAAGAAGTTATTCGCGAGCGTCCAGTACTTCTAAACCGTGCTCCTACACTTCACCGTCTAGGTATCCAGGCTTTCGAACCGCTATTGGTTGAAGGTAAGGCTATCCAGCTGCACCCATTGGTTTGTGCTGCGTTCAACGCGGACTTCGATGGTGACCAGATGGCAGTTCACTTGCCACTATCAGTTGAGGCTCAGGCTGAAGCACGTCTATTGATGCTTGCTTCTAACAACATCTTGAAGCCTTCAGATGGTAAGCCAGTTGCTACTCCTTCACAGGATATGATCATTGGTCTTTACTTCATGACTACTGTCAAGGAAAACGGAATGGGAGAGGGACGTGTATTCGGTTCTGTAGCTGAAGCTCAGCTTGCATTCGATTCACACAACCTAGACCTACAGGCTCTTGTGAAGATTCGTATCGATGGAGTTATCCAGGAGACAACTCTTGGTCGTACTCTGTTCGCTCAGACTCTTCCAGAAGGATTTGTTTGGGAACAGGAAGCCAAGGAAGGCGTTCTTCAGCCTGTAGGTAAAAAGGGCATTGGAAAAATTGTCTCTGACATGGTCGACTTGTGCGATAGATCAGAAGTTTCCCAAGCCCTCGACAGAATCAAGGATGCTGGTTTCTACTGGGCGACTCGTTCAGGTGTATCTATGGCTATTGCAGATGCAAACTTTGACTTTGAAGGTAAGTTTGATGCAATTCGAGCCAAGATGATTCTTGATGGTGAGAGAGAACACACCAAGATTCAAGAGTCATTCGACCTTGGTGGTATCACTGACCTTGAGCGTCGTGACGAACTTGGAGCTCTTTGGTTTAAGAAGACCAATGAAATTCAGGCAGTTCTGCAGTCTGAAATTCCTAAGGGTAACGCTATTCGCATGATGGTTGAATCAGGTGCTCGTGGTAACTGGATTCAGGTTCGTTCTGTTCTAGGTATGCGTGGACCAGTTGCAACTTCATCTGGTGACTTCGCTCCGATGCCTGTCAAGGGTAACTATCTCGTTGGTCTAACAGCAAATGAGTACTTCATCAACGCAACTGGTGCTCGTAAGGGTAACGCTGATACTGCGATGAAGACCTCTGCTGCTGGTTACCTAACTCGTCGTCTAGTTGACGTAGCTCAGGATGTTATCGTTCGCGAAGAGGACTGTCTTACAACTCAAGGTTTGGTAGCAAAGTCTGGCAAGATTGTGCCATTCGATCCGGAAGATAAAGACAAGGAAGAGAGTTTCGATTCCAGACACGCAAGAACTGTTAAGGCTTGGCGCAAAGAGTCGACTCACTATACGTATCCGAACTTCAGTGCGGAAGAACTACTTACCGCTTCTGATTCAGATAGAGGTGCATCGGTAGCTCAGGCAAGCCAAGACGCAGAGAGCTTAGAAATTCACATGAGATCTCGCCGACTAGCGAGAGATGTAATGAACGGCAAAGTCGTTGTTGCGAAAGCTGGTGAATTTGTATCCAAGGCGCTTCTTGAGCTATTCCTAGATTCAGAAAGTGATGTCACCGAACTGGTTGTTCGATCACCACTTACTTGCAAATCTGCAACAGGCGTATGTGCGTCATGTTACGGAGAGTCACTTGCGACCAGAAAGCCAGTAGAACTAGGTGAGGCAATCGGTATCATTGGTGCTCAGTCAATTGGTGAGCCAGGAACTCAGCTAACTATGCGTACATTCCACACAGGTGGTGCGGCTGAAAAAACCACAACCGCAACAATCCTGAAGTCTATTGGTGGACAAAAAGTTCGAGTTGAAAGACTTATTTCTTATGACATTACTCAGGGTCTGACGGGTGTAACAGATCAGCTGGAAGCTCGAATCGGAGCAGGCTCAGCGGCAAAACGAGCCGACATGGCTTGGTGGAAGGGGCAGGTTCAGGTTGTTCAGAAAGACCCGACTTCTTTCGAGTTTGACGCAGATGTCAAAGAATGGTTGATGGAGACAGAAGTTGGTTTCGTACCTTACGTACCGGGTGAAGTTACCAGAAGCATTAAACAGATTTTCGTTGTTCCAGATCCTGCTAACCCAGAGATCGATGCAGCGGAAAGTTTGGGATATGTTTCCGAGTGGACTGGAACTATTGAAAGTGTAAGTCGTGTTGAGTCAGCTCTTGGCAAGAAAGCACTTGTTTCCTCATTCCGAGGTGTTGTTGATTCAGTCACATCAAAGGCAATTGTTATAAGACTTGACAGCGATGAAATTGAACCTGTAGACGCGGTGTCTAAAGCTAAAGCTAAAGCCTCTTTGGAACAAATTCCATTGTCTTCTGAGAATGGCCCAGTTCTAGTTACAAAGGGCCAGCCAGTTTTTGAAGGCACGGTTCTTACTGCAGGAAAGTTCGAAAAGACTTTTGATGTTTCTAAGGAAAAATTTGAATTCGGTAAGCAAACCAAGGGTGTCCTAGCCAAGGGTTCAGCTCTATTCAAATCATTTGGAGAGACTAAGTCCTACGTGACTTTTGATCGCGATGTGCAGGTAGATGCGATTCTCATGGAAAAGGGAGGAAAGCTTGTCTCCTATGTTCCTGAATCAAGCACCAAGGAAATCACTGTTCAGTTCTTCGTAGAAGATCCTAAAGTTGGTACCGGTGAAATTACCTACTTCATGAATTTGTTTACTAAGAAACCAAAAACCGTGACCGAGGCTGCAAAGTCTAAGGTTTACGCTCTTTCAGCCAAGCATGGAAATGTCCTTGTTAAGCAGGGAGATAAAGTGAAAGTCGGTCAGGCACTTGTTTCTGGTAAAGCGGAAAGAGTCATTCAGCCTGGAAACTTCAAGATTGCAGAGCTAAAGAAGGGCAAAATCAGCAAGGGTCTGAGTTTCATGAGCTTCGTTAACAAGCCTGAACTTTATGAGGTTTATGTTGAACCTCAGACTGATAAAGACTACGAAGACGCAATCAAGAGTGCTGAGAATTTCCAATTCGGTCGAAGCAACACTCGGTTGACCAGAAAGCTTCACCCGGACCTTCCGGTTGCTTTCCTCAGCAACATAGATGACTTGCTTGTTGCAAATGGTACAAGTGTTCTCCCTGGTGACTTCCTAAAAGATGGCATCCCAGATCCACGAGAAGTCTTGTATCTTCTTGGCCCAAGAGCATGTGCGGCTGAAATCATCCGTGGTGTGCAGGCGATCTATGGATCACAAGGTGTTCCTCTTCACGACAAACACCTTGAAGTGATCGTTAGGCAAATGCTAGGTAAGGTAATGGTTCTGGAATCAGGAGAGACTACCCTCCAACCAGGAGAAGTTATCGATTCACACCGATTCCAAGCGACTAACGGAGAAGCACGAGCTAATGGCAGAACTCCTGCATCTGCACGTCAAGACATCATGGGTATGACCCGTGCTTCATTGGCTGCTCAATCATGGTTGTCAGCTGCGTCCTTCCAGGAAACCACCCGAGTTTTGACTCAGGCAGCCCTAGACCGCAGAGAAGACAAGCTTGAAGGTCTAAAGGAGAACGTAATCATCGGTAAGTTGATCCCAGCAGGTACAGGCCTAAAGCAGTACCGCGATGTTGAGGTCACAGGTACCGAGGAAGCTAAGGCTGCTAGATACCCTAACCGTATTTGGGAGGCCCCAGAGGCTACCGAAGCGGCTGAGGAATTCTCTGCAGCTAACCTTTTCAGCGCTGATCTGGACGACTGGACAGCAAAGAAAGAAGACTAAAGAATCCGTTTGACCCACGGGAGTTATTTCAGTAGGCTTGGCAAGGTTTGTGTTTAGACCAAACCCAGCCCTAAAGCTCTAGTGATTTAGCTCCGGTGGGCCATAACAGGTTTTTGATACAGCATCCGCTGTGTCTAAAAAGAGACAAGAAGTAACCAAACTCTCGGGAAACCGAGGATTAAACAAGGAGAAGCAGTGCCAACAATTCAGCAGTTGGTCCGCAAGGGTCGCAGCGCTAAGGCTACTAAGTCAAAGACGCCAGCACTTAAGGCCAGCCCACAGCGCCGCGGAGTATGTACCCGTGTATACACAACAACACCGAAGAAGCCGAACTCAGCTCTTCGTAAGGTTGCTCGTGTCAAGCTTTCAAACGGTATTGAAGTTACCGCTTACATTCCAGGCGAAGGTCACAACCTCCAGGAGCACTCAATGGTGCTAGTCCGTGGTGGTCGTGTTAAGGACCTTCCTGGTGTTCGTTACAAGATCGTCCGTGGTGCACTAGACACCCAGGCAGTTAAGAACCGTAAACAGGCTCGCAGCCAATACGGTGCAAAGAAGGGTAAGTAATGCCTCGTAAAGGTCCTATAACCAAGAAGCCTGTGGTCTCTGACCCAGTATATGGTTCACAAGTTGTAACTACTTTGGTCAACAAGATTCTTCTTGATGGCAAGAAGAGCGTTGCTGAGTCAATCGTTTATGGTGCACTTTCAGGTGCAGCTACTAAGAGCGGTGCAGACGCAGTAGTCCTTCTAAAGAAGGCACTAGACAACGTTCGCCCAACAGTTGAGGTTCGCTCACGTCGTGTTGGTGGTTCTACCTACCAGGTTCCAGTTGAAGTAAAGGCACACCGTGCAAACACTTTGGCTCTTCGCTGGTTGGTTGGCTACGCAAAGGCTCGTCGCGAAAAGACTATGACTGAGCGTTTGATGAACGAGATCTTGGATGCATCTAATGGTCTAGGCGCTGCTGTAAAGCGTCGCGAAGACACACACAAGATGGCTGAATCAAACAAGGCTTTCGCGCACTACCGCTGGTAAAGATTTCGAACTTCCGCTTGTTAACTTTCTGTTTAGCAAGCGGATGTTCAATTAAGTAAGTAAACCCAACATCTAATTCGGAGGACCATCGTGGCCCAAGAAGTTCTAACAGACCTAAATAAGGTACGTAACATCGGTATCATGGCGCACATTGACGCTGGTAAGACAACAACTACCGAGCGTATCTTGTACTACACCGGTATCACACACAAGATCGGTGAAGTTCACGATGGTGCTGCAACCATGGACTGGATGGAGCAGGAGCAGGAACGTGGTATCACCATTACCTCAGCTGCGACTACCTGTTTCTGGAACAAGAACCAGATCAACATCATTGACACACCTGGACACGTTGACTTCACTGTTGAAGTAGAGCGTTCACTTCGTGTTCTAGATGGTGCTGTTGCTGTTTTCGATGGTAAAGAAGGTGTTGAGCCTCAGTCAGAAACCGTTTGGCGTCAAGCTGACAAGTATGACGTTCCACGTATCTGTTTCGTAAACAAGATGGACAAGCTTGGTGCTGACTTCTACTTCACAGTAGACACAATCATCAACCGTCTAGGTGCTAAGCCACTAGTTATCCAGCTTCCAATCGGTGCTGAGTCAACTTTCGAAGGTGTTATTGACCTGGTTGAAATGCGCGCTCTAACCTGGCGCGGAGATGTTGAGCTTGGTGCTAAGTACGAGATCGAAGCTATCCCTGCTGACATGCAGGCTATGGCTGACGAGTACCGTGCAAAGCTTTTGGAAACTGTTGCTGAAGCAGATGACGCTCTTATGGAGAAGTACTTCGCAGGTGAAGAACTAACTGTTGCTGAAATCAAGGGTGCTATCCGTAAGCTAACTGTTTCTTCACAGCTATACCCAGTTCTTTGTGGCTCTGCTTTCAAGAACAAGGGTGTTCAGCCAATGCTTGACGCTGTTATCGACTATCTTCCTTCACCGCTAGATGTTCCAGCTGTTGAAGGTCACGATGTTCGTGACGAAGAGAAGATCATCCGTCGCGAGCCTAAGTCAACAGAGCCATTTGCTGCTCTTGCTTTCAAGGTTATGACTCACCCATTCTTCGGTCGTCTAACCTACATCCGCGTTTACTCAGGACAGGCATCTCAGGGTGACCAGGTCCTAAACGCAACTAAGGACCGTAACGAACGTATTGGTAAGTTGTTCCAGATGCACGCCAACAAGGAAAACCCTGTTGAGACTGTAACTGCTGGACACATCTACGCAGCTATTGGTCTAAAGGACACCACAACAGGTGACACTCTTTGTGACAAGGCAAACCCAGTTGTT
>JBIIPK010000035.1:0-4049 GCA_044342685.1 Rhodoluna sp.
TCTAACGCTTGAAGAAGTTGCACCTAAGGGTCTACTTCGTGCTCAAGCCGCAGCTAAAGAAGCAGCAAAGGCAGGTGCCTAAAATGGCAGCACGTCTAAAAGTGACCCAGGTTAAAAGCGGTGTTGGTAACAGCCAACGTCAGCGTGACTCACTTCGTACATTAGGTCTGAAGCGTATCGGCGACATTATTGTCAAAGACGACAGCCTAGTTGTTCGTGGTTTGGTTCGTGCTGTTGCGCACTTAGTAAAGGTTGAGGAGATCAACTAATGAGCGAAGAAAACAAGAACGTCGAAGGTGCAGCAAAGCCTGCAGCTAAGAAGCCAGCAGCGGCTAAGCCTGCTGCAGCTAAACCAGTTGCCGCTAAGCCTGCTGCTGCGAAGAAGCCTGCTGCCGAAAAGGTAGAAGCTACTGAGAAGCCATCTGCTGCGAAGAAGACTGTTGCTAAGAAGCCTGCTTTGGTGCAGGAGAAGAGCAACCTTCTAAAGCTGCACCACTTGCGTCCAGCTCCTGGTTCTAAGAAAGACCGCACTCGTGTTGGTCGTGGTGAAGGATCTAAGGGTAAGACCTCTGGTCGTGGTACCAAGGGAACCAAGGCACGTTACCAGGTTCGTCCAGGCTTCGAAGGTGGTGGTGTTCGTCTAGTAATGAGAACCCCTAAGCTTCGTGGTTTCAAGAACCCATTCCGCGTTGAGTACCAGGTTGTAAACCTAGAGACTCTAGTTGAGCTTTACCCTCAGGGTGGCGAAGTGACCGTAGCGTCACTAGTTGCTAAGGGTGCAGTTCGTAAGAACGAGAAGGTCAAAGTACTGGGCCAAGGAGAACTTAGCCTTAAACTTGACGTCAAGGTTGACAAAGTGTCTGAGTCTGCAAAGGCAAAGATCGTTGCTGCCGGCGGAACTGTAACCGAGTAATTTACCTAACCGGTATTTAGCCACAGGAGACAAATATGTTTAGTGCGATCAAGAGAGCTTTTAGTACTCCAGATTTGCGCAACAAGCTTATGTTTACGCTTGCTGTAGTTGCAATCTATCGTTTGGGATCTTTCATCCCTGCGCCATTTGTTAACTACGGTAACGTGCAGCAATGTTTGAACAGCGGTAGTTCCAGCACAAACGGTATTTACGAGCTTGTTAACCTATTCTCCGGTGGAGCTTTGCTTCAGCTATCTATCTTTGCTCTGGGAATCATGCCTTACATTACGGCTTCGATTATTACCCAGTTGCTTCGAGTTGTTATTCCTCGCTTCGAGACTCTCTATAAAGAAGGTCAAGCAGGTCAGGCAAAGCTAACTCAGTACACCCGCTACCTAACTATTGGTCTTGGTCTTCTTCAGTCAACAACTTTGATTTCTGTTGCTCGCTCAGGTGGACTATTCGGCAATGATTGCCCGAACATTCTTAGCAATCAGCAGTGGTGGGCTATTTCACTAATGGTTATCACAATGACTGCTGGTACCGGTGTAATCATGTGGCTTGCTGAAATGGTGACTGACCGCGGTATCGGTAACGGTATGTCTCTATTGATCTTTGCTTCTGTTGCTGCTGGATTCCCTGCAAGCCTTGGACAGATTGCGGCAGAGCGTAACATCGAAACATTGCTAGCTGTTATTGCTATCGGTGTTGTGATTGTTCTTCTAGTTATCTTGGTTGAGCAGTCTCAGAGAAGAATTCCTGTGCAGTATGCAAAGCGCATGGTTGGTAAGAGAACTTATGGTGGCCAGGCTACATACCTTCCTATCAAGGTGAACCAGGCCGGTGTTGTTCCAGTTATCTTCGCATCTAGCTTGTTATACCTACCTGGTTTGATCTCCCAATTCGCGAAGCCTGCAGACGGAAAGCTTCCCGAGCCATGGGTTCTCTGGATTGACGCTAACCTAACCCAGGGTGACCAGCCTCTATATATGGTTATGTACTTCCTGATGATTATTGCTTTCACATACTTCTATGTATCAATTACCTTCAACCCTGAAGAAGTAAGCGAGAACATGAAGTCTTACGGAGGCTTCATCCCAGGTATCCGTGCGGGTCGTCCAACAACTGAGTACCTTGAGTATGTTCTAAGCAGAATCACTTTGCCTGGAGCCATCTACCTAGGTCTAGTTGCTTTGATTCCATTGGTAGCTCTAACACTTCTAAACGCTAACCAGAACTTCCCATTCGGTGGTACTTCGATTTTGATCATCGTCGGTGTTGGTCTTGAGACTGTGAAGCAGATCAGTGCTCAGATGCAGCAGCGAAACTACGAAGGTCTTCTGAAATGAGTCGGTTTCTCTTGATCGGCCCTCCGGGTGCCGGCAAGGGAACACAGGCTGCTCTGTTAGCTAACGCATACAGCATCCCTGCTATTTCAACAGGTGACATCTTCAGAGCTAACGTCAAAAACGAAACTGCACTTGGCTTGAAAGTTAAGTCAATTATGGATCGTGGCGAATATGTTCCTGACTCTTTAACTAATGAATTAATCAGAGACCGTTTGTCTCAAGCCGATGCTGAAGCTGGTTTTCTTCTAGATGGTTACCCAAGAACTAATGATCAGGTAAATGAACTTGATGACATTCTTGTTTCACAACACAGAATCCTAGATGCAGTAATTCTTCTAGTTGCTGACACTGATGAACTAGTTCGTCGTCTACTAAAGCGTGCTCAGGAACAAGATCGAGCAGATGACACAGAAGATGTTATTCGCCACCGTCAGAATGTTTACCTAGAGCAGACCCAACCGCTAATCGAAATCTACTCAGCTAGAGATCTAGTTGTTGAGATTGATGGTTTAGGTCAGGTTGGCGAAGTAACTGAACGAATCCTCAACGCACTAACTGCTCGTGGCCTAAGCCCAGCACTTTAGAGGTAAAGACATGGCACGCGAGCGTATAACGCTTAAATCAAATGCGGACATTGTCCTAATGCGTGAAGCAGGACTAATTACAGCTGCTGCTCTACAAGCAGTAAAGGATGCAATTGCTCCTGGAATATCTACCCTTGAACTTGATGCAATTGCGGAATCAACCATTATTTCCATGGGGGCCAAGTCCAACTTCAAGCTGGTAGCAGGCTATAAGCACACCATTTGTTCCTCGATTAATGATGAAGTTGTGCACGGAATCCCTTCAGAGGACAAGGTTCTTGCTCCAGGGGACATTATTTCTGTTGATTGTGGAGCAATTACCCCAGCTGGCTGGAACGGAGATGCTGCATTCAGCATGGTTGTTCCAGGCGGAGATCCAGAGCTTATGGCTCAAAGACAGCTAATCAGCGATGCGTGTGAAGGTTCACTTTGGGCTGGAATAGCTGCTTTTGCAGGGGCTAAACGCCTAAATGAGGTGGGTCGAGCAGTCGAAAAGAGCATTAAAGCGGCTGGTAGGTACGGAATCCTTCAGGATTACATAGGTCACGGGGTCGGCCGCTCAATGCATGAAGATCCAGCTGTTTTCAACTACCAAACCCGTGATTTAGGGCCAGTTATTGAACCTGGGCTGGTTATCGCTATTGAGCCTATGATTACCGCAGGTGGCCAGGCAGTCAAGATATTGGCTGATGAATGGACTGTTTCAAGCAAAGATGGGTCAGACTCAAGCCATTGGGAGCACACGGTGGCCCGTCACAGCGGGGGAATCTGGGTTCTAACCGCCGAAGACGGTGGGGTAGCTGGTTTGGCTAAATATGGGATTACCCCAGTTCCATTGGAATCTTAACTACCATTATTTCCTTATATGTCCTAGGATTGAGTCTTGGTGTTTCGGCACGTAAAAATCCCTCTTTTAAGTCGGTCTTTTTGCGTGTGTTTGAGGCAGCAAAAGAATAAAGATAAGTGAGTTTATGGCCAACAAAGACGGCGTCATCGAGATCGAAGGCACAGTTTACGAGGCTCTTCCGAACGCGATGTTCAGAGTTGAGTTGACTAACGGGCACAAGGTTTTAGCGCACATCTCAGGAAAAATGCGTCAGCATTACATCAAGATTTTGCCTGAAGATCGCGTGATTGTTGAGCTTTCAACCTACGACCTAAATCGTGGGCGAATCATTTATCGATACAAGTAAATCGGTTTTG
>JBIIPK010000012.1:0-39910 GCA_044342685.1 Rhodoluna sp.
ATTACGGTTCCAGCAATAACTGCTGCGATTCCAAAGTTTCCTGAGTCTGGTTCCCAGGCCTGCGTAGTAAAGAAACTAAAACCAACAGAACCTAAAGCTTCTGATGCCCTTAGGGTTAGGAATAAACCAACTAGACCCATGATGACAAGTACCGAGCTTCCGGCACTTCGCATTACCCCTCTAAAGATGCGATCTTGAAAGTCCCAAACATACTTGAGTTGACGGGGTTTTTGGGTATCTGCGGCCATCGCCAAAGCGTCTTGAGACAGAGACTGTTGGGTTTTAGTGGCCATGGCTTGATTATCGCCTGAAGCAATGAAGCGAACCTGCTCCAAAGGTTAACGCAAGTTGAATTATTATCCACATCGGTTGATTATGCTGTGCAGAATTAGGCTTTTGCCTGTCGACTTGGCGTTGAAAAACAGGCGCGATTGGGCAGAATTTAGGGGTTATTTGTGATTTCAATGGCGTTTGAAACCCCAATTGCACCCGAAGAAGACTTGATTATGGCAGCTACCGTCAGTTTTGCTCCTGCTGGGTACTTGGACCCAGAAAGTATCATCTTCCAGTCCGCGGCATCATCAACGCCTAATACCTGCCATGAACCGCTATTCACCTTGATAACAAAGGTGCAGGTGGATGGGTCATCCCAGTTAGTTATTGAAGCCTTTGGCTTCCATAGAGCTACACCTTGGTCTTTAGGCAGTGTCAGGGTGATCGTTCCTACAACAGGTTTCTCTGGCATTGGGCTTTGGGCTTTTAGTACAACCGCTTGCCTATCTCCCACAGAGATGGTCACGAAACCCTGGGCATCGGATGTCACAGTTTGCGCCTGACCCCAAACCTGAGTGAATGAAGTATTTGGACTTGAGGTCTTGAATCTTATTCCGGTCTTTGTGACCTGGGAGTTATTCAAGGCAACCAGATACTCCGTTCTATCTGCAGAGTCAATTCGACTGAATGCAATGACGTTGTTAGATGAGTATCTCTGAATCTGAGCACCAGTTTTTAAGGCTGGGTGGTTGTTGCGAAGTGAATTCAGCCATGAAATACGTTCTTGAATTGGGTGATTGCTCTCAGTGAGATAGCTGCCTGAACCAATAGCACTCGCAGCAATTCTGGACTCTGTCTTCCAAGCATTAACAGATGTAGGGAAAAGATCCTGTCTTGCTTCCTTATCGCCACCATTACCTATGATTCCGTTTTCATCGCCGTAGTAGACGTTAGGAATTCCTCTCGACATATACATCAGGTCATATCCAAGAAGTGCATCTCCCCAAAGATCATTAGCTGGAGACCCAGCATTTCTTAGCATCAGACCGAATCTTCCCATGTCGTGATTACCAAGGAAAGTTACCTGATTGTAGGCATTGGTCTTGTTGGTTGTGTACCAGTCATCTGCACCAAAGACATTGGTGATGTCTGTGATGTTGTTTCCTGAGGCAAACTGCACTGCAGCGGATTGGAAAGCAAAGTCAAGTAGAGATGGAATTCCTTTATCTCTAACAAACTCTGTCAATGATGCGGTTCCAAAGTCATAAACCTCGCCAAAAGCAAACAGGTCAGGCTTCTTCTGAGCTGTTAGCTCTTGAACTCTTGGCCACCACTTACCTAAGAATGCATCATCGACATGCTTAGCGGTATCAATTCTGAAACCATCAACGCCATAGTCATTTACCCATGATGCATAAACTTGAGCAAAACCTTCAATCACTTCAGGCTTGGTTGTGGCAATGTCGTCTAGGCCGAAGAAATCGCCATTTTGAGACTGCTCTTTGAGGTTCCAATTCTGCACGTCTCCACGGTTGTGATAGTTAGAAAGATCATTTAAGAAAGCTGGCTTACGAAGATTCACATCACCTGGTGCAACAGCAGCAGTTCGCGGAGCACCGAAGTTGTAGTTCCCTGAAGGATAGTAGTTAACGTCTCCAGTGTGATTCATGACGATGTCAAGAACGACTTTCATGTCTTGTGAATGTGCACAGTCAACCAAAGCCCTAAAGTCAGCCTTAGTGCCCAGATGTGGATCTATGTCTGTGAAGTCTGTGATCCAGTACCCATGGTAAGAAGCACTAGACCCTTGAACGTAACGCTGCTTGAAAGGTGGTGTTAACCAAAGAGAAGTAAAGCCCATGTCTTTTAGACGCTTTATACCGTTACCAGTGGTGCATCCATCGGTCAGACCAACTAAATCTCCACCGTGATAATAGGCGGTAGAAGCTGGGTCAAAGGCAGTTACGTCTCTAGAACCAGTTAGACCCATTCGGTCATTAGAAGGATTTCCGTTCTGGTATCTATCAGTCATAACGAAATAGATGTTGTCTGCAGCCATCGAAGATCTGACTGATTCAGCTGCGAGGGCAGTTGCTTGAGACAAAGTTGGGGCGGTAGCTGGAGCAGGTGGGACAGGTGGGCCTGGTGGCACGACTACTGGCGGTTGATCCATTGGAACTGGAATTGAGTAACGAAGACTTGAATTAGAGTTCACAGATCCTGATTCGTACCAAATCTCACCCTTGGTAGATGCAAGACCTACAAGTTGATTTGCTTCTGACGGATCTTTTACATTTCCCTTGTGAATAATTATTGGGACACTCTTTGAGTTCGCTACCAGTGGGATTACATATTTAACCCCCCATGCACCTGGAGTTGGGCTAACAGGAAGAATCGGAGCAGCCCAGTTGACGCTAAGTGTTGTTCCGCCGTCTGCTTCCTTCCAAGAGTGAATGCCCCAACCCGAGTAATTCCCGTCAGCACGGAAATAATTGATTGTTAGCTTGTCTAGTGCCCAAGACTCTGAAGTACGAACTCCAGTAAATGAATCACTTACCCAAACTTTTCCTGCTTTGCGGGGATTCACGTAATAGGTCTTGCCAGCTTTCGTCTTATTGAAGACGGTGAACTTCAATGACGAGTTGGTGGCTGTGACTGGAACATTTACATATCTCTTGGTTCCAGAAGAAGTGAATTTATAAGTCTTAACTGTCTTGCCAATAGTTACTTTGACCGAACGATTGTCCAGAGCAGCACCTTTAGCTACTAAAGAAATCTTGTATTTCAGTGAAGCGCTAGTCTCGTAAAGATAAGGAACTCCTTTAGAGCTCAACCAAAGTTCTCGAGTTGTTGAAGGATTGATTGATACAGATGACTCAGCCAACCTGGTGGCCTTAACTCGAACGGCAGAAGAACCCGCCGGGATATTTACTACTCCAAACCAACCAAAAGAGTCTTGGCCTATAAGCCTGGACTGAGTCTGGTTGTTTGAATTTGCGGCATCAGTCAAGATCACCTGGGCATTCGCAGGAACGATACCTGCCACATTTGGCACATGCACGACTATCTGATAGCTCTCCTGTGCAGATGCCTGAGGAACAAAAGCGATTGATGGAATAGCTAAAGCGAAAGCTAAAGCCAATACCTTGGTGAATCTGGAAACGTTTTCATGCCGCATGTTCTAAGGTTAGCCAAGATAGCGGTAACGAGAGTTTACCTAAGTAAGATTTCTCAGGTTCTGTTCAGCCTAAGAGATTTGGCTATTTTAGTATCTGGCAATCAAGGTGCCTTTGATTACCTTATTCATTGCAAGAAATAGCTTTTTGTGCTCTTCAGTGGATTCGTAAATGAAAATTGCCCAACCATCTCCGTAGATCAGGTACTTTCCAAAGCCAACTGTTTTTGAAGGTGCTTTTGCTGCTAATCGAAGAACATCAAGATCACTGGAATCTTGGGTGATGTAGTTTGCGATTTCAAACTCCCCATTTGGATCTTCAATTTCACAACTATCCCTACCGCCGATATCGCTAGATGGGTATAGAAGAATGCAAAACCCAGCAATAGATAAATCCTCAAGCTCTGCGGAGGTTACATTGAAAGAGCTCACGTCTCGCTCAGGAAGCTTCTCTCCTTCATCAAGAAGGCAGGCACTCTTTCTCTCAATACAGTCTTTGATGTTCTCTTTACTAGCAGTGAGAACTGTGTAGTCCTGATCTGGTGATGGAAAGCCAGGAAATCTAATAACTTCAGAGAGCTTCTCAACACAGGTGCCGTTATCAAGAAGAACCACACCTAGCTGGCCATATAGTCCGAGGGTGGTCCAATAGTCGTAATAAGAGCCATCGTCATTGTCTACGGCATCTTGGAAACTTGGGAAGACTTGTAGCCCGCATCTAGTTTTTGATTCCATTGCAAACTCTGCACCAGTGATCCAGTGCTTTTGGACTGTATTTTCAACCCAACTAGAGGAAGGGTCTGCCTCTTTCACAGCAGCGAGCAACTCTTCATAAGTTCTCTGCTCTCCTTCGTTGTTATCAGGAGTTGGAGTAGGTGACTCAAGCGTGGCTGCAGGTTCAGGTTTGTTTTCGGCTGTTGAGCAGGCACTTACAAACAGAACTGAAGATACGGCTACTGCTGCCAAGAGATGTTTGATTTTCATGAAGAATCCCCAATCTCAATTCACCGTTTGTTGCGGCATGGTGCTTTGAGTTTATCATTGTTTTTTGTTCGTTACTTGTTAGGCACCTTCACAAAGACAGTTGACTTTTCCCCTTCGCCGTGTTTTGTTACAGCAACAACACTGATTTGCCAACTTTTAGGAGCAGCTAAACCTGTGAGGTAAATCTTTCTTGACTTGAATGCAGATGAGCCACTCCTTACATCTACTTTCTTGGTCTTCTGACCGGGCGAAGTCGCAGTAACAACATATTTCAAAATTGGCGCTCCACCTGCGTAAGTTGGTAATCCCCAGGCGATAGTAGCTCTCTTCACTCCAGCCTTAGTGCTCAAACCAGAAGGAGCCAAAGGTGGAGCACCCTTGACGTGAATGGTGACCTTGCCAATGCCTACAGCGCCTTTAGCCTTGATCTGATAGTCGCCTGATGTTGTGACACAGATTTTTAGAAGAGCTCTTCCAGCTGAAGTAGTTTTTGCTTTGAGAGTTTGCTTTTTAGTGCACTTAGCTCCATTTGAACTTGGGGGTGAAACCACCTCAACCTGTACACCTGCAAAAGCAGCGGATGGCTTTCCCGTAAGTGAAGCCCGAGAAGCACGTGGCTCTGAGATGAAGCGACTAAATGACATCGGCTCTGCCTCATACGAATCATCAACAGAGATAGGCAGAGAAATCAACTCGTACATGTACGCTTCAATGTCATCCGAGGAAGTTTTTAGGATCGGGAAGTAATCCAAAGTCAACGTTGTAGGTCCATCAGGATCTGTTTCAACCATTTCAGTCTTCTGATACAGAACTCCATCATCAAAAATTGCCTGAGCCTTGATTGTGTCTGAGATAGGCCAACCCCTTAGGGTTGCAATTCCATTTGCATTTGTATATCCCTTAAGTGTCACGCCGTCCTGACGTTTGCCGTCGTACCACTGATTGAATGCTGCGCTACCAGAACTAAATGGGTTGTAGTAGCAGTCAAATTCTAGGATTCGCCACCCGTGAACTGCCCAGCTAGCAGGCTTGGGCCTCATTGTGCCTGAAATTCCTCCAACAAAATTTTCACTTTCCAACCCCAGAGCTGGATCAAGGTTTCGAGAATCAACTAAGGCGTTCGGGACAGGATGCCCACCTGGAAGTTGTACTACAACTTGTCTTTCTGTAGGTAACTCAAAAGCGGGAAGAACAAACTTGTATTTACCGGAGACTGGCGTGAATGTTGCTTTCCCTGAATAACAAAATCCTCCAGCAGACTTTACGTAATTCATTTGTAACTCAATTGCTTTATCAGGAACTGAATTCAATTCAACAATGCCAAGCCCTGTGCCGAGTATCTTTTTAGATGACTTAGCAAGACCATCTATGGTCTTCCAGCTGTATTCGCCATTTTGGACTGGGTAACCGTTGGCATCAACAATTGAGACTTGGGTCGAAACAAGTCTTGAAGGTGATGCAGCTTCAGCTACCATCGGGAAATGCAGCAGTAGTCCTACACAGAGAATTTTGGTTACTTTGTTTAACTTCATAACTGTTCCTAACCCGCAACATTTTATGTTCTCAGGCTACCAGACTGCTTATTTGTAAGGGCTAGACATGCTTTCATCAGCACTATGTCAAAAATCAAAAACAAGCGCCCTCGGCAGGAATCGAACCTGCGACCAAGAGATTAGAAGGCTCTTGCTCTATCCACTGAGCTACGAAGGCATGCCTTATCAAGAACAAGGCTCCCCCAGTTTACCCCATGAGTGAGGTTAGAGTTAGGTGTGCTGAGAAGACTAATCACTATTTCAAGACCTGTGCTCTGGGTAAACACCATTGGCACGACCATGATGGGTCTATGGCTCACAGGTTCGCTATGGAGTTGGGATGCAATCTGGCTGCTTCTCTGGGTAACTCTTCCTTTTAACCTTCTTATTTACGGCATCAACGACATCTTTGATCAGGAGACTGACAACATCAACATCCGTAAGGGCGGATACGGTGGCGCAAAGATTGACCCTAAAGAGGTTCCTTGGATTTCTTGGGGTGTAGTTCTACTAAATGCTCCTTTCCTAGTCTTCTTTGCTCTCAACTACTCAGTCGAAGCAAACATTTGGATCTGGGCATACAGCCTTACCTTCTTGTTCTATTCAGCTCCCCCTGCCAGGTTCAAGGGTCGTCCTTTTTTAGACTCCATCAGCAACGCTGATTACGCATTTCCTTTAGCTATCGTTCCGCTAGCTCTTGATAAAGAACCTATTTGGTTAGCAGTGTTTGCTCTAATGGCTTGGAGTCTTGCAAAGCACACCTACGATGCAATTCAAGACATTGAAGAAGATGAATTCGTTGGAATCAAAACAACCGCTGTTTTCCTTGGAGTAAAGAAATCTTTAGTGTGGGTTGGTTTCTGGTGGCTAGTCTCAACCATCATGTTTACCTTTGTAAACATTCCACTTGCAATTGCTAACGGAGCATATGCTTTCTGGTTGATAAGACTAATGGTCAAAGACAACTCTTCAGAAAATGCAAAGAGAATTTATAAGTATTCAGTTGCTTACCCGTATGTAGTTGGAACTGTTGCAGGTTTCCAACTAGTCACATTTATGGTCTTGGAGCTTCTGTAATTGAAGAAGAGAATCGTCATTGTTGGAGCTGGCTTAGGTGGCCTAACAGCAGCTGCTCTATTGGCTAAAGCAGGTCACCAGGTAACTGTTCTAGAGAAGAACTCCTGGATTGGCGGTAAGTCAAGGCGCATAGAGGTAGCAGGTCAAAGAATTGATACTGGACCATCACTTGTTACTTTCCCTGCAGTTCTAGAAGAGCTGTTCTCTCGCTATAACGAAAGAGGTAAGAAAACTTCTGCTTCTATTGCAGATCTAAAACTTCAAAAACTTCCAGAGGTTGGAACATATTACTTTGGTAAGGAAATAGTGAACCTACCTGTTCAAGAAGGACACCCTTGGTATCCAGCTTGGCAAAGGTTTGTCAAAGAACACGGTGATCTTGGCCCTGCAATTACCAAGCTTCTAACTTCAGATCCATTTGATGCTAAAACTCTTCCCGCAGTTACTGCTATTTCAAAGAACTATGGAATACATCTTTCAACTAGTTCTTACCTCAAGCACCTTGATTGGATGCCTGAAGGATTGAAAGAAGTAATTGCTATTCATACTCTCAACGCTGGTATCGCTCCTCAACGTACTTTGGCTTTGTATGCAACCATGCCTGCTGTTATGGCTAAAGAAGGAATCTTTGTTCCTGAAGGTGGAGTTTATGAAATTGCTTTGGCTTTAGAAAAGCTCGCTCTTGATGCAGGAGCAACCATTAGAACTAATATTCAGGTCACAAAGATCAGTAAAGGCTCTGTGATTGCTGATGGCAAAGAACTAAAAGCTGACTATGTAATAGGTGCAGCAGATGCTCACGTTATTGATTCACTTCTAGGAAAAACTCCTAAACAGCCTAAGTTAGTGTCATGTTCGGGAGTTGCATTGTTTGCGGTCCTAAAGAAGCCACTGCCAGAAGGCACAGTAACTCACTCAGTAATAATGCCGAGTTCCCCTAGCTCACTTCATGCTGATTTGGATAAAACTGAAGTTCCTCAAGAGACTATGGCGTTTCTGAACTATTACAAGCCAAACCACATCTATCCAAACGACAAGGCAACTGCTGCCATTTTGCTAACCGCTCCTGCCAATGGAGAGCGCTTCACATTAGAGAGTGATTTTGTTCAGAGAGAACTTGATCGCATTAGTTCTCTGATTGGTTTGAAAGAGAATCTGGCAGATCTCATATTGGATTATCAGATTCTTGACCCTATGTATTTTGCTGAGTTTGGGGCTAAGGGTGGCTCTCTGTATGGAGCCACAAGACCTATCTGGCAGGGTGGACCTTTCCATACCCCAGGTTATTCATCACTATTTAGACCTTGGCTATGGCGAGTTGGAGCTTCAGTTCACCCCGGAGGCGGTATTCCAGCGGTAATTGGCGGAGCAATGAACTCCGTTGCCAGATTGCTCAGATCAATAGGTGCTGATGAAGATAAGGAAGACATCATCTATTTCACCTAGATTTCTTCCTGTTTAGGAACACTGGCTTTGCCTGTCGGAAGAGTTTGTTAGCCTTGAAAAGCGGGGTAAAGCACTAGTATTATTTACCTAGGTAAACAAATTCAACTATTGGAGATTCATGTTCAGCTTGTCAAAGATCAGCCTTGCTAACCGTTCAGTGGTAGCACTACTAACATCCATCCTTGCCGTATTCGGTTTCATCTCGGTTGGTTCTCTAAAGCAAGAGCTATTCCCTTCCCTTGAGTTCCCTCAAGCAGCAATCGTTACCACTTACCCAGGTGCATCACCTGAGGTTATGGACACTCAGGTCAGCAGACTGATTGAGTCTTCTGTTGAATCTCTGGAAGGAGTGACAACTACTTCTTCAACTAGCCAGAGCAGCCTTTCAACAGTTCGAGTGACTTTTGACTTTGGAATTACCTCAGCAAAAGTAACTGAGTCTCTGAATGCTGCTCTTGATTCAGTGAAAGCTAATCTGCCAACGGGAGCAAATGCTCGCGTTCTAAGCGGTGGCCTCGACACTATTCCTGTATTGGTTCTTAGCGTCGCTTCTGATTCTGGTGACAACACTGAGATTTCTAAACTTCTTCCAGATCTAGCACCAACTCTTTTCAAGAAAGTTCCTGGCGTAAAGGACGTTCAGATCGGCGGTATTCGTGAATACCGCGTGGACCTAGAGCTGAACCAAGCTGTTATGGCAGCTAATGGAATTTCTACTCAGAGTATCTCTAACGCTCTAAAGACAAACGGTTTGGTAATCCCAGCAGGAACTCTTGAAGATAACAAGGGTGAGATTACTGTTCAGGTAGGAACCCCTGTTGAAACTGTCGCAGCTATCAAGTCTCTTCCTTTGGTAGGGGCTGTTCCTGGTCAGGTTCTCACCATTGGCGATATCGCAAAGGTAAGTTACGAACTTGCTCCAATCACTTCAATCTCTAGAGTAGATGGCAAGCCATCTCTTGCAATCTCAATCACTAAGACTCAAGATGGCAACACTGTTTCTATCTCTAAGGGCATCAAGCCACTTGAAGAAGAACTAGCTACCAAGTTAGGTGGCAATGTAACCATCAAGGAAACATTCAACCAGGCACCATTCGTTGAGAAGTCAATTTCTGACCTAGTCAAAGAAGGTCTTCTTGGTCTAACTTTCGCAATCCTTATCATCTTGGTCTTCTTGAGATCTTGGCGTTCAACTTTGGTAACTGCTATCTCTATCCCAACATCTCTCTTGGTTGCCTTCATTGGTCTTGCTGGTTTTGGTTACTCACTGAACCTGTTCACCCTGAGCGCTCTAACAATTGCTATCGGTCGTGTTGTTGATGACTCGATTGTTGTTATTGAAAACATCAACCGTCACTTGGCTTATGGCGAGAAGAAGCTTGAAGCGATTATCAACTCAGTCAAGGAAGTTGCTGGAGCAATTACAGCTGCAACATTGACTACCGTAGCCGTATTCCTGCCTATCGCAGTTGTTGGTGGCTTAGTAGGTCAGTTGTTTAGACCATTCGCCCTTACCTTTGCTCTGGCCCTAGTTGCCTCACTATTCGTTTCTCTAACAATCGTTCCTGTGATTGCCTACTGGTTCCTAAAGACTCCAGTGGTTGAAGAGGGCATGACAGAGGCAGAGGCTAAGAAGTTTGCTGACAAGGCTAGAAAAGAAGAGGAAGAGCACGAGAGAAAATCAATTCTTCAGCGTGCCTACATCCCTGTTCTAACAGCAACTCAAAAGCGACCGGTGATCACTATCGTTGCTTCAGCTCTAGTTCTGGTCTTCACCTTTGGTCTAGTTCCATTTATCAAGACCAACTTCATTGGTAGCTCAGGTTCAACAACCTTCAGCATCAACCAGGAAGTGCCACTAGGTGCATCTTTGGAAGACAAGGCAGCTGCAGCTGAAGGCGTTGAAAAGATCCTGCTAGACAGCGGTGACACTGTTGCTGTGACAACAACCATTGGTGGAACAGCTGATAGCCGTGTTGCTTTCGGTCAGTCTGCCGGAGGAATTCAGATCCAGGTTTCAACTAAGGAATCCGTAAACGGCGATGACTTCCAGGTCAGAATGCAGAAACTATTTGATGCAGACCAATCACTTGGAAAAGTCAGCTTCCAGACCGGTCAATCATTTGGATCAACCGGAACAATTGACGTAACCGTTACAGCAAAGACTGATGAGCAGCTCCGTGCTGGTATCAAAGTTGTTCAGGAAGCATTGGAAGGAAAGATTGCCAATGTTTCCCCTGATGTTGTGACAACTCTTAGCGAGAAGCAGAGAACTCTAAAAGTTACTGTTGATCGTGAAGCTGCCACTCGAATTGGTTTGAGCGAAATTGCAGTTGCAACTATCGTTTCTAACGCTATGAGCCCACAGAGCATTGGTTCAGTGAACATTGATGACAAGCAAACTGATATCTACATCAAGTCTGAAAATGTTCCAGAGACTATTGCTGAGGTGAAAGCAATTCCGCTTAGCCCATTTGGTCAAGTAACTCTAGATTCAGTTGCGAAGGTTGAACTAGTTTCAGTTCCTACCAAGGTAACAACACAAGATGGAGACCGTGCAGCAACTGTTTCACTAACTCCAGATAAGGATGCAAGCCTTGGTCCAATCACTATGGAGGTTGCTGGAGTTGTTACTGAACTTCAGGACAAGATGCCAGCTGGTTCTTCTCTTCTTCCTATTGGAGGAGTTTCAGCTGATCAGGCAGAATCGTTCGGTCAGCTAGGTCTTGCTCTTCTTGCTGCTATCGCGATTGTTTACCTAATCATGGTTGCAACATTTAGAAGCCTTGCTCAACCGCTAGTTCTCCTAGTGTCGATTCCTTTCGCGGCAACCGGTGCATTTGTAGCTCTACTTGCAACTAACACCGCCCTTGGTCTTCCAGCTCTGATTGGTATGTTGCTGCTTGTTGGAATCGTGGTTACCAACGCAATTGTTTTGATCGACCTAATCAATCAATATCGTTTGCAAGGTATGCCGTTTGAAGAAGCAATCATCAATGGTGCTCGTCAGAGACTTCGCCCTATCTTGATGACTGCCCTTGCAACTATTGGAGCATTGAGCCCACTAGCTCTAGGCTTCACAGGATCTGGTGGATTCATCTCACAGCCACTAGGAATTGTGGTTATCGGTGGATTGTTCTCTTCAACAATCCTGACCTTGGTAATCGTTCCAGTTCTTTACCGTTTGGTTGAAGGCAGAAAAGAACGTAAAGCTCAAAAGAAGCTAGCCAAGACCGCTAAGAAGATTACAACTAATGCCACACCAAAGCGTAAGACATCAGCTAAGACCGCTTAGCCCTAAAGGTAAACTGGATGGAGTCCTCGAAGTCGGGGGCTCCATTTAGTTTGAAGGAACTATGAACATACCTGAATACCTAGTCTGGATTGACTGCGAGATGACAGGGCTAAACCCTGACACTGAGTGCATTGTTGAAATTGCCGCAGTCATCACAGACTTCGATCTAAATGTCCTAGACGAAGGCATTGACCTAGTCATCAAGCCTCGTGAAGGCACAGTTGAAGCCATGGGCGACTATGTCAGGAAGATGCATACCGACTCAGGACTAATCAAAGAGTTTGCATCAGGTATTGAGCTAGCCGATGCTGAAGCTCAGGTATTGGAATACATCAAGAAATACATTCCAAACCCAAAGACTTCTCCCCTAGCTGGTAACACCATTGGGACAGATCGCATGTTTATCTCTAAATACATGCCTAATTTAGATGCCCACCTGCACTACCGAAACATTGATGTTTCAACCATCAAGGAACTGTCTAAGCGTTGGTATCCAAGAGTCTATTTCCAAGCTCCAAAGAAGGATGGCGGTCATAGAGCCCTTGCCGACATCCTTGAATCTATTGAGGAACTCAGGTACTACAGAAGCAGCGTGTTTGTTGAAGCCCCTGGTCCAACCAGCGAAGAGGCTCAGGCACTAGCGCAGGTACTGAAGACTGATAAACTTTGAGAGTTGATTTCGGCTAGTCCGAAATAAAACATGGTGGGTATAGCTCAGCTGGTAGAGCGCCTGGTTGTGGTCCAGGATGTCGCGGGTTCAAGTCCCGTTACTCACCCCAAAAGAAAAACCCGAGGTTATTAGCCTCGGGTTTTTGCCTTTAAGAATTACTGGTTTGCTCTCTCAAGCACTAGTTCTCTAACTCGAGCAGCATCTGCTTGACCCTTCATGGCCTGCATAACTGCACCAATGACAGCTCCAGCAGCCTGAAGCTTACCTTCGCGGATCTTCTCTAGAACATCAGGTTGCTTAGCAAGAGCTTCATCAATGGCTGCGATGAGTGCTCCATCGTCAGAGACAACTTCAAGGTTTCTAGAAGAAACAATTTCTGCAGGTGACCCTTCCCCAGCTAACACTGCTGATAGAACTTCACGAGCGATTCGGTCATTGATCTTGCCTGATTCAATAAGAGTTGCAATCTCTGCTACCTGGGTTGGTGTGATGTTCATTTCTGAAACATCTTTGTCTTCTGAGTTAGCAATACGAGCAATCTCACCTGAATACCACTTACGAGCAGCCTGAGGTTTTGCTCCAGCAGCTACTGCTTCTTCAATAAAGTCAAGAAGACCTGCGTTAACAACATCTCTGAATTCCATCTCAGCAAAGTTCCACTCGCCTGCTAGACGCTTACGTCTATCAGCTGGGTTCTCTGGAAGAAGTGAACGTAGCTTCTCAATTAGTTCATGAGATGGCTCAACTGGAACTAGATCTGGTTCAGGGAAGTAACGGTAGTCATCAGCATCTGACTTAGGTCTTCCTGCACTTGTTGAACCCTTGTCTTCGTGCCAGTGTCTAGTTTCCTGAGTGATGGTTCCACCAGCAGCCAGAATTGCTGCTTGTCTCTGGATTTCATATCTAACTGCACGTTCAATTGATCTAAGAGAGTTAACGTTCTTAGTCTCTGTTCTTGTGCCAAGTTTCTCTTGACCGTGAGGTCTAATAGAAACGTTGGCATCACAGCGAACATTTCCACGTTCCATACGAGCATCGCTAACGCCAAGGGCTTTCACGATTTCTCTGATTGAGCGAACATACGCAGCTGCTAGTTCAGGACCTTCAGCCCCTACTCCAAATACTGGCTTAGTAACAATTTCAACTAGTGGAACACCTGCACGGTTGTAGTCAACGAGAGAGTATTCAGCTCCTTGAATACGACCGGTTGAACCACCGATGTGGGTCAGCTTTCCAGCATCTTCTTCCATGTGTGCTCGTTCAATCTGAACAGTGAACTTATTACCGCTTGGAACCTCAACATCAAGCTGACCTTCAAAAGCAATTGGGTCTCTGAACTGTGAAGTTTGGTAGTTCTTTGCTAGGTCTGGGTAGAAGTAGTTCTTTCTTGAGAACCCTCCGGTTGGAGCAATCTGGCAACCAAGAGCTAGGCCAATAGAGATTGAAGACTCAACTGCCTTGCGGTTCACTACTGGAAGTGATCCAGGCAGACCAATACAGATTGGACAAACGTTAGTGTTTGGCTCATCACCAAAGTCGTTCTTACAACCACAGAACATCTTGGTGTTGGTGTTTAGTTCAATGTGCACTTCAAGACCAATAACTACTTCAAAAAGCTCTAAAGCCTTTTCGTAATCCATCAAGTTAGCTTTAGCCATTAGTTACCCTCCAACTTTGGTGCAAAGTCCATCATGCGCTTACCCCAAATGCCTTCAAGGATTCCTTCAAGTGCAGCTCCTACTTCATACAGAGCAGCATCTTTATGAGCTGGTGCAAGGAACTGAATACCAACCGGAAGGTTATCTTCATCAGCTAGACCAATTGGAACTGAGATACCTGGAATACCTGCAAGGTTTGCAGGAATGGTTGCAATGTCGTTTAGATACATAGCTAGAGGATCAGCTACCTTCTCACCAAACTTAAATGCAGTTGTTGGTGCAGTTGGTGAAACTAGAACGTCTGCCTTAGCAAAAGCTGCATCAAAGTCTCTTTGAATAAGTGTTCTAACCTTCAATGCTGCTCCATAGAACTTGTCGAAAGAACCAGCTGATAGAGCGTAAGTTCCAAGAATGATTCTTCTCTTCACTTCTGGACCAAAGCCAGCTTCACGGGTGGCAGCCATCACACGTTCAATGGTTGGGTTACCTTCAGGAGTAACTCTCATACCAAAACGAACTGAGTCGAACTTGGCGAGGTTACTTGATGCTTCCGCAGGAAGAATCAAGTAGTAAGCATCAATCGCATATTCAAATGACGGGCAGTCAACTTCAACAATCTCTGCACCAGCATCAGTGATTAGCTTCAATGCCTCAGCAAATCTGTTTTGAACACCCTGTTGGAAACCGGCACCTGATAGCTGCTTGATTACACCCACTTTCTTGCCCTTTAGTGATCCATTCTTTGCAGCCTCAACCATTGAACCAAGTGAGTCTTTTAGTGAAGTGCTATCTCTTGGGTCATAGCCAGCAATTACATCTTGAAGATAAGCAGCATCCAAAACGTTTCTAGCCACAGGACCAATTTGATCTAGAGATGAAGCTAGAGCGATTAGTCCGTATCTTGAGACAGCTCCATAGGTTGGCTTGATTCCAACAGTTCCAGTTACTGCTCCAGGGAATCGAATAGAACCACCGGTGTCTGAACCAATAGCTAGTGGTGACTGGAAAGAAGAAACAACAGATGAAGATCCACCACCGGAACCACCAGGAATTCTTGTTAGATCCCATGGGTTCTTGCTTGGTCCATAAGCTGAGAACTCGGTTGATGAACCCATAGCGAATTCATCAAGGTTGGTTTTACCCAGGATAGGCATCATTTCTTGACGAAGCTTTGTAACAACGGTTGCATCGTAAGGAGCAATCCAACCTTCAAGAATCTTTGATCCTGCTGTGGTTGGAGCATCAGTGGTAGTCAGATTGTCCTTCACAGCAATAGGAACACCAGCTAGGGCAGGAAGCTTCTCGCCTGCCGCTCTCCTACGGTCAACTTCTCTAGCAACTTCTAGAGCCTTATCGGTAGTTAGATGAAGGAAAGAGTGAACAGCCTCGCCAACACTTGAGATCTGGTCAATGTGGGCTTGGGTAACCTCAACCGAGCTGACCTCGCCTTTTGCGAGAAGAACAACGAGTTCTGAGGCATTCTTTCTAATGAGTTCAGACATCAGGCCTACTCCTCGTCCAAGATTGCAGCTACGCGGAAGCGGCCTTGGCCCTGGTCAGGAGCACCTGAAAGAGCCTGTTCTTGGCTGAGAGAAGGCTCAATTACGTCTTCCCTAAAGACATTTGAAAGAGGAATTGGATGGCTTGTGGAGGGGGTATTTTCATCAATAGCTGAAGAGATTTTCGCTACTGAATCCAAAATTACGCCTAGTTGTTCTGTAAAGCGAACTACTTCGGACTCATCTAGCTCGATTCTGGCCAAATTGGCTAGATGTCGCACTAAATCAGGGGTCACATCTGACATGGGTTTCCTCAAAACTGTGGTTGTTGTTATCTCCTATAAGTATATCGGGGCTTACCCAATCCCGCTTACTGGACTAAACTTACATAGTTGCTGGGCTTCCAAAAGGGGCTTTGAACTAAGTACGTTTCAGGAGAATACAAAATGGCTGAAGAAGAGAACTTCGAAGACGTCGTTCGCGGTACAGATCGCGAAGATTTCGATGTTGTGATGCGCGGTTATGACCGCAATCAGGTCGATAAGACCATCGAAGAGATGCGTCTAGAGATTGAGCACCAGGCTACCTATAACGAGCAGGCTGCCTCAGAAATCACCATTCTCAAAGCCGAAGTAGAGAACCTAAAAGTCCAGGTCAAACAAGGTGGCCCTAACGGCTATGCAGCCCTAGGTGCACAGTTCGAGCAGACCCTTCGCCTTGCTGAAGAGCAAGCAAAGAAGATGATTGCCGATGCAGGTCAAGATGCCCTGCGTATTCGTGAAGAAGCTAAGGGTGAAGCCGACGCTCTAAAGCGAGGAGCTAAGGACAAGGCTGATCGCGTTGTTCAAGAAGCTGAAATCAAGATGGAAGAAGCTCGTCTTGAAGCCGATAGACGTCACGGCGAAATGCTAAACACTGCTTCAGCAAGTCTTAGCGAAGCAAACGAAAGAATTCAAACAGCTCAAAGAGAAGCTTCAGCTATCAAATCTGATGGTGAAAGATACGCAGCTGAGCTTCGTTCACAGGTTCACCGTGAGACTGAAGAAGCTAGAGCTCTTGCAACCGAACTTAGCCAGAGAACCGCTCAGGCTCGAGTTGACCTTGAAGCTGAACTAAAAGCAAAGCGTGATGAAGCAGAGCAAGAAGCTCTTCGCATCTACCAGACTGCAGTTGGTCAAGCTCAGGCAATCACTGAAGAAGCTAACCGCTCACTTGCAGAGTCTTCTGCTAGAGCATCTGAGATTCTTACTGAAGCAGAACGTGTTTCCAGAGAAGCAAGAGCTACTCGTGATGAGATTCTTTCCGATTCACAGAAGCGTTCAACTGATCTAATCAACCAGTCTCGTCGTCGTGCAGAGCTTCTGTCTCGCAAGGCTCAGGGCTATGCAGAAAACGCAATCAAGGACAGCCGCGAGCGTCTAAACAAACTTTCTGAAGAGCGTGAAGAAGTTGCAGACTTCCTAGACTCAATGAGTAAGTTGATGTCAACCGAGAGCATGGTTTCAGTAGACGAGGCAGAAATCGACGAAGCTAAGTAATTAACTTAGTTTTTTAGCAAACTCTTCTTCAGATATAACTGGAACACCTAGGCTTTCAGCCTTAGTGAGCTTTGAGCCAGCATTTGCTCCGGCAACTACAAAAGCAGTGTTCTTTGAAACACTTGATGCTGCCTTTCCACCGTTAGTGATGATCAACTCTTCGATTCTCTCTCTGGTGTAATTCTGCAGTGTTCCAGTAACAACAATGCTCATGCCAGTGAAGACTCCATCGCTAACCACGTTAGCTCCAGGTCCTGCATGCCCTGGAATCTCTAAGAGAACTCCTGACTTACGCCAAGACTCAACCAGGTCTTTATGCCAGTCAACCTTGATCCATTCCAAAAGTGATTGTGCAAGGATTGTTCCAACACCATCTACTTGAGATAGTTCTTCCTCAGTTGCGTTGAAGATGTTGTCTAATGAACCAAAGTGTGCGGCAAGAGATCTTGCTGCAACTGGACCAACGTGCCTAATAGACAATCCAACAATAATTCTCCACAGCGGCTTAGTCTTCGCCTCTTCAAGATTGTTTAGGAGCTTGATAGCAACTTCTGAAGGAACTGTTTCGCCCTTCACTGTCTTGCTAAAGAACTGAACAATCTTAGGTTTTCCATCTTCACCAAGCTTTGGTAATCCAGTGTCTGGATCAAGAACATAGGTTCTAATTGGTAGCAACTGATCCATAGTCAGATTGAATAGATTCGCCTCAGACGTCAGTGGGGCAATCTTCGGTTCAACTGGTTGAGTAAGCGCCACAGCTGCCACATAACCAAGTGCCTCAATGTCGAGCACTCCCCTAGAGCCAATGTAGGCAACTCGTTCTCGCAACTGTGCAGGACAGTGCTCTGAATTCTGGCAACGAAGATCAACATCGCCTTCAGTTGAGGGAGCTAGCTTTGCTCCACAGTCTGGACAATTGCTAGGCATTACAAATGCCTTCTCTTTACCTGTTCTAAGTTCAACTACAGGACCTAGAATTTCTGGAATAACATCGCCTGCCTTTCGAAGCACAACGGTATCCCCAATCAGAATTCCCTTAGCTTTTACAACATCCTGGTTGTGTAGGGTTGCAAACTCAACTGTTGAACCAGCTACCTTGATTGGCTCAACAACTGCGTAAGGAGTTGCTCTACCAGTTCTGCCAACTGAAACTCTGATGTCTAGAAGTTTGGTGTTTACCTGCTCAGGCGGGTACTTGTAGGCAACAGCCCAACGTGGAGCACGAGCAGTAAAGCCGAGTTCTTTCTGCGCTGCAAGTGAATCCACCTTGACAACAACACCATCAATCTCATGTTCTAGATCGTGACGTTGGGCTTGGAACTTGGCAATGTACTTACTAACACCTTCAATTGAATCAACTACTTCATATCTAGTTGATGTTGGAAGACCCCAGCTCTTTAGTAGTTCATAAAGCTCACTCTGATTCTTGAACGGAGCATCAGGCCACGCTCCAACTCCATGGACCAACATCTGAAGAGGTCTACTTGCTGTTACAGCTGAATCCTTTTGTCTTAGTGAGCCACTGGCAGAGTTTCTAGGGTTAGCAAAAGGAGCCTTACCCTCTGCTACCAGTCCAGCATTTAGGTTGGCAAAGTCTTTGACCCCAAAGAAGATCTCTCCCCTAATTTCAACTACATCAGGAATCTTCGAACCCTTTAGACGGTGTGGGATTTGCTTGATTGTTTTTACGTTATTTGTAACGTCTTCACCAACCACACCATCACCTCTGGTTGCTGCTGATACCAGTTCGCCTTTTTCATAGCGAAGGTTGATGGCCAGGCCGTCAATCTTCAGCTCACAAAGGAAACGATCTTGGCCAACTCTGTTAGCCCAAGCTTTGAGTTCCTCATCATCGAATGCGTTGTCTAAAGACCACATTCTTTCCAGATGTTCAACTGGTGAGAAAGCTTCATTGGCTGAACCACCAACACTTTGAGTAGGTGAATCACCAGAGATAAGTTCAGGATGTTTTGATTCAAGAAGTTCAAGTTCTGCCATCAAGGCATCGTATTCAGCATCACTGATTAGAACTGTGTTCTCTTGATAGTAGGCGCGACGATGCTTATTGATTTCGTCTACTAAAAAGGCGATGCGTATGGCTGGTTTCTCTGGCACCTGATAAGCCTAAACAGCACCATTGACAATAGAGCCAATACTCGCCGAGGCTGTTGAAAAAGAGTCAACAGCAGACACTGTGTGATCAATAGTGGTCTGTGCAAGGACTCTAGTACCTAGGTAAATGACTGCGGTTTGTCCTGGAGCAACTCCATAGATAGGTTCATCGCATCTAATTACCATGGCATCATCAATTACTGCCACTTCACAAGCAACCTGTTCACCATGAGCTCTTACCTGAACGTGAGCCTTGAAGAACTCTTCTGGATTCTCCTGTGGCTTACCGCACCAGGTGAACTTGTTACCTACTAGTTCAACTACCGCTAGTGCTTGCTGTGGGCCAACAACAACCTTGTTTGTCTTCACATCAACAGCTAACACATAGCGTGGTTTGCCATCGACTGCTGGTCTACCTAGTTGAAGACCTTTTCTCTGACCAACTGTGAAGCCGTGAGCACCCTTGTGTTCTCCAAGAACATTACCCTGCATATCAACGATTTCACCTGTTGTGTTTCCTAGGCGATCTGCAAGCCAGTCTTGGGTATCCCCTTCAGGAATAAAGCAGATGTCATAAGAGTCAGGTTTAGCCGCTACTGATAATCCACGCTGGGCAGCTTCTGCTCTAATGAGGTCTTTGCTTGCAGTGTGACCTAGAGGAAACATTGAGTGCTGCAGTTGCTCAGCAGTTAGCACACCAAGCACATAGCTCTGGTCTTTAGCTAAAGCCATAGATCTGTGTAGTTCTAGATTGCCTTCGTCATCAGTCAAGATACTCGCATAGTGCCCTGTGCAGACAGCATCAAAACCAAGAGCCAAACCTTTTTCTAGAAGGGCTGCGAACTTGATTCGTTCATTACATCTCATGCAAGGGTTAGGAGTTCTACCTGCTTCATATTCACTAATGAAATCGTCCACTACCTCAAGCTTGAATCTCTCGCTGAAGTCCCACACGTAATAAGGAATACCGATTACGTTAGCTGCTCGTTGAGCATCCATGCTGTCTTCAATGGTGCAGCATCCTCTAGAACCAGTTCTTAGTGTTCCTGGCATTCTTGATAGTGCAAGATGAACACCAACTACCTCATGTCCTGCCTCAACAGCGCGAGCAGCAGCAACAGCGCTATCTACGCCACCACTCATTGCTGCTAATACCTTCATGACCTAATTCTCTCTTAACTCGTAAGTCCAGCACGAGCGGCACCATCAAGTGCCTTAGGTAATGCAGCTAACACTGCATCAATGTCTGCATCAGTGCTGTCTTTCCCTAAAGTCATACGAATACAACCGAGTGCTTCTCTCTCTGTTCTACCCATAGCTACAAGAACATGGGAAGGGCCATTCACTCCAGCCTGACAAGCAGAACCAACAGAAACACAAACACCCTGCTGATCCAAAAGAAATAGCAATGAATCACCTGAACAACCTTCAAAGGTGAAGTGTGCATTGTGTGGCATACGTTTTGATTCAGATGCTGTGTGGTGAGCAATTGGAGAAAGTGCCAACACACCTCGAACTAAACGGTCACGTAGAGCAGAGAGTCTTTTAGTTTCTGCTTCTAGTTCTGCAACAGCTAGCTCTGCTGCTAAAGCAAAGGCTTTAGCAACCGGAGCATTCATAGTTCCTGATCTCATCCCTCGCTCTTGGCCACCACCGTGAATGATAGAAACAAGTTTTGTGCTTCTGGAAACAATGAGAGCACCTGCTCCAACTGGACCGCCAACCTTGTGAGCTGAGATGCTCATGGTGTTTAGACCAGAGTCAGCAAAACTTACTGGGATGTGACCGAATGCAGCGATAGCGTCTGAGTGAACTGGGATTTCATACTTCTTGGCCATTGCAACAACCTTTGGCATATCGGTTACAACACCAGTTTCGTTGTTTGCCCACATCAAGTTCACAAGTGCAACTCTTTCGTGGTTTTCTTCCAGGAACTTCTCGAAGAAATCAAAGTCAATGATTCCTTGGTAATCAACTGGTAGCCAAACAATCTCAGCTCCATCATGGTTTTGTAACCACTCCATTGGATCAATAGAAGCATGGTGCTCTGTTCCGGACGAAACTATTAGTGGTCGAACGTTACCATCACTATTTCTTTGCCAGTAGAGACCCTTGATAGCAAGGTTGTCACTCTCTGTTCCACCAGCTGTAAAGATAACTTCACTTCTATTGCAATCAACAGATCGAGCAACAGACTCTCTGGCTTCTTCTAGAGCTCTGCGGATCATTTGACCTGAACTGTGTACAGAAGATGGGTTGCCTAGATTCTGAAGGTGTTCGGTAAAACACTCCAGTACTTCTTTGCGAAGTGGAGCTGTTGCTGCATAGTCAAGATAAACAGTCATGACTAGAACAACTTAACTGCAAGTAACTTACGTGCTTCAACTACAGCTGGGTGTGATTTACCAACGGCATTGAATAGCTCTAGGAATAGAGAAGACAGTGCTGCTCTCTCCTCAGAGTTAGCTTTATCAAACCAGGTGAGCAAAAGATCAAAGGCTTCTTCAGATTGACCAACTGCTAGTTGGAAATCTGCCTTACGCATGGCTTCTGCAACACTCTTTGGTTCGCTGGAGAGTTCCTTCTCCATGTCTCCGCTGTATGTTCGCTCAACAAGTTTGACCTGAGCAAGACGGGCAACTAGTTCTTCATTGCCTGGGTTTTGCTTTAACTCTTCTTCATAAATTTTGACCGCTGCACCGAAGTCACCTTGATCCATGGCATCTAGTGCAGCTTGCTCTGATGCAGATACCTGTGGTTCAGACTCTGTTGGTTCAGAACCTTCAACTTCTAAGGTTCCGTTTAGACCTTGAGATGAAGCAACTTCAACCAATTTGCCGATGAAATCAACAAGAGAAGACTCAATCTGGTCACCTTGGAATAAAGGCTTAGGTTCACCACCGAGGATCACTGCAACTGTTGCGGGAAGATCTACCCCGAAGGCTTCGGCAATCTTGGCATTGGCTTTGATGTCCACTTTGGCTAGTAACCACTTGCCATCTGATGAGTTGGCTAGCTTTTCTAGCTTGCCAGTTAGTGTCATGCTCTCGGCGTTGTCTTTGTTATAGAAGGCAACTACTACCGCAACTATTGAAGAGATCTCAATGATTGGCTTTAGGTTGCCCTCGTTCAGATCAACGGCAAAGGCTGGAACCTTCACTCTTCTGCCCTGATCGACCTGGACTGTGCTGGTGTTAGCAAGCTTTTCTTGGACAACTTTGTTAGCCAGAGAAGATAGATCAACTCCGCCACGCATTTGTGAATTCATGTCGCTCAATTTATTGACCGAACACTTAGAAGTCCTTGAGAGGCACCAACAAGACGAATCTTTTCGTCTGATCCTGACTCAGGAACATAGAAGAGCAACATGTTGCTATAAACAATGCGCAGACCTGTTGAACTTCCAAGTGAACCTAACAGAAGCTTCTGATCTAATGCCTTCACAGAAACAGCAGCTCCTTGGGCTTTTGGAGTGATTGTTGAAGTGTCGTTCATAGTGAGTGCAATCAATCCACCTCGTTCAACTGTTTGAAGACCGAGAATGTTTAGGTTACCCAAAGAGTGCTGGAACTTAATCTTTGAACCAACTTTTTCAACTTCATTTTTCTGTTGAATCTGAGATTCAGACAGTTCTGCGTAGAACTCGTCAGAGTCCAAATCAAACTCAGGAGCATACTTGCTCTCAAGACCCTTGTTTAGGGTGTCTCCATATTTGAATGGAATGCTCTTCAATGGTGTTACCAGGAAGGAGTCATCTTTAGCAACCGGGAGTGCTCCTACTGATTGAGCGGCTACGTTAGGAAAGTTGTCATCAGGTAGCAAATCAATCAGATACCAAAGCTTGTAGTTCTCTCTTGGGCTACTTTGCTGCAACACAAGCATCTGAGGAGCACTAGTTGTTGACTCAGACTTGGTCACAACCATAAGTGTTCTTGGCTGCCAGCCAAGTTCTGGTGCTGGCAACTCCATTGGTAGAGCAACAGTTATTGGGTTAGCAACAATTGCAGGAAGCTTAGGAATCTTCTTGCTCTTTGACTGAAGTAAATACTGAACTCTTCTGATCTGTAGAGCAGAGCCAGCAACTCTCTTAACTAGCGCTTTATCATCTCTACTTGCATCGGCATCTTTAACTGTGGTCGCAACATCAGCAACAATTCTCTGCAGTTGAGCTTCAGTGACAACAACGGTAACTGATTCATACTTTGGCTTCTCAACTTCAGCAGTTGATGAAGAACAACCAGCTAACAGTGATAGTGAAACTACGGCAACCGGTGCTGCCATAAATCTTCTTCTATTTGATTTGCCTAGAGCTCTTCTGCCCCGAACTGGAACGTTCTGCTGAATCTTGCGACGATACCTAGGGCCGGTAGGAGACTTAGGAATTCTTCTTCTAGGCCCACGAAGTTTTCTGATGTGACGGAATGCAACATAGTTCATGATCAGTGCTGCTAGCAGCAGAACGAAACCACCGATAACTAGAACCTGAGGCCAATTAATCAGTGGCTTGGAATCCCAACTCACCGCAATCTTTTCTGGTGCTCTACTCAGTCCGTCGCCTGCCAGTAGAACTGCAGTGTCATCAAACATGGTCACTACGTTCAGTAGCTTGGTCTTAACAGTCAGCTGGCTACGCCACATATCGCTGCCAGCTGGGTTGGCATCAAGACCACCAGAGGTTACTGTGCTGACATCAGGCTCAAAGGTCTTTTGGTTGATGTTTAGGCGAGAGTAGTTAGAGGTTCCGATCCAGTCCTGGATGTCTCTCTCGCGTCCATCTGCATAGAAAATCTCGTCAATTCCGCTAGCTTCAACGGAAATCTCCCCATCAAAGGCTGTAAGGGTGCTGTTAGGGATAAGGACGTAGGAATAAGCTGTCGGGACCTCGAATTCGACCCTGTGGCCTGTGCTATCGGCAAAAGGCTCACGGATAGCGAATCCCAGCAGAACGCTGATGCCTGAGGCTATTAGGAGCACTGTGGCTATAACAAAACGCATAATGCTCCTTTCAGGCTAAACTTGGGTTGATTGACGACCCCGTCTATTCTACCCAAGCCCCAGGAGAGCACCCTTGGCAGCCGATGAGACTGATTTCCCGCTAGTGATGCGTGGCTATGACCGCGGTCTAGTCGACGACTCTATAAGGGATTTCCGTAAAGAGCTTATAAATCTGACCAATTTGAACAATCAGTTGGCTACAGAGCTGAGAGAAGCCCAAAATCGTCTAATTGAACTTGAAACTGACGCTCAAGAGGCCAAAAGCCCTAGTTATGCAGGAGTTGGGGCTAAAGCTGCCCAAATCCTAAGTAATGCTGAGGAATTAGCTCTCCGACTAGTTGCCGATGCTGAAGCAGAGCGTAAAGGCGTCCTAGATGGTGTCGCAGCAGAGCTTGAGCAGCAAAAGGCCGATGGCCAGGAATACTACGACGAATTAGTAGCTGAGGCTCAGCGTAGATCAGAAAGAATCCTTAACTCAGCCAAAACCGACTATGACGAGACCCTATCCAAGGCGAACGTTGAGGCCCAAAGAATTATTGAAGAAGCAACCCGAGAAGCAGGAGCTATTCGAGGTGCTGTATCTACTGAGGTAGCTCGAATGAGAGCAACAGCTAAGCGTGAGATTGAAGTTAGAGAAGCCAACTCAGCAAGAGAGCTAGCGGAACGAAGACTGATTCTTGAGCGTCAACTAACTCAGCCAATTAGTTCTAAATTGACCTCTGCTCTACTGAGCGAGCAGGAAAGAATCGATCTAGATCTTGAACTGACTGCGAGAAGAGCAGAAGCAGAAGCTAACTACCAAAGGAAGTATCAGGAAGCTGTTGCCCAAACTCAAAAATACCTAGATGATGCTCATGCTCAACTATCCACTGCTCTTACCAAGGTTGCAACTGCTCGCTTGGAAGCTGAAACTCTGGAAGCTGCCGCAAGATCAATCAACAAGGCATCCACCGAAGAAGCTAGAAACAAGGCAGAAGAAATTATTGTTGCTGCTGAAAGTGAAGCGAGAGCGATTCTTGCTGCTACGCAGGCAAAGGTTAAAGAACGACTTCACATCATGGAAAGTGCTGAGCGAAAGCTTATTCAGGAACGTGAAAGCATTATGGTTTATCTCGGTAACCTAAAGCAGGTTATTGACCAGGTCAGTAAAGACATCAAGTAGAACTAGAGGAGCGGTGATGCAAGAAAACAAGAACATGAGAATCACCCACGCATTTCAATTTGGATTCCTAGGTGCTATTGGCGTACTAACCGCTATTGCACTTGGTAGCGCTGTAATCTCACTTGCTGGAATCATCACTTCAATAATCACAGCTTTGTTTATAACTCTTGGTCTTGAACCATTGGTTCAACTTCTACAGAAGAGAGTCAAAAAGCGTGGGCTAGCAATTGCAATAGTTGCTGTTGGAGTCTTTGCACTCTTGACAGCCGTTATCTTCGCAATCCTTCCTCCACTGGTCTCCCAGGCAAGTAGCTTCATTGCTAACCTTCCTGAGTTGATGAGAGAGTTTGTAAAACTTCCTTGGGTTGAAAGCATTGATTCAAGACTTGGCGGAGCCATCGGCACAGCACTGAACAGTGCTGGAGAGTTTTTAGTAGACAGCAATAACTGGCCAACACTTCTAGGTGGAGTGGTTCAGGTGGGTCTTTCCATTCTGAACGGTGCAGTTGGTTTCCTAACAGTTACCATCCTTACCCTTTACTTCATGGCTGCGCTGCCAAGTATCAAGAGAGTTGGCATCACTCTTGTTGCTAAGTCATCTAGAGAAAAGCTTGAAGGAATCGTTGATAAGGTAATCGGTTCTGTAGGTCGCTATGTGATGGGCCAAGTTGTTGTTTCATCTATCAACACATCAATCTTGTTCACAGTCCTTATGATTGCTGGTGTTGAATTCGCGGTAGTTCTAGCCTTCATCAACTTCTTACTTGTACTTATTCCAATCATTGGTTCAATAACCGGTGCAGCCATTGTGATCTTGATTACAGCTGCTACCTCACCTGCTGAGACAACCATTGCAGTTGCAGTAGCACTATTGATCTATATCCAGATTGAAGCCTACGTAGTAGCCCCAAGGGTACTGAAGAAGGCTGTGGATGTTCCAACATCAGTAATCATTGTTTCGGCGTTGATTGGTGGCTCTTTAGCTGGAATCCTAGGTTCTCTGCTGGCTATCCCAACAGCTGCAACCATACTTCTTGTAATTCGTGAAGTATGGGTTCCTAGACAAGACAAACTTTAGGCTGAATAAAACTCAGGTAGCGGGAAACATCCTGGGTTAGTAACTTTTACTATCTCGTCGAGCACTGTCTTTGTTGCACTCTCCCCTACCCATAGATGCTTGGCATCTGCAATGTTGATAAGTTCAATATCTTTGATGGCCAAGAATCTAACAGCAGCTTCATCAGGCTTTAGATAATCGTCATGCTCAGGAATAAGAGCAATGAGTTTCTTCTCAACATTGTTCCAACGCTGAAGTTCTTCAATGCTTGTTCTATGTAGTGGTGGAGATAGAAGTATTGCTCCTAATACGTCTAGATCAGGGCCATACTTCAAAGCTAGTTCTGTTCCAAATGACCAGCCCACTAGCCAAATATTTGGGAAATTATTTTCGATTGCATAGTTCACTGCTGCTTCGACATCAAATCGTTCTGAGACTCCCCCGTCAAAAGATCCTTGGCTTGTGCCATGAGGCGAAGTTGTGCCACGGGTATTGAATCTAAGAATGGCCAAATCTGCAAGCGCTGGCAATCGATTCGCAGCTTTGCGATATATGTGTGAATCCATAAAGCCACCGGCAGTTGGTAGCGGATGCAGCATTATCAAAGTTGCTACCGGAGCTTTATCAACTGGCAAGGCTAACTCAGCAACTAGCTCTAATCCATCGACTGTTCTAAGCGTTAGTGGTATTCGGTTAGAAGGTAATTCAACCGATGAACGTATTTCTATTTGACTCAAAATAGTCTGCCTTGAAACTTTTTCCAACACTGATTGTGGAAGTGACGTCTCTTCTCAGGACCATATGCACTCTCCCAGGCAACAACGTGAGCAATACCTGTTCCAAAAGTTAGTGAGCAGAAAGGACAGATCCATTTCTTAGATTCTTCGGAGTTATTGCCTGAAGTAGTTTGAACATAAAACTCAGTACCGTTCTTGATTTCAGTTGTCTTGATGCCATCACGTAATCTGATGATGTCCATTGGCTCATCATCCTGCTCGGACTTCTTGAAACCTTTAGGTTTATTGTTTCTACCCACGGTTTAGTACCAGTTGAACTTGTTGGAGTGAGCCATAGCTCCACAAGGAGCACCGTAACGGTTCTTGATGTAGTTCACTCCCCAGCGAACCTGAGTCTCTGGGTTAGTTACCCAGTCAGCTCCCATTTCAGCCATCTTCCTACCTGGAAGTGATTGAGGGATTCCATATGCTCCAGAGTTCTTGTTCAGAGCATCCCATCTCCAGTTAGATTCTCTCTCCCAGAGAGCTACTAGACAGGAGTACTGATCTCTTCCCCAAGAAAGAGATAGAACAAGCTCATAGGCGAACTCTTTGATTGTTCCTGTCTCAGGAGTTGCTGCGTTAGCAACGTAGATGGCAGCCGCTTCATCTCCTGTCACGATAGACCAACCGCCACGCTTGAAACTAATCTTCTGCTGGGCTGTGAAGCCATAAATCTGATCTTCTTCACCTGTGTTGGAGTAGGTGGAGTTGTAGGCATAAGCGGAATTTAGAGCTCCACCGTAAGGGTCAATAACTGTGACCATGGCATAGCCTGCAACGAATGAGATGGCTACGAGGTTGGCAATAGCGAGCTTGAATTTCTTGGCTATTTGAAGTTCTTGGATTTTTGGAGCGAAGCTCTTCCCGAAGATACGCTGAATAATGCGTTTAGAAAGAGATGGTCTAACCAACTCGTATCTACCCATTTATTCACCGCCTATGCTCAAAACTCAAGTTTACCTCAAGGGCTTGATTCGGGCTATAGAAAGGCCTATTAGCCCTTAGGAACCAGTTGTTTAGGGCATGTCTTGAGCACTCTAGACATTGAATCCCGCTCTGCTGAGGTTACCCAGAGCTTGTATTTATGCTTCACAGCGATCTGCCTAGAAACATAAGAGCACCAGTATTTTCTGTTTGGTGGTAGCCAGGAAGCCGCATCGCTATCGCTTTTTCTCTGGTTTGAAGGACCATCAACGGCAAGCAGGTTCAGAGGGTCGTTATAGAAGGCGTATCTCTTACTGAACGGAAGTTTCTGAGCTCCCTTCTGCCAGGCATCGCTAACAGCAACGACGTGATCAATTTGAACAGCACTAGAAGTGCTCACACCTCTCACAAAGTAGATCTTCTTAGCGGTGTATGGATCGTTGAGAATTCCAGTCGAGACTGTGCAGCGAGGAGAAGATCTCCAAGTTATCGATTTGAGGTCTCTGCGAAGAATGAAGTTCCGAGCATCACACTCGCCTATCTTGCCCCAGCCATCGCTAAATAGGTCTCTGTCATAACCGGTCTTAGGTGCTCTACCTTTAACTGGAAGTTTGGCAAGAAGAGCTGTGGCTTTGGTTCCTATTGCAGCACTAACAACTGCAGTTTGAGATATGGCAGAACTTACGCCAAGTAGAAGTGAAAGTGTTAGAGAACTAGCGATTACTCTTTTGAATCGCTTGCTGGCGTTGGATGCTTTCAACAACCGACTCAAGGAATGCGTCGACTTGATATTCTGCATAGCCACCTCTCTTCGACTTGAAAGTAGCAGTTCTTACTTCCTTTACGACTAAGTCTGCCTTAGTTTCTAAGGATTTCCCCAGTTGAGAACATAATTTATCTACCTGTTTGACGTTATAGCCCTTATTTGGGTACTTACGCTTGGAGAACTTCTTCTTGTTAGGACGATTACAGCGAGCGAGAAGTTCTTTTCTGAGGTTGCCTAGATCCTCTTCGAACTCGAAGAAACCAAGGGAAGTGACTTCTTTGCTGAACTCTGAGGCTGCAAAGGCATCTTCAAGCTTTTCCAGGGCCGCATCAACAACTGAGATTGAATAGCCGTTCTTGACTAGTTTGAATCGTATTGATCTAACATCCAGTGAAGTCACTAACTGCCTTGAAGGTTCGTTGTATTGCTGTCTAGCAAGATTCAGGAATTCATCAACCTGGCTAATGTCATAGCCGAGTTTCCTCTTACCTGATTGAACGAATGCGTAACTCACTTGTCTATTCTCTCAATACTTACTGGAACAAACGGACACTTAGCACCATCAATAGATAGGAGCTAAGTGCAGCTGGAAGCATAGAGTCAAGACGGTCCATGATTCCTCCATGACCTGGAATCAGAGAAGACATGTCCTTCACACCAAGATCACGTTTGATAAGAGATTCAGCAAAGTCCCCTAGAACAGCAGACATTATGAGTACGGATCCAATAACGAGCCCGAACCACCATGGAAGCTCCAGTAACCAAAAGGTCTGCAGGGTTGCACTAGCTAAACCAAACAGCGCAGAAATGGCAAAGCCTTCCCAGCTCTTCTTGGGGCTCACCTTTGGAAGCATTGGGTGCTTGCCTAGTTTTCTACCGAACAGATAGGCACTGCTGTCAATCAGAATGACTGTTGTTACAAAGGTGATAATCCAATACTTACCTTCAACAAAACCATCGTGAGCAGGTTCTCTGAACAATAGCGAGGCAAAGCTCATTGTCAGTGGGATGTAAATGACGACGAAAGCAGATGCAGAGAAATCCTTGAAGGCTTCTGAGAAAGATCTCTTGAGTGTTCCACGCTTTATTAGTAGTTCTAGGCTTCTCCAGAGAACCAGTGCTCCAACAATGGCTAATACACCTAACCACTGAGCCCTCTCCCCACCGTAGTAGGTCAATGGAATAACAATTAGTGAACCAACAGTTACTGGGATTCGAGGAACATGCCAATTCTTTTGTCTAAGGGCTGTTGATAGTTCCCAAACACCTATTGCAACAGCGGTAGCTAAGACAAAAATGAAGAGTTCTTTGACGATAAGTACCGAAGCTAAAAACAAGGCTGAGAGCAATAGCCCAAATATCACCGCTTGGGATAAAGATCTACCTTTAGCTTCTTGAGTACTCAACTAGACCTCGAGAAGTTCTGCTTCTTTACGCTTTAGCGCTTCGTCGATGTTATCGACGTTGGTCTTTGTAATTGCTTCAAGTTCTTTTTCAGCACGAGAAAGATCGTCATCTCCAGCTAGACCATCTTTCTTTAGGGCATCAAGATCATCTTTAGCCTTGCGTCTGATGTTTCTAACAGCAACTCTGTGATCTTCTGCCTTGGTCTTTACAACCTTTACATACTCTTTGCGACGTTCTTCAGTTAGATCTGGAAGAGTAACTCGAACTAGAGCACCATCGTTGGTTGGGTTGGCTCCTAGGTTAGGCATGTCTCTAATTGCTTTTTCAATAGCAGCAAGAGCACCTTTGTCGTAAGGAGTCACAACAATTGTTCTAGCCTCAGGGTTAGCAATTGAACCTAGAGCAGAAAGAGCAGTTGGTGTGCCATAGTAATCAACCATTAGCTTCTGGAATAGAGCAGGGTTCGCTCTTCCAGTTCTGATAGTTGCAAAGTCTTCTTTTGCTGACTCGACAGCTTTGCCCATCTTCTCTGTGGCGGTTGCCAAGATCTCGTTAATCATGTTTCTCCTTATTTGTGAATCTAAAAATTACGCTCTTACGCGTGTACCAATGTTTTTACCTAGAAGAGCTTTAGTGATGTTTCCTTCTGGCTGCATACCAAATACCACCATTGGCATGTTGTTATCCATGCAGAGGCTAAATGCTGTTGAGTCAACAACCTTTAGTTTCTTGATAAGTGCTTCCTGGTAGGTAAGTTCTTCAATTTTCTTAGCCTTTGGATCCTTCTTAGGATCTGCTGAATAAACTCCATCAACACCGTTCTTAGCAACAAGAACCTCAACTGCATGAATTTCAAGTGCACGTTGAGCAGCAACTGTGTCGGTTGAGAAGTACGGAAGACCAGCACCCGCACCGAAGATTACAACTCTTCCCTTTTCCATGTGACGGATAGCTTTTAGAGGAATGTAAGGCTCGGTAACCTGAGCCATTGAAATTGCTGACTGGACTCTAGTGTCACAACCAGCTTGTTCTAGGAAGTCTTGAAGAGCAAGAGCGTTCATGACCGTACCCAACATACCCATGTAGTCGGCACGTGATCTATCCATTCCTCGCTGGCTTAGTTCTGCTCCTCTAAAGAAGTTTCCTCCACCAACAACAATGGCAATCTCAACCTTCTTGGCTGCATCTGCAATCTCTTTAGCAATAGCTGAAACAACATCTGGATTCACTCCCAGGTTTCCAGCTCCAAATGCTTCACCCGATAACTTCAATAAAACGCGACGTGGGGTTGATGGCATGCTTATCCCTCTCAAAGACCTGTTCGTCTCTAGTTTAGGCCCGCAAATGAAAAGGCTCGGTCTTTACAGACCGAGCCAATTCAATTTCAAGCTATTTGACTTATGCACCTACGCGGTAACGCACGAAAGCAGAGACGGTTAGACCGTGCTGCTCTAGAACCTTAGCCACGCTTAGCTTGTTGTCCTTAGCAAAGTCCTGCTCCAATAGGCAGTTTTCCTTGAAGAAACCCTTGACGCGTCCTTCAACGATCTTCTCTAGTGCAGCCTCTGGCTTGCCTTCGTTACGAGCTGTTTCTCCTGCAATGCGACGTTCGGTCTCAACGATTTCCGCTGGAACATCTTCTGCAGATAGGTAGGTTGGGCTGAATGCTGCGATGTGTACTGCAACATCGTGAGCTGTTTCAACGTCTGATCCCTTGAACGCAACTAGAACACCAACCTGTGGAGGTAGGTCCTTAGATGTGCGGTGAAGGTAAGCATCGATGTTGTCATCAGCGATTACTGAGATACGACGTAGCTCAACCTTCTCGCCCATGATTGCAGCTTCGTCAGTGATTGAGTCGCCAACAGTTCTACCTGCTGCAGGAGCTGCTAGAGCTGCTTCAACAGTCTCTGCACCCGCTGCTGCGATAGCGTCAGCAATCATTTCACCAAGAGCAACGAACTTGTCTGCCTTAGCAACGAAGTCAGTCTCACAAGCTAGTTCGATTAGGTAACCTTTGCCTGAAGCAACACGAGCAAGAACGATACCGTTGCTTGTTGTTCTTCCTTCACGCTTGGTAACACCCTTTAGGCCCTTAAGACGAAGGAATTCCATCGCCTTATCGATGTTGCCATCAGCCTCATCAAGTGCACCCTTGCAGTCCATCATTCCTGCGCCTGAACGGTCGCGAAGAGTCTTTACATCTGCTGCTGTGTAGTTAGCCATGATTATTCAGCTTCCTTTGTAGTCTCGGTTGATTCAACAGCTTCTGCTGGAGCTTCAGCTGCAGGAGCGTCAGCAACTGCTGCTGCTTCCTTAGCTAGGTAAGCTTCCTTCTGAGCTGCGTTGTCTAGAAGTGCTTGCTCCCAGTCAGCTAGAGGCTGTGCAGTCTCTGGCTTTGAGTGACGTTCCTTTAGACCTTCTGCAACTGCATCAGCAATAACGCGGGTAAGTAGGTGAACTGAACGAATTGCATCGTCGTTTCCTGGAATACCGATTGTTACATCATCTGGATCACAGTTGGTGTCTAGGATTCCGATAACAGGAATACCAAGCTTCTTCGCTTCAGTGATTGCTAGGTGCTCCTTGATTGTGTCAACAACCCAGATAGCTGAAGGAACCTTAGTTAGTGTGCGAACACCACCAAGAGTCTTTTCTAGCTTTACCTTTTCACGGCTAAGAATCAAAAGTTCTTTCTTTGTGTATCCGCTTGTCTTCTTGTCGTTGAAGTCCATGACTTCAAGTTCCTTTAGACGAGCTAGACGCTTTGAGACAGTCTGGAAGTTGGTCAATAGACCACCCAACCAACGCTCATTGATGTAGGGCATGTTCACACGCTGTGCTTCGGTCGCAATAGCTTCCTGAGCCTGCTTCTTAGTTCCAACGAACATGATTGATCCACCTGAAGCAACTAGGTTCTTGGTGAACTCGTATGCCTGGTCGATGTGGGTTAGTGACTTAGCTAAGTCAATGATGTAGATGCCTGAACGATCAGTTAAGATAAATCTCTTCATCTTAGGGTTCCAGCGTCTGGTCTGGTGACCAAAGTGAACACCGCTGTCTAGCAGCTGGCGAACGGTTACTACTGCCATGGCAGTATCTCCTTTATGGCACAATAATGCGCCGATCAGTTGATTGTGAAAAGCGGTTGCTCAACACACCTGGTGCCGCATCCGATTTACCCGTGAAGCTTTGGGACTGACAAATCGGTATGTTGTTCGACACGCGAAGTCGGTCCGCACACAAAAACCCTAAAATTTCTTCTTGGGATTTACGGCTGACCGCTAGTTATAAGCATAGCAGCGGTATTCAGAGGTTTTCCACCCTTAGATTCGGTTTGAACCCCAACAACCAAAGCCGAATCAATACTTGACCCATGACCTTCAAAAAAACTCTCTTTCTGCTTGTAATTTCCTGCTCTCTGGCTATTTCACCTGCGAATTCCGCTGTGCAAGAGCGACCTCTAGCCATGCCCTTAGCCTTCCAAGGCCCTGAAGACACCGTAAATCACTACATTGCCCCCATGTCTGAGTATGGCGAAGGCCATCGGGGTATCGATCTGGCTGTCCAGATAGGAGAACCCGTTCTATCCCCCGCGGATGGTGAGATTAGCTTCGTTGGCAAAGTGGGTTACCGGAATGCCATTTCTGTCAGGTTTGGCAACAGCCTGACCGCTTCTTTGGAACCAGTCTGCTCTGAGCTGATTGAAGGAACCTTTGTCCTCATGGGTGAAGAGATTGGTCAGGTTTGTGAACCAGACCCTGAATACGTTTGGCATTGCCCTGAAACGTGTTTGCACTTTGGCACAAGATCAGAAGCAGGCTACTTCTCTCCCCTAGCTCTTATTGGAGGCTTAAGTCCATCAAGGCTTGTCTATCAGGCTCGAGGATGAGCGTTCTTATATCCAGCTCTTAGTCTGTCAACGGATACGTGTGTATAAATCTGAGTGGTTCCAAGACTTGCGTGTCCAAGAAGTTCTTGAACGGCACGAAGATCAGCCCCACCATCTAGTAGATGAGTAGCGGCTGTGTGTCTAAGGGTGTGCGGACCTGCAACTCCAGTTGAAGTGTTTATTAGAAGACTTGCCACCAATTGATAGACAGATCTAACACCAAGTCGTTTACCTCTGGTGTTTAGAAATAGTGCCTGCTCACCAGGGGCAGGGTTTAATGCACCCCTAACTTCAAGCCACCTGTCTAGAGCGTCTCTAGCTGGCAAACCGAATGGAACAACTCTTTCCTTTGAACCTTTTCCGATAACGCGAAGGATGTTACGACCTAGGTCAACGGAAACCAGATTCAAACCGCAGAGTTCACTCACACGACAACCAGTTGCATATAGCAACTCAAATACAAGCAAGTCTCTGATAGCAGACGCATCGCCTTCGCTGGCTAATGCTTTGAGTTGCCCAAAGACATCATCTAAGGATTCTTTAGCAACTACTTTCGGAAGATGTCTATCCGCCTTAGGAGATTTAAGTCTCTGTCCAGGGTCAGCCACTACTAAATCTTCTGAGGCCAACCATGCAGTGAATGATCTAATCGCAGCACTCTTTCGAGCCAAGGTGCTCTTGGCAGATTGACGTTGGCTGACTTCCCAAAGCCAATCTCTAAGTAGCTCTAGATCAATGTCTTTTACTTGAGTTACTTCTTTACTCGCAAGATAACCTGCAAGGTCTAGAACATCGCTTAGGTAACTCTTCACAGTGTTTGCTGAGTAGCCGCGAGCAGCGTCAAGGTTGTCAGCGAACCGCTGCCCTTGAAGTGCTATTTCACTCTGCATACTTCAAAGCGTATTTGAAGTTTTAACCCATCCGTTGGATGTCTGCATAACTAAGCCGAGGCGAGAAAGAGATTCAAGAGCCAAACCCGTCTCATTCAGAGTCATTCCCGATATCTGAGCAACTCTTTCAACATCTTGTTCAAAGGAACCAAAACTATCTAATGCTCTGGTCTGAAGTCCGCTCAGTTGAGGCTCATTTGAAACTTCCTTGGACCGAATACCTAGTAACTCCTCGAGATCCGAAGGCGTGCTGATGAGATCAGCTCTTCTTTCTTTGATTAGGCGATGGCAACCAGCGGATCTAGTTGAGTTGATAGGACCTGGGATAGCCCCGACAGGTTTATCCAATTCATTTGCATGACCTGCTGTGTTGATTGAACCAGACCTAAAGCCTGCTTCAACAACAACTGTTGCTTGACCAATTGCCGCAATCAATCTGTTGCGTTGAAGGAATCTCCATCTAGCAGGAGCAGTACCCGGAGGCATCTCTGAAATCAGTGCACCTGCTTGTTGAATCTCTCGAAACAAATCCAGATTCTTTGCTGGATACAGGCGGTCTAATCCGCCAGCCATGATTGCTATAGTTTTGCCCCCAAGTGACAAAGCATTCTTGTGAGCACTTGCATCTATGCCAAGAGCTCCACCAGAAACAATTACAAAGTCTTTTGAGACAGCTGTCGTTACTAAATCCCTGGTAACTTCCAATCCGTAGCTACTTGCGATTCTTGAACCAACTATCGAAAGCGTCTTTTCACTTTGCAAGATGTTTGATTTTCCTAAAACCCAGAGGACAGCGGGTGCTGAATCTCCGAGATCCATGAGCCCTTGTGGCCAAAGCGGAGATTCTGCAGAGAGGAGAGTTCCGTTGAGAGATGAAATAGTTTCTATTGCCTTGTCAACATTCACAATTGCAAGCCTTCTCTTCCAACACTCAAGGGAGTCGTCAAGAGTTGAAATGAACTGGGGTGCTCTGAAGGTGTCGCCTGGAAGAAGCGGAAGTAAGTCTTTTGCAGAGTTGGCTCTTCTGATTTCGTATAGAGATTCTTCAACCCCGAGGATTCTTCTGAGCATGCCAGCCATGGAATCCCCCGGTTCACATAGCAAACTCCAGATGGCAGCTGCCTTTTGTTTTTCATCAATCACATGATGAGTGTGCGGGAAATGTTTAGTTTAGAGTTTGAGAACTTTGATGTTGTGGAGAAGTGTTAGCTATTCGCCGACTGTTAGTTCTTTAGGAAGATCAAAGGCCTTACCGGTTAGCTCTTCAATGTTTACATCCTTGAAAGTTAGAACTCTTACGCTCTTCACGAAGCGGTCTGTTCTATAGATGTCCCAGACCCATACATCGCTCATGACTAGTTCAAAGTAAAAGTCAGTTGCTGTGTCGATTCTCTTGAACTCAACTTCGTTAGCTAGATAAAGTCTGCGTTCAGTTTCAATGACGTACTTAAAGGTGTCAGCAACTGTTCTGTACTCGCGGAAGAGGGCTAGCTCTGCCTCGCGGTCATAATCGTCAAAATCGTTCTCGTCCATGTGGGTAAAAGTCTATCTCGCAAGAATCTTGGTTAGCCAACTTAGGCGATGAACTGGGGATGGCCCATGTTCCTTTAGAGCAGCGATGTGAGCCTCGGAGGCATAGCCTTTGTTTGAATCAAGCCCAAAGCTTGGGTGTTCATGGTGAATCTCATACATGAGCTTGTCTCTGGTTACCTTAGCCAATACAGATGCTGAGGCTACAGATACACAATCTCGGTCTGCCCTGGTCTTTACTGTTACTGGCATGCCTAAAGACTTAGCTCCTAGCCAGTTATGTGAACCATCAAGGATTAGCATCACTCCGTCTTTGGCTATAGCTTCTCTAAGCGCTGGGTCTCTGACTAGCTGTTCAAGAGCTCTAGTTCCAGCCAGACTTAGTGCTTCAACAATTCCTCTAGTTTCAATCTCTTCAACTGTTGCCATGCCCACTGCCCAGCCACTAACCCAATTGGATACCAAAGGGTAAATCTCTTCACGAACTTTCTCAGAGATGAGTTTGCTGTCTTTGAGTTTCTCTGGCCAGCTTTGAAGATCTCTTTGCTTATCTAGAAGAGCAACGCCTACTGCCACTGGTCCAGCAATTGATCCTCTGCCAACTTCATCTATGCCGATTATGAATCGAGTACCCGTTTCGAAAAACGAGTTCTCGAAACTAAGGCTTGGGTTTTGGGACGTCTTTGAAGACATTTGGATAGTTATCTAGCCAGGTGAAGTTTGTGAATGGCCATGAAATTACAAAGGCACGTCCAACAACATAGTTCTTTGAAACAAAACCTTTACCAGGAGTGTCAGCGTGATATCTAGAGTCCTCGCTGTTACCTCTGTTGTCCCCCATAACCCAAAAAGAATCCTTAGGTACTGTCACATCAAATTCTGTGTTGGAAGGGTTTGAATCTTTAGCTAAGTAAGGCTCGATGATTGCTTTGCCATTGATGGTGATTCGGTTATCAACATCACAGCAAACGACTCGGTCTCCACCTTTACCAATAACTCTCTTTACAAGGTGTTGGTTGTTATCAGGAGTTGTTAGTCCAGCTACAGAAAGTAGGAAGTCACCGACTTGGGCAATTGGGTTGGTAATTGGTTTCTTTTCAATAGTGCCGAGCCAGCCACCTGGATCTTTGAAGACAACTACATCTCCTCGTTCCAAAGGAATGATGTCTGGAACAAGTTGATTAACCATGATGCGATCGTTGATCTGCAAAGTATCAAACATTGAACCCGATGGGATATAGAAAGTTCTAATCAGGAATGTCTTTATAAGAAATGAGATTGCTAAAGCCGAGACAAGGATTACTAATGTGTCAATAACAAAGGCAAGCAGAACATGCTTTGACTTTATCTTTCGCAGCTTCTCTCGAGAAGCTTTGAAAGGGCCTTTGATTGGCTTTTCAACTTTTTCTTTTTTAGCCATGATGGAAGGTTATTGCCCTTGCCTGTGAACTATCTAAGAACTAGTTAGCTGAAGTTGTGTTGTCGCGCTTCTCGCGGATCTTCGCCTTCTTACCACGCAGATCGCGTAGGTAGTAAAGCTTCGCACGGCGAACAGCACCACGAGAGACAAGTTCAATCTTGTCGATAACTGGGGAGTGAATTGGGAAAGTTCTTTCAACACCAACCTGGAAAGTTACCTTACGAACGGTGAAGGTCTCGCGGACACCTGAACCTGAACGACGGATAACAACACCCTGAAAAACCTGCACACGGCTACGGTTACCTTCAATGATGTTTACGTGGACCTTTACGTTGTCTCCTACGCGGAATGCTGGGACATCGGTCTTTAGGTTTGGTAGATCTACTGAATCTAGAATTTGCATTTTTCTGCCTTCTGTTCTTGCCTGCAGGTCAATCACGGGTATTTGTTAGTTTCTTGGGTTTTGCTTGTTCCCTAATCTCCCCTGCGGCAGAGCTTTATTTAGGCAACCTGTACATCTTGCCACAAAAAGCAGGGCTAAGCAACGCTAGCCCTCAAGGAGATCAGGTCTTACGGCCTTAGTTCTCTCCAAAGACTGCTCTTTACGCCATTTGGCTATCTCAGCGTGATTACCACCTCTGAGTACCTCTGGAACATCTAGTCCTCGCCAAGAGGCAGGCTTTGTGTAGCTTGGATACTCCAAAAGACCATCTGAGTGAGACTCTTCGGTAAGGCTTTCAGCATTACCGATTACGCCAGGAATTAGACGTGCAATAGCCTCAATCATGGCTAGAGCTGCTACTTCCCCACCATTTAGGACATAGTCGCCAAGGCTAACAAGTCTTACCTCTGCCTTATCTTTAGCCCAATCAAAGACCCTCTGGTCAATGCCTTCATATCGACCACAGGCAAACACAATGTGTTCTTTTGAAGAAAGCTCTTGAGCGGTAGCTTGCTTGAACAGTTCTCCTGCAGGAGAAGGGACAATCAAGACAGTTGAACCATCAGGGTTTAGTAACTCATCCAGTGCTTCACCCCAAGGTTCAGGCTTCATAAGCATGCCTGCTCCACCACCATAAGGACTGTCATCAACAGTCTTGTGTTTGTCATGGGTGTAATCACGAAGATCTACAGCCTTGAAATCAATTACCCTGTTCTCCTGAGCCTTACCCAATAGAGAGATATCCAGTGCTGAGAAATACTCAGGGAAGATTGTTACAGCCTGAATCTTCATTACTCAGATTCAATCTCTTCAAAGAGGCCATTAGGTGGGGTTACAGTAACTGTCTTCGCAGCAATGTCCACTGAAGGAACAATAGCCTTCACAAAAGGAACCATTACTTCACGCTCATCTTTAGTAAGAACAATAAGCATGTCCTGAGCTGGGAAGTGTTCTACTCGTACTACAGATCCAACTTCAACACCATCACGAAGAACACTTAGGCCAACTAGCTGCTGGTCATACCAAGCATCAGGTTCAGTTGGAAGTTCTTCCAAGTTCTGATCAACTAGAAGAATTGCTTTGATTAGCGTTTCTGCTTCTTCCCTAGTTTCAATTCCCTCTAGGAATAGAACTGGTTGAGCGTTATACATACGCATTTCTTTGACAGTGATTGTCTTACCGTGCCAAGGAGATGTTTCTGGAACTTGAAGTTCGAATGTTGCACCTGGAACAAAACGTTCGTTAGGGGTGTCGGTGTATAGCTCTAGCTTGATAGCACCTTTTAGGCCGTGGGCCTTTAATAACCGACCGACCCGAAGGGTGGTCTGCTTAGAAATTGTTATCTACTACGTCTACGCGCACCTTCTTGCCATCGGCAAGAGCGTTA
>JBIIPK010000036.1:0-3690 GCA_044342685.1 Rhodoluna sp.
AGGTTGACGGCCATGTTGAATGTAGGTCGGAATGAAGAGATAAGCGGATAGGTTCTTTTTGAAGCTAAACCTGCAACGTAATTTGGATCTAGATTGGCTGCCCACTGGATTACCGAGTGACCTTCAACGTCAATTCCACGTCGTCCTGCACGTCCCGTAAGTTGTGTGTATTCACCTGGCGTGATTTGGACTCGTCCTTCACCGTTGAACTTATCCAGCCTATCTAGCACAACAGTTCTTGCGGGCATGTTGATACCAAGGGCCAATGTTTCAGTTGCAAATACAACCTTCACAAGTTTTCTAAGAAATAGCTCTTCAACAACTTCTTTGAAGGCCGGAAGTAACCCAGCATGGTGAGCTGCCACTCCCCTTTCAAGAGCACTTAGCCATTCAAAGTAGCCCAAAGCAGCAAGGTCTTCATCCGCGATGCTGCCACACTTCTCTTCAGCGATTCGTCGAATGATTTGCTTGTCCTCAGGCTTGGTGAGTCGTATTCCTGAAGCTAGGACTGATTGAACTGCTGCTTCACAGCCCGCTCTAGAGAAGATAAAGAAGATTGCTGGTAGCAAGTCTGCTTCATCCAATAGTTCAATGATCTCGGGCTTACTGGCCTTATAGATACGCCCCATGTTTCGATCTGGGAAACCAGCATGACCTCTTCTACCTCTGATTGGTCGATTGGTTGGCTGACGCATCTTGTTTGCATGTCTCTGAACAAGGTCTACGTTGACCCGCAGCTCTTTGTCCGAATCATCAAAGAGTGGAATAAGCTCATCGCCGAAAAGCACATGTTGATTCAGTGGGACTGGTCTAACTTCAGAAACAATGACAGTAGTTCCGCCCCTTATTTCATCCAGCCAAGCGCCGAACTCTTCGGCGTTCGAAACAGTTGCGCTAAGAGAAACTACTTTTACGTCCTTAGGTAAATGAAGTATTACCTCTTCCCAGACCGCGCCTCTGAATCGATCAGCAAGGTAGTGAACCTCATCCATCACAACAAAACCGAGGCTAATCAAGGAGTTTGAGTTTGCATAAATCATGTTTCTCAGAACTTCGGTAGTCATCACCAAGATTTGAGCATCAGCGTTAATGTTGGTATCGCCAGTTAGCAAACCTACTTTGTCAGATCCATATCTAGCTTTGAGTTCTGAGTACTTCTGATTGCTTAGAGCTTTGATTGGTGTTGTGTAGAAAACCTTTAGGTCTTTCTCAACAGCGAGGTGAATTGCGAACTCGCCAATGATTGTTTTACCAGCTCCAGTTGGAGCAGCCACCAACACACCTTGGCCTTCGGCTAGAGCTCGACAGGATTGCTCTTGGAAGTCATCGAGTGGGAACTTTACTAGCTTCTTAAAGTTCTCAAGACTCGGGCTTTGCTTGTTCTGTTTCGCTCTTGTGAATCTTTCAGCTGGAGAGAGTTGTTCTTCCATTAGGAAACTGCATCAGGTTTGTAGTCAGTGGCTAGATCTTCTCCGTCGAGTTTCTCTTTGGATTTACGTTCTCTGCGCTTGTCATTGGCCAGTGCAATTGCTGCTGATAGGTAGTAGAAGGCAAGCAATGGAATCATCAATAGGAACATTGAAACAGGATCTGAAACAGGGGTTGCAAGTGCACCAATCAGCGCGATAAGGAAAATTGCTGGTCGCCACCCCTTAAGAATGCTCCTGCCACTTAGTGTGCCTATGGCATTCAGGAGTACGAGAATGACAGGGAGAACAAAAGCCAATCCAAACACTAGAAGAACTCGCACTGTAAATAGTACATACTCCGAGCCGTTGATCACGTTAGAGCTACCTTCCGGTGTGAAACTTAGAAGAGACTTCACGAAACCAGGAAAAAGCCACCAACCTAGGTAAGCTCCTCCAAGAAAAAGTGGAGTGCTTGTTAGTGCGAAGGCAACAGTGTATTTTCGCTCTCTCTGCCTAAACGCAGGAGCTACAAATGCCCAGACTTGATAAAGCCAGAAGGGGCTGGTTAGAAAGAGGCCGATGAAAAAGGCAATTTGCACGTGAAGATCAAATGCAGAAGACAGATTTGCGAAGTTGACACTTGCAAGCACACCCTCTTCAGTGGCAACGCGCTCGATCGGCTCTTGAAGAGCCTCGAAGACGTAGTCGAACATGAACCATCCAATGACAGTTCCACCGAGTATGGCGAATGCAGATCGAAATAGTCTTTTTCGTAATTCTCGAAGGTGCCCCGAGAGTTTCATTCTCTTATCGGGGTTGCGGCGTAGTGCCATTAGTCGTTTTTAGGTTGTTCTTTCTCAGAACTTGCCTTTTTGTCCTCATCGCGTTCGTCACCGAGCTGCTTCATTTCCTTGCGGAAAATGCGCATTGATTGTCCAAGGCTCTTTGCGAATGTAGGAAGCTTAGGTGCTCCCCAAATGATTACTACAACGAGTAGTAGAAATACTAACTGCCATGGTGCAGGCTTCATTTTTCAAACCTTACTTTGTCGGATTACGGTCTTTGGTGCTTGTGCTTTCAAGCCTACGCTGTCTTTCCAACCTAGAGCGTTTTAGAGCACTTGTTTCAATCTTAAGGGTTTTAGCCTTCTGCTTCAGAGGATCAAGTGCGCGGTTTACTCGTACGGCTGACTTCCTCAGTCTCAAACCGACAAAAGCAAGGGCTGTAACGGCTCCAGTGGCCATGATGATTGAGATGTAAAGCCAGATGTCTTCCATTTATTCGGCATCCTTAGGGGTATTTGAGGAGCGTTCTCCCAGAGCATTCAAAGCAAAATCACGGACACTTTGGCGGGCAATCTCAGGAGAGATAACGCGGGCAGCTCCTCCAAATCTTGCAATCACTCGACCAAGGTTGCGAACGTCACCAACTTTGATTTTGAATCTTTTGACACTCTTGGACACAGCCTCAGGTTCCTCAACAGGTTTGAAATCAAAGATCAGTGAATATGCCTCAGGGTCAACTTCTAGGGTTACAACTATGTCGGTTTCGGCAGCTGTGTAAATTTCATCAACCAGCTCCGCTTCTTTAGCTTCCTGGCTGATCGGGTTGAGCGTTGGCTTAGCGTTTCTCATCCGATCTAGTCTGAAAGATCTCACATTCTTGTTGACTGGACACCAAGCTCTCAAGTAAATCACTTCACCCTGAGAGTCGATTCTTAGTGGTTCGAGCAGTCTCCCGATTGTTGTCTCGCCTTTTAGATTCAAATAGTCACAAGTGATACTCACCCCAGCGGACATAGCATCTCTGATTGCAACAAGGTCAGAATCTCTGTCTCCAGTTTCAATCAATACGCTTTTCTGCTTATTGGAACCATCATCAATGGCCAGAATTCTTTGGAGTTCTTGAATCTCTTGGTTATCCACTAATCCAGGCAGTGAACTTAGATAAACAAGGCCAGCTGCAATAGCAGAAGCCTGCCTTGATGAGAGTCTAGGAACTTCATCGATTGCCTCGTGGAAGGTGTATTTGATTGAGACGAATCCATCATCAAGGTCGTCATAGTTAACCTCATAAGACCCATCCTGATTTGATTTCATCAGGTCTGTGAAGCTAATCATCTTTACGGCTTTTACGATTTCCTTCTTGGGCACTTTGAAGTGTTCTACAAGTTCTTCAACTGTGTACTCTTCCCCGTCCACTAGTAAGCCTGTCAAAGCAAGCATTAGGTTGAAGCGATCAGTATCATCTAGTTTGATTTCGTCAGGCATGTAAGTCAGCA
>JBIIPK010000013.1:0-36906 GCA_044342685.1 Rhodoluna sp.
GGAACAATCCCGCCTTGGCTCTTTCGTCAACACTCATCTCAAGAACGTCTTCGCCATCGAGAAGAATCTCACCCTTGGTAACTGTGTACTTTGGGTGACCAGCGATTGAATAAGCGAGAGTAGATTTGCCAGAACCGTTAGGTCCCATAACAGCGTGAATCTCTCCGCTGTTAATGACAATGTCGACACCCTTGAGGATTTCCTTGGTGCCCTGATCTGTCTCAACAGTTACGTGTAAATTCTTTACTTCTAAAGTTGCCATGATTTCCTTTTGACCTAAGCCTGTTCGTATTCGATAAAAACTTCGTCGTTTTCGACTAGTACTTCATAAACTCCAACTGGTTCGAAAGCTGGAAGAGTTAGCGGAGCTCCTGTTTCAAGTGAGAACTTTGCTCCGTGGGCCCAGCATTCAATTGTTTCGTTGTCAACAAAACCTTCACTTAGAGAAATCTCTCCATGTGAACATTTGTCATCTAGGGCATGGAACTCTCCATTTGGACTCTTGATGATTGCAATTGGGTGATCACCAATCCTTACGCGAAGTGCTCTACCCGGTTTGATGTCATCAACGCCGCAGATTCTGATAGCCATTATTTGCTCCCTAGTTTCTCTTCTATGACTTTTGTTAGTCGCTCAACAAGTTCGTCAACTGCTGTTCGTTGCAGGATGTCAACTAGGAAGCCAAGAACAACTAATCTTCTAGCTTCGTCAACAGAAATACCTCTAGCCTGTAAGTAGAACAGCTGCTCATCATCGAATCTTCCTGAGGCACTAGCGTGCCCTGCTCCTTCGATTTCACCGGTTTCAATCTCTAAGTTAGGAACTGAATCAGCTCTAGCTCCATCGGTTAGCAAGAGGTTTCTGTTCAACTCGTAAGTATCAGTACCTTCTGCAACAACACGAATCAAAACGTCACCAATCCATACGGTGTGAGCTTTGTTTCCTTGAAGGGCACCTTTGTAGGTAACTCTTGATTTGCAGTTCGGAGCAGCGTGATCAACAAAAGGTCTGTTCTCAATGTGTTGACCTGCATCAGCGAAGTAAACACCATTCATTTCAACTTCAGCCCCAGGACCGGTAAAAGTAGTAACTGGTGTGATGCGAACAAGATCTCCACCGAACGATGCTACTGAGTGCTTTAGGTAAGAGTTTCTTCCTAGCTTTGAGAAGTGTGCAGAGACATGGGCAGAACCTTTGTCCCAATTCTGAACAGAAACAAGGTTGAGCTTTGCTTCATCTTGAACATCAACTTCCAGAATCTCTGCTAGAACTCCAAGACCTGAGTGATCAAACACCAAGGTTGCTTTGCTAAATTTCTTGGCAACAACTAAAACGTGCAGGGCTGAAGCCTGTGCCCCGGAACCAGAAATGTTGATTACAAACGGCTCAGAAAGTTCTGCGTTGTCGGTAATCTCTACAAGTAAAGTCTTGCTTGCATTTGTGTATGCAGCAGCCGCAACTTTATCCTCTGGAACACCAATAGAACCAACACGAGGGTCAGTGCTTTCAATCCAAGAGATGCTAATGCCTTCTGCAGATCCAAATGAAACCTCTGACTTGTACTCCCCTAGGACATCCGCATCTAAACCCTTGAGCTGCTCAGGTTGCAAGTAACGCCAAAGATCTTGAATTGGTGAAACTGCTTCAAAATCAGAAACTGATTTTGAACGAGGTCGATCGCTTCTGATTTGAAGTGGAACAAAAGAACCGTGCGTGTGTTCAGCAAGTCCGTGCTGAGCGGTTGTTTTGGAATCTGACATTAACCGACAGCGCCTTCCATTTGCATTTCAATCAATTTGTTTAGCTCGAGTGCATACTCCATAGGAAGTTCTTTTGAAATAGGTTCAATGAAACCACGAACAATCATGGCCATTGCTTCATCTTCTGCAAGACCTCTGGACTGTAGATAAAACAACTGCTCATCACTAACTCTTGAAACAGTTGCTTCGTGCCCCATTGAGACATCATCTTCACGAACATCAACTGCAGGATAAGTGTCGCTTCTTGAAATCGTGTCAATCAAAAGGGCGTCACATCTAACTGTGTTAGCTGAGTGGTGTGCTCCCGGGTTTACTCGGATCTCTCCGCGGTAAGACGTTCTACCTCCAGCACGTGCAATTGACTTAGAAACAATTGAGGATGAAGTGTAAGGAGCAAGGTGAATCATCTTGGCTCCAGCATCTTGATGCTGACCTTCACCAGCGAATGCAACTGAAAGTGTTTCTCCTCTTGCATGCTCTCCAGCAAGAATCACTGCAGGGTACTTCATGGTTACCTTGGAACCAATGTTTCCATCGATCCACTCCATGGTTGCACCTTCGTGAGCAACAGCTCTCTTGGTTACAAGGTTGTAGACGTTGTTAGACCAGTTCTGAATTGTCGTGTATCGAACACGTGCATTCTTCTTCACAATGATCTCAACAACGGCAGAGTGCAATGAATCGCTCTTGTAAATCGGAGCTGTACATCCTTCGATGTAGTGAACGTATGAGCCCTCATCAGCGATGATCAGCGTTCTTTCGAACTGACCCATGTTCTCTGTGTTGATTCTGAAGTATGCCTGAAGTGGAATTTCTACTCTGACACCCTTTGGAACGTAAACGAAAGATCCACCAGACCATACTGCAGTGTTTAGAGCAGCGAACTTGTTATCTCCTGCTGGAATAACAGTTCCGAAGTACTCTTGGAAAATTTCAGGGTGCTCTTTGAGAGCTGTGTCTGTATCCATGAAGATAACGCCTTGGCGTTCTAACTCTTCATTGATCTGGTGGTAAACAACTTCAGATTCGTACTGTGCTGCGACACCGGCAACAAGTCTCTGACGTTCAGCTTCTGGAATCCCAAGCTTCTCGTAGGTGTTCTTGATTTCTTCTGGAAGTTCTTCCCAGGTTCCAGCTTGCTTCTCTGTCGAACGAACGAAGTACTTGATGTTGTCGAAATCAATTCCACTAAGGTCTGAACCCCAGGTAGGCATCGGCTTCTTCTGGAAGTAAGAGAATCCCTTGAGTCGCATGTCCAGCATCCACTGCGGTTCTGATTTGAGATGCGAAATGTCTGAAACTACTTCAGTGTTGATTCCTCTTCTAGCACTTTGACCAGCGGCATCAGTGTCAGACCAACCGAACTCGTAAATCCCAAGGCTGTCTAGCTCTGGACGTTCAATGGCGGACTCTGGCATTGCGACCTCTTTCTGAAAGGTATTGAGGAACAAGTGTGCAACATGTGAAGAAAGTGTTTTCGTAAAAGGGCTGACTTCTCAGGCTCTTTTATGGTTTCGGGACTAGTCTAAGTTTATCTAAACGTTACCTAAAGCGTAACCCCAGCCACGTAATAGAAAGAGCATGTCTTGATCGACAGATTGTTTGGCAGTCACAGAATTCGCCTCTATGCGTGGCTTTCTCTAATTAGTCAGATTCTAATTGTTGTGACAGGCGGCGCTGTTCGACTGACTGGTTCAGGTCTTGGCTGTCCTACTTGGCCTGAATGTGAACCTGGTTCGATTGTTAATGTTCCTGAGCAAGGAATACATGGAGTAATTGAATTTGGAAACAGATTGCTCACATTCCTGCTTCTCTTCATTTCGCTAGCTACTTTCATCACAGTCATGAGACTCAAGAAGGGTCACCGCAAGGGTCTTTTCTGGACTTCGCTGGGACTCGGTTTAGGCATTATCGCTCAAGCTGTTCTAGGTGGAATCACCGTTCTAACAGGATTGAACTCTTGGATTGTTGGCGCTCACTTCCTCGTATCCATGGTGCTTATCTCGATAGCAACCTTCTTGGTTTGGTATGCCCGAGGTCGAAGAACATTAGAACCAAACAAGCTCCTGTCCATAATTTCGCTGATTATTGTTCCAACAGCAATAGCTGTGATAACAATCGGAGTAGTTCTCACTGGTTCAGGGCCACACGCAGGAGACGCAGACACACCAAGAAACGGCTTGGATTCAGAGCTTTGGTCGCATTACCATTCCTATCCTGCCTATCTGCTGCTGTTTCTAGCCCTAGTTCATTTGGTACTTAGGTCCCGACTGACTGGCATGGCTTCCGCCAAGTACTCATTGGCTTTTGTGGCAGTTATTGTGTCGCAAGCCCTGCTTGGCCTGATCCAAACTTGGACTGGATTACCTGAAGTGCTAGTAGCCCTGCACATGCTTGGAGCCTCGGTTCTAGCCAGCATGACTACCTACCAAGCCCTACTAAATAAGGCAGCAACAGGTATCAAATGAGCTCAATCTTTTGGTTTCGAAGAGATCTGAGACTTCAGGACAATGAAGCCCTGGTAGCAGCCTTCTCCGAACCAGACGGAGTTGCAGGTGTCTACATGCTAGATACGACCGATTACCTAAACCTTGAAGGAATACGGCAACATAGTCTTTCTGAGGGACTCAGGTCTCTAACTAATGACATGGGAAACACTCTCCACATCATCGAATCAGACTCAATTGAAGCATTTTCAGATGCATTGCTGAATGCCTGCATAGAAATAGAGGCAAAGGTCGTTTTCGCCACAGAATCCTTCGAACCTCAAGGCATTAAAGAGCAGCTTTTTGTTGCTAAGTTCCTTGAATCTAAACGGATTTCTCTGCGATTGTCTGGGTCTGCTTACGCTGTGAGACCGGGCACAGTCAGAAAGCCAGATGGCACCAACTATCGCGTCTATACGCCTTTCTACAAGGCCTGGGTGAATCTAGCAGATGTCACACCAAAGAAGCTTCCAAAGGACTTGCAGTGGCTCAGCATCAAGCAGGGCACAGACATTCCATCACCGACGAAAGCATCTCCACTCAAGGTAATTGCAGGTGAAGCCTTCGCATTGAGGACCTTTGACAGGTTCAAAGCCCGAGCTCTTGATGACTATGACCAACAACGAAATAGAGCGGATCTAAGCGGAACATCGCATCTATCTCATGCTCTAGCTCATGGAGAAATCCATCCAAGAACCCTTTTGGCAGAACTAGGCGACTCTCCTGCTCACGAAGTCTTCCGCAAAGAAATTGCCTGGCGAGAGTTCTACGCAGATGTCCTGTTTCACTACCCTCACACAGTCGATGACTACTACGAACCCAGGTTCAAGAAGCTAAGGTACGACACAGGAACAGATGCTCAGACCCGCTTTGAGGCTTGGAAGAAAGGCGAAACGGGCTTCCCAATGGTCGATGCTGGAATGCGTCAGCTCTTGGCAGAAGGTTGGATGCATAACCGAGTGCGGATGATTGTTGCCTCATTCTTAGTCAAAGATCTGCATTTGGAGTGGACTTTAGGCGCAGATCACTTTGAAAAACATTTGAGTGACTTTGATCCTGCCTCTAACTCTCATGGGTGGCAGTGGACTGCTGGCTGTGGAACCGATGCCTCGCCGTACTACAGGATTTTCAATCCGATACTGCAAGGTCTCAAATTTGACCCACATGGGGATTATGTCCGAAAGTATGTTCCGGAACTTAGGCACTTAGAAGGCTCTTCAGCTCACGAACCTTGGGAAGTATTTGATGGTTATTCAGCTGGCTATCCAGTCCAAATTGTGGATCACAACACAGAACGCAATGAATCTTTGGCTCGGTTAGAGGAACTAAAGAACCTCTAGCTTCAGAAAACGGGTATGAAAACCAGCGGATCTAAGCCGATGGCTATGAACAAAACTGTTAGATAAGTGATCGAGAAGTGGAACAACTTCATAGGGTTCTTGACTTCGCCAGCCTTAGTCTTCTGCTGCAGCAAATGAGCCTCAATAATGAACCAGACTCCCCCAGCCAAAGCCGTTGCAGAGTAAATAATCCCCATCGGGTGCACAGGTATCAATAGCAGAGTCGAAGCAACCATCGCGTAGCTATAGATGACAATCTGGCTAGCTACCTTGCTCGGATCAGCCACAACGGGAAGCATTGGTACCCCTGCAGCCTTGTAATCAGCTAGGTATTTGATAGATAGAGGCCAGTAATGAGGCGGAGTCCAGAGGAAAATCATCAGAAATAGCACGGCTGCTGACCAGGTTACTGTTCCAGTAACTGAGCTGAAGCCGATTAGTACTGGCATTGCTCCTGCTGCCCCACCCCAAACGATGTTCTGGGAGGTTCTTCTCTTGAGAAGAAGTGTGTAAATGAAGATGTAGAAAAGCTGGGCTGATAAAGCCAGAGCGGCACTGAGCCAGTTAACAAGAAGCCCGAGCCATACAACGGAAAGAATACCGATAGCAAAGGCAAAGATCTGCGCCTCAAGCTTGTTCAGTTCGCCTGTAACCAGAGGCCTCTTTTGAGTTCTCCCCATGATTTTGTCGATGTCGGTGTCAATGATGCAGTTGAAGGCATTTGCTGAGCCAGCGCTGAGTGCCCCACCCACCAATGTGGCTAGAACTAGCCAAAGATTTGGAATACCCTGTTGAGCCAGTATCATGACTGGAACCGTCGTGATCAGCAGCAGTTCGATAACCCGTGGCTTAGTTAGAGCCAGATATGCAGCCGCTTTACGACCAAAAGAAATAGATTCTTTTGGAGCTGTTGGGCTGAGGGTTTCGGAGGAAGTCATTGGCTCTAGTCTAAGCGAATTAGACTCTTCCGTTACATATCCGTAATCAAATGCGACACGGGTATAGACTTCAAAGGCACTGAATTTGAGCATGAAAAGCATGATTTTCGGGATTTAGTTGCAGATACGGCAAGGTTGCCGCTGAAGAGAATTCATAAAGAAAAGAAAGAGAGATTGCTGTGTCACTAATCTGGGACAACATCGATTCAAAGTCAGTTGACACCGCCCGTGTTCTAGCTGCAGATGCCGTTGAAAAAGTAGGAAACGGACATCCAGGAACCGCGATTTCTCTCGCTCCTGTCGCCTACCTGCTATTCCAGAAGGTAATGACACACGATCCTGCTGACGAAAAGTGGACCGGTAGAGACCGTTTCATCCTCAGCGTTGGACACTCTTCCCTAACTATTTACAACCAGCTTTACTTAGCAGGTTACGGTCTTGAACTGGACGACATTAAATCTCTAAGAACCTGGGGTTCGGCCACTCCTGGTCATCCTGAGTATGGACACACCAAAGGTGTTGAAATCACAACTGGCCCACTAGGACAAGGTTTAGCATCAGCCACTGGTTTTGCCTACGCTGCAAGATTCGAGCGTGGACTATTTGATCCTGAAACACCAAAAGGTGAAAGTGCCTTTGATCACTTTGTATACGTCATCGCAGGTGACGGTGACATGCAGGAAGGTGTTACTAGCGAAGCAGCTTCCCTTGCTGGTCACCAACAACTTGGAAACCTAGTAGTCATTTACGACTCCAACCAGATTTCCATTGAAGATGATACAAACATCGCATTCACCGAAGATCTAACACAGAGATATCAGTCTTACGGTTGGCACACTCAAACTGTTGACTGGAAAAAGACAGGCAACTACAAAGAAGACATCGCTGAATTGTACGCAGCCATTGAAGCTGCAAAAGCAGAAACTAATAAGCCTTCTCTAATTACTCTCCGCACCATCATCGGCTGGCCATCACCTAAGAAGCAGAACACTGGAAAAATTCACGGCTCAGCTCTCGGAGCAGAAGAACTTGCTGGTCTCAAGACAGCACTTGGTTTTGACCCAGAGAAAACATTCGAAGTGCTTCCAGAAGTGATCGATCACACAAGATCAAACGCTGCTTCAAGAGCTGCTGAAGCACGCTCAGCGTGGCAAGCAAAGTTTGATGCTTGGGCATCAGCGAACCCTGAGAAGAAGAAACTCTACGACAGAGTTCAATCAGGTAAAACTCCTAGCGAGTTATCATCCGCTCTCCCTGTTTTTGAAGGCGGAACAGAGATCTCTACTCGTTCTGCAAGCGGAAAAGTTATCAACGCAATTGCAGCTGTTATGCCAGAGCTCTGGGGTGGATCAGCTGACCTTGCAGAATCAAACAACACCACTATCGAAGGTTCGAAATCATTCGTGCCAGCTGAATGGTCAACACACGAATGGACTGGTAATCCTTACGGTCGTGTTCTCCACTTCGGTATTCGCGAACACGCTATGGGTGCAATCTTGAACGGTATTGTTCTGCACGGTAACACTCGTGCATTCGGAGGTACCTTCTTGATCTTTAGCGATTACATGAGACCAGCGGTTCGACTAGCAGCTCTAATGAAGGTACCGTCAATTTTTGTTTGGACTCACGACAGCGTCGCTCTGGGTGAAGATGGTCCTACACACCAGCCTGTAGAACAGCTTGCAACTCTAAGAGCTATTCCTGGGCTAGACATAGTTCGCCCTGGAGACGCGAATGAAGTTGCTTACTCGTGGAAGACAATTCTTGAGCGTAGAGAAAACCCAGCTGGTATTGCTCTAACTAGACAGAACATTCCAGTATTCAAGCGCGGTGAAGCTGACGCAACTGGAGCTGTATTTGCATCGGCTGAGAACACATCCAAGGGTGCGTACACACTCATCGATGCATCTAACTCAAAGCCAGAACTCATCCTGATTGCAACAGGGTCAGAAGTGCAACTAGCCGTAGAAGCTAGAGAAAAACTTGAAGCAGAAGGAATCAAGACCCGAGTGGTCTCAGCACCTTGCGTTGAATGGTTTGACGATCAATCAGACGACTACAAGGAATCTGTTCTTCCGTCTACCGTTGATGCAAGAGTTTCCGTTGAAGCTGGACTTTCACTTGGGTGGAGTAAGTATGTCGGTCGTTCAGGCGAGAGTGTCTCAATCGAACACTTCGGAGCATCTGCTGACTACAAGACTCTTTTCAGAGAATTCGGTATGACAACAGATGCTGTAGTCGCAGCAGCTCACAAGTCGCTTAGTAACTAAAAACAACAGGAGAACAACAATGACTAGTCCACTAGCTCAAGTAGCAGCCAACGGCGTAAGCATTTGGCTTGATGATCTTTCAAGAACTCGAATTTCTTCTGGAGCATTAGCTGCACTTATCGAATCGAGAAGTGTCGTCGGTGTCACTACTAACCCAACCATCTTCGCCCAGTCAATCGGTAAGGGCGAAGGCTATGAAGCCCAGGTAAGCGAGTTGGCTCAAGCTGGAGCAACTGCGGCAGAGGCAATCTTTGAGATCACAACCAAAGACGTTTCCGATGCTTGCGATGTGTTTGCTGGAGTGTATGCAAAGAGTCAGGGTTTCGATGGTCGAGTTTCTATTGAAGTAGAACCAGGCCTTGCCAAGGACACAGCAGGGACAGTTACTCAAGCGAAAGAACTGTTTGCAAAGGTAAACCGTGAGAACGTAATGATTAAGATCCCAGCTACCAAAGCAGGTCTCGCCGCAATCACCGAAGTTATTTCAAACGGTATTAGCGTAAACGTAACTTTAATTTTCTCCCTTCAGCGCTATCGCGAAGTAATCGAAGCCTATAAGGCAGGTATTTCTCTAGCTCACGCAGCCGGTAAAGACTTATCAAAGATCCATTCTGTAGCCTCATTCTTCGTGTCTCGTGTTGACACTGAGATTGACAAGCGACTCCTAGCAATTGGCACTGACGAGGCAATAGCAATGAAGAGCAAGGCTGCTTTAGCTAATGCGAGACTTGCCTACGAAGTATTCGAGTTAGAGTTCGCCAAGACGGACTGGAGTTCACTTTCAGCAGCAGGTGCTAACAAGCAGAGACCTCTGATGGCATCTACTGGAGTGAAAGATCCAGCACTAAGCGACACACTTTATGTAACCGAGCTAATCGCACCTGAGCTTGTAAACACCATGCCAGAGAAGACAATGGAAGCTGTCTTTGATCACGGTATCGTTCCGGCTAACAGCATCGCTGGCACCTATGACGAAGCTAGAACAGTTCTTGAAGATATTGAGGCCCTTGGAATTTCGTACGATGAAGTAACTGAGTTACTAGAGTCCGAAGGTGTCGAGAAGTTCATTATTTCCTGGAACGAACTAATTGAATCTGTTGACGCTGCTCTAAAGGCATCTAAGTAATGTCGATAAGCGTTAGGGTTTTCGGTTCAGCGGCCTCAGCAGTTGAATCAACTATTGACACTCTTGTCGCGGATAAAGTAGCGAGTCGAATAGCGGCAAAAGATTTCACACTCTGGGGAAAAGAAGCTGAAGCTGAATCAGCAATCCGACTCGGCTGGGTAACATCCGCAACCGATTCCCAATCTCTAGTATCCGAGATTATTCCCCTGAGAGATTCTTTTAGAGCAAAAGGTATCAATCGCTTTGTATTGTGTGGCATGGGTGGATCTTCACTTGCTCCCGAGGTAATCACAAACAAGTACGGGGTTGAACTAGTAGTTCTAGATTCAACATCTCCAGATCAGGTTCATTCTGTTGTGAGCGTAGACATTGAGAGAACTGCAATCATTGTTTCGTCTAAATCGGGTTCAACTGTAGAGACTGATTCACAGAAAAGAATCTTTGAAGAGGCGTTCAGTACTGCAGGAATCGACAAGACAGAACGAATCGTAATTGTCACCGATCCTGGCTCTCCAATGGAAGCAGCTGCGAAAGCAGATGGATACAGAGTGTTCAACGCGGATGCGACTGTTGGTGGTCGCTATTCAGCGCTCACAGCATTCGGTCTAGTGCCTTCTGGCCTAGCAGGCGTCAACATACAAGAGCTACTTGATCAGGCGAATGAAGCCGCGTCAATGCTTGCTAAAGACGACTCCGCAAATCCAGGTCTAATTCTTGGCGCAGCTCTTGCGAAATCATCCAACGGTAAGGAGCTCAAGGACAAGATTGGTCTAGTTGCAGACCCATCACTTCCTGGTTTTGCAGACTGGATTGAACAGTTGGTTGCCGAGTCAACTGGAAAGAATTCTAAAGGTGTTCTACCGGTAGTTCTACAAAGCTCCAGCTACGAGACTTTTGCAGATCTAAACGACATGTTGCTGGTCAAGATCTCTGCTACTGACCATTCAGTTCTAGATGATGGCGTAAGTATTGTCGCTCCCCTGGGTGCGCAATTCTTACTTTGGGAATATGCAACCGCTGTAGCCAGCAGATTGATTGGAATCAATCCTTTTGACCAGCCGGATGTTGAGTCAGCGAAGATTGCAGCTCGAGGAATGCTTGAGCAGAGATCTGCTGCCACTGCTAGTCAATTCGCCTTTGATTCAATTGAAGTGAGTTCTCTGGCACTAGATCTTGATGGCATAACTGGAGTTCCAACCGCTCTCGTAAAACTTCTTTCAGAACTAGCATCAGATGGTTACATTTCAGTTCACGCATACATGGATAGAACTGCTCATGTTAGTGCTGAAGCCCTTCGAGACGCTCTGTCGTCCGTTGCTGACCGTCCAACTACATTTGGTTGGGCTCCTCGCTTCCTTCATTCAACTGGTCAGTACCACAAGGGCGGACCACGCCAAGGTGTGTTCATTCAGTTAGTAGCTAAGACTGGACACGACATTCAGGTTCCAGGTAGAGACTTCACCTTCGGAGAGCTCATTGCGTCTCAAGCTGCAGGCGATGCCAAGGTGCTAGCAGATCTGGGTAGACCTGTTCTAACACTGACGTTGAACGTCCCTGTTGAAGATTTCAATACAATTTTGCGAGCAATTGGCTAAGGAGATACAACTTAATGAGTGAAGTGAAGTTAGGTCCTGGTGTTAATCCACTAAGAGACCCGCTAGATCGAAGACTCAATCGTATTGCAGGCCCTTCTGGTCTCATCATTTTTGGTGTTACTGGAGACCTAAGTCGCAAGAAACTAATGCCCGCTGTTTATGACCTAGCTAACCGAGGTCTTTTGCCTCCAGGTTTCTCTCTCGTTGGTTTCGCTAGAAGAGACTGGGAGGATCAAGATTTCGGCCAAGTAGTGAAAGAAGCTGTGAAGCAGTATGCAAGAACGCCATGGAGTGAAGAGATCTGGGATCAACTTTCAAGAGGCATCAGATTTGTTTCTGGAGAATTCGGTGATGACGCAGCTTTCGACAAACTTCGCGAAACTATTGAGACACTCGATGCGGAGCGTGGAACAAACGGTAACCACGCCTTCTACCTAAGTATTCCGCCAAAAGCGTTCCCATTGGTTACACAGCAACTATCTCGTTCTGGATTGGCAGACCCTAAGCCAGATCAATTCCGAAGAGTCGTTATCGAGAAGCCTTTTGGTCACGACCTTCAATCTGCACGTGATCTCAATGAAGTTGTTGAATCAGTCTTTCCAGCTGACTCAATTTTTAGAATTGACCACTACCTAGGTAAAGAGACTGTTCAAAACATTCTTGCTCTTAGATTTGCAAACCAGCTCTATGAACCTTTGTGGAACAACAATTACATTGACCACGTCCAGATCACAATGGCTGAAGACATTGGTGTAGGCGGTCGGGCTGGTTATTACGACGGCATTGGTGCAGCTAGAGATGTGATTCAAAACCACCTGCTTCAACTTCTGGCTCTAACCGCAATGGAAGAGCCAGTGTCTTTTGACGCAGCTGACCTGCGAGCAGAGAAAGAAAAAGTTCTGTCCGCTGTTCGACTTCCTGAGGATCTAGGTAGGCACACTTCTAGAGGTCAGTACGTCGGTGGTTGGCAAGGTGGAGAGAAAGTTACAGGCTTCCTCGATGAAGATGGTATGAACCCAGATTCGGTGACTGAGACTTTCGCCGCCATGAGACTAGATATCAACACTCGTCGCTGGGCTGGCGTACCCTTCTATCTTCGCGCGGGTAAACGATTAGGTAGAAGAGTTACTGAGATCGCAATCGTGTTCAAGCGTGCACCGCAACAGATCTTCGGTGAGAGCCAAACATCTGCTCTTGGACAGAACGCTTTGGTAATCCGAGTGCAACCAGATGAAGGTGTAACAATCAGATTCGGTTCGAAAGTTCCGGGTGTTGGTATGCAGGTTAGAGATGTAACCATGGACTTTGGCTACGGACACGCTTTCACCGAAGCTAGCCCAGAAGCATATGAGCGTCTCATCCTCGATGTTCTACTTGGTGATCCACCACTATTCCCTAGACATGAAGAAGTAGAGCTATCTTGGATGATTCTTGATCCAATCGAAGAGTACTGGGCCAAAAATGGTAAACCAGAACCTTATCGACCTGGTACCTGGGGACCAGATTCCGCAGACAAAATGATGGCTGCTGACGGCAGAGCTTGGAGACGTCCGTGATTAAGATTCTTGACAACACAACCACTTCACTAATCTCTAGGGAACTAGTCACAATACGTGAAGAAGGTGGTGCTGTCGCACTTGGTCGAGTGCTGACTCTCCTAGTTCAAACAAAGTTCTCCGGTATTGAGGAAGCTATTCTGGCCGCCAACGAAGCATCAAGAGCTCACCCATGTCGAATAATTGTGTTGGCCGACGAGGACACACAAAGCAAAGCAGAACCAAGACTTGATGCAGAAATTCGAGTTGGTGGCGATGCCGGAGCTTCCGAGGTTATTGTCCTGAGAGCCTATGGTGAAGCTGCTAGCGATCCAGAGAGTCTAGTTACGGGACTACTACTTCCAGACGCTCCTGTAGTTGCATGGTGGCCAGGTGAAGCACCTATCAAGCCATCAGCATCTGCAATTGGTCGTATCGCTCAGCGAAGAATAACCGATGCCGCGAGCCAAAAAGACCCTCACGCATGGCTTGTCTCTCTCGCAAACAACTATGTACCAGGCGATAGTGACTTTGCTTGGACCAGACTGACACTTTGGCGAGCACAGCTTGCAGCAATCCTTGACCAACCACCTTATGACCCAATCACAAAGGTTATTGTCACAGGAGCGGTCGACTCACCGAGCACGGATCTACTTGCTTCATGGCTTGGACAGAAACTTGGTGTCGAAGTTGAACTTGTGAGAACTGATCGCGGTAAAGCTGTCTCTGGAATCAAAGGTGTAAAGCTTGAGCGTGAATCAGGTGAGATTGAGATTGTTCGAAACGCTCCCGATGTAGCAACTCTCTTCCAACCATCTCAACCAACAAGAGATATCAATCTACCTCGCAGATCTCTTAGAGACTGCTTGATTGAGGACCTACGTCGTTTAGATAGCGATGACGCTTTCGGTGCCCTTATTCTCGCGGGCTTCAAGAAATAGAAGCCTCAGAGCAGTAGAAGGAATCAGTCGTGAAATCAGTTGAAGTTCGCAAAGCAATAAACGCTTTGGACGTAGCTCAACAGGCCTCCTTGGAGATTGTTGAAACCATAAACAATGTTCTAGCTAAGAAGAACTCAGTTCACATTGCTCTCACCGGTGGCACCGTAGGAATCTTGACACTGGAAGTGCTTGACAAGATTATCTCGGAGCAAAAAATTCATATTTCAAGAGTTCATTTCTGGTGGGGCGATGAAAGATTCGTTGCGAGTAACTCCGCCGATCGAAACTTCAATCAGGCAAAGAACGTGATGCCGAATCTTCTTGGAACAGATTCAAAGATGGTACACGCCTTCCCTTCATCAGATAACGGAATGGAACTCGAAACCGCGAGAAGTGATTTCTCTGCACAAATGATTGAAGTCTTTGGGGATAGTGAACCCGCTATGGATCTAACTATTCTCGGGATGGGTCCTGATGGACACGTAGCTTCACTGTTTCCTGGAATGAATCAAGATGGCGATCTAGTCATTGCCGTAGATAACTCCCCTAAGCCACCGCCTCAGCGACTTAGTTTCTCGATGGAACTGATAAACAGATCAGAGAAGATTTTGTTTCTGATCGCAGGCCTCGACAAGGCTGAGGCTGTTGAGTCAGTGCATAAGAATCCGGAGTGTGATTTGCCTGCTGCAAAAGTTGAAGCTCAAGGCGAAACTTTATGGATTATTGATGAAGCCGCAGGTGCTGCTTTCTGGAGCTGCTAACTAAGACTTTTTCGTCTTCGCTGCTTTCTTCGCTTCTGCTTTAGCTTCTGCTAGAAGACGCACGCGACGTTCTCTAACTAGTGCAACAGCCTCATCAAGAAGATCCTTAGCTTCTTGTGCTGTTCTTCTTTCCTTCACGTATGCAAGGTGAGTTTTGTATGGCTCGTGCTTAGCAATCTGTGGTGGGTTGTCTTTGTCTTGTCCAGCAGGAAGGCCACAGTGTGGGCAGTCCTGCTCAACTGGAAGCTCGGAAGTTTCTACGCTTGATGCGAAGGATGATGAGAAGCTGTGGTTGTTGCAGCAGTAGTAGCTAATAGTTATGCGTTCGGCTTGGAAACCGTTGTCCTGCTCACCCATTGGGCCAGCTCCAACACGAGAACCTCTGATCGCTGCTGTATTACCGCTCATAAGTTATACCCAAGAATAAGTTGACGCTAGGCCAAGAATGATTACTGTTACAACCCAAACGAGACCGAGAATCACGGTGATTCGGTTCAAGTTGCGCTCAGCAACACCTGATGAACCCATTGTGTTGTTGATTCCACCGCCGAACATGTCGCTAAGACCTCCACCGCGTCCCTTGTGAAGAAGGATGAGAAGAGTAAGTAGCAAGCTAGTAACACCTAGAAGGATGTTCAAAGCAATGATGATTCCGGTCATTTGTCTGTTCTTTCGTTTCCGGGAGACGGGTAATCTCCCTTGTAAATTATAAGGTTAGGTGCTTTAGGAAGCGAGATATGCCTGAGAACTCGTCAACATCGAGGCTGGCTCCACCAACCAAAACCCCGTCAACTTCAGGGCTTCTAAGGAATCCAGCCACGTTTGCGGCCTTTACTGAGCCTCCATAAAGGATTCTGCTGCTCTGGGCCACTTCAGGACCTAGAAGCCCCTCAATGGCTTCTCTAATCTTGCCTGCCACAGCTGCAGCTTGTTCAGGAGTGGCTACTTGACCTGTACCAATAGCCCAAACTGGCTCATAAGCAACGATGAACTCGCCAACCTTCGAATGACCTGACAGAGCGGCCAGGATCTGTCGAACTGGAACAGCACTCTGACCCTCAGCCTCTAGTTCTTCAAGTGTCTCGCCCACGCAGATAACAGGTACTAGACCATGTTTGAACGCTGCCGCAACCTTTGCCTGCACAACAGTGTCATCCTCGTGATGGTAGCTCCTGCGTTCGCTGTGACCAATGAGTACATACTGAACATCAAGCTTCTTCAGGAATGCTCCTGAGATGTCACCCGTGTATGCACCTGAATCGTGCTGACTTAGATCTTGAGCACCAAGGGAGATTGAATACTTCTCGGCACTGATAAGTGTCTGCACGGTACGAAGATCCGTGAACGGAGGGAATACAGCAACCTCTGTCTTTGTGTAGTCATGGTTCGCATCAGCTAGAGTCCAAGACAGTTTCTGTACTAGGGCGATAGCTTGCTGGTGATCAAGGTTCATCTTCCAGTTACCTGCGATGAATGGAACTCTCTCTACACTCACTTCAAAACCTCTAATCCTGGCATTGTTTTACCCTCTAGGAATTCTAAACTAGCCCCACCACCGGTAGAGATGTGAGAGAACGCGGAGTCTTCGAATCCAAGAATGCGAACCGCAGCAGCAGAGTCACCACCACCAACAACAGACAAGCCGTCTACTTCACTTAGAGCCTGAGCAACCTGCTTGGTTCCATTAGCGAAAGCTTCGATCTCAAAAACACCCATTGGACCGTTCCAAAAAACAGTCTTAGCTCCACGAATAGCTTCTGCAAAAGCTAACGCACTCTCTGGACCAATATCTAACCCAAGACCAGAACTTCCAAATGGAGTCTCTTCTATCTCTGAAGCTTTGGTAACTTGAACTTCTGCATCTGCGCCAAATTTGCTGGCAACAACGATGTCGGTAGGTAATACCACTTCAACGCCAAGCTCTTCGGCTCGCTTGAGATAGCCACGCACAGTTTCAATTTGATCTACTTCAAGAAGGCTTGCACCTACTTTGTGTCCAAGAGCAGCAAGGAAAGTAAACACCATTCCTCCACCAATCAGTAACTGATTCACGTGAGGAAGAAGGTGATCAATGACACCTAGCTTGTCTGAAACTTTTGAACCACCGAGGACAACTGCGTATGGACGTTCCGGTGTGTGAGTCAATCTAGTTAGCACTTCTAGTTCTTTTTGAATCAGGAAACCAGCAGAGCTAGGTAGCAGTCCAGGAAGTTCGTATACAGAAGCCTGCTTGCGATGGACTACACCGAAGCCGTCGCTCACAAAGAAGTCTCCGAGACTAGCTAACTCTCTAGCAAAAGCTACACGCTCAGCTTCATCCTTCGCTGTCTCCCCTGGATTGAATCTAAGGTTCTCAAGAACCAATACCTGACCATCTTCAAGGTTAGAAACCTTCGAAGCCGCGTCTTCGCCAGTTGTTGTTGAACTGAAAGAAACAGATGTGTCTAGGAGTTCTCCCAAACGATTGGCAACAGGTTCCAAAGAGTACTTGCTAACTGGAGATCCATCAGGTCTACCAAGGTGGCTAATGACGATTACCTTGGCTCCTTGTTCCAGAAGATAGTTCAAGGTAAGAAGAGAGGCGATGATTCGCCCATCATCTGTAATTCTCGAACCATCTAGTGGCACATTGAGATCGCAGCGGACAATTACCCGCTTTGACTTTAGATCAGGAAGGTCAGCTAGTGTGCGCATCTATTGAATTAAAGCTTTGCCGCAACTAGTTCAGTTAGATCAACTAGGCGGTTTGAGTAACCCCACTCGTTGTCATACCAAGAAGAAAGCTTCACAGTAGTTCCACCGATTACACGAACTAGACCAGCATCAAAGATTGATGAGTGTGGGTCTGTAACGATGTCGCTTGAAACGATCTCGTCCTCTGTGTACATCAAGATTCCCTTTAGAGGACCAGCTGCTGCAGCTTTGTAAGCAGCTTTGATCTCCTCGATGGTTACTTCCTTCTGCGAAACAAGAGTTAGGTCGGTGATTGATCCGGTTGGAACTGGAACGCGAAGAGCAAAACCATCCAGCTTTCCCTTTAGCTCTGGAAGAACAAGTCCTAGGGCTTTTGCAGCTCCGGTAGATGACGGAACAATGTTGATACCAGCTGCACGTGCACGACGAAGATCGCTGTGAGGACCATCTTGTAGGTTCTGGTCGGCTGTGTATGCGTGGATGGTAGTCATTAGACCGTTGACGATTCCGAAAGTATCGTTGAACACCTTTGCCAATGGCGCAAGACAGTTAGTAGTACAAGAAGCGTTTGAGATGATGTGGTGGTTTGCTGGGTCATACAGGTGCTCGTTAACACCAATAACGAATGTTGCATCTTCACCAGTAGCTGGAGCAGAAATGATTACTTTCTTAGCGCCTGCTTCGATGTGCTTGATAGCATCCTTGGCATCTGTGAAGCGTCCAGTTGATTCGATAACGATGTCCACACCTAGATCTCCCCAACCTAGGTTCGCTGGGTCACGCTCTGCCAATACCTTGATTGTTGTGCCGCCTACCTTGATGTTCTGACCTTCAACAGTCACATCCATGTTTAGACGGCCCATTACGGAGTCATACTTTAGAAGATGAGCAAGACCCTTAGGGTCGCTTAGGTCGTTTACAGCAACGATCTCCAGGTCAGTTCCCTTGGCAAGTTCTGCTCTGAGGAAGTTTCTTCCGATTCGTCCAAAACCGTTGATTCCAACGCGTGTGGTCATAGTTCTACTCCGTTATTTCGGGCACCGAAGACGATGCATTCTGAGGGTTGTTTTGGCTTCTAACCACTCAACGTTGGGTGGGATACCTTGCTTTTAGGGTAGCAGAAGAGTTGATGTGTTCTTGCTAGCCTCGAGGAAGCGAGCCTGAACATCAGCCCAGTTGACAATGTTCCAGAAGGCCTTTACGTACTCTGGCTTGACGTTCTGGTAGTCCAGGTAGAAGGCGTGTTCCCACATATCCAGCATCAAAAGCGGGATTGACCCCACTGAAAGGTTACCCTGGTGGTCATAAAGCTGCTCAATGATGAGCTTCTGCCCCAAAATATCCCATACCAAGATAGACCATCCAGAACCCTGGATACCAAGTGCACTGGCTGTGAAATGGGCTCTGAAGGCGTCAAATGAGCCAAAATACTCATCGATAGCAGCCGCTAGGTCTCCCGTTGGCTTGTCGCCACCTTCTGGTGACATGTTCTTCCAGAACACAGTGTGGTTTACGTGTCCTGCAAGGTTGAATGCAAGGTCCTTCTGGAACTTGTTAACCATTGTCAAGTCATTCTTGTCTCTGGCTTCAGCCAAAGCGTCCAGGGCTGAGTTCGCTCCATTGACGTAAGCCAAGTGATGCTTATCGTGGTGCAATTCCATGATCTTTCCAGAGATGTTCGGCTCTAGAGCTCCATAGTCGTAGCTGAGGTCTGGCAATATGTATTTGCTCATGATTTGCTCCTATTTAGTCGTTCTCTTGTGATTCAAGTTCAGTGTTAGGAATTCCCTGCTCTGCTGCAACTTTATCCGCTAAAGCCAATAAACGACGGATGCGTCCAGCGATAGCGTCTTTAGTCAAAGGTGGCACAGCCAATCTTCCCAAGTCATCAAGGCTGGCATCGCGATTGTTTAGGCGTAACTCCCCTGCCACCTTCAAATGTTCTGGGATGTCATCGCCAAGGATCTCCATCGCACGTTTCACTCTTTGGCCAGCAGCGACAGCTGCCTGAGCTGATCTCATGAGGTTAGCGTTATCGAAGTTGGCCAGTCTGTTCTGTTTGCCACGAACTTCACGCCTAACACGAAGTTCTTCATACTTTAGAACCACTCCGTGAGCACCAACGTGCTTGAGGATTTCAACAATTGCATCGCCTTCTCGAACTACAACGCGGTAAACGCCGCGAGCTTCACGAACCTTGGCAAACACATCCAGCCTTCTGGCAATACCAACTAGTGCCATAGCTGCTTCATTGCCAGGTGCAGTGATTTCAAGAGTTGCTGATCGTCCTGGATCGGTCAATGAACCGTGAGCCAGGATAGCTCCACGCCATACAGCCTCGGCATCAGCTTTGCTACCTGAAACAAGAGCTGCAGGCAGGCCTCTTACCGGACGGTTCTTGGTATCAATGAGTCCAGTTTGTCGAGCAAGAATTTCAGCATTCTCGGTAACTTTGATTCGGTAGTGAGCGGTCTTTCTGATTCCGCCTGCTGAGATAACAGCAAGTTCACTATCAACGCCGTAGACCTCATGCAAATCTTTACTAACTCTTCTTGCAAGTTGAGCAGTATCAACTTCAACTTCAACCACAATCTTGCCTGCGACAAGGTGGAGACCACCACAAAAACGAAGAATGGTTGCAAGTTCGGCCGCACGCACGGTGCTCTTAGTCACTTCGACTCTCGCGAGTTCATCCTTTAATTGAGCTGTTAAAGCCATTACTACTCTTTTCCTAGATCTCTATGCTTAATACTTACTTCAATGCCCTCTAGGGCTGAAAGTCTCTTAGCTAGTTCAATTGCAGTTGCAACAGAACGATGCTTGCCACCTGTGCAACCTATACCAATTGACACACGTCTTCGGTTCTCTCTCTGGAATCCTTCGAGCACTGGTTTAAGAGAAGCGACATAGTTGCTGATAAATTCCTCAGCGCCTTCCTGACTCAGCACATAGTCAGAAACTTGTTTGTCTTCTCCGTTGAATGGTCTTAGTTCTTCGTTCCAATAAGGATTCGGAATGAATCTCATATCAGCAATCAGATCAGCATCGCTTGGAGCTCCATATTTGAAACCGAAGCTTTGAATCATGAGTTTTAGTTCATTGCTCTGTCCGACGGAGAAGTTCTCAGCAATTTTGGCACCTAATTGATAAATGTTTAGGTCGCTACTGTCAATAATCAAATCTGCCTGCTCACGTAATGGCAATAGACGAGATCTTTCTGAGGCAATGCCGTCTGAGATTGTTCCATCTCCCTGGAGTGGATGAGGTCTTCGGACCTGTTCGAATCTCTTTACTAGAGTCGCGTCATTGGCCTCCAGGAAAAGTACTTGCACCTCGATGTTGCCACTTTGCATGTCTGTGATGTATCCAGAAAGATCTTCAAAGAAACCACCGCCACGTGCATCAATGACGACAGCTAACCTTGGAAGCTCTTTATCGGAAGCAGCAAATAGCTCAGCCATTGGTTTGAGCATTTGTGGCGGAAGATTATCGACTACGTACCAGTCCATATCTTCTAGAGCGTTAGCAACTGTTGAACGTCCCGCACCAGACATCCCAGTTACCACCAGTAACTCGTATGACTTAGATTTGCTCAACATGGGCCTTTCAACTGCTTAGAGATAACTCTAACCAATTTGCGACACGCCCGAGTTCCATATTGGATATTCGGTACGGGCTACTACACCTCGTCCTTCAATCGTTCGGCGATTAGCCCTGCCAATACAGGCCCAATTCCAGCCACCTCGGCTATTTCTTCTACGCTGGCTAGCTTCAAGCGTTTAGCAGAACCGAACCTTCTAAGCAGGGCTGAAACCCTTTTATCGCCCAGCCCCTCAATGGACCCAAGTTCTGTGGCAATGCTGGACTTCCTCTGTGTTCGCTGGGCAGTAATAGCAAAGCGGTGAGCTTCATCTCTAATCCTTTGCAGAAGAAACAGCGCTTCAGATCCTCTTGGCAGGATGACTGGGAATGGGTTGTTCGGAAGCCAGATCTCTTCTAGACGCTTTGCTAAACCGATTACCGCAATGTCCTTTATCCCCGTGTCAGCAATCGCCTTCGCAGCCGCATTGACCTGAGGTTGACCACCATCAACAATTAGCAATCCTGGTCTATAGCTGAACTTGTTGTCATTGTCTTCTACACCATCGGCTAGATACTTCAATCTTCTAGTCAGCGTTTGATAGATGGACTCAGTGTCATCGCTTGAGGTCTCGATGTTGAACTTCCTGTATTGACTCTTCTTTGACAATCCATCTTCGAAGACAACCATAGACGCAACTATTCCTGTTCCACCAAGATGCGAGACGTCGAAGCACTCAATTCGAAGCGGTGCTGTTTCTAAATTGAGTGTTTTCTGAATATCTGCTAGAGCTTCCGAACGAGCAGTGAAGTCTGCAGTTCTTCTTAACTTGTAGAGACCGAGAGCATGCTTGGCATTCGTAAGAGCGGTTTCAGCAAGCGCTCTTTTGTCGCCACGTTGCGGAATACGCAGATCAACCTTGCCACCTCTAATTCCAGATAGCCACATACTCAAAGCTTCGGCATCGGCAGGCAAAACAGGAACCAAAACTTCCTTAGGAACATCGCTAGCGAAGGTAGCATCCTTGCCGTAGACGTTCTGAAGCAGATACTCAACTAGTTCTGATTGATCTCGCTCTAACTCTTTGTCAACAACCCAACCCATCACACCGCGAATACGACCTCCTCGAACTCTGAAGAGAGATACTGCCGCTGCCAGTTCATCATCAGCGATACCAAACAAATCGGCATCAGTCTGATCGGTGAAGACTACGGTGCTCTTTTCTAGAACTGTGTCTAGGGCAATTATGTTGTCTCTTAGCTTTGCCGCAAGTTCAAAATTGCTCTCATCAGATGCAGTGAGCATCCTGGCTCTTAGTGATTCAACATGAGATTCATCTCCGCTTTGGAGGAAGTCTGAAAACCCTTTTGCTAGGTCTTTGTGCTTCTCAGGTGTCACTCTTCCAACACAAGGAGCAGCGCACTTACCTATGTCCGCTAGCAAACAAGGTCTATTAGTAGATTTCGCGGTATTGAAAACACCAGCTGAACAAGACCGAATGGGATAAACCTTCAGGAGACTGTCTAGTGTGTCCCTGATCGCCCAAGTCTTTGTGTAAGGACCGAAGTACTTAGCTCCTTTTATTTCTCGATTTCGCGTAATGAAGACACGAGGAACCTTGTCTGTCATTGTGATTGCCAGGTACGGGTACGACTTGTCATCTTTGAATCGAACGTTGAAGGGAGGATTGAACTCCTTAATCCACGTGAACTCAAGCTGAAGCGCTTCGAATTCAGTCTTAACAATTGTCCAGTTCACATCTCTTGCCGTGAGAACCATTCTTCTGGTCTTCTCTTGCAGAGTGTTTATTGGGGCAAAGTAGGAAGTAAGTCTGGCTCTAAGGTTCTTAGCTTTACCCACATAGAGAACGCGACCATTCTCATCCAAGAATCGATAGACACCTGGGTCAGTAGGTATCTCCGAACTCTTTGGTCTAAAGCTGAGGTCGTTGGCCATTTCTAGCTGAGTATTTCCTTGAGGAATTTGCCCGTGTGCGACTTAGCTACCTTAGCAATCTGTTCAGGTGTTCCAACAGCGACTACTTCACCACCACGTGAACCACCCTCTGGGCCAATATCAACTACCCAGTCAGAACTCTTGATTACATCTAGGTTGTGCTCAATGACTATTACTGTGTTTCCCTTATCCACTAGTCCATTTAGAACTAGAAGAAGCTTTCTCACATCCTCAAAGTGAAGACCAGTAGTTGGCTCATCAAGGACATAGATACTTCTTCCATAGGATCTCTTCTGCAGTTCTGTGGCAAGCTTCACACGCTGAGCTTCGCCACCGGAGAGTGTTGTCGCGCTCTGGCCAAGGCGAACATAACCCAAACCAACATCGACCAATGTGTCTAAGTATCTAGAGATGGAAGTAATTGCTTTGAAGAACTCGGCACCTTCAGAGATTGGCATCTCTAGAACTTCAGCAATTGATTTACCTTTGTACTTAACCTGAAGTGTTTCGCGGTTGTAACGGGCACCATGACACACCTCGCAAGAAACATAAACATCCGGCAGGAAGTTCATTTCAATCTTTAGAGTTCCATCGCCACTACAAGCCTCGCAGCGACCACCTTTTACGTTGAAGGAGAATCTACCTTGCTGGTATCCCCTAGCCTTGGATTCCTGAGTATCAGCGAACAACTTGCGGATGTGGTCGAACACTCCTGTGTAGGTTGCAGGGTTAGACCTAGGGGTTCTACCGATTGGGTTCTGATCTACGTGAACAACCTTGTCTAGCTGATCTAATCCTTCGACTCTTGTGTGCTTTCCTGCAACACCTTTGGAACCGTTGAGCTTGTTTGCTAGAACCTCGTAAAGCACGTCATTGACTAATGAAGACTTACCCGAACCACTCACACCAGTAACTGAGGTGAAAGTTCCAAGTGGAAAGGTAACATCGATGTTTTTGAGGTTGTTCTCTCTAGCTCCAACAACCTTGATCTGACGATCTTTATCTATCAATCGTCTCTTCTTTGGAGTCTCAATGGATTCACGACCACTCAAGAATGCTCCCGTGATTGATTCCTTGTTTGTGAGGATGGCTTTGTAACTGCCACTGTGAACGACTTCACCGCCGTTAACGCCAGCACCAGGACCGATGTCCACTAGCCAGTCAGCTGCTTTGATGGTGTCTTCATCGTGCTCAACAACAATCAAGGTATTGCCGAGATCTCTCAGCTTGATCAACGTTTCAATGAGTCTCATGTTGTCTCTTTGGTGAAGACCAATGCTTGGTTCGTCAAGGACATAGAGCACTCCGGTAAGACCGGCACCAATCTGTGTAGCAAGTCGAATTCGCTGTGCCTCTCCACCAGAGAGGGTTGCAGCTGCACGTTCAAGAGATAGGTAATCCAGCCCGACTGCAATCAAAAAGTCAAGTCTTGAGCGAATCTCTCTAAGTACTTGGGCTGCAATCTTCTCATCGCGCTTATCGAGCTTTAGTTTGTCGAAGAAGTTGAATGATTCCCCTAGGCTCATGAAACAAACGTCAGCAATCGAAGTGTTGGCTACTTTGACAGCAAGAACCTCAGGACGCAATCTTGCACCGTTACAGTCAGGACATGGCGTCTCTCTAAGATACTCTGACCACTTGCCACGTGCCCAGTCGTTATCCGCTTCAAGATACTTACGCTCAATGTAGTTCAGTGCTCCTTCGAATCCTGTTGTGTACTTGAGCTCTCTGCCGTACTTGTTCTTCCACTTCATCTGAACTTCGAAGTTATTGCCATAAAGAACAGCGTCTTGAATTTCCTCTGGAAGATCCTTCCATGCCGTGTTCAGAGAGAAATCGAGATCTTTAGCAAGGCCAGTTAGCAACCTTGTGTAGTAGGTGAACAAACCTTTACCCTGTGTTGACCAAGGTCTAATCACTCCACCGTTGATTGACTCTGAAACATCACCAATGATGAGCTCTTTATCAACGGCCATCTTGATTCCGAGACCAGAGCACTTCGGACACGCACCGAATGGAGCGTTGAAGGAGAACGTTCTTGGCTCGATTTCGGTAAGAGAAAGTGTGTGTTCATTTGGGCAAGACATCTTCTCACTGAAGTTTCTGTACTTGCCGTCGCCCTTGACATCTACGAAATCGATAGTCAGTCTTCCATTAGCGACCTTTAGAGCAGTCTCAACAGAATCAGTTAGACGCTGAGTAATGTCATCCTTAGCAACGAGACGATCAATGACGACAGAAATGTCATGTTTATAAGTCTTGCGAAGAGGCTTAGCATCGGAGAGCTGGATAACTTCGCCATCAACTACAGCACGGGCAAATCCCTGACTTAGTAATTCTCTAAACAGGTCTGAGAATTCACCCTTCTTCTGGTCTACTACTTGAGCCAGAATCTGGTACTTGGTTCCGGTCTTAATCTGCATAATCTGATCAACGATTTGCTGAGCTGTTTGTTTCGTTATCTTCTCGCCGCACTCAGCACAATGAGGAACACCAATACGTGCCCATAACAGTCTTAGGTAATCGTGAATCTCGGTAATGGTTCCAACAGTAGATCTAGGGTTACGGTTGGTTGACTTCTGGTCAATGGAAACCGCTGGACTCAATCCTTCAATGAAGTCAACGTCTGGTCTATCAACTTGACCGAGAAACTGTCTTGCATAAGCGCTAAGTGATTCAACGTAACGCCGTTGACCCTCAGCAAAGATTGTGTCGAAAGCTAGAGATGATTTGCCTGACCCGCTAAGACCTGTGAAGACAACCATTGCATTCTTAGGAATCTCAAGGTTTAGGTTCTTTAGGTTATGAACCCTGGCACCTTTAATGACTAGTTTGTCTTTGGTAGGAAGGCTTATGTGCGGCATTTGACAAGTTTAACCCCCAGTTAGAACTAAACCTTATCTATCTGCCTGAGGGTGTACTTAAGTTCACTAATTTCGTCGCGAAGTCTCGCCGCAAGCTCAAACTTCAATTCAGCTGCGGCTGACTTCATCTGTTGGTCAAGATCCACAACCAAATCCAAAAGTTCGTCATAGCTGGCATTCTGGTTAGGTCTCGCCTTCAAAGGAGTAACTCCCTTGTTTCCAGACTTCTTATTCTTTGATTTTTCTAGAAGTTCAGCGGTGTCTTGTTCTTCTCGCAGAATACTGTCTGTGATGTCAGCAATCTTCTTACGTAGTGGCTGCGGGTCAACTCCATGAGCAAGGTTGTAAGCAACCTGCTTCTCTCTTCTGCGGTTCGTTTCATCGATAGCTCTTGCCATTGAGTCAGTGACTCTATCGGCATACATGTGAACTTCTCCGCTGACGTTACGTGCTGCTCGACCAATGGTTTGGATAAGCGAGGTAGTGGATCTTAGGAATCCCTCTTTGTCTGCGTCAAGAATGCTCACCAAAGAAACTTCAGGTAAGTCCAAACCTTCTCTCAGTAGGTTGATTCCAACAAGAACGTCATACACCCCGCTGCGAAGTTCTCGCAACAGTTCAACTCTTCTAAGGGTGTCTACGTCACTATGGAGATAACGAACTCTAACTCCTGCTTCCGTTAGGAACTCAGTCAGTTCTTCCGACATTTTCTTAGTCAGCGTTGTGACTAATACACGCTCGTCTTTGTCTGATCTGATTCGAATCTCCTCAAGAAGATCATCGATTTGACCTTTTGATGGCTTGATAACAATCTGTGGATCAACAAGTCCGGTTGGCCGAATAATCTGTTCAACGGCTCCATCTGCCACACCAAGCTCATATTTTCCTGGAGTAGCGGATAGGTACACAGTCTGACCAACGCGCTCTTGGAACTCGGGCCACTTAAGAGGTCTGTTATCCATTGCAGAGGGCAATCTAAAACCGTGCTCTACAAGTGTTCTCTTTCTGGAAGAGTCACCTTCATACATAGCTCCGATTTGAGGTACGGTAACGTGCGATTCATCAATGACAGTTAGAAAGTCTTCTGGGAAGTAGTCAAGTAGGCAAGATGGAGCGGAACCTGGTTCGCGACCATCCAAGTGTCTTGAGTAGTTTTCAATCCCGCTGCAGAAACCGAGTTCTCTGATCATCTCTAAATCAAACGTAGTTCGCATCTTGATTCTTTGAGCTTCGAGGAGTTTGCCTTGAACCTCAAACTCTTTTACTCGTGCAGCCATCTCTTCTTCGATGGCTTCAAGAGCAGGACCCATACGATCTGCTGATGTCACATAGTAACTAGCTGGGTAAACGGATATGGTGTCCATCGCTCGAACAATCTCACCAGTGAGCGGATGGAGTTGATATATGTTCTCAATCTCATCGCCGAAAAGTTCTAACCTGATCGCTAGTTCGTCATAAACAGGAATGATCTCGATAGTGTCACCCTTGACACGGAAATTTCCTCTAGAGAAGTCGTAATCATTTCTTTGATACTGCATTGTAACGAACTCACGAATTAGTTCGTCTCTATCAATTGTCTGACCTTTGTGAAGAGGCATTGACATGTCCAAGTACTCGCTAGGAGCACCAAGGCCATAGATACAAGACACAGTAGATACCACAACAACGTCGCGACGTGAAAGCAGGCTCATAGTCGCCGAGTAGCGAAGTCTTTCAACTTCTTCGTTGATAGAAGAGTCTTTCTCAATGAATGTGTCTGTTTGAGGCACATAGGCTTCAGGCTGGTAGTAATCGTAGTAGCTAACAAAATACTCAACGGCATTGTTTGGAAGAAGTTCTCTAAACTCATTTACTAACTGAGCGGCGAGAGTTTTGTTGTGCGCGAGAACGAGAGTTGGTCGCTGAATTTTCTCTATTAGCCAAGCGGTTGTTGCAGACTTACCAGTACCAGTAGCTCCTAGAAGGACAACATCTTTCTCACCATTGTTGATTCGATCTGTGAGTTCGGCTATCGCTGTTGGCTGATCACCAGAGGGCTTGTATTCGCTTATGACTTCAAAAGGAGCGAAGGTTCTAGTTGGGCCCTTCACTGCTTAGCCTGACTCATCATTTGGAACTTGTTCCAAAGAGCACTTGCGTCTGCAAGTAAGGCAGGAAGTGGCTGGTTTGAGTTCAATATGTAATCCGCAGCCGCAGCTCTTTCAATAGCAGATGCCTGAGACTTGATGCGAGCAAGAGCTTGTTCTGAACTCATTCCCCTACTTGAAACCAATCGCTTTACCCTGTCTGGTTCAGGGGCTTCTACGCTCACAATCACATCAAACGGCAAAGAGACATTGGCTTCAACTAGCAGTGGAACTGTATAGATAACCATTGAGTTTTCTGGAAGTCCAGCAAGCAACTCACTTGCTCTTTGTCTAACCAAGGGGTGAATTATCTCTTCTAGTGCTACACGCTTCGAGGCATCATTGAAGATGATCTCTCCAAGTTTCTGTCGATCTAGAGAACCCCCTGAGTCGAAAACGGATTCTCCAAATACCTCTCTAATCTGTTCCAAACCTTCTGTGCCAGGTTCAACGACTTCCCTAGCGAGCTTGTCCGCATCAATCTCGATGCCTCCTAGAGACACCCAATGGGCAGCAACAGTTGTCTTGCCTGCTGCAATGCCTCCGGTAAGACCAATCAAGAACATGCTCTAAGCCTAACTTGTCGTTAAAGCAAAGACGGGTCGAGCCTTAGCCCAACCCGTCCTAGTACTTCTAATTATTCTGCGCTGTTTAGCTTGTCACGCAGTGCTGATAGAGCCTCGTCATCGGAAAGAGTTCCTTCTGATGCTGTTGCTCCTTCAGATGAAGATGAAGTGGTTGTGCTTGCCTGTACTTCTGGCTTTGCATCAGGAAGGGTTGCTGCAAGCTCGTTAGCTGCCTTAACCTGCTTCTTGTGCTCTTCCCAGCGTGCGTTAGCTTCAGCGTATTCCTTCTCCCACTTAGCCTTTGCATCCTCGAAGCCAGGCTTCCATTCGCTAGTGGCTGAGTCGAAACCTTCTGGGTACTTGTAGTTACCCTGGTCATCGAAGTCAGTAGCCAATCCATAAAGAGCTGGGTTGAAGTCAGTACCCTCTGGGTTTACTTCTTCAGTAGCCTGCTTTAGAGATAGAGAGATACGACGACGCTCTAGGTCAATGTCAATAACCTTGACGAATACGTCCTGGTTAACAGTTACAACCTGGCTAGCAAGATCGATGTGCTTAGCTGATAGTTCACTGATGTGGACTAGGCCTTCAATACCATCTGCAACACGAACGAATGCACCAAATGGGACGATCTTTGTGACCTTACCTGGTGCATACTGACCGATTGCGTGTGATCTAGCAAATACTTGCCATGGGTCTTCTTGAGTTGCCTTTAGAGAAAGTGAAACACGCTCTCTGTCCTGGTCAACTTCTAGAACCTCAACAGTAACTTCCTGACCGATCTCAACAACTTCGCTAGCGTGCTCGATGTGCTTCCATGAAAGCTCGCTCACGTGAACTAGACCATCAACACCTCCAAGGTCGATGAAGGCACCGAAGTTTACGATAGATGAAACAACACCTGTGCGGATCTGTCCCTTAGCAAGGTCAGCTAGGAATGTGCTGCGGTTAGCAGACTGAGACTCTTCTAGAAGAGCTCTGCGAGAAAGAACGACGTTGTTGCGGTTCTTGTCTAATTCCAAAATCTTTGCGTCAACATTTTGACCAAGGTAAGGAGTTAGATCGCGAACACGACGTAGTTCGATTAGAGAAGCTGGAAGGAATCCACGAAGACCGATGTCAACGATAAGTCCACCCTTAACAACTTCGATTACCAAACCGGTAACGACGCCATCAGTTTCCTTAATCTTTTCTACATCGCCCCACGCACGCTCGTACTGAGCACGCTTCTTGGAAAGAATTAGGCGGCCTTCTTTGTCTTCCTTCTGAAGAACAAGGGCCTCGATTGAATCACCAACAGCAACGATGTCGCCTGGTGCTGCATCATGTCTGATTGATAGTTCACGTGAAGGAATAACACCTTCGGTCTTGTAACCAACGTCGAGTAGAACCTCGTCGCGGTCAATCTTGACAACGATACCTGCGATTAGATCGCCGTCGTTGAAAGATTTTAGGGTTTTTTCGATTTCTGCTAGTAATTCTTCTGCTGAACCGATGTCGTTTACTGCTACCTGCTTAGGAGCTTTGTTGGTGCTACTTGTCATAGAGAGGTTATCTCGATCTTGTTTTACTCGGGCCAATCACCATTTGAAAACTACGGGCGTAGCAACTCACAGCAATTGAACTTGGACTGGGTTTGTTTAGGTCTAAATTCAGACCTTTGGAAAGTCTATACGGTCTTGTCGCCCGAAACAACGCGGATTAGACTCTCGAGCACGTTCTCCTCGTCAGGACCTTCAACCTCAATGGTTAGCTCTTCCCCATGTTTTGCTCCAAGGCTCAAGATGGCCAGAATGCTGTTACCAGCGGCTTTCTTGCCCAATCTGTTCATCACCGTCACACTGTGGTTGCTAAGGCTTGCTAATCGCACGAAATCAGCCGCTGGCCTAGCATGCAGGCCGACTTCTGGGCCTACAGTACAAGTTCTCTTAGCCATTAGTGAGCGGCCTCATCCCAGCTCTTGCCCACTCCAACGCTTACTTCCAAAGGCACAAGGAGTTCAGCTGCCTCATTCATGCCCTTGATTACAAGCTCCTGGACTTTGGCTAATTCTCCCTTGGCAACTTCGATAACCAATTCGTCGTGCACTTGGAGGAGAATTCGGCTCTTAACCTTGGCACTTACCAATGCCCTGTCCACATTGATCATTGCTGTCTTCATGATGTCAGCAGCGGTTCCCTGAATAGGAGCGTTCAATGCTGCACGTCTAGCGTTTTCCTTCACCGCGAAGATTTTGCTCTTTAGATCTGGGAATGGACGTCTTCTGCCAGCAATTGTTTCTGTGTAGCCACGGTCTTTGGCTTCTTCAACTACTTCGCTCAGGTATCTTCTAACCCCGCCGAAACGATCAAAGTAGTCAGACATCAGTTGCTTAGCATCAGCATTCGTGATTCGAAGTTGCTTTGCTAAACCGTATTCACTCAAACCGTAAACAAGACCATAAGACATGGCCTTGACCTTGGATCTCATAGCTCCAGTTACTTCTGCTGGCGGAACACCATAGATTCTAGAACCAACAAACTTGTGAAGGTCTTCGCCGGATTTGAACGCTTCAATCAGTCCTTCATCTTGACTGAGGTGTGCCAGAATTCTCATTTCGATTTGTGAGTAATCAGCTGTTAGTAGAGTCTCAAAATCTTCTCCAACGATAAAAGCATCTCTGATGAGTCTTCCTCTATCGCTTCTAACTGGAATGTTCTGGAGATTTGGGTTCTCTGAAGACAAACGACCAGTAGAAGTACCAGTTTGAACATAAGTTGTGTGAATTCTCTGGTCAGGACCCACAGCCTTAGAAATGGTTTCAACAATCTGACGAATCTTTGTCACTTCTCTATGTGCCAAAAGCTTCTCAAGGAAAGGATGCCCATTCTGTTCAAAGAGTGTAGTCAGAGCCTCAGCGTTAGTAGAGAAACCAGTCTTGACCTTGCTAGTGCCCTCCATACCTAGATCTTCAAACAACACTGTTTGCAGCTGTTTAGGAGAAGCAAGGTTAATTTCTTTGCCGATAATTCCGTAACACTCAGATGCAATCTTGGCGATTTCCTTATCAAGCTTCTTAACCAACTTGCTCATGCCATCAGTGTCAAGGGTGATTCCTGTGTGTTCCATCTTGGCCAGCGGATTGCTTGCAGCAAGTTCCACTTCTCTATAGACATTAGTTTGGTTTGATTTGCTCAGAACAGAAGTAAGAGCTTGGTTGAGTTGGAAGACATACCAGGCGATAGCTGAGAGATCCTTTTCAGGTTGAACTATCTCATCTTCAGCTTCTGTATCTAGCTGCACACCGAGATACTCAGCTATCAGATCTTCGGCTGAGAAACCTCTTCTTAGTGGGTTGTCTATGTAAGCCATCAACATTGGGTCATCTGCTACACCCGAAAGATTCTTGCCTGCATTCAGCAGTGCTCTTTCCACGGCTTTGACATCGAAAACAATCTTTGGTTGAGCCGACGCAAGCCAAGAATAAAACTCCTTATCGAACTCTTTAGCTGAAAGAGAAGTTCTGATGCTTTGATTTGCAACTCCTGCTCCGAGAATACTTTCGTCGCCGAAGTCGAAGAACACTGAGCTTGGTTTAGAAGAGGCATAGATCTTTGCTAATGCATCAGCTTTAGTCTTTGGCTCTTTGGGAAGGACAAGGTCTACCTTGCTTATCTCTTCTTCAACAACTTCAGGTTTATCAGTTGAGATAGCAACTGGCGCGCTAGAAGTTCCTTCAGGAACCCCAAGTGCTCGAAGTACACGCTCAAGTAGAGATCTAAAATGCATCTTGGCAAACGAATCACGCACAGCACGTTCATCCACTGGTCCCATGGCGAATGCGTCGAAACTGTAGCCACAATCCAAGTCTCTGACTAGATGATTGAGTCTTCTGTTCCGGATAGCTAATTCGCGATGCTCTCTAAGGGATTCTCCAACTTTTCCAGAGATGTCGTTTTCTGCTGCGAGTACACCAGCTAGGTCGCCATACTGTTGAAGCCACTTAGCTGCTGTCTTTGGACCAACGCCTGGAATACCAGGGAGGTTATCTGAAGTCTCACCTACGAGAGCTGCTAGATCTGGATACTGCTTGGCATGAATTCCGTACTTGGCCAACACTGCTTCGTCGTTCATACGAGCAAGGTTCATTACGCCTTTTACTGGATAAAGAATTGTCACGTCATCCTGAATCAACTGGAACGTATCTCTGTCACCAGAAACAATTAGTACTCGATATCCAGCTGCTGCTCCTTGGTCAGCAAGGCTGGCAATTACGTCATCGGCTTCATAGTTCTCACGGGTAAGAGTGAGAATGTTCATAGCAGCTAGTGCATCTCTTAGTAGCTCGGTTTGACCATTGAACTCGGGTGGAGACTCGCCTCTAGTCCCCTTGTACTCTGGGTATTCTTCTGTTCTGAAGGAATGTCTGGATAGATCAAAAGCTACGGCTAAGTGTGTTGGCTTCTCGTTCTGCAGAATGTTCAACATCATTGAGATGAAACCATGAACAGCGTTGGTGTGCTGACCGTCTGGTGTCTTGAATCCATCAGGACTAAGGGCGTAGAACGCCCTAAAGGCCAGAGAGTGACCATCTATTAGCAAAAGAGTAGGCTTGTTCTTGGTCATTGACATAGCCTAACTTGACCAGTCTCAAACATCCGCTAACAGGGCTAATAGGAATTTATGTCTTCTGAAATGACTCCAGAAATAGCAGCCTGGATAGAAAAACGTGGTCTAGGCGAACTCGCTGACAAGATGGGGATCAAGATACTAGCCCTAGACGGAACTCACGGAGTGGCCGTCATGCCAGCGGAGGGAAACACCCAGCCGCTTGGAATAGTTCATGGTGGAGCCTATGTGGTTCTGGCTGAAACCCTTGGAAGCATGTGTGCAACCATTGCGGCGGGTCCAAACAGGCATGCAGTGGGGATTGAGATCAATGCATCACATACCAAGAGTGCTCGCGAAGGCACAATCAGGGCAACAGCCAAAGCAGTGAGTATTGGCAAGAATCTAGCGACCCATGAGGTTGCAGTTGAAGACGATCAGGGCAACAGACTTTCGACTGTAAGAATTACTAATTTCTTGAGGGATAATCGCTAAGGTTTGTCAGCAAGCTGTTCAATAACTGTTAGAGCTACCTGCTTCATCGAAAGCCTTCTGTCCATAGACGCTTTCTGGATCCATCTAAAAGCCTCAGGCTCGTTTAACTTCATCTTCTCAGTCAGCAAACCTTTGGCTCGATCGACTAGTTTTCTCGTCTCTAACTTCTCGTTCATCTCATCTAGTTCATTGGCAGCTGTTGACATTCTCTCGTGCAATGAAAGGGCAATCCTTAAAGCAGGAATTAAGTTACTTGGATTAAAGGGTTTGACTACGTAGCTATACACACCAGCTTCACTTGCTCGTTCAACTAGCTCCGGTGAACTAAAAGCGGTAAGAAGCACTACAGGAACTTTGTGTTCCTTCAGGATCTCCGCTGCTTGAAGCCCGTCAGTTCCAGGCATCTTGATGTCCATGAGAACCAGCTGTGGCTTTATCTCGAGGGCTAATCTAACTGCCTCTGCCCCATCGCCGGCCTGACCAATTACATCGAAGCCAGATTCTTTCAAGGTTTCTACGATGTCTAAGCGGATAATAGCCTCGTCCTCAGCAACGATAACGCTAGGACGGACGAGTTCATTCATAGGTCTAGGTTACTCCCGACAAACAGAATTCCTAGGAATGGTTTAGACTTTTCATCGTTACTTGCCGAAGTGGCGAAATGGCAGACGCGGAGCACTCAAAATGCTTTGCTCGAAAGGGCGTGTGGGTTCGACTCCCACCTTCGGCACCAAATAAGAAAACCCCCAAAATCACTTGGGGGTTTTTCTCTATCTGGCGTAAGCCGGAGCTGCTCCATTGATTGCATCGCCAACACGATGGACTCTAAGAGAGTTCGTTGAGCCTGGAATACCTGGAGGTGAGCCAGCTACGACAACAACTTCATCGCCAACCTTTGCTATCCCTTTACCGATAAGAATCTCATCAACCTGGTGCATCATTTCATCGGTATGAGTCACTTCTTGCACCAAGTGCACGTTAGAACCCCAAACTAGAGATAGACGACGCTGAGTCTCCTCGGATGGGGTGAAGGCAATCGTTGGAATCTCGTGACGGAGACGAGAAACGCGTCGAAGAGAATCTCCGCTTTCAGTAAAGACACAGATGAACTTAGAACCTAGAAGTTCTGCAATCTCTGCTGCAGCTAATGTAACCGCTCCACCATGGGTGTGTGGCTTTGTACCAAGAGGTGGAATTCGGCTCAATCCGTTGTCTTCAGTTGATTCGATGATGCTTGCCATTGCAGCGACAGTCTCAACTGGGAATTCACCAACGGATGTTTCTCCAGAAAGCATGAGGCAGTCGGCACCGTCAAGTACTGCATTGGCCACATCGCTTGCTTCAGCTCTAGTCGGTCTAGAAGCGGTGATCATTGACTCAAGCATCTGAGTAGCAACGATTACTGGCTTAGCCCATCTTCTAGATAGTTCAATAGCGCGCTTCTGTACAAGAGGAACCTGCCAGAACGGAAGTTCAACACCTAGATCTCCACGGGCGACCATGACACCGTCAAATGCATCGATGATCTCTTCAAGAGCTTCAACAGCCTGAGGCTTTTCAATCTTTGCAATAACCGGAAGGAACTTACCTTCTTCTTTCATGATTTCGTGGACACGAACGATGTCTGAGGCATTTCTAACAAAAGACAAAGCAATCATGTCGACACCAAGGCGAATACCCCAGCGAAGATCGTCTTCATCCTTCTCGCTTAGTGCTGGAACGTTTACTGCAACTCCTGGAAGGTTAATTCCCTTGTTGTTGCTAATTACACCAGCTACTTCGACAACAGTGGTTACAGACTTGTCATCAACAGCAGTCGCTCGTAGACCAACTTTTCCGTCGTCAATTAGTAGGACGTCGCCTACCTTGACGTCTCCAGGCAAACCCTTGAAGGTAGTTGAACAAATGTTTACATCACCCTGGATGTCTTCGATAGTGATTGTGAAGGTGGCACCTTTGACTAGAGTCACAGGACCGTCAGCAAACCTTCCCAAACGAATCTTTGGGCCTTGAAGATCTACAAAGATGCCGATTGGCTTGTTCAAGTCAGCCGCAACCTTGCGTACTAGGTTGTAGACACCTTCGTGAACGTCGTAGCTTCCGTGGCTTAGGTTCATACGAGCTACATCTACACCCGCTTCAACAATGGCTCTAATTGATTCATAAGTTGAAACTGCTGGGCCTAGGGTCGCAATGATTTTCGCGCGTCTCATATTTTCCTTTTGTTCTTGCTTTATCTTTACAAGCCTACCGAAGGGTTAGGCGTGAATTCCTGTGTCGGTCGGTTTGACTGGTGCCGGAAGGGATGTTGATCCTTCTAGATATTCATCAATTGCAGCTGCCGCGGCTCTTCCCTCAGCAATTGCCCAAACAATTAGGCTTGCTCCCCTGCCAGCATCTCCAGCCACGAATACGCCATCGATGTTGGTTGCGTATTTTTGATTCCTGGCTAGGTTGGACTTTTCATCTGTTTCAACAGAAGTTGAATCAACAGAAATGTTTGACTCGGGACCAGTAAAGCCAAGTGCCAGCAGGACTAGATCAGCCTCAATGATGGTCTCTGTTCCTGACTTTGGAACTCTTCTACCGTCAATAAATTCTGTTTCCGCTACTTCAATACCTGTGACTTTTCCGTTCTCTCCGACAAAGCGAACCGTGTTGGCTAGATATTTACGCTCACCAAACTCTTCATGTGCGCTAGCTACTTCAAATAGGTTAGGGAAGGTAGGCCACGGCTGGTTTTCAGACCTCTCAGTAGGAGGCTGATTGCCGATTGCAAGGGTGGTTACAGAGACAGCGCCTTGACGAGTGGCAGTTCCTAAACAGTCTGCTCCAGTGTCTCCGCCACCCAGGATGATTACCTTCTTGCCAGTGGCGAGTGTTTGATTCTCAACTTCAAAACCTGAGACCACCTTGTTGGCCTGAGTGAGGTAATCCATTGCAAAATGAACACCATCAAGATCTCGACCTTCAACATCAAGATCTCTAGGTCTTGGAGCACCAGTAGCTACAAGGACAGCTTCGTATCTTCTGAAAAGGTCGTCCCAGCTGATGTCGGTTCCAATAGAAACACCAGTTCTAAATCTCGTACCTTCTGCTTCCATCTGTTCCAAGCGGCGATCGATGTGATACTTCTCCATCTTGAAATCAGGAATACCGTAGCGAAGCAGTCCGCCGATTTGATCATCTTTTTCGTAGACAGCAACAGTGTGACCAGCTCTTGTTAGTTGTTGAGCAGCCGCCAAACCAGCAGGACCAGAACCAACAATCGCGACCGTCTTACCAG
>JBIIPK010000008.1:0-52391 GCA_044342685.1 Rhodoluna sp.
GGACCTTATCGAGGTTCACCTAGCATGCTCCTGGCTTCATAGTTTTAGTGCTTTTGAGAATAATCTCTTTGCCCTTTCGCTCTACTCTAACGGAGGGAAGGGTCAAAGGTTTTTGACCATGCCAATTCTTTACTAAGTCCATGACCGCATCAATTTGAACCTTGGCAGGTTCTGCTCCCATAAGGGAAAGACTCTTATGAATAACTCTGTTGGCTAGGGCTTTAGGAAGACCTTCAAAAGCATCAGTATCGATAGTGACTGAGTTGTTGGTTGTCCTAGTAGTTGTCTTGAAGGCCTCATCAGCTTGGGTTTCTAGATAGCTAATGTCATCCTGCAGAATCTCCGCTGTTCTTGAAAGAGCTTGAGCGATGCCGGGACCTAGTTCTTCTTCTAAGACAGGCAATACCTTTAGTCTTGCCTTCACCCTTGAGAACTTAGTATCTAGATTCTGAGGATCAGACCAATACTGAATTCCAAGATCTTCACAATATGAAACTGTTTCTTTTCTTGTGATCTTTAGAAGTGGTCGCAAATACTTTCCATCATTAGAAAGAGTCGGCATACCCGCCATTGATTTAGCTCCAGACCCTCTGGCTAAACCAAGTAATACTGTCTCTGCTTGATCATCGAGAGTGTGTCCGAGCATTGTGAATACAGCATTGTGTCTCTGGGCAAACTCTGAAAGAGCTTCATAGCGAGCATTCCTAGCAGCTGCTTCCACGCCCAAAGAGTTCTGTTGAATAACTACATCAACCACTTCAACTAGGGCAAAGCCCATCTCTGTAAGAAGAGCTTGAGTCTTCAAGGCAACCTCTTTAGACCCCTCTTGAAGATTGTGATTAACAATCACAGCAATGACTTTGAGCTCTGCTCTATTTCCTTCAAACAGGGCAGCACTGGCCAAAGCTAGAGAGTCTGCTCCTCCTGAGCAGGCAACTGCAACGGTTGAGCCCTTAGCTAGTCCTACTAGATCCCAGGCATCCCGAATAGCACGACGAACATCGGCCATTGCTGGGGTTAGCCTAGGTCGCTCGGACATTGTCGCCTTTCGGTATTCTTGTTGTAACTAGCCTATTTAGGAGAAGCATGTCTATTGACGCCATCATCGAGATTCCTCGTGGAAGCCGTAACAAATATGAGGTTGACCACGAGTCAGGCCGTGTCCGTCTGGACCGCGTTCTGTTCACACCTTTTGTCTATCCAGTTGACTACGGATACTTTGACAACACCCTAGGTGGCGATGGAGACCCATTAGACGCAATGGTGCTGCTTGAATACCCGCTATTCCCAGGTGTAGTTGTTGAGGTTAGACCAGTGGCTGTATTGCCTATGGAAGACGATGGCGGCATCGATGAGAAGATTCTCTGTGTTCCAGTCAAGGACAAGCGTTGGGCTCACATCCAGGACGTTAACGATGTTCCTCAGCAGACCAAGGACGAGATCGAGCACTTCTTCACTCACTACAAAGATCTAGAGCCTGGCAAGTGGGTCAAGGTTGGTAAGTGGGCAGGTAAGGATGAAGCTCAGCGTCTAATCGACGAATCTATTGAAAGATTCAAAGCTGAGGGCGGGCACCAATAGTAGTAACTGCTTTTGCCGCAGTCTTTGTTGCATTTTCTATTGCACTATGAAGCTCAACACCTTGAGACAGGTGTGCAATTAGCGAACCAGCAAAAGCATCACCAGCACCGGTTGGATCTATTGCATTTACTTTCTCAGCTTCAAAGGAATTAGTTTTAATTCCTTCTATATAGAGATCAACTCCGTGACTACCTTTGGTAACGATTGTGATGTGTGAGCTTTCAGTAGATAGAAGCGCAAACTCCTCTTCATTAGGCAGAAGAATATCCACACCATTTACACATGACTTAAACAGTTCAACACCAAAGTCTTTGATGTATCCGGTTGAACCAGGATCTATTGCAAGTAGTGCTCCAGCATCTTGAACTCTATAGATAAAGTTCTTGATCTCTGCTTCTGATCTTCCAAAGAGTGTGTAGCCAGATAGAAACACATAAGAGAAATCACTTAGGTAATCAATAGTTAGTGCCTCTAGTGATAACTCTTTGTTAGCTCCCCTATCGGTGAGCATGCTTCTTGAATCACCTTCAACTAAAACAACAAGTGATCCGGTTTTTAGATTTTCACTTGTCTGTAACTGAGCATGAACCCCAAAGCTTTCAAACTCTTTAGTCACTCGATCTGCATCTGAAGAACCAACACAACCGATAAAAGTTACCTCTGCTTCTTCATGAGAAGCCCAGCTAGCCATGTTGCTAGCTGACCCACCAAGAGTTTGTGTGATCTGGGCATTGGTATCTGTATTGGCTCTTACCTGTCCCTCAGGGACAACAATGATGTCATCGATGACATCGCCAATAACAAGAACTCTTTCCACTAGTTCACTTTCGACCAAGAAGTAGCAATCTGTCCTGCAAGCTTGACGTTGTTTCTAGCAAGATCAAGATTTACTTCAAGGCTTCTGCCCTTTGACTCTTCAACAATGAAACCAAGTAGGAAAGGTGTTACCGCTTTACCGTGAACACCAGCAGCATCTGCTGCCTTGAAAGCAATCTCAAGAACACGGTCGTGTTCTGCTGGATCCCATTGCAGGTTCAATGGAATTGGGTTAGCAATAACAATTCCCTGGTTGTGTCCAAGCTCATCTTGAGCCTTCATAGCCTGAGCAATCTGATCTGTTGTGTCTAGTGACCAGTCGATCTGAAGTCCTGATTGGTTTAGCCAGAAAGCGGGGAACTCTTTTGTCTGCCAGCCAATTACAGGCACAGAAAGTGATTCAAGTCTTTCTAGAGTTGCTGAGATATCTAGTACTGACTTCACACCAGCACACACCACAGTAATAGGTGTAACAGCAAGAGTAGAAAGGTCTGCTGACTCATCAAAGGTTGTGTTAGCACCTCTGTGTACTCCACCTAGACCACCGGTAGCAAAGACTCGAATACCAGCAAGAGAAGCCAGGTGAGCAGTAGCAGCAACAGTAGTTGCACCGCTTTCTTTACGAGCAGCAAGGATAGGAATATCTCTAACGCTTGCCTTAGCTAGATCTTCATTAGCGATACGTTCAACACCAACTGAGTCCAGACCAATCTGAGGAACACCGTCAAGGATGGCAATAGTTGCTGGAGTTACACCTTGCTCTCTAAGGATCTCTTCAAACTCAATAGCAGCAGCTAGGTTCTGAGGTCTTGGTAGGCCATGAGAGATGATGGTTGACTCTAGGGCTACAACTGGTTTACCTGCATCTAGGGCAGCGGCTACTTCTTTTGAGATTTGGAAAGGTTTCATATATCAAGGTTAACCCACCTCTTCTAGGGAAGTGGCAAGGTGCCTAGATTCCTCCGCCGCCTCCACCGCCACTGCCGCCTCCGGCTGAACCACCACCGCCAGAGCCTCCTGATGAATCAACGCTTAGCGATTGAGCGAGAATGCGATCTAAGCTCGAGAAGCTCTCTGAGAATACCGGAGCTCCAACAAACCAAACCGGTGTTGTGTCTTTCTCGTAGAGATTGTTGAGAACACCATTCCATTGTTTGTGAAGACCAAGGAGAATAGCCCAAGGCAATACCTCTTCATAGAGCTTCAAAACATTTCTCCCCTTAACTTCAGAAGCAGTAAGCGAAGCTCCCTTAGGAGACTGAAGAAAATCTAAACGATCATTCTCAGCAAGTTCGATATACATCTTCATGCCCTTGAGGTAATCCACTACCTCTACGCCCTTTGCAGTCATCACGCGCTTAGACAGTATCAACCAGTAAGTAACTAGATAAGGCATTCCCAACAGCACTGGAACAGCTGAAACGTCATAGACACTGTCTGATGCGAGAGCTAGCGCAGATGCGATATGCCCTATGAGAGTTGCAAGGGCTACTACGAAGGCCAGTGCTGGAATACCCAGAGCCCTTTTCTTGAAATAGCCACCTGAGTTAACCTGACGTGTGATCTTGCTCTTCACAGCAAGGAGTCTTTTTGAAAGAGCTGCCTGTTCGGCTGCGTCCATGTCTCCTGACAGGTTGACTTCGTCTCCTGCTTTAGAAAGACCAAGCGCGGTTAGCAGTTCTATATGGTTTGGATTTGTTGCCGCCTCAGATGTTCTTCTAAGAATGAAGCTGTCTTTCTTAGACTCAGCCACTTGTTCAATCTCAATTAGTTTCTTAATAGCCAACTCAATAACACTTGCTTGATTTAGATGAGCAGACTTTCTACCCACAAGAGCTGAAACGGCTAAGTCAGGTGTCTTAGGTGGTTGATACTGCGGAACGATGATTGATGTTTTCCCTAGGTTTCTAAGTTGTGTGACTCGGTAGAAAATTGCCCAAATTAGAACCGCAATAAGAACGAAAAGACTTAGCAAGAACCAAATGAAGTAAGGGCTATCAATTGCCTGAGGGCCATCTACATTTGCAACACCAGCATTAAATCCAATTGCGATTGTTTGAGTGTCACCGGACTTTAGATTTGCGGAGCTAAAGAAATAGGTGTTCTCACTAGGTTGGGATACTTTGCAGGAACCAGTAGAACCGAACATCCCTTCGTAGCAGCGCATAGATTCAGGGATCACATTCTGGCTCAGGGCTTGATCAAGAATCACGGTTGCAGAGACACGACCAAAACTTTGTAGCCAGCCATTTCCGTTGATGTCCCAGTAGAACTCACTTGGCTTTTTGTTTCGATCCCCGCTCTCCCAGTTGCTCAAGACCCAATCTTGTTTGTACTTAATCACGTAGGTCTGTTTGCCAAACACGTAAGAGTTATCTCTTGCCTTGATTGCTAGATGCAGAAACTCCCCGTCGGTAGTCTGCTCAAAATCTCTTGCTTTACCTGACTCATCTGTGATCGATAGAACTTCAATGAGTCCAGGATAAAGTTGGTAGCTCTTTAGAGGGATGCTTCTCTTTATGCCTCTGTTTTGTTCGATAAGCGGAAAGTTAGCAACAAGCGTTTCAGTGACAACCATCTCTGGTCGTTTGTCTTCTGTCTCGTTCACAGAAATTTCATAGGTCGCATCGAAGCTCTCGAATGAGAAGTCATTTACATCAGCAGCACTTGGGCTGAGCGGAGTGAGAACGAGGGCTAGGAAAAGCCCTATGAATAGTTGGATGGCTTTCTTCATTGTCTAGGCATCTTGCAGGCCGGAGTTCCACCAGGTAACTTCTGGCGATATTTGGCTACAAGTGCATAACCAGGCTTTGCTAACCAAACAAATGGTGGGACCAAAATCAGATTTCCATAAGCTCTAAGGAAAACGTTGTTTTGGATTTTGAAGAGATTCGCAAAAGCCTCATGCCCTGCATAATTCTTGCCATCAACAACTAGATAAACCTTTGCCTGTACTTGCTCAAGAGTTAGCCCATGAAGGGCTGGATCTATGAATTGGAAAGGGGTTGCCTCAATAGGAGTTGTTGTGTGTTTGAGAATGAAATTGGTTGCTGTTGTACAGAACCCGCAATCCCCGTCAAAGATCAATAATGGCTTTGCTTGCATAATTCAAGTCTAACTCGAGCCAAGATAAGGGGCTAGATGGTCCCTTTATCTAGGCCTCTTAGAACTACCTTTGCTCGCTCTCTAAGTTCCTCAAGATCAGATAGACGGTCTAAACCTTTGAGCTGCTGAGCCATACGGTGATTCATCTTGAAGGTTTCTCTATGTCTATCTAAGAAGTCCCAGTAAAGAGTTGAGAAAGGACAAGCATCATCGCCTGATCTTTTCTTTGGGTCATAAACACATGTTTTACAGAACTCGGTCATTCGAGAGATGTAAGCACCGCCAGCTGGATATGGTTTGGTCATTAGCTTTCCACCATCTGCATATGTGCCCATACCGATAATGTTTGGAACCATTACCCATTCAGTTGCATCAATAAAGTTCTCTCTCATCCAATCCAAGAACTGTTGAGGATTCACACCAGTGATCAAGGCCAGGTTACTTAGAATCATGAGCCTTGGAATGTGATGTGTCCAAGCACGTTTCTCAATATCTCCAACCACTCCTTGAACACAGTTCATCGAGGTGGCTTTTGAATCCTTAAATACAGTTAGCAACGTTCTATTGGCTTTCAATGCATTTAGTTCACGATATTCATAACATAAGAACCAATACATTCCATTGATGTATTCACGCCAACCAATAACCTGACGAATGAATGCTTCAACAGACTGAATTGGATAACCATTCTTTTCATAAGCCTTGATAGTTTCTGAAATCACTTCAGCTGGATGCAGTAACCCGTTGTTGATATATGGACTTAGAAGTGAGTGATGCATAGCCCAGTTGTCTTTAGCAACAGCATCCTCGTAAGGACCAAAGTTATTCACGTGGTGCTTTAGGAAATGCTTTAGTTGAGCTAAAGCACCTGCTCTAGTCGTTGCCCAAGTTGTGCTTAGTTCTTGGCCTAGTTCCTTAGCAACCTCAGCATCTATCCCATCTCGTCCTTGTTCTAGATAGGCAGGCCAGGTGTAGTTCTTAGGTGGTGGAAGTCTGTTGTCTTGATCAAAGTTCCATTGACCACCTACAGGTTTACCATCTTCAACCAGGATGCCAAGGCGAGTTCTCTGGAGCCTATAGAAGTTCTCCATCACAAAAGACTTCTGCTTAGAAGCCCAGTCTCTAAACAGTTCTCTTGGAGTCAGGAAGAAATCATTAGGAACAAACTCAACTCCGTAGTTCTGAAGTTGCTCAAACTGCTTTATTGATGAAGGCTCAGCACAAACTATCTTCACTGCTTTAGGTAGAGACTTCTGCGCTTTTTCAAGTCCCGCAATAGTGTTCTCTGCTTTTATGTATTGAACTTGAAACCCTTTGGCTTCTAGCTCTAATACAAAGTGTCTGGCCGATGAGATCATGAAGAACAGGCGTTCTTTATGCCAATCTCTGCCAGAGACCATCCTCTTGCTCTCAACTAGAACAACTAGATCAGTTTTTGGGTTGGCTTTGGCTAATGCTCCGTGGCTTAGATTCAGGTGGTCAAAGGGAACGTAGATGATTCTTTCAATCATGCTGATTTACATTTCTTGGAACAGTAGAGCACGTTGTCCCAGTCTCTTTCCCACTTCTTACGCCATTCAAAAGGCTTCTTGCAGGTAACACAAATCTTTGGAGGAAACCTTCCTTTAGTTTGTGCAACTCTAGCCATGAGAGAAGACTATCCGCTGAGAATTGCATGGCTAGAATATTTCTGATTACAGAGAAAAGGTTTTTATGAGATTTCTTATTGCCGTTATCGATGACAGAAGTAATTCAGCTGATTCAAATGAGATGGCTGCAATTGATGAGTTCAACGACCACCTTTCATCTAACGGTCAGTTGATTATGGCCTGCGGGATTGAAGACCCAAGTTCAGCAAGTGTCCTAGACAACAGAGCTGCTGCTGGCATCTTTACATCTGGTCCTCTTCATGACACCACTGAGTTCATGTCAGGCTTCTGGATAATCTCAGCAGAATCTGAAGCCAAGGCTAAAGAACTAGCAGCCTGGGGCTCAAAGGCCTGCAATAGAAAAGTAGAACTCCGCAAACTACACGGCTAGTGCTCTTGGTAGCCTAGAGACATGATCAAATCTAAAGATTTCAGTGACTTCCTTGCCAGTAGAAGAAGTACCCGCTCCTTCCAATCAACTCCTGTTGACAGCAAGCTCATTGATGAGATCATCCAAGATGGCCTAACCGCTCCTAGCTGGAGCAACACCAGACCTTTCATGGTCGCGGTCGCATCAGGGGAAGTTAGAGATCGTATTTCTCAAGACATGCTTGAACGCTGGAGTGTTGGCTCAGGGGTGACAAGTGGCAGCTTGAAGGACAAAATCAAGTTTCTCTTTACTCCTAGGGCTTGGCCGCTAAGTGATTACCCAATCATGAAGGCCTACCCGAAATCCCTCCAACCAAGAGCCAAAAGAGTTGGTAAAGAACTGTATGGGATGTTGGGGGTTGCTAGAGGGGATAAGAAGGCTAGAGATGCCCAATGGGCTAAGAACTACGAGTTCTTCAACGCTCCCGTTGAGATCTTCGTCTTTATCCATAAGGGCCTATCAGTCTTCGCAGCTAACGATGCCGGCCTATTTGCAGAGAACCTGATGCTCAGTGCTCACGCTAAAGGCCTAGGTACCTGTGCCCAGGGGGCAGTAGCTATCTGGCCTAAGGCTGTGCATGAGGAGTTTGACATCCCCAAGGGCTACAAACTCATCTATGGAATTGCCATTGGTTACCCAGATGACGCTGAAGTGAACACCTTCAAGGCAAACCGCATTGGCAATGAAGAGATAGTAATCGCCAAGAAATAGCCCAATCGGGGACGTTTTATTCGCTTTTAGGGCCACTTTTGGGCACTCTGTAAAGATTTGATAACACAAAAGCCAAAATCCGCGAAACCGCTTTCGCGAGCCAATATTCGGGTTTACTCTTCTAATTAGACGTGTGTGCGCGCGTGCAAAGTACCAACAATTCAAGGGTCTCCCCTTGGATTGGCAATTCCACATCGTAATGAAAGGCACACATGTTTCTTAACAAAGCGAAACTACGTAAGGCTTCTAGCCGCGTAGCTCTCCTGTTGGCAACTGGTTCACTCCTTGCCACAGGAATATCTCCTGCTCACGCAGCAGATGCAACTCCTCTTTTCTTGAGCTTCGAAGCGAACGATCCTCTGAAGAGTGACTCAGTAACAGCAAAGTTTGGTGGCCCAGGTGTAGCAATTGCCGCGTCTGCTAACCTAACCGGCGACGCCATGATCTTCACAAAGACTGGTGACCCTTGGTCAGGTACAAACATCATCTTGCCTTCATCAACTACGAAACGATTTGCTGATGCTGCTAACACCATCATCACGCTTGACTACTTCTCAAACGATGCTGGTGTATCACCAGTTCAGTTGAGACTTGAAGGTCCTAATGGTGGACAAGTAACTAAGGTAGTAGACGCTCAGCCTGGTAAGTCAACTCTTTCATTTGACATGTCAACCGGGCAAGGTTGGAATGCTGCTATCGAATACAACGCATTGATCATTTACCCTAACTTCAGCGCAGATGACAGTGGTTACACCGGAGCAGGCCCAGTTGCTAACAGCGGTCAGGTTTACGAGATTGACAACATCTCAATTGCCGGTGGTACAGCAGCTAACATTTACGTTCCAGAAGCTCCTTCAAGAGCAGAAACAAGCACTCTTCTTACTTTCGAGACATCAGACACACTTGGTGCCAATGCAGTTGGAGAATCAAGCCCAACTAAGCCAGACGGTACCTTCTCAGGTGCGGTTACAGTAATCGCAGATGCACCTGCTGGTGGTAACGGCGGTAAGGTTCTAGAAATCACCAAGGCAGGCGACGCTTGGTCTGGTGTGAACCTAGTAACTGCTCCAGACGGTGTGAAGTTTGGACCGATTGTAACTATGAACTACTACTCACCTGAGACTGTTAACACTCCAGTTCAGCTTCAGTTGTTAGTTGGTACTAGTCAACCTGTTAGCCAGGCTGTTGAAGCAGCTCCGGGTTGGCAGACACTTACATTCGACTTCACTGCTACTTTCAACGCCTCTAAGGAATACACCAAAGCGGTGATCTTCCCTAACTTCAGAAACGCAGGTGACGTACCTGGTTACACAGGAGCTCCAGCAGCACCTGTAGCTGGTAAGAAGTTCGCAATCGACAACGTTGGCTTCAATGGAGCAACAACTCCTGCGATTCCAGTTCCAAGCGGAGCAGCTAGCACTCTTCTTACTTTCGAGACATCAGACACACTTGGTGCCAAGGCAGTTGGAGAGTCAAATGACAACAAGCCAGACGGTTCTTTCTCAGGTGCGGTTACAGTAATCGTAGATGCACCTGCTGGTGGTAACGGCGGTAAGGTTCTAGAAATCACCAAGGCAGGCGACGCTTGGTCTGGTGTAAACCTAGTAACTGCTCCAGAAGGCGTGAAGTTCGGTGATGCAACTAAGAAGACTGTCACCATGAACTACTACTCACCTGAGACTGTTAACACTCCAGTTCAGCTTCAGCTAATTGGTGTTGGTTCAACTATCAGCCAGGCTGTTCAGGCAGTCCCTGGTTGGCAGACACTTACATTCGACTTCACTGCTACTTTCGATGAGACAAAGGAATACACCAAAGCGGTGATCTTCCCTAACTTCGTAAACGCACAGGACGTACCTGGTTACACAGGAGCTCCAGCAGCACCTGTAGCTGGTAAGAAGTTCGCAATTGACAACGTTGGCTTCAACGGAGCAACAACTCCTGCGATTCCAGTTCCGAGAGTTGCAACTAGCACTCTTCTTACTTTCGAGACATCAGACACACTTGGTGCCAAGGCAGTTGGAGAGTCAAGCAACAGCAAGCCAGACGGATCATTCTCAGGTGCGGTTACAGTAATCGCAAATGCACCTGCTGGTGGTAACGGCGGTAAGGTTCTAGAAATCACCAAGGCAGGCGACGCTTGGTCTGGTGTAAACCTAGTAACTGCTCCAGAAGGCGTGAAGTTCGGATCTGTTGTAACTATGAACTACTACTCACCTGAGACTGTTAACACTCCAGTTCAGCTTCAGTTGTTAGTTGGTACTAGTACACCTGTTAGCCAGGCTGTTCAGGCAGTCCCTGGTTGGCAGAGACTGACCTTCGACTTCACTGCTACTTTCGATGCGACTAAGGAATACACCAAAGCGGTGATCTTCCCTAACTTCGTAAACGCAGGTGACGTACCTGGTTACACAGGTGCCGCTGCAGCTCCTGTAGCTGGTAAGAAGTTCGCGATCGACAACGTTGGCTTCAACGGAGCAACAACTCCTGCGATTCCAGTGCCTGTAGTGAAGGTTAAGCCATCTGTTAGAACTGCAGCTTCTGTTGCTGGTTCATCAACTAAGGTAGCGAAAACACTAACTGCTGGAAAGGGTCTATGGAGTGGAAGCTCAACTATCACTTACACATACAAGTGGTACCGTTGTTCACTTTCTTCCACAAAGACATCAACATCAGCATCAACACCTTCTAAGTGTGCAACTATCTCGGGTGCAACTAAGTCGACCTACAAGTTGGCTAAGTCTGACATCGGAAAGTACATCCGTGTACTAGTTGCTGCAAAGAACACAGCAGGTACTGCATACTCAATGAGTAAGACAACCTCTAAAAAGGTAGTCAAGTAACAGCTAAGAACTAAAAATGTGGCCCTCGGTTTTCCGGGGGCCACATTTCTTTAACTCAAAAGTTTTTACTTCTTTGATTTCAATGCCTTTAGCCAAGCGATTGCACTCGTTGAATACAGAGCCCAAATTACAAGTAATGGTTGGAAGAAGAGTCTGATCAGTCTTGCCTCATCAGTGTTAAGACCAAACGCATCTGTTTGTGTTACCCACTGAGAAATGTTGCCAGGGAAGATTGCGATAAAGAACAGTGCAGTTACTGTTCCAGCAATTGGTGCTTTGAATCCAGAAATCAACCAGAGGCCTAGGACTATCTCAACTATTCCACTGGCGATAACTACAAAGTCGGCATCAAGAGGCAGCCAGGTTGGCACCTGAGCCCTAAAAGTTTCTCTAGCAGCTCCTAAGTGTGAAGAGCCGGCAAGAGTTAGTGCCAAGCCAAGACCGAGTCTGGCTATAGTTCGAATGATTTTCATAATTGAAAGCAGTCTACTTACTGTGCTCAATTCTTAGCATTCTAGGCCTCAGCCCCATCTGGTAACCTTGTACTAATTAGACCTGTTATCTGTTTCAATCTTGAATGAAGGAAGAAATGACTGAAGAAGCTAAGTGCCCAGTGCCTCACGGCGTAGGGACAACCCCAACTACAAACAACAAGTGGTGGCCAAACCAACTCACAACTAACGCTCTCATTCATCACTCAGAGAAGAGTGATCCATTTGGTCCTGACTTTGACTATGTAGCCGAGTTCAAGACATTGCCTTTGGCTCAGGTTAAAGCAGACATCATCTCGGCTATGAAGACTTCTCAGCCTTGGTGGCCAGCTGACTATGGGCACTATGGTCCGTTCTTTATCCGTATGGCATGGCACTCAGCGGGAACCTATCGTGTTAGCGATGGTCGTGGTGGTGCAGGTCAAGGACTTCAGAGATTTGCTCCCCTGAACTCATGGCCAGATAACGTCAACCTAGACAAGGCAAGAAGATTGCTATGGCCTATCAAGCAGAAGTATGGTCGCAAACTATCTTGGGCAGATCTAATGATCCTTGCTGGAAACGTTGCCCTTGAAGACATGGGTTTCAAGACCTTTGGTTTTGCTGGAGGTAGAGCAGACGTATGGGAACCAGACAACACTTACTGGGGCCCTGAGACAGAGTGGCTTGCTAACAAGCGCTATGACGCAACTCGTGATGCAGGAACCCTAGAGAACCCTCTAGCTGCTGTTCAGATGGGTTTGATCTATGTGAACCCTGAAGGTCCAGATGGCAACCCTGACTTCCAGCTATCAGCTAGCGACATTAGAGAAACCTTTGCTCGTATGGCCATGAACGACGAAGAGACAGTTGCTCTTATTGCTGGTGGTCACGCCTTCGGTAAAGCTCATGGTGCTGGAGATGCGGCTCAAGTTGGCGTTGCTCCTGAAGGTGGAGAACTACACCAGGTAGGTCTAGGTTGGGCTAACAGCCAAGGCAAGGGACATAGTGAAGACACCATCTCTAGCGGAATTGAAGGTGCTTGGACCCCAACTCCTATCAAGTGGGACAACACCTACCTAGAACTAATCTTCAAGTACGAATGGGAGAAGACCCACTCACCAGCAGGTGCTGTGATGTGGCATCCAATCGACTGCGAGAGAGCAGACATGACTCCTGATGCTCACATCCCAAGACAGATGAATCTGCCTGTGATGTTCACAACAGATCTAGCTCTTCGCTATGACGCTAAGTATGCAGAGATTAGCCGCAAGTTCTTGGCTGACTTTGATTACTTCTCAGATCAGTTTGCCCGTGCATGGTTCAAGCTAACTCACCGCGACATGGGTCCACGTGCTCGTTACCACGGTGATGATGTTCCAGCAGAAGTATTGCTATGGCAAGACCCAGTAGCTGAAGGAACCACTGACTGGACCAAGAACAAGGATGAAATTGCTACAGCTATTCTTGCTACCGGTCTATCAACTGCAGATCTAGTAAAAGCCGCTTGGCGTTCAGCATCAACATTTAGAAACAGCGACAAGAGAGGTGGAGCTAACGGTGCACGTATTGCTCTTGAACCTCAAAGAAGCTGGGCAGTAAATGCTGATGTTATGCCTACCATCGACAAGCTTGCTGAACTAAAGAGCTCGCTAAAAGTTGACATCTCACTTGCGGACCTCATCGTGTTTGCAGGAAACGTTGCAATTGAAAAAGCAGCAGGTGTGAAGGTTGAAGTTTCTAGCGGTAGAGGCGATTCAACTCAGGAACAAACAGATGTTGAATCATTCAACTACCTAAAGCCAACTGCTGATGGATTCATCAACTGGTCTGAAGGAACTGAAGAGACAGCAGAACACCTACTACTCGAGAAGGCTTCATTGCTTGGACTAACTCCACCAGAACTAACTGTTCTTGTTGGTGGTCTTAGAGCAATGGGTGCTACAAGCTCAAACACTCAGCTGGGTGTATTGACTTCAACACCTGGAGTTCTAAACAACGAGTTCTTCAGAAACCTTCTTGATAACAACATTGCTTGGGCTCCAAAGTCAGGTCAAAAAGGTATCTACGGCTCACACGCATATGCTGATGGAGAAAGAAAGTGGACTGCAACAAGAGCAGACCTAGTCTTTGCCTCTAACTCAGTGTTGCGTGCAGTTGCTGAGGTTTATGCAGCTGACGATGCTAACGAGAAGTTTATAAAGGACTTTGTTGCTGCTTGGACCAAGGTTATGAAAGCTGACTTGTTCTAGAACCTAGAAATTAGGCAAGAGTCTTATCGACAATTAGACCGATTAGAGCGTTCCAAATAATCGGATCCATCTGATTTTCTACAACATCGTCAACGATCTTGCCTAGTGTGTAAGCCTGGATTAGAACTGCTGCAGCTCTTGGGTCAAAGGATTTATTGAACCAGCCTCTGTTCTGAACCTCTATGAACTGTTCTGTGAATAGATCTGTAAGACCTTGTTGAACCTCACCTAGGGCTTTTCTGAACTTCTCATTCTTCTCAGCCATTCCTAGAATGCGGGCTCGCTCATAGCGGTTGGCTTTTCTTGCTGGGTCCTGAGTTATCTCTGTGACGTGTGAAAGCCCTGCGAAGAATTGCTCTTTGGTCTCACACTTTTCTAGAAGTTCGCGGATTACCCCACCACTTCTCTCAACAAACCTTGAATATCTAACCAAATAGGCCTCTTCAATGAGTTCACCGATTGATGGCCAGAAGTGATACAGAGAACCCTTGGCAATGCCTGTTCTACGCAGAATCTCGGCTGCTGAGACATCTTTCTCAGTCATCTCATCAAGCATCTCTACCGTGGTGAGCAGGAGCCGATTGCGTGTTTCTTTGCCTGCATCACTCATTGACTAAGTCTACCAAGGCGAGAAATAAGTACCGCTTTCTCGCAAAGTGTCTGCCAACACTTGGCCTATAGAGCAAGCAACCCGTGTCTAAAACTACTTCTTCTTAACTACAGATCCCTGACCATTGAGCTGCCATGCGTGCACATAATCAATCTCAGTCTTGCTCTCAGCCCAACCACTGTAGCTTCCACCAAAGCCTGCAGAACCCTGAACAGCATTGTTGAGAATCAAGAAGAAAGGCTTATCAAACGGCCAGTATCCCTGCACATTAGATGGTGTGGCGGTCCAGAACAGTTCTCTATCAACATAGAATTCCAATCTGCCGGGTTGCCACGCAAGTCCATAGGTGTGAAATCCGGTTTGATAGTTAGCCTGGTTTACTTCTTCTCCCCAGATATATCTGTGTCCTCCTCCAAATTCTGTTACAGAGAAGTGGACTGCAGCTGAGTTTCTCATAGGTAGGTTTCCACCCTGCTCAGCAATGTCAATCTCTCCAGCTCGAGGCCAGCTAACCTCACTCATGGAGTCTCCTAGAGCCCAGAATGCAGGCCAGTTACCGCCGCCGGCAGGCATCTTAATGCGAGCTTCAATGTATCCGTACTTGAAGGAAACCTTCTTCTGAGTATCAAAACGACCGCTGGTAAAGCTACATGGTGGGTTCATGCAAGGTCCTGAGTTAGCAGGAGTGCCAGTAACCTTCTTAGAAGTGATAACAGCGTTACCTTGTTTTGAGCCATCTAAACGAATAGCTTCTGGAATGTACCACTGCTTTTCGTTATTGTGACAGGTTCCTCCACCGTTATCTGCATCATGGCCACAGTATCTAGCTGTCCAGGTTGTTTGATCAATGAGTCCACCGGCTTTACCAGTGAACGAATCAGACCATAGAAGTTTGCCGACTTTATGTCCTGCCAACATTGGTGTCTTGACTGTTGGGGTCCATTGTGCGTAAAGAGTTAATTTCTTAGTCGGCTTCACAACAGACTTGTTGTAGTACCTAACTGAACCTGTCTTAGTTAGTGACCAGCCAATAAAGCGGTGGGTGTCACGAACAAACTTATTTACTGAAAGAGCTTTTCCTTTAGTTGGAAGAGTCTGCTTTCCCATAACGCCAGATCCACCATTGGCATCAAATGTCACAGTGTAAGAAGTGGCTGCAGATGCAGAATTGGAAAGATTTGGGGCTGCAAGTCCAGCGAAGACAATCACGGTTGCAGTCAGGATTCCTAGGAATTTAGCTCTCATTGGCTAAGTCTACTTGCTGCACTTCCTCGCGATTCCTAGGTATTCAGGCTCTTCTCAGCCTAAATAGGTGAAACAAACGCTTACATGTTAAATAACTAACCCGCCATAGCTTTCTATGGCGGGTTAGTTATTAGAGCTTATTTACTAGCCAAGCTTCGCGTACAAGACGCGAGTCTTGGTGCGGATCTTCTTGTAGGTGGTTGGGAAGTACATGTCACGCACGACGGTGATTGTAACCACTGTGCTTGTGGTGATCTTCTTCAACGCAGCTAGCTGAGTCTTCTCTGTCTTTGCAGCACACAGGTTCGGTGATGTCAAAGTTAGTAGTTTGCTAGATGACTGCTTCTTCAATAGTCCGAATTTTGCAGTACATGTGTATGTCTTGCTTCCGACCTTGAATGATGCAGTTGCCTTTACAGGGCCGATGTAGACAACGCTTAGCTTCACAGCCAAGGTTCCCTTGCTTCGGTTCCAACCAAGCTGAGTGTCACCGTTCTTTAGGAAGGTTCCAGTCTTTGACAGAGCTAGAGGCTTCTTGATGTCACCCTTTTCAGTTACAGGAGTTGTTGGGGTCTTTGCAACTGTGATTGTCAGTGACTTGCTTGCTGCCAACCAGTTAGCGTTTCCAGCCTGGGTTGATGTGATCACACAAGTTCCAACAGCAATCGCAACTACGCGTCCTGCTGAAGATACTGTACAAACACTTGGAGTGCTTGTTGAGTAAACAATTGCTAGACGTGATGTGGCAGATGACACAACATCGAATCCATCAAGGTCAACTACCACCTTGGTTGGACCAGTCAGTGTCACTGTCTGAGCAGCAGCTGGTGCAGCAGAAACAGTTGTTGACTGAGTACCTGAACCAGCTAGCAACAGACCGCTTGCAGCAGCTGTTGCTTTTACAGTACAGGTGCCAGCAGTTAGTAGACGAGCCTTGTTTGCAACGATTGAACAAACGCTAGGTGTCTCTGAGCTCCAGGTGATTGCACCTGCAGTGCCAGCATCTAGCGGAGAGAATGCAACAGTTGCACTCAATGTTAGATCAGCGTTACCAACTGTTACTGATGCAGCCAAAGCACCAACAGTTACAGTCTGTGCAACACCGGTACCTACATAGGTGAATGTGTCAACAACAGTGTCTCCACTAGCAGTTGTAAGAGTGATGTCAACTGTTCCTGCCGCAGAGGCAGTAGGAATTGTTAGCTGAAGTGATGTAGCAGTCTTGGTTCCAAGAGCCGCTGTGTTTTCACCAATCTTTGCTGAGATTACAACATCCAGGTTGGTTCCTGTCAATGTAACCTTCGCACCTGCTGTTGGAATGTTCTTTGAGTACTTAACATCCTTTGAAGTAACTGTTGGCGCATCTCCTACTGGAGCTACATAACTTGGGTCCATCCACTTAAGAACAGTCAGGTTTGCCGGAGCAGCTGAATCGCTATAGATAAGGTACGGGGTGTCGTCAGACCCTCTTACCCAGAACTTAGCTAGTCCATTTCCTGATGCTGTGGTGTAGCTCAACACCTCACCAGTTGTAAGAACACCTGTTGAGAGGTCGATCCAACCTGCAGCATCTTTATTGATGCCCGTTACCGCAACTGGAAGCACTGTCTCATTTGACGGTACAGCGTGTCCACCAAGGACAGATATTGCAGGTGTAGCAATTTCAGATTGACTCAGATCAACTGACGTTGCCGCCCCAACGGCAGACCCGTCAAATGTAACGACCTGCACAGCCGAGGCCGAGTTGCTTACAGCAAAGATCTTTCCTGTGTTCTCCTGAGGGGTCACAAGTGTTGGCTCACTAGCGATAGTCCCGCCAGCTGAACCCCATGCCCCTGGTGTTGTACTCAAGAGGCCAAGGTTTGAATCAAACCTGAGAACAATACGATCTGTAATTGTTCCAGCGTTTGGAGTTGGGAAGTTGTTTACCTGAGTTACCAAGCTAGTGGTCACAAAAGCTGTGAGCATCGCTTCAGAACCTGACGCATTTGGGTTAACCGAGAATCTTGCGGTCACATTGTTGAACGAAGAATCAGGTGTAGCCATCTTTGCCACATAAGTTAGGGCCCCAGTTGCAGAGTCCATTGTTGCCAAAACAGTCAACGGAAGTAATGAGTCTCTTTCCTGAATTGTGAATGCCTTATAACAAGTAATCGATAGAAGTGCATTATTAGTTGGCGCAGCTATCACCGATACTTGCATGTTCGTCCCTGTGCGAGTCGCATATCCTGCTGAAGCTGCGGCACAAACTGAGTCAACACTTGTTTGTGTCAGGGTTTGTGAAGAGGTCGCCGCACTAGCTGCAGAACCGAAAACCACTTGACTCTCTCCAACTGGTGGAGAAACATCGAAGTTTACTCCGTTTACCACGGCAGCCCACTTGTCTTTTCCTGCGCCGTAGTAACCCATTCCGCCAACGAAAGCGTTACGGGCTGTGATTGATTCAAAAAGCAAAGTTCCGGTTCCTGCGAAAGTCGAGTCAAGTGCAGTTGCAGTTGCGTGTCTAATACGTAGCCTTTGATCTCCACAAGAAGGCGGACATGCTCCTTGCTGAGCTGCCCAAATGTAGAATCCACCTTTGCCATCTGGAACAACAGAGGTACGAGGTGAGAAGTTTTCTATAGGAAGAACGTTACTGCTTACCTTTACGATCTTCTTCGCTTCAGCCACACCTTCGTAAGTGCTGGTGACTGTGTACCCAGCTGCAGGAATCAAGATCTCGCTTGCATCAGAAAACTCTGAGAAGGCTTTATTGAACTTGTCTCTAAACTTAATTAGGTAAGTAGTGCCGGAATTCAAGCCCATGATGTTACAGCTGTAGTTGATTTTCACCTGAAAGTTCGGATTCGCTGAAACTGTTCTAACTGCCACTGTTGGCGCAGCTGCATCGTAAACGACACATTGCGAGTCGTACCTAGCGCTAGATCCAACTGCAAAATTACCTGTTGCGGTAACCATTCCATTAGCCACAGAAAGTGTTGGTGCTGCAGGTTTAGCCGGAGCACAGTTAGAGCTCACATCTTCATCATCCTGATTAGTGAACCTAAATGCCAGCTCGTGAGTTGAGTATGCTTCGGGATTGGGAATGTATTTGTTTAGCATGACCTGGACACCCCAGTCCAAGTCAAACTGAGTGATTGTGATTGATGAGGAATACGAGTCGCGGTAGCCAGCGTCGTCATACACTTTGTAGCCGGTCTGGGTTCTCCAAGAAGTGTCGGTGTTATTGTCAAATACGCCATCGAAGACTATCCCTGCACTAACGATGTCGCCAACGGCTACTTTTGAAGTGTCCAAACACAAGTCGCCCCCAACGTTAAAATCAATCACTGATTCTGGAACTGAGAACGAAGTGCCAGGAACTGAATAGCGGTATTTAACGCTGGTCACTGATAGACCCTCTGAGTCTGTTGGCACAACTTCGATACCAGCAAAAGAAGTTAACTCCAAGCTGAATGTATAAGTTCCAGCCGGCAGAGTCTGACCACTAGCGCCTGCATAGATGTACATACTTGTATTCAAGTAACCTGTGTAGTTCGTTGCATCTGCTGGAACAACCATGCTGCCTGTCTCGTAGTTTGCCTCAACCCTTTGGCCGCCTTCGCTAGACATAAGGCTTCCGTAAACATTTTTGGAGTAAGACATTCCTGAACCCATGCCCATAGCAGGGATAGCAGATCCATTAGGCTGCGTGACTGTGAATTTAAAGCCCAGAGTTTGGCCTTGGCGGGCTACAAGAAAACTCTCGGCAAATTGGAATTCTCGAGCAACATCAACATTTGTGAGCCCTGCTGGAACTACAAATTGTGTTGCCTGGCCTAGGTCAACCCTAAAATTTGCTTCTGCGTCTTGAACATTGGCGAGGTCAACGTTAGGTGCCTCAGCATTTGCCTGACTTACGCTCAACCCCCCAACCAAAAGTGATGTTAGCGCTAGTGTGCTAAAGAATTTTTTCAGCATTGAATGATCTCCTGTTTTGCAGTTGGGGTCTTAATTTTGAAGTTCGCCCATAAATAGACGAGCAGTTTAACTCTTACCCTAATACTAGAGGATTGATACAGAATCAAACCTCAAAACCTCGCTTTTTACACCCAGATCTTCCCTAATTGGATACACGGATTCTGCCCTTTCACCAGGGGCCAGTTTAGACCTAGCATATGGTCGGATTTTGAAGGCAAATTGCCTTAGGGGATTGGTGAATAGACCCCAAACACGACAGCCCATTTACTTATTGGGTCTGGGAATAGTCAGTGTCTAGCATTCATGCTGCATCTATACGCACGTATTTCTGGGACCTACCAGCTGTCTAACTAAAGAGTGAGATTGACCCACGAATCAAGGTAGCTAGAGATCCTAAAATTGCCAGCCAGGTGATGGCTTTGCTGGTGGTTTCAAGGGATAGCTTTCTGGATATCAGTTGGCCAAGGAGAATCCCTGCCCCAAGAGCAGCCAGCAAGCCCACCCAGGAGATTATGGAATAAGAAGGTAGCGGAACGGGACCAGACAATGTCTTCAACAGGAATGAACCACCACTCATAGTAATTAGTAGAGGTTGAATACTTGGTGTGAAAGTTTCTGGAGACCAGCGCTTTAGATTGCGAAAGACAACTAGTGGTGGTCCACCAATGGATGCCACAGCATTTAGAAACCCTGAGGACAGCCCTGTCAATGTAGCGGGGATAAAGAGTGATGTTGTTGAAGGCAACGGAGGTGACTTAACTGTGATGATAACTGCCAGTAGTAGAGCAAGACCTATGCCAACTTCTAAGAATGCGGGATCTATCTCCCCCAGGAACCAAACTCCAAGCCATATCCCTAAAACACAGGGAATGAACATGGGCAGAATAACATTCCACTCAATCTTTCTCCAGAGTAAAAACAGGGCTAAGCCAGCTGCTGGTAACCCCAATAGGTTCATCAGTAAAACACCCTCGAGCGGACCAAGAGCAATGATGGCTAGCGGAGCAGATGCTAGAGCAAAGCCCATCCCTGTGGCGCGTTGGGCAACTCCACCCATTGCAACTGCCAGCAATAGCAGCCAGGGGTAATCAATCATTAGAGGTGAGTAATCTCCGCAGCAAGTGGGGTTAGGAAGTTAGTCGCTGTTTCGTGCATGACTTTCTTCAGCTCTGGGTTATCTAATCCCATCACTCGCTCAACAGTTGTTACCGGGTTCATATCCGCCATATCAAACGGATAGTCACTTCCCAGGAACACCTTGTCAGCACCCATGCGTCTAATCAAAAGTTCGAGAGATAAATCATCGTGAGCTAATGAATCAAACCAGAAATGCTTTAGAAGTGTTGATGGGGCTACTGGTAAGTGAACCTTAGGTTCAGGTCTCACTGACCAGCCATGATCAAAGCGTCCAATCTGATATGGAAGGAATCCTCCACCGTGCAAAAGACCAAATCTCAATCTTGGGTGACGGGTTAGGACTCCACCAAACATTAGTGAACCAGCAGCAAGAGTTGTGTCTGTTGGGTTACCCACAAAGTTATGAAGGTAGTGAGCCTTCATTCTTCTAGTTCCTTCAACCACATCATGTGGATGCAGAACAATAGGTAATCCAGCACTTGCAAGTGCTGCCCAGATTGGATCTAGCTCTGGAGCATCTAAGTTCACACCAGAAACATTCGTTGCTAATTCAACACCAACAACATGTTTTGATGTTGCCAAACGAGCGAGCTCCGCAATTGCGTAGTCAGCACTTTGCATCGGAAGAGTTGCCAGAACAACAAAACGTTCTGGACTTTGCTCTGCCATTGCAATCATTGAGTCGTTATGGCTCGCTGCAACAAGTGCTGCTAACTCTGGTTCTACGTGATAGTTGAAGTGTGTTGGTGGAACGCTAAGAGCTTGAACATCAATGCGCATAGCATCCATGTCCTTGAGACGCTCTTCGTGATCAAACATACCTATTGGCATAGGCCCACTTCGACGCCCATCTTCATAGACGAATGTGCAGTCTTTCCCATCTAGCTCAATCTTTGGAGCTAGCTTTGGTGCATCGCGTTTCATCCGCTCGATATGATCAGCTGGAACAGTGTGTGCGTGTACGTCTATCGTCATTTCTTCTCCAGGTCGGGACGGGTAATAGCTGCTGCTCTCCAGAAGACTATCTTTTTCTCAGCTAACGAAATAATTAGGTATGTTGCGATACCAATTGCAAGGAAGCAAAAGATAAGTACCCAAGCTGATGGGGTGTCGTAACTGGAGCGATATCTCAGGAGCAAGAAGCCTAGGCCTGCATCCGCTCCAACAAACTCTGAAACAATCGCTCCAATGATGGCGATTGTTGCTCCGAGTTGTAGCCCTCCAAAAATCACTGGCAAAGCTGAAGGAATACGCAACTTCAGCAGGGTTTGAATTTTAGAAGCACCTAAGGACTGCATCAATGAAACGCTGTTCGCATTGGCTAAAGCTAAACCGGAAAGAGTTGTAATGAACACAGCGTAGAAGCAAGCAAATGCAGCCTGCACGATCTTTCCTTCAAATCCGAAGCCTAGCCACGCAATAAGAAGCGGAGCAATAATCACAGTAGGTACTGCTTCCATTGCGCTTAGCACAGGTAGATACGCAGCTCTAAGAACGTTAGAAGAACCTAGAAGGAGGCCCAGAATAAAACCGACTGTGGCACCTAAAGCAAATCCACCAACGATTTCAGTCAAGGTTCTAGTGGCATGCATTACGAAAGTCTCTGAGCCAAAGACCTTAGGGACTGCTTTGAGAACAGCTTCAGGTCCTGGCATCAGAATAGGATGCAAAACTCTGATTTCCGTAATCACATACCAAGTCAGCATGATGATTGGGAAGAGGGCAGCAGTAATCCAGTAGGGAGAAAACTTCTTTTTCTTCTTCTGAGGATCTTCTAGAGTTACTTTCGTAGTGCTCAAGGTTGCTTTACTCATGACTTTTTGCCTCTCTCACTTTCGGACCAGAAGACAACTTTTCTTTCTAGAACATCCATGATTGAAACCAGCGAAACTGCAATGGTTAGAACCACGGTGATAACAGCGAGGCTTAGTGGCATGTTTAGTTGAAGAGAGAACTCTTTAACTAGTTTGCCAAGTCCGTTAGATGCCGACGAAAGAATTTCCGCAACCAGAACACCTGTAAAGGAGAGCAGCATCGCGTGCTTCATTCCCACCAAGACAATTGGAACTGAAGATGGGAGTTGGAGTTTTCTAAACACCTGCACTCGACTTGCGTTGAGTGATTTCATAAATGTGAACTCCGCAGCACTTGGTAGAGCTAAGCCCACCATGGTGTTGATCCAAACTGGAAAGAAACAAATAGCTACAGCGATTGCAATCTTGCTCTGAGAGCCAAAGCCCAGCGCTCCAATTAGAACTGGAGCAAGAACAATCTTTGGAAGTGCCTGCAATGCAATTGCATAAGGTGTGATTGCAGTGCGAATGAAAGGTGAAGTTCCAAGAGTGACACCCATGGTAATTCCAAAAGTGACACCTATAGTCCATGCAATTACCACGGAGGAAAGTGTGCTGCCGAGATCTTCCCACCAATAACCACCAGCGACTAGTTGCCCAAGCCCCCAGATAGTGTCGGTAAGAGTTGGGATAAGAACTCTATTCAGAACACCGATGGTTGGGAGTAATTCCCAGAGCACAAGAAATACAACGAGTGTTAAGCCACCAACAAGCATCGACTGCTTGGTTGACTTAGTTTGTTTTCTAAGTGCTTTTCCTCGTGAGCGAATATCAGCTGAAGAACTCATGCTAGCCCTAGCATTTGTCGAGCCTTAACTACAAGCTTTGTAAATTCTGGATCTCCATACAGATCGGGAGTTCGAGGTCTAGCAAATGGCACATCAATTACTCCAATTAGTCTTCCTGGTCTGGAAGTCATAACTGCGATTCGATCTGACATGAATACTGCCTCAGCAATGTTGTGAGTAACCAATACGGCAGTGGACCCTGAGTGACTTTGCAGTCTCAGGAGCTCTTGGTTCATGCTTTCACGGGTGAACTCATCTAGAGCACCGAAAGGCTCATCTAGGAGCAGAAGTTTCGGGTGGTGAATAAGTACGCGACAGAGTGCAGCTCTTTGCTGCATTCCACCAGATAGTTGCCATGGATATGAGTTAGCAAACTCTGACATGCCAACCATTGCCAAAAGCTCTTCGGCTTTGGCTACATAGTCTTTCTTGTTTAGCCCAAATACTTCAATTGGAAGTAGGACGTTTTCGATGGTTGTTCGCCAAGGGAACATAACCGCCTGTTGGAACATCATTCCGATGTCCCTCCTTGGCTTAGTCATCTCTTCTCCGGCGATGGAAACTTTACCTTCGGAAGCTTTGAGTAGCCCACCCATGATGTTTAGTGCTGTGGACTTACCACAACCACTAGGGCCCAGGAGGGAGAGAAACTCTCCCTCCCGTGCCTCAAGGTCAAGGCCACTGAGCGCAATAATTTCATTGCTGCCCGACTGGTATTTCTTAGAGACACCCTCTAATCGGACTAATACATTGGAATCGTTGTTTTTTTGCACTTCAGTGGCCTTTCGTTGATTTGGTTTAGTAGTCTGCTGCGTCTTTTTCGACCCGAGCACGATCGAAGTCATTAGCAACATCTAGGTACTGACCGTTTAGGAATACTGCCAGATCTACATCTTGAGCATCCGGAATGGTCGAACCGATAAGAGCCAGGAATTCTGAAGTTCCAGACTCGCTATGTGCACCGTACTTCGCTGTGTCCTTTGGTGGCACCTGTGTCAGCGATAGCGCGAAACGCAATGCTCCTTGAGATACACCATCTTGGTTCTCTTCGAACGCAGCTGGGATTTCTTCCTTCAACATCGCAATACAAGCTTCGTTGTTCTGGAGGCAGAAGTGAGTACCCATTGCAGTTCCCTTAGCGAAACGACCCCAAGCTTCTCCCTTTTCAGCGAGCTTTGCACTTGTTGTAATGATGCCTCGAGCAGGGAATGAATTGAACTCTGCAGGTGTTAGGTCAACTAGGTTGAGTCCCTGTGTCTGCAAAGCAAAGATGTCATTGTAAGCGGTTGAGTATGCATCAACTTTTCCTGTTTGAATAGCAGCAAAAGTCTCTGGTCCACCGTCACCGATTGGAATCAATGTCGCACCTGTGATTGGGTCAATGCCTTCCTTAAGAAGCGATGCTTCCAAGAATGCAACTTCACCTCCACCAGCTTCAGAGATACCGATCTTCTTACCTGCTAGATCAGCAATGCTTGTGATACCCGATTCTTCAGGAGCGAAGATACCGAAGATAGCTCCTGTTGAATATGTATAGAGGTTGACTAGGTCAAGACCAACTAGGGCACCTTCACCAACAGCAGGCATTGAAGGGTTACCCGCATCAATGTTTCCAGCGACAAGTTGTTCAACTACGTCACCGCTACCGCCAACACCCTGGAATTCGACATCCAGGCCTAGTTCGTCATAGTAGCCGAGCTTAAGAGCTGCAAGCCAGCCCCACCATTCAGCAGTGTATGTGTCGCCTGAAGCCATACCCATAACAATGGATGCACGCTCTGGTGGAGCTTCAGGGGCACATGAGGTAAGAGCCAAGGCACCAACGGCTAAAACAGCAATCGGGCCGAGCCTTCTTGATTTTTTCATTTGTTTCTCCTTTGCTTAGATAAATTACTTTTAGTTGTTTACATGTAAAAACTTTGAAACTTTATCTTTACCTCTTTGATGCATGAACCAAGTTCTCAAGCTGCGAGTTCAAGGCTCCTTAGCGGCGCACCTCCATAACTATTTCTGAGATTGCTACTAAGTCTTCTTGGTTTAGAGCTGTATTCACAGCCCTAGTGTTATCCAAAACCTGTTGAGGGCGTGATGCTCCAGTAATCACGCATGAAACTGATGGCTGGCGAAGTATCCATTGAATAGCTGCAACAAGTGGGTCATAGCCTTCTTTGATCAGAGCAGAAACAATATCTTTCGCTAACTGATGATCTTCATCGCTAAACCAGTCCTGGTAAAGCTTGATGGTGGCAAGTCTTGTGCCCTCAGGATCTGGTTTGCCATGCTGGTACTTGCCAGTCAGTAACCCGCTAGCTAGCGGATAGTAAGGAACATAAGCAGTACCGGTTGCATCACAGAAATCAAATACACCGTCAGTTTCAGATGATTTGCGAATCATTGAGTATTCATTCTGAACAGATACATACTTACTGAAGCCATGTGCTTCAGAAACATCCCAGGCCTGCTGAAGTTCACTAGCAGATGCGTTTGAGACACCAATCTCTCTAACTAGACCTTCTTTAACAAGGTCATTTAGTGCTCCAAGAGTTTCTTCAAGTGGAACATTAGGGTCTGGTCTGTGTAGTTGATAAAGATCTATGTAGTCGGTATCTAATCTGGTGAGACTGCCGATTACTGCTTTGCGAATCCAATCTGCAGAAGCTCCACCACTTGCTGGTTGGTCTGGCAAGACCAAACCAAACTTGGTTGCCACAATAATTTGGCTTCGCTTTGCTCTAATAGCTTTTCCTAGGAAGCTCTCTGATCTAGTCTCACCGTACTTGTCTGCAGTGTCGAAATAGTTGATGCCACTGTCTAATGCTGCATCCACAATTTCCTGCGTAGCATTTTGATCTAGACCTCGGCCCATGTTGTTGCAACCAATCCCCAATACAGAAGTGCTCAGTGCACCAATCTTTCGCTGCATCATTACGGGGCCTCATTTCCAAGAATTGCTGTTGCGTGTGAAGCCAAGGTCATACCCATTCCATGAACTAGAGACAACTTAGCCCCATGATGCTGTCTAGCTCCTGCAGTTCCTCTGAGTTGAGCAACAGCTTCAATGATCAAGAACATCGAGAGCATGCCTGGATGTGAGAAAGATAATCCACCACCGTTTGGATTCAAGGACAATTGACCACCTGGAGCAAGACGACCATTTTCAACAAATGCTCCGCCCTCACCCTTCTTACAGAAACCAAGATCTTCCATCAGAATCAAGAGACTGATTGTGAAAGCATCATAAACGTGTGCTGTGTCGATATCAGCGATACCAACTCCAGCTTGTTCAAATGCACGCTTGCTTGACACTGATGCCTTGGTTGATGTGAAATCTGGCATCTGTGAAATGTTTCTATGATTTTGTGCTTCACCAGTTCCTAGAACCCAAACAGGTTTCTGCTTCAATGAAGCAGCTCTCTTTCCAGAGGTAACAATAATTGCTCCTGCTCCATCAGTTACCAGGCAGCAGTCGAGCTTGTGTAGCGGAGAAGCAACCATTGGAGAGCTCAAAACTTCATCAACAGTAAGAGCTGTTGGGTATGGCGCTTCTGGGTTTAGTAGTGCCCATTCTCTAGCAGACACTGCATACTGAGCTAGTTGTTCGCTAGTAGTGCCAAACTCTTTCATGTGTCTATTGGCAATAAGTCCAAAGGCACCAAGTGGATGAATAAGTCCATACTGCTGTTCATAGACTGAGTGTTCTGCAATGCTTACAAGCTTTCCTGCATCAGTTTTTTGAGTGCTGCCATAAACAATTAGTGCAACTTCACACAAGCCTTGGTTGATCATTGCAACTGCATGTCCTAGGTGCTGAACAAATGAACAGCCACCGGTTGAAGTTGAATCAACAATGTTTGGTGATAACCCAAGGTATTCAGCCATGGTTAGTGTCGGCATTGCGTAGTAAGAAGATGAAGTAAACAAAGCATCAACATCAGATAGTTTCAACCCGGCATCTTCAACTGCACGCTTAGCAGCTAGTGCTGCTAAACCAACAGGAGAGCGGTCTTTGGTCTTGAAGATGTCCACTTGTGCTGCACCAACAATTGCTACTGACTTATCAGCCATTAGACACCTCCAGGCGGAAGTGAACAACAGAGTGTCCGTTTTCTGGATGCTCTATTTCAGCAACAACAGGTAGGCCTATGGCAATCTCTTCAGGCGCAGTGCCCAGTAGATCAGCCATCATGCGGTAACCCTCAGCCAGATCAACCATGACAATCGTGTAAGGAACCTGCTCTTCTAAAGCTGGGTTGCCGGCTCGATACTGAGTGGTGAAAGTGTAAATAGTTCCTTTACCTGAACTGACTCTGTATTCGATTTGGTCACTGTGACAGCTTGGACAGACTGTTCTTGGATAGAAGTGAGCTTTAGAACAAGAAGTGCAGAATCCAAATGTAAGTTTGTTCTCTGCTAGTGCTTCGAAGTAAAGTCTCTCTTCACCACGAGGCATGATCTGAGGTCTACTCATTTCATAGCCCCCTTACTTAGATCTGTCAGTGCAGAAGAGATAGCGTTGCCAACTTCAGTAGTTGATGAGTTACCACCTAAATCTTTAGTGAGAGTTTTACCTTCACTAGTCACAAGATTGATTGCCTGAGCTAAGAGTTTTGCAGCACCTGCCTCACCGAGATTCTCAAGCATCATCACAGCCGACCAAACTTGACCAATTGGATTAGCAATTCCCATTCCTGCAATATCAGGAGCTGAACCATGAACAGGTTCGAAAAGACCTGGGCCTTTGGTTGGGTTGATATTTCCTGATGGAGCTACTCCAAGACTTCCAACTACAGCTGCACCAATGTCACTCAAAATATCACCGAAAAGATTAGAGGCAACAATTACATCTAGCGTCTGTGGATGGCTCACTATGCGAGCAGCTAGTGCATCTACGTGCATAGATCTCCAGGTCACATCTGGATAATCCTTCATAACATCCTGAACGACTTCATCCCAGAAAGTCATTGAGTGAATGATTCCATTTGACTTGGTTGCTGAGATTAGGTTCTTTGAACGCTTAGATGCAAGTTCAGCTGCGAAGCGAACTACTCGTTCAATTCCAACTCTGGTAAAGACAGCTTCTTGCAGTGCCACTTCTCTAACTGTTCCACGGTTGAATCTGCCACCGACTTCGCTGTATTCACCTTCGGTGTTTTCTCTGACTATTTGGAAATCAATGTTTGGTACAGGGTCTCTTAGAGGTGATTCAATACCTGGCAGCAAGACCACAGGACGGAGGTTGATATACAAATCAAATTCTCGTCTGATTGGAATTAGTAACCCCCAGAGTGAAACATGGTCAGGGACACTAGGCCAACCAACAGCTCCTAGGAATATGGCATCGTGTTTAGAAAGAATCTGTAGACCATCATCTGGCATCATCGTTCCGGTCTGGGCATATCTTTCACACGACCAGTCCAACTCAGTCCAGTCCATCTTGAAACCAAAAGTTTGAGCTACTTCGTTTACTAACTTCTGAGCAACAGGAACTACCTCGCAACCGATTCCATCACCTGGAATCGTTGCTATGCGGTAGCTCTTAGTTGCCATGGTTTCTTTCTTTACTTAATCGCCATTGGGTTTACAGGAGATCCAACACCTTGGGTAATAACTAGTGGTGGGGCACAGAAGAAGAAGTCGTACTGGCCGTCTGCTGCACAGTCTGCTCCTAGCTCTTCAAGGTCGAAAATCTCACCAATCCAGAGACCCATCGCCACAATGAATACACAGTGCAATGGCTGGAATACATCTGGGGTCTCGTTAGGAAGAACTTCTGCTCCCCAAGTGTCTGTGGCAATTCCTGCAACATTAGAGTCATAAACCCATGAGATTGCATCTAGTCCAAGGCCTGGGGCACTTCCACCCGCGTAGTCTCCCCACTTACCCTTGCGATCACCCATCTGACCGGTTCTAATCAGGACGAAGTCACCTTCTTTGATGGTTACACCCTGAGCCTTAGCACAGTCAGTTAGATCTTGTGAGGTGATTGCATATCCGGGCTCCAGGAAATCAACTTTCTTGAACCTAGCAACGTCTAGCAGAACTCCTCGTCCTGCAATCTGATCGCGGGCAACAGTAATGGCTCCACGCTGAGCTCCCTTGCTGCTGATAGTTGCAGCAGCTACTCCGTTATACATTTTGTCTTCGAAGAGAATGTGTGCCAATGCATCCCACTGGGTACCTGACTGCAAAGGCATGATGATCATGTCATCTGTTCCTCTGATGTGTCTGTCGCGTCCACCATAGAAGTCATCAACAATCTGACCAGAGACAATGTCTCCACCATCTCTGAACATTAGGTGGATTGGGTTGAATCTTCCTAACCCTCCAGTTTGAGGACCATTGGCATCCACCGGTAGTCCCATTGAAATTCTTTTACCAGATCTAATCGAGCTAGCTGCTGCTTGAACAATTTCAGGAGTTAGAAAGTTAAGTGTGCCCAGCTGGTCATCCGCACCCCAGCGTCCCCAGTTGCTGTATTTCTTAGAGAGCTCTCTAACAGTTTCAACACTTGGCTTGCCTGGAACTGGTGCTACTACTTTGGACTTATCCGACATGAAACTGGTTCCTTTCTAGGGCTAATTAGACTTTGCTACTTGTGGACGAGTAACACCTAGGTCTAGGCGGTTGCCCTTACCGTAATCTCCTGAGCGGAGACGGTGTTTCTCGATTTTTGCGGTTGGTGTTTTTGGTAGTGCTTCTAGGATCTCGATGTATCTAGGAATCTTGAAAAATGCGAGTCTCTCCTGTGCCCATTCAATAACCTGTTCAGGATTTATTTCATGGCCAGGTTTAGGAACAAGGAAAGCAACAATGTCTTCGTCAGTTAGTTCTGATGGAACACCGATAACAGCTGACTCCATCACATCGTCATGACTATTTAGAACTAGCTCAACTTCTAGAGATGATACGTTCTCACCTCTTCTTCGAACAATGTCTTTCATTCGATCCATGAAGTAGCACCATCCATCTTCGTCCATCCACGCACTGTCACCAGTTCGAAGCCAACCATCTTTGAGAACTTGTTCTGTCTTTTCTGGATCACGGAAATAGCCGAGCATCATTGCAGAGTTTCTTACTACCAGCTCACCGACTTCTCTCGGTGGCTTTGGGTTTCCCTCTTCATCAACAACCATTACTTCTGTTGCTGGAATATCAGGATTCGGGTGACTTCTTGGAAGACCCATAGACTCTGGCCTTCTTGGTTGGTCTAGTGGTTCAAGTAGACCAAAGGTAGTTTCACTCATACCAAATCCTGAAACGCAATCTAAATTGAATCGTTCTTGGATTTCCATACGAACATCGTGCGGCAGAGCTGGCACACCGTAAGCAACTCTTACCTTGTGATCTCTGTCTTCAGGACCAGGAGCTTTCTTAGAAAGAATTACTGTCATCGCTCCAATGAAGTTGAAGACTGTGACGCCATGTCTTTTCACATCAGGCCAGAACTTAGATGCACTAAAGCGTGCAGCAAGAACTAGAGCACCATTAGCTCCAATAGCACCCATTGTTGAATAAGCCTGAGAGTTGATATGGAACAGAGGGAGGCAAGCGTAGATGCGGTCACCCTTATGCATGCCCATCCAGTATGGGTAAGCCTGACCGGTTAGCACATAGTTCTTGTGTGACTGCATAACAGCCTTAGGAAGCCCTGTAGTGCCTGATGTGTAGATAAGGCTGATTAGGTCATCGCCAACAACCTTCACATCTGGCACCTCTGCAGGCATTGCCGATTTAGCTTCCATGAACTCTTGGTAGCCATCGACTTTTCCAAGTGTCAATACAGTTTTTAGTCTTGGAATTTCTTGAATGACTTTTTCAAACACTGGCATGTGTTCTTTAGCCACAAGAGCAAACTCTGATTGTGAATGGTCAACTAGATAGCTTGCTTCTTTTGCTTTGAAACCAGTGTTGATAGCAACAAGCACTCCACCAATCTTTGCTAGTCCAAGCCATGCATATAAAAATTCTGGGGAGTTATCAACCATGAATGAAACGCAATCACCGTGTTTTACTCCTAGTGAATACCAAAGAGCTGCAGCTTGATCTACTTCGTGATTGAAATCCTTGTATGAAACTATTTGGTCTTCCCAGATTAGGAAAGGATCATTCGGATTTTCTTTCACAGCACTTTCTAGAAAGTGCCTGAGGGTATAGTCGCTGAAATCTGGGATGGTCATTTAGTTGAGAACTCCCTTAGGCAAAGCAAGTTGTGAACGTTCTGTTGTTCCTTTAGGAGCAACCGCGCCGATGTCGGTAACTACGTCAATCAGAACTGGTCCTGGAATCTCTTGAGCCTGCTGCATTGCCGATTCAAGTTGACTTGCTTTTGTAACGCGAATTCCTGTAACTCCAAAACTCTCTGCTACTTCTGCCATGTTCACATCATTGAAGTGCCATAGCTCTGCATGCTTACCGTGAAGTGTTCCACCATATGCAGGAAGGTAAGGGTTGATTTCTTGATTGAGAGATCTGTTGTCATTGACAACAAAAGTTACTGGAACATTCCATCTCGCTGCAGTTTCTAATTCGCTTAGGTGATAGTAAGCACCACCGTCTCCTGTGAAGACAACTACTGGAACATCTGGTCTACCAATTTGTGCACCAATACCAGCTGGAAGTGCCCAACCTAGAGAACCAGCTGCACGTAAGTATCTTTGATCTTGTTTTGTTAGATCAAGATGAGCAGCTGTCCACATTCCTGCGTGACCAGTGTCAGAAACAACTAGAGCGTTGTCTGGAAGAACTCTTGAGAGTTCACCAACTAATAGCTCTGGTCTGAGTGGGTCTCTCTGCATATCTAGAAGAGGCTCAAGGGTACCTCTCCATTCTTTTGCAACAGCAGCTGCCCACTCAGACCAAGCAGCATATTTATTAGCTGGTTCGTTCCAGGCTTTTAGAAGTTCAGTTAGTGCAAGTCGTGCATCAGAGACAACACCAACAGTGTTCTTGTATTGGTTGCCTACTTCTTCTGGACTGATGTCAATGTGAACAACATTTGTATCTGGGTGAGGAACAGTCCAAGTCAAAGTGACTTGGCTTCCTGTTTGGCTACCAATGTAAATAACTAGATCTGCTTCCAGAACTACTTGGTTAGCGCTCTTGCGTGCATACAAACCAGGAGTTCCAACAGCTAGTCTGTGATCGGCTGGGAAGACATCCTTTGCGTTAAGAGATGTGGCTACTGGGATTCCAGATTTGTCAGCGAAAGCAACTAATTCAGCGGAAGCTTTAGACCAGCGGACTCCACCACCAGCAACAATTACAGGTCGCTTAGAAGCAACTATTGCTTTGAGTGCATTAGCTAGAGCCTCTGGATCTGGTGCTGAACGATGAAGTGGGGTCTCATACTTGTTGGAATAAACAGCTGCCTCTATGGTTTGGGCTTCAATAATGTCACCTGTGTGGCCTGCTAGCTCTAGGTGAGTTGGGCCTGGCTTACCGCTAGTCGCTTGTCGAAGAGCAGTGTGTAGCATGTCTGGCAGACGCTTTACATCAAATACTTGCCCTGAATACTTGGTAACAGGCTTGAAAAGAGGGAAATCTTCGATTTCTTGGTAGTAATTACGCCCTCTGCTCCATTCATAAGGACCACCGGTTAGGGCCAATACAGGGGAGTTGGCTAGGTAAGCATCACGAAGTCCAGCCGCTAGGTTAGCTCCACCAATGTTTTGAGCTGCACAAACACCTGGTTTGTGTGTGGCACGGGCGTAGCCGTCTGCCATATAAGCAGTGGCCTTCTCTCCGTGGGCCACGATCCGCTTGATATTGGTCTCGTTTTCCATGGTGAAAAGGGTGTTTGTGAGGGCTGTAGGCACAAGGAATATGGCTGAAACACCGCAGGCGTCAAGGGTTCTGGATAGATACTGTGCTCCGGTTACAGCGGTCATCATGACTCCTCGTAGGAACAACACTGTCTCTTTGAGTAAGACACAGTCTTATTTATCTCGAATTTATACCTTTCTAGCGGGAATTGAAGCCAATACCCTTAGTTGTTGTGAATCTGTTACTAAGCGTCTATTTCGGGCCTTTAGTGAAAATAGACTAGACAGAACTTGCTTGAGAAAGAGGTCTCGTGGAGGAAGCTGACAAGAGCCCATCCCCTGGTGCTAATGGTGTCCTTGGACGAGCTATTGACCTGATCGAACTCATCGCAGCTGAGAACAATGGGTTGGGCGTTCGAGAAGCTGCCCGAATCACCGGAGTAGATAAGAGTGCAGTTAGTCGAATCCTAGGACAACTTGAAAAAGCTGGCTATGTTGAGCAAGACCAAATCCGCAAACTCTTTTTCCCAGGTCCAAAACTATTTTCTTTAGCAGCAAGCTTGGTTGAGCATGACAGCCTATGGAAAGCAGCTGAGCCATTCCTTACAGAACTAGTTCGTAAATTTAATGAAACCTGCTATCTCTCTGTTCGAGTTGATGACGAATTAGTTTTCAGAGGCAAGGTTGATTGCAACCACAGAATTAAATATGTGATTGAACTTGGAAAACCTTTTCCATATACATCGGGTGCTGCCGGCACAGCAATTCTCAGCGCTATGTCTGAAGCAGACAGCAATGAAATTCTTAACAAGGGGTTTGAGAAATACACAGCACTTAGTTTTTCTTCAGCCGAAGAATATCAAGATCAATTACGCATCGACAGAAAACTTGGTTACTCTTTCTCACCTGGACGTTGGGTGAAAAGTGGATCGGGTATCGCTTCTCCATATTTCAATGCTGCAGGTCAGTGCCTGGGTTCAATTACTTTAAGTTGTCCAAGTGATCGACTCGAGGGAATATCGATTACTGACGCAGGTGCTGCTGTTCGCGATGCAGCTCATGGTCTATCTAGAAGATTAGGTTACCTCGGTGATTGGGATGGCTGGAGCGAAGTAAGCGAGTAGCTCTCTTACTAGTTTTTCCTGTTTACAAAATCTAGAATGTGGCTAGCTACTTCTTTTGATTTCTCAATCGGAAATAGATGTTTTGCATCTGCAATTTCAACAAACTCCCCCAAAGGAATTAGTTCGCTAAGACTTCTAGCACTTTCGGGTGGTGAAACCTCATCATTAGTTGCAGCAAGAACTAAAACCGGGATAGATATCTCTCTTGCTGTTTGGGTGCCATCAAACTTGCCAAGAGCTTCAGCGCCTAAGGCGTAAGACTCTCCATCAACACTTCCTAAGCTCTCTAAAGCTCTATTGGTTTCCTCAGCATGACTGATTACGAATTCTTCTGTGAACCATCTGGATCTAGCTGCATCTTTCATAACACCTGTGCCAGATGTTCTTGCTAGGTCTGCTCTACTCTGCCAAGTCTTTGGATCTCCCATAGTTGCACCGGCACCCATCACAACGGCTAGAGAACCCTTAGGAAGCAAATGTGCTAGTTCTAGGGCTACTACACCGCCAATAGATAGGCCTACAACCACTACACGGTCCCAAGTCTTCACTTCGCGATTTAGATACTCAAAACACTCTTTAGCCAAGTCAGTTACAGAAAACGATGTTGATGTTGGCTCGTTATTGCCATGTCCTGGTAGATCGACATAGATGTGGGACCACTCATTGAGGGAACTAGAGATCTCGTTCCACATAGTTGCACTCTGACCAAGAGAGGGAACCCAAATAACAATGTTCGGACCTAGGTCAGCAGAATGTGTGAAACTAAGCACAGTTACTTCCCTCCTGCCAACTCATTGTTTATATGCTCTAGGTTAGTGCGTAGGTAGATGACTTATTGACCCAAACAGACCCGAAAGGCTTTTCCTTTGTTACTGCTGGTTGCTCTTGGTGTTCTTATCGGAGCCGTTGCACAACGTGTAGCTGGAATGGGTTTCGCTCTGACATTGGCACCTATTTTGGTTTTAGCTCTTGGACCATTTGATGGCCCAATGGTTGTAAACATTGCTGGAGCTTTTTCTTCCGCCCTGGTTTACATGCAAAGCCGAAAGTTAGTTGACTGGAAACAGTTCTGGATGCTTGCAATTCCTGCAGTTATTGTGATTATTCCAAGTGCGTATTTCAGCGTTGCCTTTAGCGGACCACTACTTCAAATTGGCATTGGTGTGCTTCTTATTGTCGCCCTTGGAACTTCTCTGTTGGCAGTCAAGGGAGACAAAGTATTACCTAGGGGCCGTCTTGGAATCCTATTCGGAGCCAGCTCAGGTTTTATGAGTGCAACAGCTGGCATTGGTGGTCCTGCAATGGGAATCTATGCAATCTTGACTGGTTGGGATCAAAAAGTTTTTGCTGCAACACTGCAGCCATACTTCTTCACATTAGGTATTGCATCGTTCGTATCTAAGTTCGCAGCATCTGGACAAACACCAGATATCTCTATCTGGATGTGGGTAGGAATTGCTGTACTAACTATCGTTGGTTCTTGGTTGGGTGTATCACTACAGAAGATAGTTTCACCAGAAGTTGCTCGACTAGTAGTGATAGTAATTTGCTTCGTAGGTTCAATAGCAGCAATCGTAGATGGCGTGCTTGAACTGCAGGTTTAGGTATAGATGCGAATAAACTCAAAGCATGGCTACTGATTACGACGCACTTGATGGTGAATGGAAAAGAATCGGACTGTCTGGTCCTGCCAGAAGAACACTAGTTGATGCCAAGTTGTATCGAGTCTCTGATCTTAGAAAGATCACACTTCAACAACTAGAGGAACTACACGGCATGGGTAAGTCCTCCATTGCAAGAATTAAAGTCATCATGAATGCGAAGAAGATTAGGTTCAGAGAAGACTGAAAGCCATAGCTCTTTGCAATTAGGTAACGAGACAAGACTCATCGTCAGACCTGAGAGATATAGGAGTATGATGAAAGCGTGTTGCGTAATTGCAACAAAGAATAAGAAATACTTTGTTAGTTTTACAATCGGAGATCGCAATGATCACAGTAAAACCAGTACTTCATCTATACGAACAAGAAATAGAGTCGCAAATAATATTCACACCGGGGGCAACGGTAGTTAAATTCCATACGGCCTGCGATGTAGATGAACTACATGCATTAGCTAAGTCCAGACTCACAGATGCTGAGCATGAGATTTTTTTAGATCTATTTGCTAACGATGCGGCCAAGCGCAAATTTGAAGCCAAAAAAGGCTACCTAATCGTTTCCTAATTAGTTATTTAGGGAAGACGCCTAAGGCCGTCAGCAATGTCTTTGGGGATACCTGTAATGCCTCACATAGAGGGACTAGTACATCCACGGCTGGACGCTGTTTTTGGTGGAAATACCTAGAAAGAGTGCCCTTATTGATGCCGCAAAGTTCGGATAGCTCATCCAAAGATTTCAGAGAGAGCTTATCCATTCTGGCTCTAAGCCAATCCCATGTCTCATCTGGGGTTAATGTTTCACTCAATTTCACATGTCGAATTTATCACACGCACGCCGTTTGGAGCAGTTTATGGCCTCTAAATCGGCTATTACCTATGAAAGACAGCCTTAGAAATCAGAATTAGAAACATGGGAGCGATGATATCTGTTAGAGCAAGAATAGGAAAGTTGCCCAAGTAGCTGTAGAAACCAAGCCCTCTCACTGCTGAAGTTACTTGAATTAGGAATATTGAAAAAGGCCACAGTGCCACTGCAACCATAAACAGAGGCTTGGCGGAGATCCCGTTTACTCTCCTGACCCATGCAAAAAGCAAAGGTAGCGAGGCTGAAGTTATCCAGGCAAATGTTGAAAAGATTTGTTCAATTCGAAAGACAACATCTACCGTCTCAAACGGGTTGTAAAAGAAAAAGTTTGGGAAAGTCAAAATGACTAACCAGAAAGCTACTGCTGAAAGGGTGACCGCTAATGCGGCCACCCTCTCTGAAGCAATAGATCTAATTGATAGACCGTTGTTCATATTTGTTTTACTTACTCTGGGATGTTTGTGTCACAGGACATAACGTAAATACCTGCAGCCTGCTCAAACCACTGAAGTGTTCCAGGTAGAGCAGCAGCAGCTCCAATGGTTACTTCACAAACTTCGCCTACAGAAGCATCTGTTAGACCAAGTCCGGCAGCACCAGTAGCACCAGTAGCACCGGCAGCACCAGCGGGGCCAGTAGCACCAGCGGCACCAGTAGCACCAGCGGCACCAGTAGCACCGGCAGGACCAGCTAGACCGCGAAGGCCTTGGGCACCAGTAGCACCGGCAGGACCAACAGCACCATCAGCACCAGCAACACCGGCTGCGCCATCAGCACCAGTAGGACCAGCAGGACCAGTAGCCCCAGCAGGGCCAGTAGCACCAGTAGGACCAGCAACAGTGCTTGCCGCACCAGCAGCACCAGTTGCACCAGTAGGACCGTTAGCTCCACGAAGGCCAGTAGCGCCATCGACACCATTAGTACCAGCAGCACCAGTAGCACCAGTTGGACCAGCAACAGTGCTATCAGCACCAGCAGCACCTGTGGCACCAGTAGCACCAGTGTCACCTACAGGACCAGAAGGTCCTTCGACACCCTGAGCTCCTGTGTCACCCTGTGCGACAGCAGTTCCTGGGATACCCTGAATACCTTGAGCACCGGCAGCACCAGTAGCACCAGTAGGACCAGCGACAGTGCTATCAGCACCAGCAGCACCTGTGGCACCAGTAGCGCCAACAGCGCCAGCAGCACCTTGTGATCCAGCAGCACCAGTAGCACCGGCAGCACCAGTAGCACCAGTAGCGCCTTTGGCACCAGTAGCGCCTTTGGCACCCTTAAGACCAGCAATAGTTAGCTGGCTACCTGAACATGGAATTGTTTTTACTTGTAAATTAAGAGTTACTTTGTTCGCACATAAATAGGTGGTTGCCGCATTGGCTGGAACCCCACCACCAACTAGAGCGGCCAAAAGCGCTGCTCCAGAAGCGATAACGATTGATTTTCTCATGGTATGTATAACCTTTCTGAGCAGGCATGGAATTTCCTTACCATGTACCCAGATTACTCTTTGTGTTGCGAAATCGCAACATAAAACTTAGGCATGTCGAAAAGGGGTAAATCTCACTGATTTACTGGTCGATAGTACCTAAAGGCACACACGCTAGATCCGCATTTTGCTCGGGCAAACGACTCCAATAGTGCCGTTGAAAACAATAGCCCGGCGGCTTTCTACCTCTTAGTCAAGAGAAAACTCTTTGAGAAGCCATGCTTAGTGGCTAGTTACCCCCGTAAAGGCTTTCGAAGTAGTCGTTAACGATTTGTGTCTCTGCAGCGCCTGGCAATCCATAAGTTAATTTGGTTTTTGAACCTGCCTCAACTTCTTCAACTATTGAGAATTTTCCATCCAGTACTTCGAAAACAAGCGTTCTTTGCTCTCCCAAATCGTTTCTACTGGTGGTGAATTTGCTGGTCTGTGGATCAAAAGTTATTTGGATAGGCCAATCAACTGAATAGCCAGGAGCATTAAGTGAGTCCGAATATCCTTCGGTTTCCATTGAATGAATAAAGACCCTTGACTCACACGCCAAGAGTTGAGACCAATCTAATTCGGACACCTCACCGTTAGGTAAAGAGGCTACCAAGCTGTTCTGACCAGCTTGCTCAAAGGTAAGTCGTATTTTCAGCTTTCCTACGTTAGGGCCTGAGATTTCTTTCTCAACAAGACCTCCATAGGATGCTTGACAGCTTGCCTCAGAGATCTGATTGAAACTGTCCCAGGCTTCTTCAGGAGTGAGGGCAGGAACAGTAACTGTAGGGGTTGGAGTTGGAGTAGGAGTTGGAGTTTGCGTTGGAGCAACATCTTGATTGCCGCCGCCAGCACAACCTGTGAGCGCGACTGACAATACTGCTACTAATCCAATTAAAGACACCTTCGATGAAATCACTTTGATGCTCCTTCATGCTGTCGTAGTTAGTTCCAAGATAGAGGAACTCACGTTTACGATAACAAGCCAAGCCGTTAATGTTTATTAACTTTTGGGAACATTTTGATGTCTGAAGATCTCTTGGAACACGGCAATCAACCCAGTTTTTACTGTTCCAGTTTCTTTTCATAGCGAATAAAATCACTTAGGTTTGCAACCTGGTCGTAAAGCTTTCTGGCGATGCTGTTGCTCTCTTTGGTTATCCAGAATAGTTCTGTGCAACCTTGCTTGATGGCCAACTCCTCCACTTGTTGAATAAGAGCTTTAGCAGCACCTTTCCCTCGAGCATCTTCAGCTACATACAGATCTTCAAGATAACAATGAGAGGTATCACTCCAAGTAGAGAGTTGATAGTGGAAGTGGACAATTCCAATGACAACTCCATTAGCTTCAGCTACCAGAGCTTGAATCTTTGGCTCAGAATTCGTAAGTCGATCCCATAACAATTCTGAATTAACATCACCAGGTGAAGTCTCGTAAAACTTCAAATAGGCGAAGTAGAGCTCTTGCCACGCAGACTTGTCGCCCGCTTGAATCTGTCGCACAGCAATGCTCATGTTTGAACTCCAATACATTTGGGCACTTTTATGTTGCTAACTTTATCGTGCTGATTCCAACTACAATTTCAGAATTCTATGAAACTAACGTATTCGTCCAACACCAGGGATCATTCGGCCAACCTTGGACGCATATGCTGCATATCCCTCATAGTGCTTTAGCAATAGCTGATCTTCAAACCTAGCTTTGATTGAAATAAGGACTACGAGCAATACTCCGACCAGGAGCACCAAGAATGACTCTGAGATTGCTACTCGGCCAATCGCCAGTAAAACTATTGCTAAATAAATAGGGTGGCGCACAAGGGAATACATTCCTGTTGTCTTCAGCTGAGCTTTTTCCAAAGGAACTGGGTTTGCGGTCAAGCTTCTGCCTAAGTTGATAGCACTAACTAGCAAAATAATGAAGGCAAGCAGAGTCATGATGTTAGCAACAGGAACAAACACTAGAGGGGTCTCCCAGCTGTTTCCTTCAGGAAGCAGCATTAGAAAACCCAGTAAGAGAAACTGGAGACCAACTAGTAAGTTGCCTTTTGCTTTTGAACTCATTTACTTCTCTCCTGGTGTGTAGTTGCATACATCGCCTGGACATAGACGAGGTTTGTTCTTTGAGAAACGTCGGGACAATTCGCAACCTATGCAAATCCCAAATGCCGACTCTATATAGAGAAGGGAGATGCAGATCGCACATAAAACTAGAGGAATCACACCAGTTAGATTGAGTAATCCCATGCTCATGCAGCTTCCGAAAACCATGGCGAGCCCTAAGCTCCAAGCAAATTTCTTAGGTGCAGCATCAACCCATTCAGGTCGCTGAGGTCTAACAATCAAGTTGGCTAGCATCAAGCTTGGCACCCAGCGAGTTGAAACAAAGAGACGTAAAAACATGTCGATCATGAACGTCATACCAAAGGCTCTTAGAGGTTGGTAGTTGTCTGTGGTTAGAGCAAGCATCCATGCTGCGAATCCAAATAGAAACAGCAGTCCAGCTGAAGCTCTAATGGCACGCTCATTGAAAACTGGGAAATCTATTCCATCAACAAGTACTCCAAATGAAGTTTGCTTTATCTTTTGCTCAGTCATATTTGCTTTCTAATCATCAATCGAAATTCTATTTGGCAACTCTTTGCCAAAGGTCTTGGAAGAGTTGAAGCCAACTCGGGTAAATATTTTCTTTTGTACTTGCTTTGATAACGCTAAATTTCATCCGGTCTGCCAAACTAGAGTTCTTGGCTCTAGTTACCAAGATATTCAGATAACGGAGCAAATGAATAAATCAACAGAAACACCTGGCTTGATTCTCGGCATTGCAAGCATGTTTACTTTTTGGGTGCCACCTTTTGGTCTCTTTCTTGGGATTGCTGGACTGACCATTTCTTTGGTACGCAAAAAGCAACAAAGAAGATTTGCTGTTTTGGCAATAGTCTTTTCAACTCTTGGAATTCTCTCTTTCGTCAGCTTCTGGGGATCTGTCTGGATGTTGTCTCAGTAGCAACTACCAAACGTGAGTCAGGTAAGTTACTGATTACCCTGACCTTGAGGCATCGAATCTAAAGTTCCTCCGTTTTCAGCTGCTTGCTGAAAAGCAGGGAGATGAGATTCGAGAGATGCTCTGCGTAAGTTTCCAAGCACTTTGAGAATCTGTGAGTCACTTGTTTTCCCAATGAGAGCGTCATACATTTCTACATTCAGCACCTCTCCTTCGGCCCATGCTTCGGCTGCACTCTTCAGATCAAGTGGTGCTGGTATTTTCCCAATGTATGGATTTGTTGGAACTACTGCTCCTAGTCGTTCTAGTTGTCTCTTGAGAGCATCGCTATGTCTAATTTCAGCTTGGAGAATGGTTGCATAAGGTTCAACCTGTCCATATTCATCAAGAACAGATTGGTAACTCGCTGCGGCTGCATACTCTCCATCCGCACCCATGAGTGCTTCCCAAAGTACCTCGACATCTGAGATGTTCTCTTCGCTCACCCCAGCAATCGCATCTTCTAGAAGAGGGATATCTGTAGGGACTTCTTCTGTTTGAGTGGGAGTGGGAGTTGCAGAGTTGTCTGGTGTTGGCCTTGCTTCTGGCGAAGCTGAACACCCAGTTAGAGCCAATAGTGAAACTAATAGAAGTGTTGAAGATTTCAAGTAGTTCATATTCACCTTTCGAATCTGTTGCGATTGTTGGTGCTCTGATGTTTTTTAGAAAATAGAACTATTGTTCTTCGCTGGCAGCTTTTTCGGCCTCGATCTGAGCTCGTACTTCATTCATGTCAAGTGCCTTTGCTGCTGCAATTAACTCATCAAGTGCTGGCTTCGGAAGAGCGCCTGCCTGAGAGAAGACAACAATCTCTTCCTTGAAAATCATCAAGGTTGGGATTGATTGAATTCCAGCCATAGCCGCAAGCTGTTGCTGATCCTCAGTATCAACCTTGGCAAAGACTATGTCCTTATTTTCTTCTGATACTTCTTCGAAGATAGGTGCGAAAACACGACATGGTCCACACCAGGCAGCCCAATAGTCAACGAAAACAAGTTGGTTTTCCTTGATGGTGGATTCAAAGGTTTCTAGGGTTAGATTCACAGTAGCCATGGCAATAGTCTATACCCCCTAGGGTATAAAGAAAAGCGCCTCTGAGTCTGGTTCAGTAGTAATCGATCTCTCGTATCCGTAGGTTGAGGGCAACGCAACAATATACAGAGTGGATTGACTATTGGCTCAAAGAGTTTCGGCAAGTAGGCCTCTCGGCCTAAAGCAAATGCCCTCCAAGATTCTTGGAGGGCATTTGCTTTATTGCAGAATTTAGAAGGAAACTTCAATAACCACGCGTCTGTTTAGCGCTTGGTTAGTGATGCTTACTGGATTAACCCCACCCTTGCCGTAGGTCAGGTACTTGATTCCCTTGAGCTTGCCCTTCAGGAAGTTCACGACGCTTACAGTTCTGTCCTTAGCAAGGATCAGGTTTGCGGCCTTGATTTCTGCTGACTTAGTGTCAGTTTCTGTGTAGCCATAGACCTTGATTACCTTCGCACCTTTAATCTTTGATGCGAGCATGCTTAGGGACTTCACTGCCTCTGCCTTTAGATCAGCTTTTCGATAGTCGAATAGGAAGCCGCTCAAAGTGAATGAGATCTTGCCTTTCTTGATTGTCTTCACAACCTGTCCAGTAGTTACTTCACACTTGCTATCAAGACTGAAGGCAGCTTCTGCAGTTACCTTTGCATTGTTCGGTCTTGTTCCGGTAAGAACTAGGTTCTGAGATCCAGTTCCGACACATGCCTTCTGAGCCAAAGTTACCTTCTTGGTGAAATTACCCTTAGAGTCAGTGACACCAGAGACAATCAAGGTCTTTTTTGATCCAATTACCAGCGTGTATGGAGAGTTAGGCTTTAGGCCACTTCCAGACAAAGTGGTCTGTTGGCCCCTTAGCTTCGCTCCGGTAACTAGTTTCAAATCAAGAGACAAAGTCGCAGGACCAGTTACAACTACCGGAGGCTTCACAGCATCAGGAATGTATGTGTAGATACCGGTTAGTTCAGTAACACCAGCTCGGATAACAACTTCTACTTCACCCTTACCAGCAGGTGCTGTAAGTGTGATTTCAGTTCCGGCACCGTTCACTGTGAAAGCAGGCTTGCGGTAAGTCTTTCCAGCAAAAACAATCGATGTTACTTGCTCTAAGCGCTCTCCCTTGATGACAACCTTGTTGCCACCAGCTTCAGGACCAGAGTTCGCAGCAATTGCATCAAGAGTTGGTGCTGTTGCAGTGATGATTAGCTTTCCAGCGACATATCTAACCGCTGGGTTGTATGCAGCTGAGTCAGCCATTGTGATATCGGCGTCCTTAGGCAGAATCTTGTAAGTTCCTGGTGCTGTAGGCATTTCAGGTAGCAAGTTCGCTCCTTGATAGAAGTCGTAACCAACATTGCCAAGTGCATCTTCACCGATAAGACCAACAGCTTGAGATGACAACTCAATGTTTTCACCAACAGCAACGGTTACGTCATCTGCCACAACCTGAACTGACTTAGGTGCTGGGAATACATAGATAGTCAACAACTCAGTTGTTTCAGATCTGTCAGAATCTGCTTGAGCCGCGTTGTAGTTAGTTGATTCAGATTGAGTTCCAGCAATTATGCAATCGCCAGATTTCAATATGGTCACTGTTGTTCCAGAGATTGTACAAACACTTGCGGTAGTTGAAGTAAGCACAATTGGTGCTACTGCTGGTTGACCGATGATGTCGTTACTGTTTCTGGTGTCTCTGCTTGTTGCAGTGATCTCCACTGGAGCGTTAGCTGTCATGATGACCGACCTAACAGATGGAACCAAAGATAGAACAGCATCAGCCTTCTTGATAGTTCCAGTGAACACTGGGTTAGGGTTTGTTAGTTCATAACGTTGAGCCCAACCGCCACCAAGAACAATAGGGCCGTTCAGCGTCAGAGCTTTACCTGTTCCAGGTGCAGCATCAGCAAATGACGCACTGTTTGTGTAATACAACTCGGGTACATTTCCGTCGCTAGTTATTGCACCAGAAACAACTGCGTCTCTAATTGAGATGTCTGTGCTTCCATCCCAGACCTTCTCAGCCTTTACCTCTGTGATGGTGATTGCCTTCTTCTTGATGTTCAAGTTGAAGATTTCGTAGGTAGGGCGGTAGAAAATTGAACGGTCAGTAGCACCAGACTTCATTTCGAAACTTCTGACACGAATGTCATAGGTTCCAATAGAGCCTTGTGGAATAGAACAATTGTTGTTGTATATGTATGCAGGAGCTTCTGGTAGTCCATCGTTCCACCAAGGGGAATTACACTCAGCCACACGATACTCCCAGACAACCTTAGTAATAATGTCTGCTGGAGTGGCAGGTGTGATTACTGCTGTGTAAGAGATGTCTGGGTTACTACCGCCAGTTCCATCGCCTAGTTGACCTCGGTAGAAGATCTCCACTGCGTTACTTCCAGTTAGCTTCGGTGTGAAAGTAATAGGTGTACCAGTAATAGTTAGCTTGACTGCGTTTGCATTTACAACTTCCCAGTACTTCACGTTGTCATAAGTCTGTCCGTTCACAATAGCTCTGACGAAGTACTCACCAGCTCCAACTGGTAGACCACGCTTTGTGTCGTATCTGAATCCGTCGCTTGCATACTGTTCTGCTGTTACATACTCATAGCCATCTTCATAAAGGGTGAACGAAGTACCTGGCAACGCGTTGTCCAACGCAGCAGAAGCTGTGTAAGCAGTTCCCGCCGCAATAGTTAGGTCATCAGTAGAGGCATTCAACTTGGTTGTAACTGTTGTTGAAACTGCACAGTTGAAATCGAATCTGTATGGAAGAAGTGTGTTGTCGTCTGGTGTGAATAGAACAGACTTTCTTCCCCAAGGGTTAACCAAGTTAGTTGGGAAGTTAGCAAAGTCGACACTGATCTCAGAAGCTGACCAGGTAATTGCTGCCTGAGGAACAACTTCACCTTCCATGGTGATAGTTCCACTTGCACCAAATACATCTGAACCAGTCAAGGTGAAACCACCTGGAGTGTAACTTGACACTGGATCTTTTAGACAAAGGCCTCTATCTGGCCCGAATGAAACACCCGGTGGTGGGTTTCCAACATAAAGAACAGACTGATCCTGCCAACCCGCCGCTATGTTCGTCGTAATCTCTAGCCCATACCAATTCACTGCAGCAAAAGCACGACTTGCTTTGAACTTGAATGAAGTTGGTGTTATGTCGTAAGGAGTAAGAGTTACAACTTCGTTTCCCTCAGCCCATTGGTATCTCTTCATGAAGAGCTTGGTGCTAACACCGTTGTCTGTTCCAGTAAACCCTGAACCTGTAACCACAAATACATCGCTGATGTCTTGGTAGGGGTTAAATGTGAACGGTTCGTTCTCTCGGCCGTTATCAACAAGGGAATTTACTTGGCTAATAATTACCTGTGCGAACTGTGTGCCAGAAACGTTGAACCAGTCAGTCAGCTTAGGAACTGCTGGGCCACTAGCAGGAACAATCTGAAGATCATAAGCTCCCGTTGCTAAGGCAGGGCTAGACAAGATAATTTCTGTGTCTGTCCATGAAGATGGAGTCACAACTGTGTTGTCGAACTTAACTGTTCCTGCAGTTCCAAACCCTGTTCCCTCAATACGAATTGCAGTTCCACCGGTAGTCGAGCCTGATACCTTATAGCCCTTTGAGTTGTAACTCAGGCCTGTGCCTATTTCAAACGAAGTCTGTCTTGGGTTTGGACCAAGGTAGGTAACAGTTGGTGCCTTCACTGCAACTGAAGTGTAGTAAGGCTCTGTCTTTCCTGTTGGTGTGATCTGAATTGCTACGTTTCCTGCTGCAGAAGTAGGAATCAAGATGTTAGAAATCTTTGTTCCTGATTCTGTGCTTGTGTAAGCAACAGCAGCTGCTGAACCAATCTTGATTGTTCCTGAAGCTCCAAAACCGTAACCAACAATCTGCACTCTTGCCTGAGCAGAAGTTGCAGTAGTTGCAATAGTGTTTGGAGTTACTGATGCAACACCTTCATTAGGAACAAAAGTAACTGCGCCAACCTTGGTTACAGATCCAGTAGTTGCACCGATGATCACATCTGCAGCACCTGCAGCATCGCCTGAAGGAGCTTCAATTGTGATGCTTGTAGCAGTTGACGAGATTACTCTTGCGCAGTTACCGCCTACTGTTACTCCAACGGTTCCAACTGCACCAAAGTTCGTGCCAGTGATAACGATTTCATCGCCACCACCGATTGCTACTGAAGTTGGAGTGAACTTAGTTGCTGTAGGAAGTGTAGTGCTTGCAACAAGCTCCAAAGTTGCTGGAGACAATGCTGATCCACCGCCTGCTGCTGAAATGATGTTGACTTCAACGGACCCCGCACTAGCACCAACGGGAATCATTGCCACAACGCTGGTGTCGCTTACGCGAGTAACACATGGGCTCTTTATTCCATCGATGGTAACGCTTGGGGTTCCAATGGTTCCAAAATTGGTTCCAGTTAGTGTGACAAGTGCTCCACCAGCGTTAGATACAGCTGCCGGTGCAATAGAAGTGATAACAGGAGTACCGCTATATGTGTATTTAGCGCTTACTGTGAACTCACCCCACTCAGTAGTCACTGTGATTGGAACTGTGCCTGAGGCTACACCTGCAGGAATTGTTCCCTCAAAGACTTCGTACTGGCGTGGGTCGCCTGAGTCCCAGTCACCGAACCAGTTCATGTCAGTTACTGTTTTGCCGCCAATTTTAACAATTGGGGCTTCATAGTTCTTTCGGTTCATAATGTTGAAGCCCTTGATGCGGAATTTGTTACCGCCCTTAAGGGCACCCTTGTTTGGGCTAATGGAAACTGATGCTGGGAATGGCGGGATGTAGTCAACCTGAGCTGTGTGAAGAACTACGCCTAGCGCTGTTAGTTGAGCAGGTGTTTTAAGTTCGTCAGTATCTTCGTCCCAGCAATCCTTAACATCATCGTTGCCACAGTTCATGATCATGAGCGTGCGCTTGCCTGGTGTCTTCCAGTCGTCATTGATGACTCGATCGCCCTCGAGGTCTTCTGGACGAGAGTCAAATTGAAGAGTCGCTGTTCGATCGTCTTTGTACCAACCGGTTTCATCACCAGTCAAACGTGTTTCTGGTTTAGCTGGGTCGTAAAGCATGAAATCAATTTCAGCTCTTGAGTTAATATGCAATCCAGTGATTGAGAAGATTCCTCTAGGAGTAGCGCTGTTCTTGTCAATGATTAATGATTCGAAAACAGGTCTCTCTAGAGTGGCCGCGTTATTGAACACAGAGAATGAATTCATTTCATCCCAGGTGGTAGCTTGAGAACTGATGCTGCAAGAGACGCCGACTCTGATGCCAACTGAACCCACATAATCATCCTCGAAGTTATATGTTTCCAGCCTCCAAGTAGATACTCCGTTGTTGTCAATATCCATCATTTCATCGCCATTTAGATCCTGGAATGAGTAGTTAATTCCAGTGCTCTTGCCATCTGGGCGAACGAGATCAAAGTTTGGGTAGCAACCAATGTCCTGACTATAGGACTGAGGGAACATGTTCTGAACTTCAACAGTGATTCTGTCTCCACCCATGTTTGAAAGAGTGTTATCGCTAATAGAAAGAATCTTTGGCTGCATCATCACGCCTCGCTGCACGAAGATACGATATTCCTTTTTAGTAATAAGGTCAGAAGCAACAACTTCAACAATTACTTCAGTGACAGCTACTTTAAAATCAGAGAGTGTGATCCATTGCGCACTCACTGCAGGCTCTACAGTTGCTCCGCGCTTGAAGGAGATTGTTGCGTTCGGGTCAGCAGATTCAGCATAGAAATCAATTTCAGCCCTGCTAGTTGCAACGGCGTACCAGGTCTTATCCGCTTGGAAAGAAGGTTGAAGGTCAGACACCTGACGGTTGATTCCATTAACCTGCAGGTTAGTTAGAGTTGCATCGCTTGTCGAAGCGGCAGCTGGAGAAGCGATGCCTACTAGTGCTCCCAACATAACAATCGGCGCAAGCAGGGCAGAGATAACGCGGTATTTTTTCATGGAGTTCCTTGATTTGAAGTTGACTTTAAACGGTTCGTCTACTCCCTACTCTATTCACAAATGATCGAAAAACCGAAAATTCTATGTTGGCAGGGTGACTTGATCAAGGCGTGAGCCTTCTAAATCTCCCAGGAGTGATGCTTGCGACTTATGGTGGAATTAGGTATTATTTTGATATTACTTTGATATGGAGAATCTAATGAAAGAACGTTTAGTCCAGCCGAAGCCTGGAGCCCTTGTATTTGTCCTGTTTGTAGCTCTTTTAGGCTTCGGAGCGTGGAGCATTATTCAAGGAGAGAGCGGCTATTTGACAGAAATCCTAGTCTGGGTTGCTATCGGATCATTTACTCTCGCTTTGCTCCTTCTTTCTGGCTTCTATACCTTGCAGCCAAATGAATCTAGAGTTCTGATCCTCTTTGGTAACTACCGTGGAACTGTAAAGACTCCTGGTTGGCACTGGGGTAACCCATTCTTCTCGAATGGTTCTCCTAGCTCAGAGCTAAAGGAAGAGCGATCAAGAGGCATCTCCACCACCAAGCCTGCGACTGGTAGCAAGCCTGACTCCCGCTTCAAAGTCTCTCTGCGAGCTAGAACTGAGGTGGGTGACACCATCAAGGTGAATGACCGTAAAGGTAACCCTATTGAAATTGCTGCTGTTGTTGTTTGGCGAGTAGCTGACACCACTAAGGCAGTATTCGAAGTAGATGACTACCGCACATACGTAAAGACTCAGATTGAAACTGCTCTGAGGCATGTTGCAACTGGTTTCGCTTATGACAACAGCGAATCAGGTGAGCTAACCGGTGAGCTAACTCTTCGAGGAAACCCAGAAGAAGTGGCAGCTGAACTGCGCAGTGATCTAGAAAAGAGATTGTCTGTTGCAGGAGTTGCAATTGATGATGCCCGCCTTACCCACCTTGCTTACGCTCCTGAGATTGCTCAAGCAATGCTTAGAAGACAGCAAGCAGATGCGGTTATCAGCGCAAGAAGAAAGATTGTTCAAGGTGCAGTAGGAATGGTTGAACTAGCACTCGCTGATTTAGAAAAGAGTGGTTCAGTTTCTCTCGATCCAGAACGAAAAGCAGCAATGGTTTCTAACCTGATGGTTGTGCTCTGTTCAGAGCGTGAAGCATCTCCTGTAATCAACGCTGGAACCCTTTACAACTAATCATGAGCGAGAAGAAAGCAATTCCACTTCGCATCTCTCCCGAGCTGCATAAGGAAATAAAAGCCTGGGCAGAACAAGATCTGCGAAGTGTGAATTCTCAAATTGAGTCAATCCTTCGTGATGCTGTTCTTAAGAGAAAAGGTGCTAGCAAGGAACGCCGAGAAGCCTCCTAAACTCTCTTGCTCTATTGAGAAATAGAATTGTTCTATGACAACCCAAGAATCCTTGAAAAACAACCTGCTCACAATCGGTCTAATTGCACTTGCAGTTGCAACAGGGGTCTGGGGTTATTCCTTAGGTGAACCTGCAACCTCTCACAAGAATCTGACTGAAGAAGTTGTAATTATTGGCACTCTAGGTGCAATTGTGTTGTCTTTATTTGTTGGTCTTGGAATCAAGGGCAGACCAACAGCAATGATCAATCTGAACAGATTGCTAGCTTGGCCAATGGCTTTTGGATACATCTGGGTTCACTATGCGTATCACATGGAGCATGGACAAGCAGGTGGGCTTCAAGCTCTTGATATTGTGCCTAGAGTTTTCTTCTTAGTTTCGTTTATTTGGATTGCATTCCACGCAGGTGTTGCCTATAAAACTTATGGTGCTCCTTGGAAACTTAAGTTCAAGACGTTCTATGACTTTTATGTTGCATCATCTTGGTTAGTTCTTCTTGTAACTATCCCAGTATTTTCAGTTCCTGCTCTTGGAGCTATGCCAATAGCAATGGCTCTTGCCTGGATCATCTTCGCTCCGCACCTTGCTATCAACGTATTCCACATGGCAAAGCGAGTTCCGATTGATTTAATCTCAAAGAAGCTCGGGCCTTGGATTGTTAGCGGTATTTATCTAATCGCTATTGTGAACGCTGCAGTTCACAGTTTTCCAAAACTATAAACAACAAATAGTTCGCCTATAAATGCCTGGTTCAGCAATCACAGGTAACAGAAGACAGTGGAACTGTAAGAGGGTCTTTCTCTCTTAGGACTGGGCCTTCGTTATTGACCACCGGATAACCTTCACGTGCCCAGTACTCGAAGCCGCCGATCATTTCTTTTACTTGATAGCCAAGTAGCGCAAAGTTCAATGCTCCTCTGTGAGCACCATTACAACCAGGTCCCCAACAGTAAACAACCACTGGCATATCTAAAGGTATTTCTTTCGGAGCTCTTTCTGCAATCTCAGAGTGATGCATGTGAATAGCTCCTTGAGCTCTCCCCTGATCCCAAGAGCTTTGGTCTCTAACGTCAACCAGCACAAATCTCTTTGACTGTTCTATATCTGCATGAACATCTGAAGGATCGGCTTCAAAAGCTAGCCGGCTTGTGAAGTAGGCGACTAACTCTTCTTTACTAGGCATATCTATCTTCGCCCAGAGTAAAGCGTCACAACTTTCAGGTTCTTAGATGCAGGGGAGTTTCCTGCATCGTTCACCGCAATAACTCTAAATAGATAAGTAGTGGTGTTCTTCAACCCTGTGATGATTAGTGTTCTACTAGTAGAAACTGGTTTCTTTACTCTTATCCACGTATATCCGTAGTTCTTTGAGTATTCGACAATATAGTTCTTTACTGCACTGCCTCCATTCACTGCGGCGGCTTTCCAACCTAGAGTGACAGATGTTTTTGACGCCTTCACGCTCAAAGAAGTAGGAGCTGCAGGTGGATACCCTGGGGTTGACACTACAAAAGCCTGCGTTGGTGAAGAATAGCCGATGTCATTACCCGCAGAGACTCGGAAGCAATATTTCGTTCCTGGCTTTAGGCCAGTCACATTGAACCCTAGATTAACAGAAACAGGTCTGTTGATCACTGTGTATGTAGCGCAGTTACTTGACACTTCTACTTTGTAATCAGTGATAGCAGAACCGCCATTAGAAGACGGCAACAACCAAGAAAGTGTTAATGAAGTGCCACTTACCTTGCTGGAAGAAACATCTCTCGGTGTTCTAGGAGCTGTACTTGCAGTCTTCAAAGATCCGGTCAAGTATTCGCTAACGCCTACAGAGTTAATCGCACCAACTCGAACCAGATAATTAGTGCCAGGAGCAGCACCGGAAACATTCAATGACAAGGAAGTCGAAGCATACTGTTTGGCTAATTTCCAGGTATTGCCGCCATCGCTAGATACCTCGACTTTGAAATCCGTGATTGCTGACCCGCCGTTATAGTTAGGTGCTGACCAAGCGAGCTTATATCCACTTGAGGTTACGTTTGATACCACTAGAGAAGTAGGCGAGTCAGCAACGACGGGTGCTGGTGTGCGAATTTTTATTGTGGCCCAATTCAAATTCATATAGGTGGTGTCTTGACCAACAGTTCCACCATTCTCGCCACGAACACGGAACCAATAATCTGTATCCGCCATTAACCCACTTACATCCAGCGAAGTCGACTTTGTGCCGCTCTTCGGCAAATCTAACCAAGACTCACCGTCTCTGGAATACTCCATCACATAGCCAACTAACGCCGGATTCCCTACAACCTCAGGATCCATCCATGACATAACACCAGCTGTAGGCGAAGTAGAAATAAAACCTAGATTTCTAGGACTAGAAGGCTGACCCGCAGGAGTGCGGAACACAGTTAAGGTTTGGCTTATTGACTTCCAACCATCACGGTTAGCTAACTTATCGGTAGTGTATGTCGAACACCTGAAAACCCCTGGTCTAATTCCCAACGGGACAACAATCTTAAACTTTGCAGTGAGCTGCGTTGGATCACCAGTTATATCTGCCTGCCAGTTACCAATAGAACTGAAATACGATCCACCATGAGTTCCACCATTACCCAAATACGCACCAAGGCTATAACCAGCTTCTTCATTGTTACAAGACAA
>JBIIPK010000006.1:0-68513 GCA_044342685.1 Rhodoluna sp.
AGACAAATCAGAAACACCAGTGCCATCCGACACAGACATCGTCAATTCAACAGTCTGAGCCTCAGAACCAACATCAACAACAGAAGGTGAAAAAGAAACCTCAGAAATCACAGGAGCAGCATCGTCGAAGTTACCCGCAGACCTTGTGACCGTTAGGGTTTGGCTGATTGACTTCCAACCATCACGGTTAGCTAACTTATCGGTAGTGTATGTCGAACACCTGAAAACCCCTGGTCTAATACCCAACGGGACAACAATCTTAAACTTTGCAGTGAGCTGCGTTGGATCACCAGTTATATCTGCCTGCCAGTTACCAATAGAACTGAAATACGATCCGCCATGAGTTCCACCATTACCCAAATACGCACCAAGGCTATAACCAGCTTCTTCATTGTTACAAGACAAAGACAAATCAGAAACACCAGTGCCATCCGACACAGACATCGTCAATTCAACAGTCTGAGCCTCAGAACCAACATCAACAACAGAAGGTGAAAAAGAAACCTCAGAAATCACAGGAGCAGCATCGTCGTATCTACAAGTAGACGTTAAGGCTTCTCCTGTGTTGTAATCGCAGACGTTTAGGCCGACGCCTCCTGCAAGCGTGTCAATGTCATCACCGCCAGCCAATATGTCATCACCGTCACCACCGCTTAGTGAATCAGATCCAGACTCACCAAAGAGATTGTCATCTCCAGCGTTGCCCTGCAACTCATCTGCACCTAAACCACCGTTGAGGGTATCGTCTTCCTCACCACCGATGAGAGTGTCGTCACCATCACCACCATTAATTTCGTCTGGTCCAGGAGTTCCAGTTATTTCATCGTCACCAGGGCCACCATCTACTGTTGATCCAGATCCGCCACTCCCGTAATAGCTGTCAAAGCCTTCGCCTAAATAGATTGTGTTTTCGATTCCGTCGTCTACGACGGTGTCATCACCACCTAATGAATAAACGGTGTTGAAATCACCTGTGATGCAAATAACATCTCCGAGATTGGTGCCTTCAATTTCTACATTGTTTTCTGCGACAGTGATTGTGCAAACTGGGTCTGATGCCTGAGCCGAGGTCAAGCCAAGGTTGGAAGCGACAATTGCCACTAGAGAGATCATCGACAGCGTAATTGATTTAGGCATCGGATTTGCCCTCCCCGACTTGATTAGTTGAGAACAAACTATCACTCAGAACTGCTATTTGTAAGTCGAATCTTTAGGCAAATAGACACCCTACTGGAGCTCTAATGGGAACACAATCCAAAGCAGCGATTTATTACTTAACAGCTGCTTCTAGTTCACTAACAATGAGTTTTGACATGCCCATCATGGCGTCCATAGCAGCTTTAGCTTTAGCTGGATCTGGGTTATTGAGACAGACATCAAGTTGCTTAGGGATGATTTGCCAAGATAGACCGAACTTATCTTTCAACCAGCCACAGTTACCTGGGGTGCCACCATCTTTAGCGAACGCATCCCAATACTTGTCTACTTCCGATTGGTCTTCGCAGCGAACCATGATCGAGAATGCTTCAGAAAACTTGAAGAAGTCTCCGCCATTAAGAGCTGTGTACTTGGTTCCCATAAGTTCAAACTCAACTGTAAAAACTGAACCGTCTGGACGATGGGTGGTCTTGAGGATCTTTGAATCTTCAAATAGAGATGTGTATAGGTTTACTGCTTCTTCTACCTGGCCATCAAACCAGAGCATGTGACTAAGTGTTGGCATAGATGTGATTCTAGTGATGTTCTGAGGCTAATTAGAAAAGCCTCGAAACTTTATTCTTGCGAAATGAGTTCCGAGGCTTTAGCTATTTTGTTAGGAGATCTTCTTCTTTGGTGATTACTTTGCTGCAGAAATATAGCCATCAAGTGACTGCAGAACGCTCACTGTGATGCTGCTCTTTGACTCAGATGGTCTCTTTGTCATGTTTAAAGTTTGTCACTTAAATCGCCGTCGATGCAGCCTTAGCTAGAACTTCCTTCACGGGCTCGGACGTGTTCTCATGAAGTCCAATGCAGAATAGCAGATGTGCTACCACTCCGTGCTTCGGACTGAGTAATGGATGTGACATACTGGAAATTAGATTCTTGGCCAAGTGGAGCTGCTCTTCAGATGTAAGTTGCTCGTATCTTTTCCCAATCCAATCAGGTGGTGATTCAACAGTTACGGGGTACTCTCTATCTGTTTCACCAAAAAGACCTGATCGCTCGAAGTAGGCTTCTAAATCTCCTGTAATTTCAAGATCGTTGGACTGCTGCCCTGCCACAAGAGCCCTGCAAAGTGAGTCGTCGTCAATCTCATCGCAACAGTATCTTAAACCTTCATCTTCGATTCTGCCGGCTACATAATCAACTCCGTAGCTCACATCTATTGCATTTTCGTGGCTTATCCACGAAGTGAAAAATCCATCTGAGAGCAGGTCCACATAACTTTCTGGGGTAGGAGTGTCATAAGGCCTAAAGGTGTCCCCATCGACACTGTCTTCTTGATATGTGAAATCCATGTCGCCTTGTTTCCACAAGTCATACCAAAGATGTTGAGCGAACTGTTTAGAAATTCTAAATGTCTCTTGGTAGCATTCCTCATCTTGCAAGTCTTGAGTCAGAATTTTTGAGCCAAACGAAGAACGTAAGGCGGAATTCTCTTCGATGGGCGATTTATTGAGATCGAATCTTGAATGCCTCTCAACCCAATAGTAGAAGCTCTGGGCTAGAGGCCAATTGAGACTTTCCTTGTCTAACCAGTCGACGCAATCCTCGTCCAAATTTGGAATTTCCCAAAAGTTTAACCCCCAATTCCGGTAGGTCTTACCTAGAGCTCCTGATTTGAAAATTTCCAAGACCGTGTGAGAGTCCGTGCCGCTGTATAAAACAATCCATGCAAGGTGCGAACCCCTGCAATCTAAATGCTTCCGCCAATTTTTAGCATCATCGTCTGAACTGGGTTTCCAGCTCCAGTCCTTATCGCAATCTGGCATTCTTCCTCCGATTCGTTATTTATAATTCTTGATCAATCCTGAAATTAAGGACTCTTTCCTATCTGAGGAATCAAGTTCTCACGCGGGCACTCAGGATTGTTTTAGTTATCGATTATCTACAATGATGACAGCACGTCAATAGCTTCCTGGATTTTTGCAGTCCCGGCCTCGGTTAATTTTGCATGCCCTCGAAGCGCCAATTCAGCATAATTCACCGCAAGAAATACTTCATCGTCCAATTCTTCCGCCAATCCAGCCTGCACTTGCTCGTCCCAAAGAACTAATAAATTCTCATATCTCTCGCTGTCTTCTTGACTGAGATTGTTGTTCCTTGAGCTGGTTTCCCCCGGTACCAAATCTATAAATTTATCAACTAACCTAGGGACTCTATAGCCTCCGGATTCAAGGCAGATTGAGACATACTTCTTCTTGTTTTCTTCTTCTCCTAATTCGTTGAAGATCATCGCAAGCCACCAGCTGGCTTCGCTATCGGCAAAGTGGTCTTCTCGCTCAAGAGCCACTTTGAATCCGTCAATAGCTGCTTCTACTTCCCCTTGCAGATACTTCGCAATTGCACCATTACAAAGAGCATTAGTTGATTGGCCAGGTGTATTCGTTGCAACAGCTGCTTCAACATACTTTGGGATTAAGTCCCATGACTTCTGAGGAATCAAGATGCCATAAATTAATGTGTTGGCAGCAGAAGCATTACCATTATCTGAAGCCTTGGTCAGCCATTGAGTTGCTTGTGCAAGATCCAAGTCATTGTGCAGATAATGCGTTCCCAAACTCTCCATGGCAGCCACGTGACCTTGCTCGGCGGCTCGAACCAGCCAGTTAAGCCCAAGATCCACCGCATTCGGCGCATAAAGCCTAAGAAAAGAAGAGCCAAGATCGAACATGTTTTCAGCGGATTGCTCCATATTTGCCGCTCGCTCTTGAAGTGTGGCTATTTCTTCTTCAACCCAGTCAGTGCTCACCATGACCCCTAACATTAAATCGTGTTCTTTTCAGCGGATGAAGCAAACGTATCATTCGCAAATTACTTTAGCAACGAATAGATTAGTGATAGACGCAAACTTAGACTTCTTAGGCACACTCATTGGGAGCTATGTGCCCGACTTTGATGTCTACTTCTCAGAAAGCCAATAAAAGATTGGGCTTTATGCATTAAATGAAAAGTGCGCTTGGAGGGACTCGAACCCCCAACCTTCTGATCCGTAGTCAGATGCTCTATCCGTTGAGCTACAAACGCTTGGGTGCCATAGGCAACTTAGTTAGTTTAGCCCAATAACTGCTTAGGCTCAATGACTATATATAAGGAGGATGTTTTTCAGCTAAACTGGTGGAGTTCTGGAGACGTCGCATAGCCCGGTCGAGTGCGCCTCACTGCTAATGAGGTAAGGGTCTTAAAAGCCCTTCGGAGGTTCAAATCCTCTCGTCTCCGCCAGAATAGAAAAGCCCCAGATTACTGGGGCTTTTTCATTACTAAGTCTTTAGCTTCTGTCAGCAGGGCTGAGCACTGAAGTGTAGAAGTTTAACTTTGTAGGAGCAACGATTATTTGAGGTTCTAGCTCTTGAATCTTTGCTACATGCTCTGTGTTCATGTGGTCATTCCAAGCATCTCTGCTTTCCCACTTTTCAAACATGTGCCAAACAGCTGGGTTCTCTGGATCTACAACTAGGTCATATAGAAGGCAGCCTGGCTCAGATAGCGATGCTCTCATCAGTTCAGCGTAAGCAGCTTCTACTTCTTCTCTTTTGGAAAGATCTGGGTAGATATCAGCCTTGAGATATAGGTAAGTCATTCTTCTTTATTTCTCTTCGGTTGCGTAGCTACCGGTAATTGTTCCGATTAGTGAGTCAGCAGTGAATTCACTTGTTGGTGCATCACGAACTATCTGACCAAGTCTTAGAACAACAATTCTGTCTGTTACTGCAAGAACGTGAGGAAGTGTGTGAGAAATGAAGATAACTCCAAGACCCTTAGCTTTAGCTCTCTTAATTACTTCTAGAACTTCAGCAGACTGTCTTGCCCCTAGGTGGTTGGTTGGCTCATCAAGGATAAGAACTTTTCTAGCCCAAGATACTGCTCGACCAATTGCAACAGCCTGACGCTGTCCACCAGATAGTTGTGAGACAGGTCTGTTAGAAGATGGGAATGCAATTCCCACTGCTTCTAGATCTGCTTGAGCTTCTTCTTCCATTTGCTTCTTAGCTAAGAAGCCAAGCTTTCCAAAGATTCCCTTAACAAACTTTTCTCTTCCAAGAAATACGTTCTGGCTAACAGTTAGGTGTTGAGCAAGACCTGAGTCCTGGTACAAAGTTTCAATACCTGCCTCTAGTGCTTCACGTGGGTTAGACCAAACTACTGGTTCTCCTTCTAGAAGAATTTCTCCACCATCAGGTGAGTGAGCTCCAGATAGAACCTTTACAAGTGTTGACTTACCGGCACCGTTGTCACCAACTAGTCCAATAACTTCACCTGCGTGTAGCTTCAAACTTGCACCATCAAGAGCAACAACTGCTCCGTAGTTCTTAGATGCGTTTCTTACTTCGTAAATAACTTTCTTAGCCATGATCTACTTCCTCGCTGGCTTCTGTAATGCCTGGACAGCAACTGCAGCAACGATTAGCAATGCAACAATTACCTGCTTCAGTGATGGGCTAACGGTGATTACCTTAACCATTAGCAAACCTGATTGAACTGTGAAAAGAACTAGTGTTCCTAGAGCGATTCCGATTATGCGACCAACACCACCCATAAGTGATACACCACCGATAACTACTGCAGCAATTGCATATAGTTCCATACCGGTTCCGTTAGATGGAGAACCAGCTCCTAGTCGGATGTATGCGTAAGCACCAGCAAGACCTGCTAGACCACCAGAGAGCATGTATACCTTGGTGATTTGTCTAGCTGGTGAGATACCAGCAGCGCGGGTGGCGAAGGCGTTTGAACCTAGAGCAAAAGTGTGAAGACCGAACTTGGTCTTGTGAAGAACTAGACCGCAGATGACAGTGATGATCATCACTGCAAGAACGCTAGTTGAGAAAGGTAATTGAATACCAAAGAAGTTGAATGGAAGACCTAAGTCCCAGTTGTTAGGTCCTTGCAGTGGCATACCGCCAGAGATGATGATTGCAAGACCTGTCATTGCTCCCATGGTTGCAAGAGTTGCAATGAATGGAACAATCTTTAGAACGTTTATGAGGAAGGCGTTTATTGCACCTACCGTTAGTCCAACTAGCAGTGCTACAAGAACTGCTAGAAGTACATAAGGAGTTGCAGCGCTGCCGCTGGTTGAAGCGTCAAGGCCTAAGCCTTTAACTAGCACCCAGCCGGCAACGACTGAACTCAAGCTCACAGTTGCACCAACCGAAAGGTCAATACCACCTGTGATTACAACAAAGGTTTGAGCAACAGCAAGCAAGATATAAGAACCCCAGTCATTTAAGACTGTGCCTAAGGTGCCGGTTGACAGAAAGATACCTTGAGAGGTGATCTGAAATACAACACCTAAGACCACGAGGGTCACTACTAATAGAGTGCTCTGATTACTGAATGAGGCTTTCACCTGATCCAGGAAGCTTTGCTTCTCTACGTTTACTTGCTTGCTGTTGCTCAATTTGTGTGTCCTTTAGTTATCGAGGAGATGAATTCGCTTTATTACTTAGCTACGTAAGTGTATTTAGCGAAGTCTTCGTCTGATGTGTTTGCATCCAGAGTTACGTTAGGAATAACAACATCCTTCTGAGATGGAGTTGTTCCGTTCTTGATGTATTCAACCAGAGTCTTGATTGCTAGACGTGCTTCTGCAGCTGGGTCCTGAGCGATAAGTGCGGTGAATACACCAGACTTGATCAGTTCAACGTTTGCAGGGTATGCGTCGTAACCAACTAGAGCAATCTTGCCAGTTAGGCCCTTAGCCTGAAGTGCAGCAGCTGCACCTGAAGCGTTAGTTCCATCGATAGCGAAGATACCAGCTAGGTTAGGGTACTTTGTCAACCAGTTGTTTACGTTGCTGTTAGCTGTCTGTGGGTTAGCAGCTGAGTAAGCAACGTCAACGATCTTGATGCCTGGGTAGGTTGAAGCTACGCGCTCTTCGAAACCAACCTGGCGACCAACGTTAGTGGTTGCAGTAGCTGATGTTAGACCAATAACAACTTCGTAGGTCTTGCCATCTTCGTAACCAATTGCAGCAGCAATTGCGTCAGCAGCCTTTGCTCCACCGTCACCGTTGTCACCAGTGATGGTGATAACTGCGTTGGTTGTGTCGTTGATTGTTGTGTCAACTAGAGCAAGTGCGATACCTGCAGCTACAGCCTTGTCAGCTGATGCCTGTAGACCAGTTGGGTCTGTTGGGATAAGAACTAGACCGTCAGGAGACTGAGCTAGTACGTTGTCTACGATTGGAACCTGAGTTGCCACGTCGTAAGCTGATGGGTCTCCCTGCCATACAAGGTCAACACCCTGAGCCAAAGCTTCAGCTTCTGCTCCGACCTTCATTGCCTGGAAGAATGGATCTGATTCTGCACCCATTACGAATGCGATTGTTAGCTTCTTTTCAGGAGCACAACCTGTGATGCCGAGGGTTAGAGCAGCAGCTGTTAGAGCAGCGAACCCAACCTTCAAAATGCGCTTGTTCATAATTTCTCCTTGTAATTTGCGAGAAATGCGAGATGGTTCTCGCAATCCGTGCTATAATCATCGCAGTAAGTGAAATTGAATGACAACTTATTTAGGTAACAGTTTGGTGACAAACTGAAAAGACCCGGATTAGTAAGGTGAGCACATGGCTGGACAGAAGAACACGACCATCAATGATGTCGCTGCCGCCGCTGGAGTATCCAGGGCTACAGTTTCCAGAGCACTAGCTGGCTATGGTCGCATCAGTAAAGACACAGTAGATCACGTTAGAGCCGTTGCCGACAGCCTTGGCTACCGCCCTAACGCCCTAGCGATTGCAATGCGTGCTGGAAAAACCAAAACCATCGGACTTGTTGTTATCTCTGACTTCACTAATGCTTTCTTCGATAGAGCCACTAAGTCAATTATTGATAGGGCTAAAGAGCTTGGCTTTCGAGTTTTGATCCAACACAGCGATGAAGATGTTGCCGTTGAAAGAGTTGCAGTTGAAACAATGCTTTCTAATCAGGTAGATGGAATCATTCTGGTTCCTGCATCAAAGACGAAGCACTCCCATCTAGCACCAAAGAAGATTGGTGGCAAGCCGGTAGTCATCATTGACAGAAGATTAGACATCCCACGCTTCACAACAGTTACTACCGGTGATGAGGTAGCAGCTGAAGAAGCAGTTATGTATGCATCTGAAAATGGTCACAAGAAACTTGGTTTCCTAATCGCCGTTCCTGGAACAACAGGATTCACGCTTGATCAACCAGACATCCCAATTACTTCTGTTCAAGAACGTGTTGATGGTTTTGCTAAAGGTGTGAAGAAAGCTAAAGCATCGGGCCTTTGGATTTATAGCGAAGACAAGCAAGGAATTGCAGAAGCAGCTGTTGAAACACTTCTTGACTCCCCTAAAGCACCAACCATCATCTTCACATCAAACAACGACATGCTCTTGGCTGTGTTAAAGGTTGCTGGTGAAAGAGGACTAACTATAGGTAAAGATCTTTCTGTAGTTAGCTTTGACGATAGCCCCTGGGCTGCGGCAATGGTGCCAGGGATCACAGTTATTGCCCGACCAGTTGAAGAACTAGGTCACATAGCTGTAACAGAACTAGTTGAAGCCATTGAAGGTAACACCAAACCTAAAGAGATTGTCCTGCCAGCCAACCTAATCAAACGTGGCTCGGTAGCCAACATTCTGAACTCAAAATAGACTGATATCTCTCCGCTAACAAAGGACGAGATATGAGAATCAGTTTGAGAAAGCCAGTGCTTTCAACGCTTCTCGTCTTTGCTTTAGCACTCATCCCAACACAAACTGCCAGTGCTGCTCAACCTGTATCAGGTATCAGCACAACTATGTATAACGAAGGCACAGATTCAGCTGCTGTCTTTTATAACCCTGTGGTTGTATCTAACGTAGATCTAACAATGCCTCAAGCCACCATTGATGCTCTCAATGCGGATACGAATGCAAGTACCTATAGAACAGCTGATGTGAAGATCACAACTGCTGATGGTGTTATTACTACCCTCACCAACATTGGTGTTCGACTAAAGGGTCAAGCAACTAGAAGACCAATCAACAACTACGACAAAGCTCCTATGAAACTAAAGTTTGATGCCTTTGTTCCTAATCAAAAGTTTCTTGGGCTTACTCGCATGACTCTAAACAGCATGGTTCAAGATCCTTCATTTGTTAGAGAAGATACTTCTTACCGCATCTATAGAGCCATGGGATTAGTGGCTCCTAGAACTACCTACTCTTGGGTCACAGTTAACAATGCAGACTTTGGTCTCTATATGAATGTTGAATCCATTGATGGTCAGATGCTCAAGAGATGGCTCAACCCTGTTCATGTTTATAGTTCTAACTGCTATTTAGCTGACATGACTTATAGCCAAAGCTGGTGCTACGACACTAACTACGGCGACAACGATAGAACTGATTTGAATGCAGCTATTGCTGTTTCGGAACTTAACGGTTCCACCTGGTGGACTGAAGTAAACAAAATTGCAGACATGACATCTGTCATCAACCTGATGGCAACAGATATCTACACATCTAACTGGGATGGCTATACAGATGTTGTTCAAAACAACTACTACATCGTCTTTGATGACACTGGAAAACTGAAGATTATTCCTTGGGGTCAAGATGGAACCTTCCCTATGGAAGCTGATGCTCAACTTGATTGGCTAGGTAGAGGTCCTGCCTATAGAAACTTTGGTAATCAAGAACGAAGCGTGATGCTTCGAAAGTGTGTTGCCTATGATCCTTGCAAGAAGCTACTAATAAAAGCTCAGGTTGCTGTTAAAGATAAAGTAGCTACCCTTGGTATCCCTGCTTTCAAAAACAAAGTAGCTTCTGTAATCAACAACGCATATGTCGCCAATGACTATAGGTCTAATCCGAATGTCAGTTCGGCAATCTTCTGGCAGAACTGGTTAGATCAATTCTTCCCACAACGCACTGCCTCTCTTACAGCTTTCCTAAACACACTTAACCCTGAAGCTCCTGAGGTAAGCGTTGCTGGAGGCAATACTGTAGGTAGTACCCTCACAGCAACAGTAGTTAACTGGGACTACACAGCAACTCTGAATTACCAATGGCTGAGAAACTCAGTAGCGATTCCTAATGCAACTGGAACAACATACGTAACAACTTCAGCTGATGCTGGGGCTTTAGTGTCTTTGAAGATACTCGCCACTAAACCCTCAAAACCTTCTGCGACTATCTCGTCAGTTCCTTTACTGGTAACTAACCCTGCTCTTGCTGCAGCATCCCTAACTGGTGAAGCCAGGGTTGGAGTTCCCCTAGTTGGTGGTCCTTTAGCAGAACCATCGGCAACTGTTGCTTATAGGTGGCTAGCTGATGGCAAAACAATTCCAGGAGCTATTGGCTCCACCTACACACCAACTCCTAGCGAATATCGGAAGTCAATAACACTTCAAACCACAGTTACTCAGCAAGGTTTCCCAGTTGCAGTAACAACCAGTTCTGCAAAGATCGTTCTGGGCGGAGTGATTCAAAAACCTGCAATCACCCTTAGCGGTACATCCAAGACTGGCAACCGTCTGACTATTAGGACTTCAGTTCCTGCTTCAACTACTGCTACATACCAATGGTTACGAAATGGCAAGGTAATCACAGGAGCTACTAAATCTATTTACTCATTGCAATCAGCTGATTACAAAACATCTGTTTCAGCAAAGGTGACTCTCACTCGAGTTGGCTACAACACCACATCCAGTACTTCTACATCTGTAAAGGTTGGTCTTGGGGAACTTATCAAGACTCCTGATCCAAAGATTATTGGAACAGCAAGAGTGAATAACACCCTGACTGCACAAGTTGGAACATGGGATAGCGGTGTGAAACTTACCTACCAATGGATTAGAGATGGTACCAAGATTTCCAAGGCAACTGGTAAGACATATCGCTTAACAGCTGCAGATAGAAAAGCGGACTTAGTGGTAACGGTTCAAGCAGTAAAAGTTGGTTTCTACTCAGTAACGATTGATTCCGCTCCCGTAGTAGTTCGTTAGAGTCCTTCTCGAACCTGGATGATGTTTCCATCTGGATCATTGCCATCAGCGTAAGTCCAGTTGTTGTGTTCCATGGTTTCACCCTTGATCTTTCCGCCAGTTCTTCCAGCAGCAAGTCTTGCCTTATCTATGCTTTGAACATCAAAGATAGGTTTGATTGGGTTGTCTTCACCAAGAGTTGGCTCTGAACGGTATTGCTCAGGTAGCAAGTGGATCAGAACTTCATTGCCTAGACCTTGAACAGTTGCAAACTCAGGTGAACGATACGGGGAGTTATCTTCGAAGAGAGCTGAATAGAAATTTACGGACTTCTCTAGATCTGAGACCCAAATTACAACAGTTGACATTAACACTCCACAACGTTCACAGCTAAACCTCCGAGTGAGGTTTCTTTATATTTGCTAGACATATCCAACCCTGTTTGTCGCATAGTTTCAATCACCGTATCCAGTGAGATCTTGTGATTTCCATCGCCTAGAAGAGACAAGCGAACAGCAGAAACGGCAGTTCCTGAAGCAATGGCGTTTCTTTCAATACAAGGCATCTGAACAAAGCCACCAACAGGATCACAAGTGAGACCTAGGTTATGTTCCATAGCTATCTCAGCAGCATTCTCTATCTGCTCTGGAGTTCCACCTAGAACAGCAGCCAAACCTGCTGCTGCCATAGAACAAGCAGAACCGACTTCACCTTGACAGCCCGCCTCGGCTCCCGAGATAGATGCATTCCTCTTATACAAAGAACCAATAGCCGCAGCAGTCAAAAGGTAATCTCTAGCAATAAGTCTTGAGTCAACATCCTTAAACTTCATAGCCCAGTAGCCAACTGCAGGAATGATTCCCGCTGCTCCATTTGTAGGAGCAGTTACTACTCTCCTACCTGAAGCATTCTGTTCATTGACCGCAATTGCGTAGGCCTGTAACCACTCATTAGACACGTCTCTCTGATTCGAGGCTCTGTTGAGTTGCTCTGCCATATCTGCGGCTCTTCTATCAACAGCAAGATAGCCAGGTAGAACACCTTTAGTCTCAAGGCCCTCTTCAACACATAACTGCATGGCTGACCAGATTGCATCAAGTTTTGTAATTAGTTCTTGTTGACCATGAATCGAAACTTCATTGGCAAAGGCAATCTGAGCAATAGACATGTTTTCTCTATTGCAAATCTCAAGAAGCTCAACACCACTAGTGAAAGGGTAAGGAACTTCTCCTCTCTCAACTCTTTCAATGTTGTGATCTGCTTCAACAAAGCCACCGCCAACTGAGTAATAGGTCTGCTCAAGTAGAACATTTGAGTCTTGATCTAATGCTTGGAACCTGAGACCGTTTGAATGCTTAGTCAGTCTAATTAATGGTTGGAAGCTGAAGTCTTTTTCTTCAAAGGTTATTTTGTGATTTAGAAGGGATATTGAAGAAGTTTCTATTGCAGTATCCCAAGCTGTTAGAACTACATCGGGATCACAAGTCTCCGGGGTGTCACCGTTTAGGCCTGCGACGATGGCATTAGTTGTTCCGTGACCTGGTCCCGTTGCACCGAGCGATCCGAATAGTTTGACGCTAACTCTACTTGTCAGCGTGAGCTTGCCTTCAGCTTCTAAAGCTTCAGCAAAGAGCAACGCTGCTCTCATAGGTCCTACCGTATGTGAACTTGAAGGCCCAATTCCGATAGTGAATAAATCTAGCGCCGAGATGTAATCTGGCATGGTTTAAGCCTAACCAGAAGCAGCAACTAAATAGTTATTTTGAGCAGGTAGTTGTTTGAGCGTTTGTGCCCTGAGCCCAATCCGGAAGTGGTGTCACTGTAGGAGTTGGGGTTGGCTTCGGAGTTACTGTCGAAGATGGCTTCGGGGTTGCTGTAGAAGTTGATGAAGGCTTAGGTGTTGGTGCTACTTCTGATCCAGCACCAGTGTTGTTAACTTCACCAAGAACAAGTGGCTGATCATTAATCATCAAGTCAAAAAGAACCTGAGCTTTTTCATAGTCAGGCATTACTCGACCCTGGTTAGGAGCTGGCAAACCAGATACCGAAGGTAGCTGAAGGAATGTAACCTTCTTCATCGGGATATCTTTAAGTGCGTTAGCGATAGCCATCAAAGTTGTTGGGTCAGAAAGAGTGCTGCTTAGCTTCATGTGTTCAGCTGCTGCTTGAGCAAGGCTGTATAGAGCAACCGGGTTACTAAGAATATCCTTGCTCTTTAGTTTTCTAACTAGCGAAGTTAGATAAACCTGCTGGTTGCTGATACGACCTAGGTCTGAACCATCGCCAACACCATGTCTAGTTCTAAGGAACTGCAGTGCCTGAACTCCCTGAAGAGTGTGCATACCTTTCTTTAGGTATGTGTTGGTGTATTCATCTTCAATGTCTTGAGCAACACAAACTTCAACTCCACCAACAGCGTTAGAGAGTTCAATAACTCCATTGAAGTCAACCATTGCAAGATAAGGAATGTTCAAACCAGTTAGCTTCTCAACAGTAAGAAGTGTGCAACCAGGTCCACCATTAGCAATTGTCGCGTTGATCTGACCTAGTGATTGTGCGTAGTACCCTGGTCCACCAGTAGTACTTGGACATGCTGGCCATGGAACCAAAAGATCTCTTGGGAAAGACAGTGCAACTGCATTCTGTCTGTCTTCGGAAATGTGCATAAGAATAATTACGTCAGCAAGTACACCGCTGGTGTCACCGAAAGCTGAGTTACCAGCACCTTGTCTTGAGTCGCTTCCAACAAGAAGCATGTTAATAGGGCCATTGATTGGTGGAATTTCTCTATCGCTACCATCGGTAGTTAATACGTCAATCTCCCCTGCGCCAAACTTTCCAGCAAGTTGAATTGCTGAAACAGTTGTGACGGTCAGAGTTGAAACAAGGACAACGATTAGGGCTTTACCTAGAATGCCAAGCAGGGCTCTGAAACGGCCGGTAGCTTGAATGTTGCCGTGACGTGCTACTGCACGATCTAGCTTTACTTGCTTCTTGGACTTTTCAGACAATTCAATAACCCCTTAGGTGAGTTGGCTTAAGTCTCAGTTAGACAAAACTGGCGGAGGCCGTGGGATTCGAACCCACGGAACCTTTCAGTTCACTAGTTTTCAAGACTAGCTCCTTCGGCCGCTCGGACAGACCTCCGTTGAATAGTCTAACTAATCCTTAGTGCTTATAAAAATACGTGGGCAACCTGCTATTAGCCTGTGAGCTAGCTTTGGCTGTAAATAATGCCTTCTAGGCCTTCAAGTACCTTGGCAACACCGTGTTCTTCAACGCTAGCGGTCACCATTGTGGCTGCCAGCTTTACTTCATCAGGACCCTGGCCCATAGCAAAAGATAGGCCTCCACCAGCATTCGCCCACTCAAACATAGAGATATCGTTTCTTCCATCGCCGATGGCAATAACCCTGTTACTTGGCACATTAAGTGCTTTTCTTCTTTGTTCAAGAGCACTTGCCTTGGTAACTCCCTGTGGAGAGATATCTAGCCAAGCTGTGTAACCAATTGCATAAGACACTGAATGAAGTCCAACAGATTCAACTATTTCTAAAAAGTCATTTACGTTTTGCTCAGGGGACAGAACTACAACTCGACTAACTTCACCGTGCATAAGTTGATCTAATGGTGTTTCAATGTTTTCTGCACCTAGAGCATATGAAGGAAATGGTTTATGGAATCTATATGTTCCATCAACATCTTCAACTGCGAAGTGAGCATCAGGTAGTTTTTCAATTAGCTGGCTTAGTACCGGTGCTGGATCAAAACCGATTACTTCTCTAACTGAGTAGCCTCTGTCATCTTGATGATCGATTTCAATTGTCACTGCACCATTTGAGCAGACTACGTGACCTGCTTCAATACCAACATCTTGAACTACAGGAATTGCATTTGCTGCAGCTCTACCTGTTGCAACAACAACGTGGTGACCGAGATCTCTTACTCTTGTTACTTCTCTAATCACCTGAGGTGCTAGGAAGCCATCATCGTGCACAAGTGTGCCATCGATGTCGATAGCAATTAGCCAAGGTTCGAAACTCAAAACTTAGCTCTTCTTCACTGGAGAGATTACTTCAGCACCACCGAGGTATGGTCTGAGTGCAACTGGAATACGAACAGAACCATCTTCTTGCTGGTGGTTCTCAAGAATTGCAACTAGCCATCTAGTGGTAGCAAGAGTTCCGTTGAGAGTTGCAGCAACAGCAGTCTTGCCGTCTTCTTTTCTGTAACGAACATTCAATCTTCTTGCTTGGTAAGTAGTGCAATTAGAAGTTGAAGTTAGTTCTCTATATGTTTCTTGAGAAGGAACCCAAGCTTCAGCATCAAACTTACGAGCAGCAGATGAACCTAGGTCTCCAGCTGCTGTGTCGATTACACGATATGGAAGTTCACACTTCTTTAACATCTCTTCTTGCCAAGCTAGAAGTTTTGTGTGCTCTTCATCTGCTTGCTCTGGAGTTACGTAAGAGAACATCTCTAGTTTGTTGAACTGGTGAACTCGAAGAATACCTTTGGTGTCTTTTCCGTGGCTACCTGCTTCACGTCTGTAACAAGTTGACCAACCTGCATATCTCTTTGGTCCATCAGAGAGATCGATAATTTCGTTGCTGTGATATCCAGCAAGAGCTACTTCGCTAGTTCCAGTTAGATAGAGGTCATCTGCTGGTAGGTAGTAGATCTCATCTGCGTGCTCACCTAGGAAGCCAGTTCCAGCCATTACCTCAGGCTTTACAAGGGTTGGGGTGATTAGTGCTGTGAAGTTAGCTTTAGCTGCCTGGTCTAAAGCCAAGTTCATAAGAGCAAGCTCTAGTCTTGCTCCCCAGCCCTTTAGGAAATAGAACCTAGAACCAGAGATCTTCACACCACGCTCGATGTCAATTACATCTAGTAATTCGCCTAGTTCAACGTGATCTTTAGGAGTGAAGTTGAACTTTGGCTTGGTTCCTTCTTCACGAATTACAACAAAGTTCTCTTCGCCACCAACAGGAACACCATCGTTAACAACGTTCTCAATCTTTAGAACAATTGAGTTCAATTCATTTTGGAAATCTGCAGCTTTCTGTTCTGCTGCCTTTACTCCTGCTGCAAGCTCTTGCCCTTCAGCAATAAGTTTGGTTCTCTCTTCAGGAGATGCTCCAGCAACTAGTTTTGCTTTAGCATTCTGCTCTGCTCTTAGGTTTTCAAATTCTGCTTGAGCCTTGCGCCAGTTGTCATCAGCTAATGAAGCTTGATCGACAAGCTCAACGCTTGCTCCTCTAGCTCTCTGAGAAACTTTAATAGCCTCAGGGTTTTCTCTAAGTAGGTTTGCATCAATCATTTATTTAGGTTTACCTTTAGCGTCCTTGACGTAATTTCTTTAGCCATGATTCAGCAGAAGAGAATTCTTTATTTGAGTTGTTTCCCTCGTGCTCACTCTTCTTCTTATCTGCTCTTGGGTAAGAGCCTAAGAAAGTTACGTGCGGGCTAAATCTGTGAAGACCCATAAGGGCTTCTGCAACAGCTTCGTCATCAATGTGACCTTGAGCATCAATGTTGAAACGATATCTGCCTAGTTGATCACCAATAGGTCTTGATTCAATTCGAGATAGGTTAACTCCACGAGCAGCAAACTGTTCAAGCATCTCAAGAAGTGCTCCTGGACGATCTTCTGGAAGTTCAACAATTACAGAAGTCTTGTCTTTACCTGATCGCTTTGTTGGTTTGGCATTTAGACCTATTTCAATAAATCTTGTTTGAGCATTCTTGTTATCACCAATGTTTCTTGCCAAGACAGTTAGCTTGTAGTGATCAGTAATGCTCTTAGCTGATATAGCAGCATCTGAACTTGGATTTTTCGAGAGAAGATCTGCTGCAGCAGCTGCTGTTGAAGTTGAAGGTAAGTATGAATTAGCTGGAATGTTCTCTTGCATCCAACCGCGACACTGAGCATAAGCAGTTGGGTGGGTGCTTACAAGCTTTACATCAGCAAGTTTTGTTCCTGGCTTAGCCACCAAATTGAAAGTAATTGGAACTAAATACTCACCATATATACGTATGTCTGTTGTGTTAGCCAAAGCATCGAGAGTTGCAGAGACTCCGCCTTCAATGGAGTTTTCTACCGGAACAATGGCTCGTTGTGCTTTGCCTGAAACAACAGCTTCGATGGCTTCATTGATTGTTGAAACTGGAAGATGCTTGGCTGATTTAGCTTCTTTTACCTGAGCCAAGGCAAGCTCAGTAAATGTACCCACAGGACCTAAGAAGGCGTATGTGGATTTCTTGTTGTTTACTGATTTAGCCATAGATAAAGGTTAATGCTTTGTTAGTAGTTAGGGGCTGATGGGAGGTTAAAGAACTTCTCAAGGGTAACTACCCTGTCATCATGCATAACCTTGGCTAGACCCTTGCCAACGTATCTAAGGTGCCAAGGTTCATACTGATAGCCGGTTGTTGGTGTGGCATTGTTTGGATATCTAATTATGAATCCGTATTTATAGGCATTCTTAGCTAGCCAAGAACCAGCCTTGGTTTGACCAAAGCAAACTCTGATCTGGCAGCCCTGATCTCTTGCTGAAACATCCATTGCCCAGCCGGTCTGGTGCTCTGAGTAACCAGGTCTAGCAGCTAGAGCTTCTCCTGCTTTCAGGCCATACTTTTCAACCTGACGAGCATGAATGGCCTTTTGATCTGCATATGATCTGTAAGCACTTTGAATGATAAGACTGCCTTTACCCTCGGCATACATAGCCATGGCTAAACGATAAGCAGCGGTTGAAGCTTCTTTTCTAAGTTTTCTTCCGTACGGATTGGCATTTAATGTGCCGAACTTAGGGGCTACTAGGTCTTTAGGGACGTATTTGATTGGTTTTAGAGGCCTTAGCTTGTTCACAACAATCCAAATAGATTCAGGTGCATCTATGGATTGCCAAGCCAGACTGGTTGCCTGAGAAGGTGTAGGGTTATTTACCGCGGGAAGTATTACTAAGGCTAGAAGGCCTAAGCCCAAAGCTCTAAAGCTTGATTGCCTGAATTTTCTTCCCATTTAGCAAGTCTAACTTTTATAACTGAAGAAACGAGTTACCAATGGCACGCGCAGAACGCAAAGCCGCAGCAGCAGAGTCAGCACTTACAGGTGTAATGACCCACAGACAAATCATGTTCGTACTATTTGGCCTTATGGCTGGAATGTTCTTATCAGCACTAGATCAGAGTGTTGTTGGAACAGCGATGAGAACAATTGCAGATGATCTAAATGGTCTATCTGCTCAGGCATGGGTAACAACTGCGTACCTAATCACTTCAACTATTGCTACACCTATATATGGAAAGCTCGGAGACATTTTTGGTCGCCGCAAGTTATTCATCACAGCAATCTCTATCTTTATCTTTGGTTCTGTAATTTCTGGTTTAGCAAACACTATGTATGAGCTTGCTGCCTATAGAGCTATTCAGGGTATTGGTGCTGGTGGTTTGTTTGCACTAGCTCTAACAATTCTTGCTGACATTGTTCCTCCAAGAGATAGAGCGCGCTACCAAGGAATGTTCCTTGCTGTCTTTGGTACATCAAGCGTTCTTGGTCCACTAATTGGTGGACTACTAGCTGGTGTTGATAGCTTCCTAGGAATTACAGGGTGGCGTTGGATCTTCCTAATGAATCTTCCTATTGGTGCAATTGCATTGCTACTAGTTCTTTCATTCCTGCACGTTCCACACCTGGAAGCAAAGAGTAAGCGCATTGACTGGTGGGGTGTTCTTACAATCATCGTTGGTGTTGTTCCACTTCTTATCGTTGCTGAACAAGGCCGTGAATGGGGTTGGACATCACCTAACGCATTTATTGCATATGCATTAGGTGTTATCGGAATTACATCTTTCATAATCATTGAAAGAAAGATGGGTGAAGATGCCATTCTTCCGCTACACATTTTCAAGTCAAGAACTTTCTCCCTAACAACTCTGCTTGGAGTAATTGTTGGTATGGGAATGTTTGGTGGAATGATTTCACTTCCACTAGTACTGCAGATTGTTTATGGAGCAACAGCTACCGAAGCTGGTTACCTAATGATTCCCATGGTGATGGGTTTGATGGTCTCATCAATCATGAGCGGTCAGATAACCGGTAAGACTGGTAAGTACAAGATCTTTATGGTTCTTGGAACTGCTCTAATGTCAATCTCATTCCTATATCTATCAACTCTTGTTTACACATGGGCCATCTGGCAGATATCCATCGGAATGGTAATCATGGGTCTAGGTTTAGGTCAGATGATGCAGACACTTACTATTGCTTCTCAAAATGCTGTTGAAGCTAAAGACATTGGTGTTGCAACATCTTCATCAACATTCTTTAGACAAATGGGTGGAACTCTAGGTGTTGCAGTATTCCTATCTATCCTCTTCAACAGCCTTGCTGATAAGGGTGCTGAGATTGGAGCGAAGATTCAGGCTGCAATTACTGCTAACCCAGGACTACTAAACGATCCGCGTAACGCTGTCTTCACATCAGGACAGGACGTTAGCGAACTCATTCAGTCAGACTCATCCTTCTTGAAGACAGCAAGCCCTGAGCTTGCTGATCCAATCAAGCAAGCCTTTGCTGAATCAACGGCAGGCGTATTCATAACGGCCAGCGCTGTAGTGATTACAGCCTTCGCTCTATCTCTGTTCATCAAAGAGGTAGCCCTTCGCACCAAGTCTGGTGTTCAGGAGAAAGCTGAGCAGGCTGCTGCCTCTATGCACTAGTAATTACTTGATCTAAACCCTTGGTAGCCCTTTGGCTAGCAAGGGTTTAGTCTTTTAATACACGGGAGTCCGAAGCATCGGACTGAGATGAAGCTACTGCCAAATACCGTCAAACCTGAACTGGGTCATGCCAGCGTAGGAAGGAAAAATGAAACGCATATTCGCTCTACTAACTGTTGCACTATCTCTAGGCCTATCTGCCTGCACTAACAACACAGTTGCAAGTATCACTCTTGTTGCTCATGACTCAATTGTTATGAGTGATGAACTTATTGCTGAATACAACAAAACAGTTGGGCCTGAATTAACCATTGTTAGAGCAGGTGATGTTGGCGAGATGACCGGCAAGCTAGTTCTTACTAAAGATGCTCCTATTGGAGATGTTGTTTATGGCATCGACAATACTTTTGCCAGTGTTATCGAAGAGAACAAAGTTCTTGGAGAAAACAAACTAGTTCCGATCAACTTTGCAGACATTTGCTTCAACGTAGACATCCAATACTTCAAAGAAAAGAACCTTGCTATTCCAGATCACTGGAAGGAATTGATTCAACCTAAATACAAGAACCTGACTGTTATTGAAAACCCTAATCTCTCTTCAACTGGTTTAGGTTTTCTGGTTTCTACCTTTGCTGCATTCTCAAGTGAAGAAGAAACTACTGCTTGGTGGAAGTCATTCAAGAACAATGGTGTGAAGGTTGCAGCTACTTGGGAAGATGCTTACTACACAGACTTCTCCGGTTCAGCTGGTAAGGGTAAGTACCCGGTAGTGCTTTCATACTCATCTTCACCTGCTGATGAAGTTGATGACAATGGAAATGCTAAGACTGTTGCTCTTAGAAAAGATTGTTTCAGACAGATTGAGTACGCGGGTGTGCTGAAGAATTCTAACTACCAAGCGGGTGAAGCACTTATCAAGTTCATGCTTGGCAAATCATTCCAAGAAGCACTACCAACGGCTATGTATGTGTATCCGATTGATGAAACTGTTGCGTTGCCAGAGTCTTGGGCTCTTAGGGCACCTGCAGCGATCTCAACAATTGGTGGAGATTTGGACATCGCTAAGAACAGATCTGCCTGGCTAACTGAATACAACAGAGTATTTGATCTTGCGCCATAAAAAACTTCTGCTCTGGAGTGCACCAGTTTTATTTATGGTTGTGCTCTTTTACTGGCCACTGCTAAACGTTTTCTTTCTTGCGTTAGGTCCAGAGATTGCTGGGATGGTTCAGAACGAATCAAGTGTGTGGCCTGTGCTTTGGTTTACTGTTTGGCAGGCATTTGTTTCAACAGCAATTTGTTTATTGATTGGAATTCCTGGAGCATACGTTCTATATAGAAAGAGCTTCAGAGGTGCTCAGCTAATCCAGTCCATCATCACTGTTCCGTTCATGCTGCCAAGTCTTGTTGTTGCTATTGCTGTGACAGAGGTGGGTGCGATTGTTGGAGGCATTGATCCTGTCATTGCAATCATCTTCGCTAATGTTTTTGCTAACTATGCGGTGGTAGTTAGAAACATTGGGTCTCAGTGGCAAACACTCTCTAAGTCAACTGAAGAGGATTCTGAGGTTTCAGGAGCGGGACGATTCAGAACAGCGCTCAAGGTTTCACTTCCCCAGCTCAAGAGCTCTATTCGAGCATCAAGTGCAATCATCATGCTCTACTGTGCCTCTTCCTATGGAATAGTGCTTAGCCTCGGTGGTGGCCAGGTAAACACTCTAGAGACAGCTATTTCTATCTCTGTTTTAGAGAGATTGGACTTCGCTCACGGAGCACTACTTGCCCTGCTCCAAATAGCCTTCTGTCTAGTGGCCTTCACAGTCAGCCGATGGGGTGGGACTAACCCATTGAGCTTTACACCGTCATTCTCTAAGTCAAAGAAGATAGACAAGAGAGATGCTCCAGCAGCAATCTTTAGTTTTGTTGTAATTTCGCTGCTGGTTGTAGCTCCGTTAATTCTTGTAATTAGCAAAGCGTTTGTATCTTCCAATGGGTCATTCACCTTTGAGAACTTTGGGCTCCTAGATACAAGAGGTGCCAGAGATCTGTTGAACCTTACGTTCTTTGATGCTGCCCTGAATTCAATACGAAATCTTCTTGTTTCAACTGTTGTGTCAATACTTCTAGGTGTACTTGTTGCATTCCTGCTCGCTGAACAATCAAGACGACGTCATCGCAGAAAGACAGACTTTCTTGGAATTACTCTTGATGCAGCATTCCTCTTGCCAATAGGTGTTTCATCGGTAGTTATCGGTGTTGGCTATCTAATTACACTTACTGGAGATATTGCTTGGCTACTTAGTAGTTGGATTCTGGTTCCAATGGTTCAATCAGTATTTGCAATCCCACTTGTCATTCGAATTGTTTACCCAAGTCTTCTAGCTGTTGAGGCTAACACCAGAGAGCAGGCTATGACAGATGGGGCTAACGGGTTCCAGTTATTCAAAAATGTTGACTATCCGTTACTTAGACCAGTTATGAAAACGGCTATTGCATTTAGTGCTCTTGTCTCTCTAGGAGAGTTTGGTGTTGCTAGCTTGCTTACCTACGGTGATCAAGCAACTATTCCTGTGTTGATGTATCAACTGATTTCTAGACCGGGTGCTCAGAACTACGGAATGGCTTTAGCAGTAGCAAGCATCCTCACCTTGCTGACAATTGTGATTGTTTTATCTCTTAGCCAAGATGGTTCTAAAAAGTCTCAAATGAAACTGGCAAGGCACTGAATCTAGTCTTTATGACCGCAATCGATTCAGGATTCTGATCTATCAAAACAAAGTTTCTGCCTAGTTCAGCTGCTGCTGCACCTGTTGTTCCGGAACCTGCAAAGAAATCAAGAACTAAATCATTTTCTTTGCTGCTTGCTTGAATTACTCTTCTTAGAATTCCTAGAGGCTTCTGGGTTGGGTAACCAGTCTTTTCTTTACCGGTTGGAGAGACGATGGTGTGCCACCAAACATCAGTTGGTAGTTTTCCTTTAGCTACTTTCTCAGGAGTGACAAGCCCTGGAGCCATGTAAGGTTCACGATCAACACTTTCATTGTTGAAGTAATACTTATCTGGGTTCTTCACGTAAACAAGAATTGTGTCGTGCTTAGCAGGCCAACGAGACTTAGCCTTACCTCCATAGTCATACGCCCAAATAATTTCATTGATGAAGCACTCTCTGCCGAATAGTGCATCAAGAAGTACTTTGGCGTAGTGAGCTTCACGGTAATCCAGATGAAGGTACAGAGTTCCTGTTTCATTTAGTAGTCGCCATGCTTGTTCAAGCCTTGGCTCTAGAAAACCCCAGTAGTCCTTGAACTCATCGTCATAGCTGAGGATGGTTTCTTTGACTATCTCGTAGCGTTGACCTTTAAAGCCAATGCGGTTACCGGTCTCAGTTCTTGTAGTTTTAGAACTTCCCCTTGATTGAACTCTGCCTGTATTAAAGGGAGGGTCAACATATATCAGTTGAACACTTTCATCAGGCATAGACTGCAGAACAGCAAGGTTATCCCCCTGGATAACTCGGTATTTAGAATTGTTCTGCACAGAAAGAGATTAACATCATGAACCCACATGTTTTGCACAATAAGGAACTATCTCGCTACGAGATCTGGCTTGGAGACGAAAGAATCGGTCTCGTTGACTACGTGGATGTGGATGGTGAGCTACAGATCACTCATACAGAGGTTGACCCTGCTCACCAAGGTAAGAACTATGCGGCTATCTTGACCCGTGAAGCACTGGCAGACATTGATGCTAATAATCTAGGTAAAGTCTGGCCTGTATGCCCTTACACAGTTGTTTATATGAAGAGGCATCCAGAGACACACCATCTTCTATCTAGGGAATTGAACTAAGCGACGTTCTCTTTGATAAAGCCGATGAGGTCATGAATGACTTCATCTTTGTTTATCTCGTTATAGATCTCGTGTCTTGCATCGTGATAAATGATTGCTGTGACGTTCTCTAGTTCTGACTTATTTCTATAGGTGTTAGCAAGCATCTGGTTTCCACGCTCACCACCGATAGGGTCATCGCTTCCAGCTTGAATTAGTAGCGGAAGATCTTTCTTGATCTTCCTACTTGGGGTAAAGAAAAGTTGAATTGCATTTGGAATACCAAAAACTTTTGCAGCTGCTGCATAGAAAGTGTGTTTGTCAGCTACGAAGTCAAGACCAACCTGCTTATCTCTGCTTAACCACTCGTAACCGGTAGCACCAGGTTCTTTATCCCACTTCTTGTTGAAGGCCCCTGCTCCAAGAACACCTGGCAGTAGTAGTGATGAACCTGAGAGAACAACTGCATCATATTCATACGAGTATTGGTTGATTAGTTTCTGAGCAATGAATGAACCATATGAATGCCCAATAAGAACAAACTTCACTCCTGGATTTTCAGTCTTGATTAGATTGCTGAATTCATGAACTTGTTCAAAGGCAGCTTTGATGCCACCAGGACCTAAGTTACCTAAAGTTTTTGTTTGAGCACTAGCAACTTGTTTTTGACCAGTGACACCGTGACCTCTGTGGTCATCTGCATAAACACTGTAGCCAGCATCGTTTAGAGCTTTCGCTACGTGATCGTATCTTCTGCCATGGTCTCCGAGACCGTGAGCGATTTGAACCACAGCTTTAGGTTTCGCAACAGGCCAAACGTAATAGGTAATTTCAACGCCGAATGAATCTGTGAACACTCTTGTAATTGGTAGGTCAGTCATGGCTTTACCTTACTCTTTTTACTTTGTTAACCAATCAGATTGAGCAGGTTCTCTGCCCTTAGGTAATGATGCTGCTTTATTCCACTGAGTAATCCAGTCTGGAAGCACTGGAACTGGAGCATCCCTTCCTCCTGCCAATTCGTTTATCTCAGCAGGTGTTGGTGTGCCCTTAGGAGACTTCAAGAATCTAAGTTTCACAACAGCCTCAGCATAGATTTCACCTTTGACTACAAATCGTTGTCCGACAAAGAAGGCTTGCTCATCCCAACCCAATACCTTGGTTTCAATTTGAAACTTCAACCAAGGAGTAAGGGATTTTCTGAATGTGATTGTCTCTTGAACTACAACAGGATGAACCTTGTGCTTCTTTAGTTTCTGCCAGGTGCGAGCTCTTTTGAGTAGATCAAATCGAGCTAGGTCCAACAGGGTTAGATAAATTCCATTGTTCATGTGGAGGAAGATGTCGATATCAGTCGGCCACACTCTAAAAGATCGAATGCTTGCATCGCCTGGCACTAGCTTGCTACGCCAGCGCCAACTCAAATGTGCCCATACAAGGCGGAACCAAAGTCTCACTTATTGACTGTTGCTTACCAGATAGAAACGCGCTTGTCAGGCTCTAGCCACATCGCATCATTCTCAGTGACACCAAATGCCTCATAGAAGGAATCGAAGTTACTTGCAACCTGGTTACAGCGGAACTCGCTTGGTGAGTGTGGGTCGGTCGCTAGACGCTGAATAGCAATAGCTTGTCTTGACTTACCTCTCCAGATAAGGCCCCATGACATAAAGAATCTCTGAGCTCCGGTTAGTCCATCGATTACTGGAGGCTCTTCGCCCTTCAAGCTCATTAGGTATGCCTTGTAAGCAATTGTGATTCCACCAAGGTCACCGATGTTCTCACCAATAGTAAGAGCACCGTTTACTTTGTATTCCTCACTCAAACCCTCAGGAGTTAGTTCGTCATACTGAGCAATAAGTTGCTTGGTTAGTTCTTCGAAAGCAGCTCTGTCTTCATCAGTCCACCAAGAAATAAGTGCACCGTCTCCGTCATACTTTGATCCCTGGTCATCGAAACCGTGACCAATCTCGTGACCAATAACTCCACCGATACCACCGAAGTTAACTGCATCGTCAGCATCCAAGCTAAAGAATGGTGCCTGAAGGATTGCGGCAGGGAAGACGATTTCGTTGAAACCTGGGTTGTAGTAAGCGTTGACTGTCTGAGGAGTCATGTGCCACTCTTCGCGATCTAGCGGAGCACCAATCTTTGCTGCTTCCTTAGCTAGCTGCCAAGCAGATGAACGGTTTATGTTTCCAACCAAATCATTTCTGTCGATAGCTAGAGCTGAGTAGTCTTTCCACTTGCTTGGGTAACCAATCTTTGGGTTGAACTTAGAAAGCTTAATCAAAGCCTTCTTCTTAGTCTCTTCAGTCATCCAAGTTAGGTTTGTGATGCTCTCGCGGTAAGCCTCAATCAACCAGTGAACTAGTTCATCCATCTTCTCTTTAGCTGCAGGTGGGAAGTGCTTAGCAACATAGATTTCTCCAACTGCTTCACCAAGTGCACCTTCAACAAGCTGGACTCCGCGCTTCCAACGTGCACGCATCTCTGGCTGACCTGTAAGTGTCTTGCCATAGAAATCAAAACGTGTGTTAACAAAGTCATCACTTAGGTAAGGAGCTGTTGAGTTAATAACCTGCCACTGCAACCACAACTTAACTGCATCTAGGTTTGCCTCGTTGTATACAGAATCCAATCCTTCAAAGAATGAAGGTGTCATTACAACGCTCTCAAAAAGAATCTTTGAATCTAGTTGCATTCCCTTAAGGTAAGCATCCCAATCGAATGTAGGAGTCATCTTCTTTAGGTGTTCAAATGTAATTAGGTTGTAAGTCTTTTCTGCATCACGAGTTTCAACAACATTCCAGTGAAGCTTTGAAAGCTTTGTTTCAAAGTTCATGATGGTCTGTGCATCTTTATCTGCATCTGCTGCTGACCAACCTGCGTGCTGCAACATGTTAGAGATGTATGGAACGTAAGCATCTCTATATGCTGCGTACTTCTCATCGTGGTAGTAAGACTCGTCTGGTAGACCTAGTCCACCCTGGTACATGTTGATTAGGTAGCGCTCTGGGTTACCTGGATCGTTGTTGACATACATGCCAAAGATTCCGCTTACTACTCCACGCTCTAGTTCACCTAGAAGATGTGTGATTCCAGCGAAGTCTGACTTAGCAATACGAGCTAGATCTTCAGCAATAGGAGCTGCACCTAATTCGTTCGCTCTTGCCTCATCCAGGAACGATGCATACATGTCACCTATCTGCTGGCTAACACCTGGCTTTGAGTTTGCTTGAGCCTCTTCAAGAATTGCTTTCACAGCATCTTCTGAGTCATCACGGAGCTTATAGAACGAACCGTGCACAGCCTGATCGGCTGGAATGTCCTCGTTCTTCAGCCAGTCACCGTTGGTGTGGCGGAAAAGGTCGTCCTGTGGACGAACGTTGTGGTCGAAACCCTTAGTGTTAATTCCTTTAATGTCAGTCATGTGGTAATTCTAGGGCTGTTGAGAGCTCATGTATATCTCTAAACTTAGAAGCGTGGAATTACAAAAAATTATCCTTTACTACGGCTTCACTCCTATATCGGACCCGGAGGCTGTAAAGCTATGGCAGCAGAACCTCTGCGAAAGCCTTGGCTTGAAGGGCAGAATCCTTATTTCTAAGCACGGGATCAATGGCACACTGGGTGGCGACATGTCAGCCCTAAAGAAGTATGTAAAGACCACTAAGCAATACACAGGTTTTAGAAAGATCGACTTCAAATGGTCAATGGGTAATGGAAATGACTTCCCACGCCTAAAGGTCCGTGTTCGTAATGAACTGGTTGCCTTTGATGCACCAGATGCCATCAAGGTAACTGAAAAAGGTGTAACCAATGGTGGCAAGCACCTCAAGCCTGCCGCAGTTGACCAGCTGGTAGCTGAAAGAGGCGACGAAGTCGTCTTCTTTGATGGCAGAAATGCTTTTGAAGCAGCTATCGGTAAATTCAAGAACGCTATCGTCCCTGATGTTCAAACAACCCACGACTTTGTAGCTGAAATTCAGAGCGGTAAGTATGACGATATTAAAGATCGTCCTGTAGTTACTTATTGCACAGGTGGAGTTCGCTGCGAGATCCTCAGCGCAATCATGATTGATAACGGATTCAAAGAGGTCTACCAGATTGATGGTGGAATCGTTAGATACGGAGAAAGCCAAGGAGATAAATCTCTATGGGAAGGTTCTCTATATGTATTCGATGACCGTCTAAACATTGACTTCACACCTGATGCTGTAACCATTGGTAAGTGTGAAAAGTGTGAAGGACCAACATCTACTTTCCGTAACTGTCTATTCCTAGGTTGCCGTGACCTAATTCTTCTCTGTGATGACTGCAACGCAGATTCTGCGAACCTAGTGCACACAGATCAACACACCAGAGGTAAGCGTCGCCAACAGGTTGGCTAAATACGAAATACAAGACTTAACGAAATAAACCCCAGGTTTTTTACACCTGGGGTTTATTTCTTATCTGAAAGGAGTGGAAATGAAAATTATTTTGCTGCTGTTATGTTCTGAGTTGAAACTACGTTCACAAGTGAAACTGTGTAGTTACCTGGGTGAGGCAGCTTCAATGTGATTGTTTGTGAACCAGTTCCTGTTACAGCAACAGTGAAGCTGTGTCCGCCACGAACTGGAAGTGCTGTTGGAACAGGGCTTGCAGTTGGTGCAGGACTAGCTGTTGGAGCTGGGCTTGCCTTAACCTTCTTTACTTCTGTAACTAGAAGTTGGTAGGTTCCAGTTTCTGGAACATCAACGGTTACAGTTTGGGTTACAAACTTAGGGCCCTTCTGTGGACCGTGCTTATGTCCTTTACCTTGGTGACCTTTGCCGTGCTTGTCGCCAAGCTTTGGTGCCTTAGGAGAAGTGGTTGGGGATCCAATTGGAGAAGCTGTTGGGGATGCGACTACTGAAGAAGCGGTTGGCTTCACAGATCCGTTATTTGGATTCTTGTGAGCAAGAGCTGGGGATGCTAGAAGCAATGCTGAAACAGTGATTACTGAAGTTGAAATGATTGCTGCTTTGTTTCTTAGGTTCATGTCATCTACTTTCGTTTTTGTCTGACATAGACAATTTAGGGAAGATTGCGATTTGACCTAACGAATTTCAGGTTTACTGCACCTTTTTGGCAGGTTCTTACCAGAAAGCCCTAATTTCTAAGCCCTTAGCCTTTTATTAGGGCTGTGACCTTAAACTTGTCATACAGCGAGTAAGGAAAAGTTTTGGGCTTTGTAGAGAACTTTGAACGTCGCCTTGAGTCATTGGTAAATGGTGCTTTCTCTAAGGCATTCAAATCACAGTTGCAGCCAGTTGAAATCAGTGCTGCTATCAAGGCCAAGATGGATGTCAGCGCTGCCGTAATCGGCAAAGACCGCATCCTTGCTCCTAATGAGTTCAAGGTTTCACTATCTCAACAAGACCTATTTCGCTTGAATTCAATGGGTGATCACCTAATCCCTGAAATTACAAGACAGGTGAACTCCCACGTCAAGAGACAGCGCTACCAGCTAACCGATGGATTGAACATATCTTTATCTGCCTCATCTTCTCTGGCAGTTGGTCAGATCCAGGTAACTGCCAGTGGCAGCAAAGCAGCCCAGGTAGCAAACGTAACCTGGGTTCCAGCAATAGACATTGCTGGCAAGAGATACCTTCTAGCTAAAGCACAGACAACTATTGGTAGAGATGCTGTTGCTGATATTCAGGTGAATGACTCAGGTCTATCAAGAAAGCACTTTGCAATTAACTGGGATGGGTCTAGTGCAACTGTTGAAGACCTAGGTTCTACTAATGGCACCAGCGTTGCTGGTAGAGATGTGAAACTACAAGACATCGGTGCTGACACTGTTATTAAAGCTGGAAGAACTGAATTTGTATTTCGAGTTATCGCTAAGAACCAAGGAGAGTCGGCATGAGTGAATTAGCTCTCTTTATTGTTCGTGCAGGTTTTCTTGTAATTCTGTGGTTGTTTGTGCTGAGCATTATTTCAATCATTCGAGCTGATCTTTTCAGTGAAAGAGTTTTATCCAAAGTAGTTGAAAAGAATTTGCCTACTTCTGTTTCTTCACCAACAACCGGACTCACTAGCGTAGGTAATTTCTCAACAGCACCAGGATCTGCAACTATCGTTTCTGCAATAAGTGAAACACCTCAAACTCTTGTAGTTATCGATGGACCGCTACAAGGTCTTGAGATGGTTCTTGATCGCAGAGAGATTCGAATAGGTAGAGCACCTAACAATGAATTTGTAATTGAAGATGACTATGCATCTTCACAGCACGCTCGTCTTCAGAAGACAGATGAGGGTTGGTTGCTTCAAGATCTAAATTCAACTAACGGCACTTATGTTGATGGGGCAAGAATTGGTGCACCTGTTTCAATCAAGCAGGAGATGCAAATTCGTATTGGTAAAACAATCTTTGAGCTTAGAGGTTAGTTATGGCCATCAGGATTGTTAGCTCATCTAGAAGTGACAAAGGTAAGGTTCGCGCTAGCAACCAAGACAGTGGTTATGCCGGTGTAAATCTTTACGTTGTTGCTGATGGTATGGGTGGTCATGCTGGTGGAGATATTGCTTCAGCACTTGCTACCCAGCACGTAGCTAAAGTCGATGATGTTTACGAAGATGGCGATCAGGCCATCAGTGCTCTGCTTGATTCAATGCGTGAAGCAAACAAGAATCTTTCTGAAACAGTAAGCAAGTTTGGTTACCTAGCTGGCATGGGTACCACCATGGATGCAGTTATCTTCACCGACAACATCGCAAACATTGCACACATTGGTGACTCACGTGTTTATCTCTTGCGCGATGGTGAGATGACACAAATTACAAAAGATCATACTTTTGTTCAACAACTAATTGATTCAGGAAGACTTACTGAAGAAGAAGCTCTTGTTCATCCAAGAAGAAATGTAATTCTTAGAGTTCTTGGTGACACATCTGAAGAACCAGAATTTGATATTCATCAACTAGAAGTAAGACCTGGCGACAGGTTGTTGCTCTGTTCTGATGGGTTATGTGGATTTGTTCCTTCTTACCTAATTGAAGAGAACATGAAGATTTCAAATCTTGATGAAGCCGTTGAGCTTCTCATTGATGAAACCAAAGAGTATGGTGCTCCAGATAACGTCACAGTACTACTTCTAGAAGTTCATGATGAAGCTGAGCTTGGTGAGTATCAGCAACCAACCACTTGGTTAGGGTCTGCTGCTAATGAAGTCGTAATCAAACAGAACAGTGCTGGCCGCATCCTTGAGATGTTCAGCCCTAAAGCCTGGTTTGATGCTTTTAGAGATGTTGGCCGTAAAGAGACCTTCTATTCAGTCAATGACCCAGCCCTTGAGAAGGCTATTGGCGAGTTCAGTGGCAAGGTTAGATCTTGGAAGAAGCGTGGTCTAGCCCTAATGTTGGCCCTGGCTATCGTCACAGGTGGCTCTCTTTGGGGCATCTATTCATACATTCAGACTCGCTATTACCTAGGGGTTCAAGACGGCAACGTAGCTATCTTCCAGGGAATAAAAGAGAGCTTTGGCGGAATTGGTTTCTCCTCTTTGTATAAGGAATCAGATTTGAAGGTAGTAGACCTTCCTGAATTCCAACAAGAACTTATCTTGAAGAGCATCTCTGCTGAGAGCCTTGCAGATGCAGAAGCCAAGCTAAGCCAAATCCTTGAGAGTTCTAAAGATGGCTAGAGGAATTTCCTTACTGAAGATAATGCCAAAAAAGCGCAACCTCGAATTACTGATGCTGTTCTTTGGTTTTGGTCTATTTGCTTTTGAAATTGCTCAAGTTCAGTTAGCGACCATTCAGATCCTTAGACCAGATGGTTGGTTCATCTGGTCCTTACCAGTTGTTGCTGCAATCGTCTTCCACATAATCCTGAGATTCAGAGCAAGTGACGCAGATCCGGTACTTCTGCCGATTGGATTCATTCTTAACTCACTAGGTATCGCGATGATCTATCGCTTGGACTTAGCTAAGACGGCAAATGCAGCTGATGTGACAGTGGGTGAAAGACAGGTTGTTTGGACTGTTATTGCAATGCTGATTGCAGCAACAGTTCTTTGGCTAGTTAAGTCTCATTTGTCTTTTAGGAAATACATTTACTCAGCCATGGCCTTGGGTGTTGTGCTTCTAGTTCTTCCTCTACTGCCTGGTATTGGTGTTAGCACGAGCGGTGCTTTTCTATCTGTGCGTCTAGGACCAATAAGTTTTCAACCTGGAGAGTTAGCAAAGATAGCGTTCATTGTTTTCTTTGCTGGTTACCTAACTTCAAGACGAGAAGCCCTAGCTGTTGTTGGAAGAAAAGTTCTTGGTATTCGAATTCCGCCGGCAAGAGAACTTGGACCAATTATTTTTATCTGGTTAGCAAGCTTGGGTGTTTTAGTTTTGCAAAGAGATCTTGGAACCTCTCTTTTGTATTTCGGTTTGTTCCTTGTTCTGCTTTATGTTGCGACCGGTAGAACGTTCTATGTTCTAGTTGGTCTAGTTATGTTCGTCGCAGGTGCATTGATTGCATCTCGCTTGATGTCTTATGTTGGCAATCGCATTGCTGCATGGCTTGATCCACTTAGCGAAGCGAACTATGAAGCTATTGGTGGTTCATACCAATTAGTGCAATCAATGTTTGGTTTAGCTCACGGTGGAATATTTGGAACCGGTCTTGGCGGAGGGTTGCCTACTATCGTTCCACTTGCAGAGAGCGACTTCATTATTTCTGCAATTGGTGAAGAACTAGGACTTGCTGGATTGTTTGCTCTTCTTTCTCTCTACATGGTTCTAGTTGCAAGAGCTTTACGAATTGCAAATACTCACGCAGATGACTTCAGTAAGTTACTTGCAGTTGGTTTAGGTTTCGTAATTGCTCTTCAGTGCTTCATTGTTATTGGTGGAGTTCTTAGAGTTGTTCCACTAACTGGCCTAACAACACCACTGCTTGCTGCAGGTGGATCTTCATTGGTAGCTAACTGGATCATCATTGCTTTGCTCTTGAGACTCTCTGATACTTTGCCTAAACCGGGGACGGTGAGCGAATGACGCCGGAGATTAGACGCGTAGCCAACTTCATCCTCATAATGTTCTTGTCGTTATTTGTGGCAGCTAGTGCAATGCAGGTAGTGAATGCTGATGGACTAAACAACGACTCTCGTAATCAACGAGCGGTCTATGACGGATACAAGACTCAACGTGGTGCAATTCTTGTAAACAATAAGCCGATTGCTGAATCCATCAAGACCTCAAACGCCTATAAGTACCTTCGTCAATACACAGGTGAGCAATACAGCGCCATCACTGGCTACTACTCCTTATTCCAAGGTAGAACAGGCCTTGAGAACGTCTTAGATAGTTCTCTCCGTGGCGATAACTCTGCTGCATTCTTCGAGCAACTAAATGCTCTTCTCTCTGGTAACCCCGTATCGGGGGCTTCAGTTGAACTAACTATTGATGAAGATGTTCAACTAGCTGCTTGGAAAGCATTAGGCAAGATGAAAGGTGCTGTTGTTGCCATAGAACCAGCAACAGGGCGAATCCTTGCTCTTGTCTCTAAGTCAGGTTTTGATGCCAACCTACTCTCTACCCACAACACAAGCGACGCATCGGCTAACTACACAGCACTTCTAACTAATAAGAACGCTCCTCTAATCAATAGAGCTATCGGTGGAGATCTTTATGCTCCTGGATCTGTCTTCAAGTTGATTGTTGCTGCAGCAGCTTTTGAGTCCGGTAAATATGATCCAACAAGCACACTACCTAACCCAAAGAGTTACGTGCTACCTGGTACCACTACAGCCATCACAAATTCTGGTGAAGGTAGATGTGGTGGAGCTAAGACCGTCTCTATTGCAACAGCACTAAAGCTTTCCTGCAACGTTCCATTTGCTCAACTTGGAATTGCTCTTGGACAAGATGCAATTGCTAGACAAGCTGAGGCTTTTGGTTTTGGAGAAGCATTCGCTATTCCATTGAAGTCAACTCCAAGTACCTATCCAGAAAACATGGATGATGCTCAGACCGGTCTAACTGCGTTCGGACAATTTGATGTTCGAGTTAGTCCACTTCAGATGGCAATGGTTTCTGCTGCAATTGCTAATTCCGGTATTGAAATGAAGCCATATCTCGTGGAACAGATCTTTACTTCAAACCTCACTGTCTTAGAAGAAGGTAAACCTACTGAGTTTGGTCGTTCAATAACCACCAGCACAGCAGAGCGACTAAAGACAATGATGATTGCAGCTGTTTCATCAGGAGTTAGTTTTAACGCAAGAATTCCTGGAATTAAAGTTGCTGGTAAAACTGGAACAGCAGAGAATGGTGTTGGTGATCCATACACTCTTTGGTTCACAGGTTTTGCTCCTGCTGATAATCCGCAGGTTGCTGTAGCAGTTGTTGTTGAAGATGGGGGCGGTATGGGGCAGTCGGGTCGAGGAAATACTTTAGCTGCACCTATTGCTAAGAAAGTAATGGAGGCGGTGTTAGCAAAGTGAAGCCAGAAGAAGGAAAGTTATACGGCAACCGATACCGACTGATCAAACGTATTGCCACCGGTGGTATGGGAGAAGTTTGGCAAGCACAAGATGAAACGATTCTTCGTCAAGTAGCAATCAAGATCTTGAAGCAGCAATACATGGGAGACCCTGACTTTGTTGATCGCTTTAGAACTGAAGCTAAACATGCAGCGATGATCAACCATGATGGCATTGCAAATGTCTATGACTACGGTGAAGACGAAGGTAGTGCATTTCTAGTAATGGAATTAGTTCCAGGTGAATCACTGTCTTCAATTCTTGAAAGAGAAAAAACTCTTCCTGCTAAACAAGTTATTTCCATAATTGCTCAAACAGCTCTCGCTCTTGATGCTGCCCACCGTGAAGGTTTAGTCCACAGAGATGTGAAACCTGGAAACTTACTCATCACACCTTCGGGTCATGTGAAGATTACTGACTTTGGTATTGCCAGAGTTGCTAATCAAGTTTCACTAACTCAAACAGGTCAGGTAATGGGAACTGTTCAATACCTTGCTCCTGAGCAAGCAACTGGTAAAGCTGCAACAGCAGCGGGAGATATTTACTCGCTTGGAATTGTGGCTTATGAAGCATTAGCTGGTCGCAGACCATTCAAGGGTGACACCCAGATGGCTATCGCCATGGCTCAGATCAATGACATTCCCCCAGCACTTCCGGAAGGCACTGATCCAAAGCTCGTGAGATTAGTTATGGACTGTCTGGCTAAGAAGCCAGATCAGAGACCTAGATCCGCTCTTGAGTTAGCAGCTAGAGCTGAAGCCCTACTTGCTGATACCCCTGCACACGTGGCAATCAACACTGTTATTCCAACAGGTGTTGAACCAGTTAGTGATGAAACAACTGTTATCAACACAGATACCAAGCCAACTGTTACTGTTCCTGCTATCTGGCCTTGGGTAGTTCTCATCTTGGTTCTACTTAGCACTATTGCAGTTATTGTTTGGGCTGGTCTTGTTGCTCCTAAACCTGTGGAACCTACTCCAACACCGACTCCTACTAAGACAGAAACTCCAACCCCAACACCTACTCCTACGAAAACCGAAGAGAAGGTTGTAGTTCTACTCAGTGAATATGAAGGTTTGGATGTTTCTTTGGTTGTTCCGAAGCTAAGTGACCTGGGTCTGATTGTTGAGCCAATAGCTGGAGACACCGTTCCAGCTGAAGATACTCGTATCTCTCAGGTCTATGAGATTTCTCCTCTAGGGTCTCTCGAGGTGGGAAGCACTATCTTGGTGTACTACTACCAACAAGAAGTAGACCCGAACACGGTCATTAACTAGCAGGGAAGTCTAAGTTTGCTTCCCCAAAGCGAAGATAAACTTGAACAGTTGTCAAATACAGATTGGAGCGATGAATGAGCGAGAGTAAGCGCATCATCGCTGGCCGATATGAGCTGGGCGAACTAATTGGTCGCGGCGGCATGGCAGAAGTTCACTCCGGAATTGACACCAGACTTGGCAGAACTGTAGCTATCAAGCTTCTGAAATCTGATCTTGCTGCTGACTCAAGTTTCGAAATTCGTTTCCGCCAGGAAGCTCAAGCCTCTGCTCGTATGGCTCACCCGACTATTGTCCGTGTCTATGACGCTGGCGATGAAGTAACTCTTGATGCATATGGTGTTGAGAGACACCTCCCATACATCGTCATGGAACTAGTAACTGGTGAAGTGCTTAGAGATATTCTTCGTCAAAGAAAACTAACTCAGCAAGAAGCTATTTTCTATGCAACAGGTATTCTCACGGCTCTTGAGTTCTCTCATGCTGCAGGAGTAATCCACAGAGATATCAAGCCTGCCAACGTAATGATCACTCAGTCGAACGCAGTCAAGGTCATGGACTTTGGTATTGCTAGAGCTGTTAGTGATTCTTCAGCAACACTTGCTCACACCAATGGAATTGTTGGTACTGCTCAATACTTCTCACCAGAGCAGGCTAAAGGTGAAACAGTAGATTCAAGAACTGATCTTTATTCAACCGGTGTATTGCTTTATGAAATGCTCACAGGCAAGCCGCCTTTCACAGGTGAAACTGCTGTTTCTGTTGCTTACCAGCACGTAAGTGAAACAGCTCCTGCCCCGTCACTTGTTAACCCGAACATTTCTTCTGCTATTGACTCAGTAGTTATGAAGGCCTTGGCTAAAGATAAGAACGCACGTTTCCAATCAGCAGAAGAATTTAGAACTGCTCTGGCTGCTGCCGTTACAGGTAAAGCAGTAGACGTATTTGAAGATGGATCTCAGCCTCCAACAGCTCCACTGCAACCTATTGTTGATATTGCTCCAACTGTTGTGGTTCCTGAAGTAGATCCGTTTGCTGAACTATTGAACTCAGCCAATGAAGAAGCAACATCCCCTGTCACCAGAGTTGCTGAGGTTCAAGACAATGAACCAGCTGAAATCTATGAAGACAGTTTCTCACTATTAGGTTTTGATGCTGGCCTCGACGAAGATGAGAAACGAACTCGAGTTCTAACCAAACCTAAACAGGACAAGCCATCAACTGGTTTGATCTGGGGTGTAGGTAGCGGTATTGGTGTGCTAGTTGTAGGTCTAGTAATTTGGCTTATTGCTGGAGGAGCTGCTCTTATTTCCTTCAATGGAAATACTGACTCAAAGATTACTGTTTCTGATGTCGTCGGTAAAACATATGACGAGGCTGTTGCTACTCTCACAGCGCAAGATCTTCTTGTACTAAAAGCACTAGAAGTCAGCAGCACAGTTCCTGCAGGAACTGTTATTTCAACTGATCCACCTGCTGGTGAACAAGTTGGTGCCAAGACAACTATTACTGTTCTAGTTTCTTCAGGACAAGAACTATCTCTAATGCCTGACGTTTCAGGAATGACTGAACAAGATGCCATCCTGGCAATCACCAATGCGAAACTAATTCTTGGAACAATCACTCAAAGTGATTCACCAACAGTTGCTAAGAACATGGTTCTCTCTAGTGAACCAGCTGCAAACACTCAGGTGTCTGCAGGAACTGTAGTGAACCTAGTGCTTTCAACAGGAAGTGTTTTAGTTCCAGATGTAGTGAACCTAGACCTAGGCGATGCTACCGCTCAGCTCACATCACCACAGATCGGTTACACAGTTGAAACCGGTGTTGATGTGGCCTGTGAAGAAGCTGGTGGAACTGCAGGAACTGTTGTTATCGCTCAATCAATTGGAGCGGGAATCCAGCCTCAGATGCAGACAATTGTTCTGACTCTTGAGTGTGTACCTAACTAGAGATTTACAAGAGGGCTAAGTTTCTTAGCTTTCTCAGCTGCACCTTTAAGTCCTAGAGATTCCAACCAGTTACCAAGCATTTGATATCCGCCTTGGGTAAGTACTGATTCAGGATGGAATTGAACTCCATAAATAGGAAGTGTCTTGTGCCGAATGCCCATGATTACTCCACCAGCAGTCTTACTAGTAACAACTAAATCTTCTGGAACCGTGTTAGCAACTACTGCGAGTGAGTGATATCTAGTTGCAGTGAAGGGTTCTGGAACATCTTTATAGACCAAACTGTCATCGTGGAATACCTGACTGGTTTTACCGTGCATTAGTTCTTCAGCACTTGTAACAGTTGCTCCCATAGCTTCAGCAATTGCTTGGTGGCCTAGGCAAACACCGAATATGGGTTGACCTGACTTTAATGCGAGTTTGACTGTTGGAACACTCAATCCTGCATCACCTGGTGTGCCAGGTCCTGGGGATATCAATACCGCATCATATTTAGCCAGTAGATCTGGTAGTTCAGCCTCGGTCACGACATCGTTACGCAGAACCTCTGTTTCAGCACCAAGCTGCTGAAGGTAGCCATTCAGCGTATAAACAAAGGAGTCGTAGTTATCTAGGACCAAAATCTTAACCATAAGGATTCAAGACTAACTTGCTAAGGCCCGCCTCGTAATAGAATTGTGGAATGTCTGATAACGAAAAGAAAACCGCAAAGCTTCCAAAGCGTCCAGCTAAGCCAGCCGCTCCTGATTCTGTCAAGGTAACTAAGAACAAGGAAGGCAACCCTGCTTGGTTCCTACCTGTGACTCTTACATTCCTAGTCGTGGGACTTGTTTGGATCATGGTTTACTACATCAGCCAGACTGTATTCCCTCTAGGTTCAGGAACACCAATCAACCTAGGTGCAGGAAACATCATCGTAGGCTTCGGTCTAATGATGGTGGGTTTCGGTCTTCTAACCCGCTGGAAGTAATTAGTTATACAAACTATTTATTGGTGCATTAGCAACAAACCAAATAACCAATAGCGCTACACCTATTCCAACTAGAGAAATAGTTTGAACAGTTGGCTTAATGTGATTTCTGGTGGCAACCAAAACATATCCAACGGCTGCTCCAACAACTAATCCACCAACGTGAGCTTCCCAGGCTATGCCGGGTAAGAATCCTAGAACTAAGTTAAGTCCGATGATGATATACATCTGTCCTGCATTTAGTTTCATCACAACTAGGAAAACTAAGTAAGCACCCATCAAACCAAAGACAGCTCCGCTAGCTCCGACCACACTTCCAAACTGAGTGGAGAGAACTAGGAAACCTAGACCGCCACCAAATATTGATAATGCGTAAAGTATTAGGAATCTGAGCTTGCCGAGCATTGGCTCAAGCAAAGTTCCTAGAACAAATAGTGAATACATGTTGAATAGTATGTGTGTGATCTGTGTTTCAGAGTGAGTAAAGCCAGAAGTGAAAACTCTAAGTAGGCTTCCCTCTTCGGTGATGCTGCCAACGTTTGAATACCTGAGTGAATAAATTAGCCCAGGGAAAAGTAGTTCTGCTACGAATACCAAAACGTTTATGGCAATGAGAACGAGAGTAACTGGTGCGGCACTTATAAGCGACTTTTGGAAAGTTGCTTTTTGAATCTTGACTCTATCTTTTGCATCTTCAGGACATAGGAAACCTATTGCACCAGGAGAAGAACAATCAACGCATATAAATCTTTCACAGCGTTGACAAGACACCCCGCTCTCGCGATCGGGGTGTCTGTAACAGTGAGTAGAAAGTTCTGACACTAAGCCGCAACTGTTTCGATTGAGATGCTCTCAATTACAACTGGCTCTAATGGCTTGTCCTGAGCTCCAGTTTTTACTGCAGCAATCTTGTCAACTACTTCCTTAGAAGCATCGTCTGCTACTTCACCAAAGACGGTGTGCTTACCGTATAGCCAAGAGGTGTCGGCAACAGTGATGAAGAACTGTGAACCGTTGGTGCCAGGTCCTGCATTTGCCATAGCTAACTTGTATGGTTCGTTGAAGTTCTGCTCGCTGATTTCATCTTTGAAGTTGTAGCCAGGGCCACCCATTCCAGTTCCTGTTGGGTCTCCACCTTGAATCATGAAGTTAGGAATGATGCGGTGGAAGATAACACCGTTGTATAGGGGCTTATCTGTGTGCTTAGCTCCTGTGCGTGGGTCAGTCCACTCTTTAGTGCCGTCAGATAGGCCAACAAAGTTGGCAACTGTTACTGGGGCGTCTAGGCCGAAAAGATTGATCTTTATGGCTCCGTGGTTAGTGTTTAGGGTTGCGATGTGAGTTGTATTTGTCATGTAATCATTCTCGCACGACTCTAAACAGTCGAAATAACGCCTATATCTCCGCCAATGTCGGTGCCAGACCATACAATGTTTGAGATGTTTCCAATCGGGGATATTAGGGCTCTAGGTAATAGGTGGGCATGAATACAGAAGTTCTGTTGGCGCGTGGGGAGACTGTAACATCATTCGAGACACCCGCTGCTGGAAAGATCAAAGTAGCCTGGCCTGAGCCAAAAGTAATGAAGATTCTTGTCCCAGTGGGGTTGAAATTGGGACCTCTAAAATCAGACTTCCAAGAAAATTTCAAAGAAATTCTCAATCCTGAGCTGATTGAGCATCTGGATGAGGCCTGGCCTAGAGACCCAGAGATAAAGATAGACCGAAAGCCAGTGGTTTTAGAGCCTTGGGATGATATTCAAATAGAGATTCTTCCTCAGAAAAAACCTCGCGCAGATAGCGTAGAAACAGAGATTGAGTTAGACAGACCTCGTATCACCATTCAAATGGGGCAAAGAGTCGATGAATTTAGTGACAATTGTAAGCAGCACCTGAAACCAGAGCTATTTGAGCACGTCGTACGTCTGTGGTCAGACCCTGACTACTGCCGGGCCGTTGTTCCTATTGGCAGAAATATACTTATCCGCGGTTGCGCTTAGGCTTAGCTGGCCAACCCAAAGCTCCAACAGCCTTTAGAAGCTCTTCTGGAGATACCTTAAGTTCTTGGCAAAGTCTTCCAACTGTGCCTGACGGGATCTCACGCTCTAGGTGGAAATATCTGCTCAAGCTTGACTTCTGCATGCCTGTGGCGATTGCGAACTGATTTAGAGATCTATAGCCTCTAGCTTCGTACTTAGATACGAACCAGTTCCATGCTGATTGAATGTTTTCTGCTGATTGCTTTTGAACCATTTAGTCTGACTTACCTGCTCTTTGAAGCCCCATGCAATTGCATCCAATACACACTTTATACGCATAATCGGGAACATGCACAAACTCTCCGCAGTTTGTCAGGCTATATTTCAAAAAGTTCACCGAAGCCCTCATATTCATAGAATCTGATGTATTCCACCAGCAACTTGTTGGACTCAGGTAGTTCTGGATCTAAAGGACCGCCCAAATTGCCACCAACAGCCAGGTTTAGAAGGATATAGAAAGGGTGGTCATAAACCCATTTGTTAGGAGCCACGCTCTCTGGGGTTGCTGAGAAGTACTCTCTATCGTCTACAAACCAACTAATCTGCCCTGGTTTCCAGCTAATTGAGAATTCATGCCATTCTCCAGCCAGAGTCTGATCGAAAACTAGTTTGCCGCCGCAGCCGTTATCCCCAAAGTAACCAGGACCATGAAGAGTCCCAAGAGCCTCAAGAGGGGCCTTGCCCACCCATTCCATAATGTCTATCTCGCCAGCTAGTGGCCAACCCTCAGTGTCCATAGTGTCCCCAAGCATCCAGAACGCTGGCCATAGGCCTGCTCCTGCAGGAACCATTGCCTTGATGGCTAATCTGCCGTACTGGAAGTGAAGCTTGTTCTTAGTAACCAACCTTGCACTTGTCCACTCAGCGGGACCGTAATAGGCCTCTCCTGCTGACTCGTCAGTTACCTTGCGAGCTTCAAGCTCTAACTGGCCAGCTGCATTAACAAAGGCGTTCTCTGCTGTGTAAACCTGAAGTTCATTGTTACCCCAACCAGGTATCCCATGGGATGTTCCGTCACCTAAATCTCTGCCCCAAATCTTTGGATCTGGAGCTGACCCCTCTCCACTAGAGAACTCTTCGGACCAAATAAGTCTGTCTTCTGGCATGATTTCTTTCTGTGGAAAATTAGGTTGATTCCCAGTTTAACTCAACCCAAATGTTTCTAAAACTCCTTTAGGCTAGAACCGAGTCGAAAGACTTAAAAGTAGCAAGTAGATTTTTGCTTTTGAAAGCAAAAGTGTCATAAATGCTGAAAAGCTGACATTAACTAGTTACATAGACAGAAGGACAGACATGAAGATTTCAAAGATTGCAGTCGCGGCTCTATTCGCTGCCGGTTTTGTAACTATCCCAGCAAGCCTAGGTCTGGCAGAAACACAAGACCAAGATGACCTGATGGTTATTCAATGTATCAACGAGTACACCGAAGAAACGGGTTACAAGTGCATTGAAACAACCCCAGAAGACGAAGCCGTGGCATACACAACTGAAGTCGGCGATGTTGATGTCAAACCAATTGATTCATGTTGGACCAACGAAGACGGATCAGAGGTTTGCGCTAGAGGTATCACTGAGCCAATGCCTGTGAGTCTTGAGGATGTTCCAGTTGATGGTGGCGACTGCACCGTTAGCACAGACCCAGATGGCAACGAACAAAAAGCTTGCTATGACGCGGTTCCTTATGAAGTAACAGGCGAAGAAGGCGAAGGCGTGATTGTTGACGAAGGAACTGTTGATGAGACATTGATGTATCAGAGTGGTGTTACCAAGTCTGGTGCAACACCTAATGATCAAACAGCTTCAAGCACACTTGCTGCATTTGGTGTTCTAGTTGGAGCCCTAGGTGCTCTAGGTATTGCTCTAAGCAGACAAAAAGACGCTAAGTAAAAACTTAAATCAAAAGGGGTCTGACTATAAAGTCAGGCCCTTTTTGTATTTGTTAGACATTTACTTCTCTACTCATTAACCCAACAGGGTTGCCTTCAGAATCTTCAATGAAAGCTAGCCACTCATTACCTGGCTTATCAAATAGCCCTTGAGGATCAGGGAAAACTATGTGAGGTTCTTCAGAGACTTTGACTCCTAAACTTCTTAGTCTTTCGATTTCTTGCTTCACGTCTTCAACTTGAAGGTAAATCAAGGATGAGCCTCCCCCGCGCTGAATAAGAAGTCGAGTTCCATCAAGGTCATAGAAAATCATTCCAGAGGCTGGGAATACTGCGGTTGGTTCTTGTTTTAGTAGTTGCGTATAGAAAGCTTGAGCCTTCTCGATGTCTTGGCAGCCAATTGAAATCTGTCTAATCTTCATAAAGTCAAGATACACCGAGATATGCCAAGTAGATTTGTTTGGTGGCTAAAAGTTCAACGTTGAGATCATTCAAACATCGGAACTTCCGCATACTATATCCAGCTAACGCCTTGTCAAACATTGGTACTTGGAGCCAAAGAGTTGCTCAAGACTGGTTGGTTCTAGAGCTAACAGACAAGGACGCAGCAATGCTGGGTCTTGTTACAGCAATTCAATTTCTCCCTGCAATGCTGCTTAGTCTCTACGGCGGTCTTCTAGCTGATCGCTTTAATAAGCGAAAACTTCTTATCCTCACCAATACAGGCGCTGCGCTCACATCAGTGATTCTAGGTTTGTTAGTTATTGCTGGTTCAGTTCAGTTATGGCATGTGTTTGTTTTAGCTTTAGGCCTCGGTGTGTTCACAGCGATCGACTCGCCAATCAGAGTGAGCTTCACAAGTGAACTGGTTGGTAAGGATGATCTAGCTAACGCAGTTAGTTTGAACTCAGCGAACTTCAACGTAGGACGTCTAGTTGGTCCTGCTCTGAGTGGATATCTGATTTTCTTCTATGGCACAGGGCCTTCATTCCTAATAAACACCGGCACTTATGTGTTCATGGTGGCAACGCTCCTATTCCTCAGAGATAAAGATCTACACATCACCTCAAAGCCCGCTAGAGATAACAAGCTGTCAGAGGCATTCAAGTATGTGAAATCTAGGCCTGATCTAATGCTTGTGATGCTGACTGTTTTCTTCACAACAACATTTGGCTTGAACTTCCAGATCTTCATCGCTCTAATGGCAACTAAAGAATTCGGGATGCAAGCAGACCAGTTTGGTGCGCTTGGAAGCCTATTGGCAGTCGGCTCATTGACCGGAGCTATAGTCGCGGCACGACTAGAAAGAAGCAGAACAACGAAAAACATCCTTTTCGGGGCAACGCTGTTTGGTGTTCTGCTTATGCTCTCCGCTTATATACCTAGCCCGCTGCTCTTTGCACTCATGTTGCCAATCATGGGGGCAACAGCTTTGTTAACGCTAATCTCCGCTAACACTTATGTGCAGAGCAACACTTCTAACGCTCTACGAGGTCGGGTAATGGGAATCTACCTGATGATCTTTATGGGTGGCACACCTATCGGTGCTCCGCTGATTGGATTTGTTGCAGCAGCTGTTGGAATACGACTAACTATTGTTTTGTGTGGTCTTGTTCTCGTAGTTGCTGCATTCCTGATCAAGAGAAAGTTCAAGGGGCTTGAACCTGTAACAATCTAGTTACTGGTTCATTCTTTCAATCTCAGCATCGACAGCATCTTTAAGAGCTTGCATGTCTACCTCTGACACAGGTCCATACTCGAGTGCCCTGGTGTTCTTAACATCCTCTGGGGTTGCTTTAACTAAGAGGCCGTTTGCTACTTCGAAAATAGTGTCTTTCAGTTTCGAGCCCTCTTCGGTGTAGGTAGCCTGTGTCCAAACAAAACTTCCGTCATCGTTCTTCTTGACGTAGTGCTCATAGTCACCAGTGTTGTCTTGATTCGCTTCTTCCATCATGGAGATCAGATAACCAGGACCACATGCTGTTGTTTCTAATTCATATAGAACCTGGGCAGCACCTTTTTCATCGATGTAGATCGCACTGTAATCCAAATAGGCATCTTCTTTAGCAAGAGCAATGATTCTAGAAGGCACGTTATTGATGAACCTCTCAACAAGTCCTTCGGTCTGACCCTTGGCGCAGGAATCATCGGCGATCTTATAAAACTCTGCTTCTATCTCAGCTTGGGTTTGAGTAATAGTAGGCGTTGGAGTTGGGGTAGCAGTTGGTTCTGGATCAACTGAAGCACATCCCGCCAATGCCAATAACAATCCAGTGATGGCTAGAGCCTTGAATGTAGTTGTTGTTCTCATTTGGGTCCCCGTTCTGTTGTTATCTCTTTGCAGCTTGTCCAGGAACAAACACTAGAACTGCACAAACAGCAAATATTCCCAAATAGACGTAGCCGAACTCTGCTCTCATAATGAATGCGAAGACAGACAGAACGGCTTGAAAGCCTACTGCCACATAGCCAACTACCTTGGGCACTTTCCTGACAGCAACAAGGATAGACAGGACAACGCTGGCAAGTGTAAGAGCGAACATCGAAAGTACTACGACCATTAAGAAGGCGGCTAAAGATTCCATGTCTTGAGTCTAGGCTCTTGCGATGAATACGCACTAAGAACTTAAAAAGAGAAGCCCGGTCATTTCTGACCGGGCTTTCCACTTGCGTGGAGACTAGGGGGGTCGAACCCCTGACCCCCTGCTTGCAAAGCAGGTGCTCTACCAACTGAGCTAAGTCCCCATTCGGAAGGCCACTCTGATGAGTGAGTACTTCCTGGTGGGCCTAGGAGGACTTGAACCTCCGACCTCTTCATTATCAGTGAAGCGCTCTAACCACCTGAGCTATAGGCCCATAGAACGAAGTTAACCCTACCTGATTTGAGTGCTTGTCTCAAACTGAGGCTTAGTTATTTGTGAAACCCACTGAAACTCCGCCTGTGATACGGGCTACGATGTTGAAAATCGCTGCCCATACTCCAGCCAGAATGGTTCCTACAAAGATCACGAAGAGAGCCATGCTTAGGGCGATTGCTAGAACTGGAGGCAATGTAACATCCAGCCCAATGTCCTTTAGCAAGGCGGTAGCACCTAAGGTGCTTAGAACGAAGTAAACCAAAGTGATGGCTATCACTAGACCAATACCGATTGCGATGTTGATTACGAAGCCAAAGCGAACTGCTGACCAGAAGCTGATCTTCACTAGCTTTAGGTTTACCGGCTTAACAGTGGATTCACTGCGTCTGACGTTGCGTGAAAAGATACTCATTTATTCTCCGCTCTCTTCTGAGACAACTACAACACTAGAGGTGTCTGTGTCAGAACTGTCTAGATTTCTTTCGCTGTTCTTTGCTAATCCTAGGACTGAATCCTCATCATCGAAACGGGCAAATACAACACCCATAGTGTCTCTACCTCTGGCAGGGACCTCACTAACGGCTGATCTCACGACTTTACCGCTAGAAAGCACTATAAGTACCTCATCGTCTTCTTCAACGATTAGGGCACCGACTATGTCTCCACGGCGATCCTCTAGCTTGGCAACCTTGATACCGATACCGCCTCGGTTCTGAAGACGGTATTGATCAACAGAGGTTCTCTTGGCGAAACCGCCTTCGGTAACAACAAATACGAATCCACGGTCAGTGATCACATCAGCTGAAAGCAGGTGGTCTCCCTTACGGAAGTGCATACCGATGTTTCCACTGGTGTCTCTACCCATTGGACGAAGAGACTCGTCGCTAGCTGAGAACCTGATCGACATTCCCTTGCTTGAAACAAGCAATAGATCGTCGCTCTGGTTCACCAGCATTGCTGAAACAACTTCATCGTCTTCACGAAGCTTGATGGCAATCAAACCACCTGAACGAGCTGTGTCATAGGCCTCAAGGGAAGTCTTCTTAACAAGACCAGACTTAGTTGCAATAACTAAGAACTCTGCTTGTTGGTAATCGCGGATGTCTAGCACCTGAGCGATCTTCTCATCAGGTTGAAGAGCTAGAAGGTTAGCTGCGTGCTGACCCTTTGCATCTCTTCCTGCTTCTTGAACTTCGTAAGCCTTGGTGCGATATACGCGACCCTTGTTTGTGAAGAAGAGTAGGTAGTGATGAGTTGTAGTAACAAAGAAGTGTTCAACAACATCATCTGCTCTAAGGCTTGCACCTTTAACACCCTTACCGCCACGGTGTTGTGAACGGTAGTTATCACTCTTTGTTCTCTTGATGTATCCACCGCGAGTAATAGTGATAACCATTTCCTCTTCTGGGATTAGATCAAGATCAGTAACACCGTCTTCACCTGGAAGAATTTGAGTTCTTCTGTCATCGCCGTGACGCTTAACAACTTCTGCAAGTTCTTCACTAACGATAGTTCTCTGACGCTCTGGGTCAGCAATGATTGCCTTGTATTCAACAATCAATGCTTCTAGCTCAGCAGCTTCATCAATAATCTTCTGTCGCTCTAGTGCTGCTAGTTGTCTTAGCTGCATGTTCAAGATTGCTCTTGCCTGCAATTCATCAATGGAAAGAAGTTTGATCAAACCATCGCGAGCATCTTCGGCTGTTGCGCTAGCTCGAATAAGTTTGATTACTTCATCAAGAGAATCAAGAGCCTTTAGGTAACCGCGAAGAATGTGTGCACGTTCTTCAGCTTTTCTTAGACGGAAAGTAGTTCTTCTAACAATTACTTCAATCTGGTGAGCAATCCAGTAGGTGATGAAACCATCAAGGCTCAAAGTTCTAGGAACACCATCAACCAGAGCCAACATGTTCGCGCTGAAGTTTTCTTGAAGGGGAGTGAACTTGTAAAGGTTGTTTAGAACAACTTGAGCTACAGCGTCTTTCTTCAAAACAATTACTAAACGTTGACCAGTTCTACCTGAGGTCTCGTCACGGATATCTGCAATGCCAGTTAGTCTTTGTTCCTTAACTAGTTCAGCAATCTTGAGTGCAAGGTTGTCTGGGTTAACTTGGTAAGGAAGTTCAGTTACTACTAGACAAGTTCTTCCCTGAAGTTCTTCAACATTTACGATTGCTCGCATTGTGATTGAACCACGACCAGTTCTATATGCATCCTTGATTCCTTGAGATCCAAGAATGGTTGCAGCAGTTGGAAAGTCTGGACCCTTGATGCGTTGCATCAAAGCATTTAACAATTCTTCTTGAGAAGCACCTGGGTTAGCTAATGCCCACTGAGCACCTTCTGCAACTTCACGAAGGTTGTGTGGAGGAATGTTTGTTGCCATAGCGACAGCAATACCGATTGATCCATTGATTAGAAGGTTAGGAATTCGGCTAGGAAGAACTGTCGGTTCTTGAGTCCTACCGTCATAGTTGTCTTGGAAGTCAACTGTCTCTTCGTCAATGTCTCTAACCATCTCAAGAGCTAGAGGAGCCATGCGGCACTCTGTGTATCGAGGAGCTGCTGCCCCATCGTTACCAGGGGAACCGAAGTTACCTTGCCCGTTTACTAGAGGATAACGAAGGTTCCATTCCTGAACTAGACGCACCAAAGTGTCATAGATAGCACTGTCACCGTGAGGGTGATACTGGCCCATTACATCTCCAACTACACGAGAACACTTGGAGAACTGCTTGTCTGGGCGGTAGCCACCGTCATACATTGCATAGATCACACGACGGTGAACAGGCTTTAGACCATCTCTAACATCTGGAAGAGCTCGGCCTACGATAACGCTCATTGCATAGTCAAGATATGACCTTTGCATTTCTACGTTTAGGTCAATTTGTTCGACTCTGTCGACGGTTGGTTCAATATTTTCAGTCATAATTTTTCTCTCGCTCTAGATATCTAGGAAGCGAACATCCTTTGCGTTTTGTTGGATGAATGTTCTACGTAGTTCGACATCATCTCCCATGAGTGTTGAGAATATTTCATCAGCTCTAACTGCATCGTCCAGTGTGACCTGTAGAAGAGTTCTGCGAGCTGGATCCATTGTGGTGGCCCAAAGCTCGTCATAGTCCATCTCACCAAGACCCTTGTATCTCTGGATTGAGTTTTCTTTAGGAATACGTTTTCCGGCTGCTTGACCGCTTGCAAGTTTCTCATCGCGCTCTGCATCGGTATATACATATTCGTGTTCAGCATTAGACCACTTGATTCGATACAACGGTGGTTGAGCAAGATATACATATCCGTGTTCAATTAGAGGTCGCATGAATCTGTAAAGAAGGGTTAGAAGAAGAGTTCTAATGTGTTGACCGTCAACATCCGCATCCGCCATCAATACACACTTGTGGTAACGGATCTTTGATACGTCAAAGTCTTCGCCAATTCCAGTTCCGAATGCTGTGATAAGTGCTTGGACTTCACTGTTACCTAGAGCTCTATCTAGTCTTGCTTTTTCTACGTTCAAAACTTTTCCACGTAGCGGCAAGATTGCCTGTGTCTCTGGATCTCTTCCACGCATTGCAGAACCACCTGCTGAGTCACCCTCAACGATATAGATTTCGCTAAGGCGAGGATCTCTTGAAGAACAGTCTCTAAGTTTTCCTGGCATACCAGTTGACTCAAGAAGACCCTTTCGACGAGTTGCTTCTCTTGCTTTACGTGCAGCTAGTCGAGCACTGGCAGCTTGAATCGCTTTACGACAAATTTCTTTAGCCATGGTTGGGTTTCTGCCAAACCAGTCAGACAATTTATCGTTAGCGATCTTTTGCACAAAAGCTTTAACTTCGGTGTTACCTAGTTTGGTTTTTGTTTGACCTTCGAATTGTGGCTCAACAAGTTTGACGGAGATAACTGCGGTTAGACCTTCTCTAACATCGTCGCCGGTTAAGTTCTCATCTTTTTCTTTCAATAAAGATTTTTCACGTGCGTACTTGTTCAATAGAGAAGTCAGAGCTGTTCTGAAACCTTCTTCGTGTGTTCCACCCTCGTGAGTGTTAATTGTGTTGGCGTAAGTGTGCACGCTTTCGTTGTAGCCGTTGGTCCACTGCATTGCCACTTCAAGTGACATTGACTTTTCAGCATTCTCTGATTCGAAAGCAATGATTTCGTCGTGAACTAGATCGACTTTCTTGGCTGAGTTCAAGTACTGAACGTAATCTTTCAAACCGTTTTCATACATAAACTTGTCGCTACGTTCGTTTCTTTCATCGTGAAGAGAAATACTTAGACCCTTGTTAAGGAATGCCATCTGTTGGAATCTTGATCGAAGAGTTTCGTAATCGAATTCAACTGTTTCGAAGATTTCTGGGCTTGGTAGGAACTCAATTACTGTTCCAGTGAAATCTGCTGCTTTTCCTTTAGCCAAAGGTGCGGTTGGAACACCGGCTAGATAGCTCTGGGTCCACATGAAACCGTCACGAGCAACAATTACATTCAGCTGTGTAGAAAGAGCGTTAACAACTGAGGCACCAACACCGTGCAGACCACCTGAAACTGCGTAACCGCCACCACCAAATTTTCCACCTGCGTGAAGAACTGTCAGAACAACCTCAACAGCAGGCTTCTTCTCGACAGGGTGCATGTCTACTGGAATACCGCGACCATCGTCAGCGACCTTGATCCAGCCGCCTTTAGTGATGACAACGTCAATGTTCTTACAGTGACCAGCTAGGGCCTCGTCTACAGCGTTATCCACGATTTCATAGACCAGGTGGTGGAGACCTCTAGGGCCAGTTGATCCGATGTACATGCCGGGGCGTTTACGCACCGCCTCTAGACCTTCTAGTACTTGAATATTCGAGGCATCGTAGCCTTTTGGAGAATCGGTCATATCGGGGTACAGCTCCTATTTCATCGAGTCAGGCCCTCACGACCGCGCCTTCAATAAAGCGACTTAAATCCGGGGTAACTAACCGTCTAATTCTACCCTCTAGAAGGGCTTAAAATAGGCTAAAAACGGGCATTGGGGAGCTCTTTTTAGCCTGTGGATAACTGGCTACAAGTCGCATTTTTACTAGGCAGAAGCTCTTAGGGGTTGTTATCCGAAGGTATCTCTCGGACCTCTGCCTTGAACAGTCCTAAAACCCCTCTTAAAGCTCGGTGCCTGAGGCCCAACAAAGCGTATTTCTTTGACCTCAAGATCAGGTAAACGCTCTGAAATCTTTGCCAATATCTCAGGTCCCATGAGCCTTAGCTGCGTCGCCCAAGCGGTGCTTTTGCATCTAACTGTGAGTATTCCCTTGGCAAGGTCCTCTGGGAAGCTACTTTCGGCCACCCTATCCCCAACCAGGTCCTTCCAGTTGGCAAAGAGCTCCCCTTCAGCAACCTTAGATTGCCAGCCAAAGCTCTGAATTAGTTCGTCCATTGTGTTGGCAATTGACTTAGGGTCTCTGCCGGAGTCGAAAGGTTTTGACCTTTGGCGCTGGGTTTTCTCACGCCTCTTTGTGTCTCTGTCTTTCCTGCCCGTTATGGCAGCTCTCATTCGATAGTAAAAATCAACAGCTACATCTGGCTTGTTTTCTTCAGTCATTTGCCACCAACGATCCGTCTCGGACATTGAATCGGGTAGCGCTTAGTTCACTCGGAACATCCTCTGCTACAGCAGCTGTAATAATCACCTGTTCATTATGCGATACAAGAGAAGCCAATCTAGACCTTCTTGTTGAATCAAGCTCAGCAAACACATCGTCCAGGATTAGGACTGGATCTCCCGCTCTTGCATCTTTGCGAATTAGATCAGCGCTAGCTAACTTCAAAGCAAGAGCGTAAGACCAGGATTCACCGTGACTGATGTATCCCTTTGCAGGTAAGGTTCCCAAGAGTAAAAGTAAATCGTCTCTATGAGGGCCAACGAGTGTGATTCCTCTTTCTATTTCTTTGCTGCGTACTTCAGCAAGTCGAGATTGGAATAGTTTTTCTATTTCTTGTCTATCGCCAGTGTTTAGAAAAGATTCTGAATCTGTTGAGTCAACGTCGTTAGTTGAGAGTGAACTTTTTATTCGAATTGATGGATCATTCTTCTCATCGGCAATTGCTGCATAAGCTGCTTGAAGATATGGGGCTAGACGAGCAGTGATGTCAAAACGTGCAGCGATAATCTCGCTTCCGATTCGTACCAGTGATTGATCCCATGAATCTAGAGTGCTTAAGCCCGATGAGCTAGCACTCATATTCCTGGCACTTTTTAGAAGAGTGTTGCGCTGTTTAAGGACTCTTTCATAGTCGCTATAAACGCCAGCCATTCTTGGTGTGAGTTGAACAATTAGTTCGTCTATAAATGCCCTTCTGTTTGATGGATCTCTTTTGACTATGTCTAGATCTTCAGGGGAGAAGATGACTGCGTTTACGTATCCAAGAACATCTCTGACTCTAGGGGTTTCACTTTTGTTTATTCTCGCCCTGTTACTACCCTCAGTGTTTAGTTCTAGCTCAAGTAGGTTTTCGCGATCTTCAAATCTAGCGAGCAGTCGAATGATTGATTTTGTTTCACCTTGTTTGATTAGAGGTAGGTATCCACTTACTCGATGAGAACTTAAAGTTGCTGAGTAAAAAATTGCTTCAGCCAGGTTTGTTTTTCCTTGGCCGTTTTTACCAACGAGTAAATTGATTCCTTGAGCAAGCGGTAACTCAACTGTCGAATAATTGCGAAAGTTTGAAAGAGTCAGATGCTTGACGTGCATCTAAAAACTAATCTGCTTTCTTAACCGCGTGACCACCAAATTGATTACGCAGAGCTGCAACAGCTTTCATCGCTGGTGAATCATCTTGACGGCTTGTGAAGCGAGCAAATAGTGAAGCTGTGATTGCCGGCATTGGAACAGCGTTTGCAATTCCTTCTTCAACTGTCCAACGACCTTCACCTGAGTCTTCAACGTAACCCTTGATCTTTGACAGAGATGGGTCTTCTTCAAGTGCAAGTACCAGAAGATCTAGTAGCCAGGAACGAACAACGGTTCCTCTTTGCCAGGCAGCGAAAGTTCCGTGAACATCCTTGATGATGTCCTTCTTTTCTAGAAGTTCATATCCTTCAGCGAAAGCTTGCATCATTGCGTATTCGATACCGTTGTGGACCATCTTTGCGTAGTGGCCAGCACCAACATCTCCGACGTGAACAAAACCTTCAGCACGTTCTCCCTCTGGACGAAGTGCATCAAAGATTGGCATAGCTTGGGCAACCAACTTCTCGTCGCCACCAACCATTAGGCCGTAACCATTTTGTAGACCCCAAACTCCACCTGAAACACCACAGTCAAGATATCCAATACCTGTTTCTGCTACTTGAGCTGCGTGGCGAATGTCTTCACTAAAACGAGAGTTTCCACCTTCAATAATTAGATCGCCTTGACCCATGTGCTTCTGCAGTTCAGTGATTACATCATCAGTAGCTTTACCGTGAGGAACCATTACCCAAACAATCTTTGGTGATGGAAGGGCTGCCACTAGTTCTTCAATGCTTCCAACATCAGCAACATTGCGATCACGTGCGTAACCAGTTACTTCAATTCCTTTGTTGCGAAGACGGGTACGCATGTTGCCACCCATTTTTCCTAGGCCAATTAGTCCAATGTGCATTTGTTGCCTTTCGATGTTGATGCTTTTGTTTAGCGCTTGAGCATGTTCGGGTTTAGAAGGTACCGATATGTGTCAGGCGAAGCTGCATCTTTGGAGGTTTGGCTTGACATGATGATAGGTCCAGGACGAGACGGGTCTCTCTGGTTTTTAGTGAATTCAATTTTCACAAATTCGCTAGTAATCTGAGATAGGCCATCGTGGAATAACCAAGGCTTAAATCTCAAGCTAGTTGGGTTTCCATTAAGTGTTGCTTGAACAGATTCAGAAGCGTTGTTCTCTGAACTTGTTGAATCAAGGTTTACAGCACCTTCTTCGAATGCGTAACGAATGGTGTCTTCAGATTCATTAACAACAAGTTCAACACGGCGAGTTGCATCGATTAGGTCTTGCTTGTTAATCACAACTGACTCTTCAAGGTTCGTTGGGAAGTACTGATCAATGTCTGGATAGTTTTCAATGTTTAGAACAACTGTTGTTACAACTCTGTTTTTTGCTTGGAAAGCAACCATGCCGCCATCAGGTGCAATCGAAATGCTTACTTCACCTAGGTTTGAGAAAGTCTTTTCGATGTCTTGCATTGTCTTTGTCAGAACAACAGCTGATGTCTCATCAGGAACATCTTTACCTAGCCACTGAACCTGGCAGCGAGCAATTCTGTTTGGATCTGCTGCTGTGAAAGTTACTGAGGTTTGTGTAGCTCTTAGTTGAATACCTTTTTGGAAAGGTCTTGTTGAATCTTTTGCTGAGGCAACAGAAACTCTTCTAATAGCTGAAATGAAAGCATCTCCATCAATAGTTCCATTCACAGGTGGAATTGGAGGAAGTGTTGGGTACTGCTCGATTGGAAGTGTTGCTAATTCAAACTTAGAAGTGCCACAAGTTAGAACTGCTTTTGTGCCATCGATTACGAAAGTCACAGGCTGGTTTGGAAGACGACCAATGATCTCGTTTAGAAGACGACCCGAAACCAATGCAGTTCCTGATTGATCCACGTTTGCTACAACATCAGTCTGAGCTGATACGTCGTGGTCAAATACAGAGATTTGAAGTGAGTTTGCATCAGCAACCAATCTCATACCTGAGAGAACCTGGGAGGTTGGTTTTGACTGAAGCATGCGTGCTGCGAAAGCTACTGCTTCTGCGAGCACATCTCTGTTGACTTGGAACTTCACAGTTCACCTTTCGTGGGGATTACTTGGTTAATCTTGGCATAAAACTCACTCGCCATTGGTACAAAGCCCAACCCTAAGAGTTATGGCCTTTAAATTCTTTAACTCTTTAATCTTTAATAGTCTTATTAACACCTGGGGATAATGTGGATAACTCTATGGAGACCATGAATTACACCTGAACTACATCGTTGGAAGTTGTATACACATCTGGGGATAATTCTGTGAATAACTTCTTTAGTTGTGGAATCAAATTTCTTACCTAACAAGCTTGCTTGGGTTACTAACAGAAATATAGGGTTATTACACAGGTTATGAACAGGCGATGTTGAAAACTTATTACTTCAAACCAGACATGATATCGGTGACAAAGTTGTAGATAGATCTACGTTCCTTCATCAAGTCACCGACCTTCTTGATTGCGTACATAACCGTTGTGTGGTCTCTACCACCGAAAAGAGCTCCGATTTTAGGAAGAGACATACTTGTCTTCTCTCGACATAAGTACATGGCAATCTGTCGCCCAGTAACAATTGCTTGAGATCTTGACTTACCAAATAACTCTTCTTGGGTGAGCTTGAAGTAACTGCAGACAGCTCTAACAATTTCCATAGGAGCGATGCTGTTGCCATCTTCACCCAGGGGTACAACATCCTTTAGAACAGCCTGGACCAATGGCATATCGATCTGGGTTCTGTTTAGTGCTGCAAAGGCAGTTACTCGGATTAGAGCACCCTCAAGTTCTCGGATGTTTGAGGAAATACGAGCAGCCATGTAATCCAAAATCTCATCGCTGACACGGATCTTGTCGTTCTCGGCCTTTTTGCGAAGAATCGCGATTCTAGTCTCAAGTTCAGGAGCTTGAATATCGGTCATTAGACCCCACTCGAAGCGACTTCTCATACGCTCATCAAAACTGTTTAGAAGTTTAGGAGACACATCGCTAGTGATAACAACCTGCTTGCCCTGTTCGTGCAAAGCGTTGAAAGTGGCGAAGAAAGACTCCTGAGTCTCCTTCTTACCCTGTAGGAATTGGATGTCATCGATTAGTAGAACGTCTACCTGGCGGTATTTTGATTGGAAATTGAAGCTGGTGTTGGTCTGGATCGCATTGATGAAGTCATTTGTGAAAACTTCACTGGAAACGTAGCGAACCTTCTTGGCTGGCCAGTACTGCTGTACATAGTTACCAATGGCGTGCAATAGGTGAGTCTTACCAAGACCTGAGTTTCCGTAGATAAACAGAGGGTTATAGGCATTTGCTGGGACTTCAGCTACGGCGAAAGCTGCTGCGTGAGCGAACCGGTTTGAGCTTCCCTGGACGAAGCTCTCGAAGGTATAGCGCGGGTTCAACCTTGAAGATCCATCGGTTGGTTGAGAGCTATCTGCTGAAGAGTAAACAGGAACTACTGTTTCTGGCTCTTCTTCTAATTCAAGGTCAGCCTGCTGATTTGCAGTAAAGGCAAGAGTAAGTTCTGGGTTGACAACAATTCCGATGTTGGTAGGTGCCTCGTCTAGTCCAACTGTTGAGAGGGTTTCAAGCAGCGGTTGCTTGATTCTTTGCTCAATGATTCCCCTGGTCATTTCGTTAGCGACCTGTAAATAGAGTGTTTCACCTAAAACACCTTGGACCGAGATCAAATTGACGAAACCGAGCAGCTGGTTGGTGATGCGTTCGTCCTCTCTGAGTCTAGAGACGACGTCTTGCCACTGTTCAGTGGTAATTCCAGTCATTTCGGCCATGGGTTTCTTTCAAAATTCAATGATTTACTGCTCGTCATGTAGTTTTCCACAACCGAGTCCACAGATATTAACACCTGTGGAGAACCTGTGCATAACTCTAACATTGTGTGTTTTTGAGTCTGTGGAAAACTATCTCTAGTTATTCAACTGCCTAAGTGAATGAAATTGCAAATCGAAAGGGGAAATTTTTTGACTTAAATCCAAAATGTTATCAAAAGCGCCCATTTTGATCTTTGGAAAATTTCGATTAATTCAATAAAAATTTTGAATATAAACTTGACCCGAGCCCCAATATTGCCGTAAGTTTAACAGGTTGCTCGGCATTGGGTTCACCGGGCACCAGCTAACTTCACTTTCGACGTGAACCCATAAAAAAGTTTTGGAGTAACACCTCATGAGCAAGCGTACTTTCCAACCTAACACCCGCCGCAGAGCAAAGACTCACGGCTTCCGTCTTCGCATGAAGACTCGCGCTGGCCGAGCTATCCTTGCTGCTCGTCGCCGCAAGGGCCGCACCGAACTGTCTGCGTAGTTTCTTCATGCTGGCTCGAGAGAACCGGCTTATAAGGGCCGAGGATTTTCGAACAACCATGAGATCTGGTCGCAAGGTAGTTGGCGACAGCATGGTTATTTATCTAAAAAACGACACTCAATCCAATTCAGCACGTTTCGGATTTGTCGTATCTAAATCTGTGGGATCTGCCGTCGAAAGAAATCTCACGAAAAGAAGACTCAGATCAGCTGTAAGGAATACCTTGGCTGATTTTCAGAACGGACAGACCCTAGTAGTAAGAGCCCTGCCTTCAATTAAGAGCAAGTCCTGGCAGGATCTTGAAATTGAATTTAAGGCATGCGTGACTAATGCGGCTAAACAGGTCAATAAGTAAGAGTTGTTAATAAGGTAAACAGATGAAGACACTATTGGTAAACCTCTGGCTCTTGCCTAGAAATGCCTTTATTGCTTTCATCGTCGTTTGGAGAAAGATCGTCTCTCCTCTGTATGGAGATGTTTGCCGTTTCTACCCTTCCTGCTCTGCTTACGGTTTAGGCTCTATACAGCAGCACGGTTTGGTAAAAGGTTCTGTTCTAACAACCTGGCGGATACTCAGATGCAACCCATTTTCAAAAGGTGGGATTGATGAAGTAGCTCCAGGTCCTAAGTGGTTTGGGCTAAGCAGGCACGGGTTTGTGTTTGCTCAGCTAGCAACAGTTTCAATAGATAAGGATAAGTAAATGGATATATTCGCAATCATCCTCTGGCCTTTCAAGTGGGTTATCGAGGCTATTCTGGTGACCTTCCACAGCGTCTTGACCACTTTGGGTTTACCAGAAGGCTCTGGAATAACCTGGGTTGCATCCATTGTTGGACTAGTTCTAGTTGTTAGAGCCGCTCTGATTCCACTATTCGTGAAGCAGATTAGATCCCAGAGATCTATGTACATTCTGCAGCCTGACCTTCAGAAGCTTCAGAAGAAGTACAAGGGAAAGACCGACAGAGACTCTCGCGAACGCATGGCTAAAGAGCAGATGGCCCTTTACAAGAAGCACGGCTCGAGCCCATTTGCCTCATGTCTCCCACTGTTGGCCCAAATGCCTGTTTTCTTCTCGCTTTTCACCACTCTTCAAGAAGCTCAAAACAAGAAGCCTGGAGTTGGTTTACTAACCCAAGAGCTTTCAGAATCCTTTGCCCGCTCAAAGTTCCTAGGAGCTAGCCTCTCTGAGACCTTCCTTACTGCAACCAGCACATCAGTCCAGATCATCGCAGCAATCATGATCGTTCTGATGACAGGTTCACAGTTCATCACTCAGAAGCAGATTATGGCTAAGAACCAGAACCCTGATGCCATGAATTCTCAGTTTGCTCAGACCCAGAAGATCATGCTTTACGCATTCCCAGTAATCTTCCTAATTTCAGGTATCTCATTCCCACTAGGTGTGCTTATTTACTGGCTAGTGTCCAACTTCTGGACCATGGGTCAGCAGTACTACGTCATCAAGCGCATGCCAACACCGGGCTCAATTGCCCACACCGAACGTCAAGCTAAATTGCTCAAAAAGGGCAAGATTGGCAGCGAAACCCCAGCGGAAGAAATCGAAGCCGCTCCACCAGTACAGCGTGTTCAGCCAGTTTCTAAGGCCAGAGCCAAGAAGAAGCCGAAGGGCAAGAAGTAGGACAAATGTCAGATCAGATTGAAGTACCAGAGAACCAAGAAGAAGTTTCTGAAGCTACTGAGGCAAAAACCTCAGTCAAGGATCTAGAAGAAGAAGGCGAAGTTGCTGCTGACTATCTAGAAGAACTTCTAGACATTTTCGACCTTGATGGCGACATCAACATTGACGTTCGCCAGGGCAGAGCCTACTTGGAAGTCACTGCGGACGAAGAGAGCAACCTAAGACTTGTCTCCCACCCAGACACTGTTGAGGCTCTTCAGGAGCTAACTAGGATCGCTGTTCAGACCAAAACCCAGTCTTTCAGCCGCCTAATAATTGACATTGCTGGCTCAAGACAGGTTCGTTTGGATGCCTTGACCAGACTGGTAAACAAGGCAATTGACAAGGTAAAGGACACCAACGCTCCTGTTGCCCTCAAACCAATGAGCTCTTACGACCGCAAGATCTCTCACGATTTGATCGCCGAGGCTGGGCTTGTTTCTCAGTCTGAAGGCGAAGGCAAAGAACGCCACATTGTGGCGAAGCCTGCCGAATAGTTTCACGTGAAACATTCAGCCAGGGCTTAGGTCCTGGCTTTTTGTTTAGCCCACCAGATTGGAGTTTCTTATGACTAACCTCGACGAGAACATCGATTACACGCCAGAGGTTGAGCCTAAGGAAGCCCAAGAGGTCTTCGGTGAATACATAGGGCAAGCTAGACAGTATTTTGACCTATTGGTTAGAGACGGGGATCTACTGGGGCTAATCGGTCCAAGAGAGCTACCAAAACTATGGTCAAGACACATTCTCAACTCTGCAGTCGTAGCAAATCTAGTCGAAGATGGTCAGGTAGTTGCGGACGTAGGATCTGGAGCAGGCTTTCCCGGAATACCAATGGCAATCCTGAGACCAAAGGTCAAATTCGTCCTAATTGAGCCAATGGAAAGGCGGGCTAATTGGCTTGCCGATGTGGTTGTCCCGACTCTAGGGCTTGAGAACGTAAAGGTCCTTAGGGGTAGAGCCGAAGAGGCTCCGCTTAGAAATTACGATGTCACAACAGCTAGAGCTGTTTCGGCCCTACCCAAGCTACTCAGAATGCTTGTCCCCTTAACTGCCCCTGGCGGACAGGTTTTGGCGATGAAGGGATCAAAAGCCCAAGACGAAATCGAGGAATCTAAGTCTTTGGCAAAGAAGCTGAAACTAGAGAGTTTCGAGATTGTCACAGTTGGGGAAAAACTTCTAATTGACCCCACAACCGTCGTTCGGGTTAGGCTACTCTAGGTAATTGGATAGGGAGATGTTTTGAGTCAAAACAGTAATGCGGATAACGCGTCTTTATCAATGGCTGAGAGCACAGCTGTCGCCAAAAGTCAGGTTGTCCGAGGTCTTGGATACCCTAACGGGAGAGAAGAAACAAGTCCTGAAGCGGTTGGCTGGCAGCCAATAACTGAAGAAATAACCACTATTGAGAAGCAGGTTTCACGTGAAACATCCCGATGAATTCGGCCTAGCAGGAGGCTTTAAAGACGCCCCGCTAGCCCAGGAGATCAGCGACAACACCAGACGTATGTCTAACGTGAGAAACTCAGTAATCCCCCACCCAACATCAACTCGAATCATTACAGTTTCTAACCAAAAGGGTGGCGTAGGCAAGACAACCACTGCCGTCAACCTAGCTGTTGCACTTGCCGATAAAGGCATGGAAGTGCTTGTAATCGACCTAGACCCTCAGGGTAACGCTTCAACAGCACTAGGTATCGAGCACAGAATCGGCGTCAAGTCCATCTATGAAGTAATTACCCAGAACATGGAGCTCGCCGAAGTAGTTCAGGTCAGCCCAGAGTCTCCACGGGTGAGATGTGTTCCAGCGACTATAGATCTAGCGACTGCTGAACTAGAGCTAGTTTCCCTTCTAGCCCGCGAACACAGGCTAAAAAACGCTTTAGCAGCCTACATTTCAACAAGCAATGTAAAGCCTGACTACGTTTTCATCGACTGCCCACCAAGCCTGGGCCTATTGACCGTGAACGCCTTCACAGCAGCCACAGAAGTTCTTATCCCAATTCAGTGTGAGTACTACGCCCTAGAAGGTCTGAGCCAGCTAAAGAGAAGCATTGACATGATTCGCGGGGCTCTAAACCCAAATCTTGCCCTCTCAACCATTCTTTTGACCATGTATGACTCAAGAACCAAGCTAAATCAGGCCGTGGTAGACGATGTACGCAATCACTTCCCTACTCAAACCCTGCAGACTCTTATTCCACGCCAGATCGGTGTCGCCGAGGCTCCTAGCTACGGCCAGACAGTAATCAATTACGATCGAAGCTCAAATGGAGCAATTTCTTACATGGAAGCGGCAATTGAGATAGCAAACAGAGGAGTAGCAAATGGCTGAGAAAAAAGGCGGATTGGGTAGAGGCATCGGTGCTCTAATCCCAGAGGTTTCAAATACTCAGGATCGCATGGAGCGACCAGCCGACGGCAATCCGATTAGCGTGTTCTTTGGCGGCTCAACTAATGCACCTGTTGACCTTCTACCGGTTCCAGGAGCTACATTTGGTTACCTCAACATTGCAGACATCACCCCAAACGCCAAACAGCCTAGAAGCAACTTCGATCCGGCTGATTTTGCTGAACTAGTAGGCAGCGTCCGCGAGTTTGGTGTTCTACAGCCGATTTCTGTTCGTTCACTTGGTAAACAAAACGGTGTTGACAAGTACGAACTAATCATGGGCGAACGTCGCTTGCGTGCTTCAAAAGAAGCCGGACTTACCCAGATTCCAGCAGTTATTCGTGAAACTGGCGATGAAAACATGCTTAGAGATGCTCTGTTGGAGAACCTCCACAGAAGCGACCTCAACGCAATCGAAGAAGCAAGCGCTTATCAGCAGCTTTTGGAAGAGTATGGCTGCACCCAGGATCAATTGGCAGAGAAACTTTCAAGATCTCGCCCGCAAATTACTAACACAATTCGTCTTCTGAGGCTTCCTACAGCTCTTCAGTCAAAGGTTGCAGCTGGTGTTTTGAGTGCAGGGCATGCCAGGGCCATTCTTTCTGTTGAAGATCCACAACGTATGACCGAATTGGCAGACAAAGTCATCAATCTTGGTCTTTCTGTCCGTGCAACTGAGGAATTAGTCAAGAAGCCAGGCAAGAAGGGCAGGATCAAGCCAGGTGGAAAACAAGATGCACTCAAAACTTTGGCTGAGACTCTTTCTGACAAGCTAAACACTTCAGTCCGAATCAAATTGGGACTGAAAAAGGGAACTATTGAGATTGATTTCGCAAGTGTTGATGACATGAAGAGAATTTTGAGCGAACTCGGTCAAGATACCAAGTTCTAAATTATCCACAGGCAATTAAGCCAGTTATCCACAAGGTTTTCCACAGGCTTTTCCACCAAAAACTTCAGTTTACCTGTGGATAACTTTTGCTTATTTGGATGAAGCCAACTCCGAGGTTATTGTTTGAGCTAGTCGCTCAACGCCAACCCTGATGTTTTCCGGTGTTGGGTAGGAGTAGGAGATCCTCAGGAACTCTTGTCCGGTTCCATTGCCATAGAAAGCTGTCCCTGGTGTGTAGGCAACTAAATTCTCTACAGCCCTAGGCAACATTTTCTTAGAATCCACTCCAGCTGGCAGATCGACCCACAAATAGAACCCTCCACCAGGTTTAGTAGTGGTTAGTTCAGGTAGGAATTCATCCATTGCGGAGAGGGCAGCATCTCTGCGAATTCGGTATTCATTTCTAAACACTGCAATCTGAGCTTTCCAGTCGTTTGTGCTCAGATATTCACTGCTCATCATTTGAGAGAAAGCACTTGGACAGAGTACTGCTGACTCATTTGCTAGAACCAACTTCTCTTTGATTGATGGTGGAGCTAGAACGTAACCCACTCTGAATCCTGGAACCAAAATTTTTGAAAAAGAACCCAGATAGATTACGCCATCTTCATCAAGTGATCGCAGAGCGTCTGGAGCTTTTTCATCAAAGTAGAGAAGCCCATACACGTTGTCTTCTAAAACAAGAATGTGATGTTTACGACAGATCTCAAGAATCTGCGAACGTCTTTCAGCAGCAAGGGTTACTCCGCTTGGGTTTGCAAAGTTCGGAACTAAGTACAGGAACTTAATATTTTTACCAGCTGCTTGAACGCGTTTAATAGTTGCTGATAAGGCTTCAGGAGATATTCCATTGTTGTCTGTGTAGACATGTTCGATGTGAGCTTGTCTTGCTCTAAATACGCCAAGTGCTCCTACGTAGCTTGGACCTTCTGCAAGAACAACATCACCTGGATCTAAAAACAATGAGGAAACTAAATCCAAACCATGTTGCGAACCTGTTGTCACAACGATGTTGTCTACATCAGATCTGATTCCTTCAAGCGACATGATTTCTTGAATGTGTTCACGAAGTGTTGGGTCACCTTGCCCACCTGAATACTGCAATGCGGTTGCAGATCTATCGGCCATGAGAGATTGAAAACTTTCAATCATTCTCTCTTTAGGTAGAGCAGGAACGAATGGCATACCTCCCGCTAGAGATACCACTTCAGGTCTGGAAACCACGGCAAAGAGGGCTCGTACTTCAGACGCAGATAATCCATTCGCTCTTGATGCGTATCTGTCAGACCATAAGTCCTTAGCCATTTAAACCTTCTTAGTTAATCGTGAAACATTTTTGAGTTAAACGAAAAACGGCCAAGGCACATAGGCACCGTAGCCGTTTAACTTAGAACTAACTTAGTTGATGAATGAGCTCAAGTCTGCCAATAGAGCAGGCTTTGGCTTTGCACCGATGATTGACTTTACAACTTCCCCACCCTGGAACACCTGCATAGCTGGGATTGAAGTAATGCCGTACTGCTGAGCTAGAGCAGGCTCTTCGTCAACGTTGACCTTAACGATTGTGATCTTGTCTCCGTGCTCACCAGCAATCTCATCAAGGATTGGTGAAACCATACGACAAGGGCCACACCATTCAGCCCAGAAATCTACTAGCACTGGTTTAGCTGATGAAAGGACATCTGCTTGGAAAGTTGCGGTGGTTACATTTTTTGCTGCCATGATTGCTCCTTATTGTTTAAATCTATTTTAGGTTGCTTAGGTAATGTTCTGCGTCTAATGCTGCAACACATCCAGAACCTGCTGCTGTGATGGCCTGACGATATGTTGGGTCAATAACATCTCCAGCTGCAAAGACTCCAGGCAAGCTTGTCTTAGATGATCTGCCATCAACTTCAATGAACTTCTCTGGAGTTAGGGTCAACTGGTTTTCAACTAACCAAACACGAGGGTCATTACCAATTGCAATGAATAGGCCATCTAGATCAAGAGTGTTCTGAGTGCCATCGACCAAGTTGGTTGTCTTAATGCCGGTAAGTTTTCCTTCACCCAAAAGTTCACTAACCTCTGTGTTCCAGATAACTTCGATCTTTGGATTGTTGAGAGCACGCTCCTGCATGATCTTGGAAGCCTTGAATGAGTCACGACGGTGAATCAGGTAAACCTTGCTAGCGAATCTTGTTAGGAAGGTAGCTTCCTCCATTGCAGAGTCACCACCACCGACTACAGCAATTGTCTTTTCTCTAAAGAAGAAACCATCGCAAGTAGCACACCAGGATATTCCGTAACCGCTCAGTTCTTTTTCACGAGGTAAACCAAGTTCACGGTAGGCAGCGCCTGTTGCAAGGATTACTGTCTTGGCTTCGAATGTCTTTCCGCCACCGGTCTTAACGATCTTTACTGGACCTTTTAGGTCAACTTCGATCACGTCATCAAGAAGCACTTCAGTTCCAAAGCGTTCAGCTTGAGCACGGAAAGCATCCATAAGCTCAGGTCCTTGCAAACCAGTAGGGAAGCCAGGGTAGTTCTCTACTTCCGTGGTCTTCATTAGCTCACCACCGGCTTCAACAGATGAAGCAATAAGTAGTGGATTCAATCCAGCACGTCCTGTGTAGATACCTGCTGTGTATCCAGCTGGACCAGATCCAATGATGATTACTTCGTGCAATTTATACTCCAGAACTTTAATGAGGGGGAAGCAAGTAAGGCTAGTTTATCTTGGCAATTTTTAGCGACGCAGCAGGCGAACTACTGGGGCTAGAAGAATGTCAACTTCTTTGACGCGAAGTAACTTTAGAACCAAAATGTAGACCAAACTGATCACCATTCCGATGGTTACACATGAAACAACAGAAGATAGAACGCTATCAACAGCGAAGGCCCCTGAAACAGTTCCACCCATAGCTTGAAGCATCCAGTAGCCAGCACCACCGGCTAGAAGCGCTGCTCCAATAAACTTGGTGGTAGCAACAGCGAGACCACCTTGACCCAGAGCTCCATACTTTCTTCTGAACAAAGCAAATGAAAGACCAGATTGAATCAAGATGCTTGCGCTGGTCACTAGAGACAATCCAACAACTAGCCAAATGTCTTCAACGTAAAGCCAAACCAATACTGATCCAGTTATGTTTACCGCCACCTGAACAAAAGTAAAGATGAATGGAGTTCGTGTGTCTTCAAGGGCATAGAAGGCTCTTTGGATCATGAAGACAAAGCTGAATGGAAGAAGACCAACCACCATGGCAATCACAACATTTCCTAGAGCAACAGCACCTGGTAATTCCCCAACGAAAACTCTTGAAACTGGATATGCCAGAACAATGAGTGCGGTTGTGGCAAGCACACTTATCATCGCAATAGTTCTTAATCCCTCAACCAGATCTTTCTTGAGTTCATCAAAGTTTTTGTCCATTGCGTGCTCGGACATTCTGGTGAAGTAGGCAGTTGCTATTGAAACTGTTGCAACGGAGTGAGGAAGCATAAAGATAAGCCAGGCAATACTCATTGCAGCTACCGATGCAATTGCAACATTGCTATCAACAATTTGATCTCTCCCTTGTATAGAGCTAGATGCAACGGCAGTCTGAACTATTCCGCCAATTTGGGTAACGATAAGCATGCCTAGAGTCCATGAGGCTGCTTTCATCGCAGGTCCGAGACCTACTCCACGCCAGGAGAAGTTGAACTTGAAAACAAGACCCATCTTCTTCCAGAAAACCAAGAGGATAAGAGCTTGAGATGCAACACCTAGAGTTGCTGATCCTGCTAGCCAAGAGATCTGCTGCTGTGTCCAATCAGCAACACTTCGCTGACCGGTGGGGTCAAAACCAAACTGCCAAACGAATGCAGCCATACCGATGATGGCAACGATGTTGTTGAGCACAGGTGCCCACATATATGGTCCGAACTTACTCTTTGCATTCAGCACTTCACCCAATAGAGAGTAGAGACCGTAGAAGAACAGTTGCGGTAAGCACCAGTAAGCAAAGGCGGTTGCTAAAGCTAGTTGGTCTGCATCCCAACCACTTGTGTATAGAGAAACAAGTAGTGGAGCACTAACCGTAGTTAGAACAGTTATGGAACCGAAGGTAACAATGGCAATTGTTAGTAACCGATCAATGTATGCATTGCCACCATCTAGGTGGGCTCTAGCTCTGACAATCTGAGGAACTAGAACTGCATTTAGAACACCACCGACAATAATCGCGTAGACGTTATTCGGTAGTTGGTTGGCAACTCCAAAAGCATCGGCAGCGTTGGTTGTAACACCAATTGTTGCGGCTAAAAGAATTGCACGAAGAATACCTAAGAATCTAGACATGACTGTTCCGCTAGCCATGATTAGCGACGAACGAAGAATGCTCATTCAGAAACCTCTGATTTACTTCGTCGAGCCATTCTCAAAACACCGAGACCTAGCAAGATGGCAATGATTGATCCGAAGACAACGATGATCACCACTTCAATATCAGGATTCACAGTTAGCTTCATAGAAACTGTTTGACCAATTCTGATGTCAGTAAAAGTTGTCAACCATACGTTTAGTTTGTATTCGCCACCAGAGAGAATGCTGATTGGAATCAAAGCATCTTTTCTTGAGTTGGCCGGGATTGTTAGTGTCACATACTTTTCAGCGCTCACTGCAGGATCGGGAGAAGAAGTGTGAACACGAACTTTTACTTGACGGTCATAGTTGTTTTGAACAGACACAGGAATCTTTGACTCACGTGAAACGATGTTGATATCAGATCCTGAAACCACAAATACTTGGGCTGGTGGTAAGGCCGCGTTAACTGGGGTAGCGATGGTTAACAGAACCAAAAGTGCCGATACTAAAGCTTTGCCTAGAGTCCTCATTGCTTGGCAACCCACTCTTGAACAATTAGAGCTAGACGTCTTTCATTCTCATGAGTTAGTTCTGCATGAAGTAGGTCGATGTTGACCCAGCGAATGTCGACTGCTTCTCTATCTGGATCATTCTCAATGGTTAGATCTCCACCGGTCTGCTTCATTAGGAAGTGATGAACAGTCTTAGCAATGATTGACGTTGGTGTTGAGAATTCGTAGTGAATAGAACCTAGGGACTCAATGATTGTGGCCTGAAGCCCAGTCTCTTCTTCAACTTCTCGAAGAGCTGCTTGCTCAGCAGTCTCTGCTCCTTCAAGATGCCCCTTAGGCACACACCAGTCAATGCGACCTCCGCGGTTTCTTCTGCCGATGACGGCAATCCGGGGAGACCCATCAGCGGCTAGAACAAACCCCCCGGCTGAAGTCTCCTCGACACGAGGTTTCTGTCGAGAGTTCATTGCTTTAGCCTAACGCGGAGGCATTTGTTGGGCATACTTAAAACCATGCGAACTGTTGCCGAGGCGCTTGCAAATTTACAGCGGACTTCCAAGACTCCGCTACTTAGCAAACTCGGCACACTATTCAGCGCTTCAGGCTTTGAGCTAGCCCTAGTGGGCGGACCAGTAAGAGATGCCTTTCTAGGCAGAGTCACTAATGACCTAGATTTCACTACCTCAGCTAGCCCAGATCAGATTCTTGCGGTTCTTAAAGGGCACGTTGATGCCCAATGGGATGTTGGTCGTGAGTTTGGCACCATCGGTGCCCGTATCGGCGATGACACAGTAGAAATAACTACTTATAGAGCTGACTCTTATGACCCAGATTCTAGAAAGCCAGTGGTTGCCTTTGGCAACAATCTAGAAGACGACCTGTTTAGAAGAGACTTCACAGTCAACTCAATGGCTCTTAGATTGCCTGACGGAGTATTTGTAGATCCATTCAATGGTCTCTCTGACCTAATTGATGGAGTAATTAGAACCCCTGGCAAACCAGAAGATAGCTTCTCCGATGACCCGTTGAGAATTATGAGAGCTGCTAGATTCGCTTCTCAACTTGGCTTCATGGTTCATGAAGACACCTTCAAAGCCATGAAGGATATGGCAGATCGCATAGAGATTGTCTCTGCTGAACGTATTCAGGTTGAAATATCCAAACTAATCCTTGGGGCAAATCCTCGAGAAGGTTTAGAGGTTCTGGTTGATTCAGGCATAGCCGACATCGTCTTCCCTGAACTTCCTTCGCTGAAACTAGAGATAGACGAGCACCATCACCATAAAGATGTCTATGAACACACCCTGACTGTTCTAGAGCAAGCCATTAGCTATGAGGCTGAATACAACTTAGAGAAAGACCTAATTCTTAGACTTGCTGCTCTTATGCACGATATTGGTAAACCTCTAACTAGAAAGCTTGAAACTGGAGGGGGAGTCACCTTCCATCACCACGATGTTGTTGGAGCAAAGCTAGCTGCCAAGAGACTTAGAGCTCTTAGATACGACAATGACACCATTAAGGCTGTGTCAAGACTTATCGAATTACACCTTAGGTTCTTTGGTTATAGCGACCAGGCGTGGAGTGATTCAGCAATCAGAAGATATGCCCGGGATGCCGATGACCAGCTAACTAGGTTGCATGTCCTAACTAGAGCAGATGTCACTACCCGTAACCAGAGAAAAGCAGATCGTTTGTCTCATGCCTACGACGATTTAGAGCAGAGAATCGCAGTTCTATCCGAGCAGGAGCAACTCAATGCGATTAGGCCAGATCTATCCGGTGAACAGATCATGGAGATTCTAGATTTGAAACCAAGTCCTGAGGTTGGAGCGGCTTATAAATTCATGCTCGAGCTTCGCTTGGATGAGGGACCACTTGAATATGAAGAAGCAAAGATTCGCTTGCTTACGTGGTGGCAATCAAGGTAGAGTAGTGAAGTTGTCCTGAAAAGACCCTGTGCTTTTCTGTTGGGCAGCAATTGCATTTACCCTCCTGTCACGGAAACGCCGTGGCCGTTCTAGTCCAGAGGAGGTGGGTTAGTCATGCATAAATACGAAGTTATGGTCATTCTAGACTCAGACATCGAAGAGCGTACCGTCGGTACCAGCCTTGATAAATTCCTCAACGTAATTCGCAACGGTGGAGGCACCGTTGACAGCGTTGATATTTGGGGCCGTCGTCGTTTCGCATACGAAATCAACAAGAAAACTGAAGGTATCTACGCAGTTCTGTACTTGACCTGTATGCCAGCTGAAGTTCTCGAGTTGGACCGTCAACTATCACTGTCAGAAGCAGTTGTTCGCACCAAGGTTTTGCGTGCTGAAGATGCTGTATTCAGAATCAATCCAGTAGTAGTCCCAGAGGTAAAAGCTAGCGAAGATAAGCCAGCTCGTGCCAAGAAGGCTCCTGCTGCGAAGTCAGCTGAGTAATCCTCATGGCCGGTGAACTTACTATCA
>JBIIPK010000040.1:0-2539 GCA_044342685.1 Rhodoluna sp.
TGAGGGATGCGCTGGACAACAGTAGAAAAGCTTGGGAAATACGCCCAAGGTTCACAACCGATGACCAGCAAACCTGCCGTTTTGACTCCCCTAAAGCCTAACAGAGGCCCCGACATTCACCTATAGGCGAATTAATCCAAGACTACACAGCCCTAAACTGCAGGTGTTTCAGGGCCTTTAGGGGCAACACGCTTGTTGCCGTGCTCGAATGGCCTTGTTCTCTGCAAAGGCATGATCACGCTAACAACTGAAAAAGTAGTTACAGTCACAAGCATTCCTATAAGAACAACTACGGATGAGCCAAAAACTACTTCATTTTCAAGTAGAGATTGCATCGTGGATTCATCTAAATATTCAGGATTGTCGATAGCCGCTTCGATAACTCCTAGAGCGATGAATTCATTGCTTAGGACCACTATTCCAGAAATAAATGTGACAACGCCAGGCAGGACAAGCAACAACCAGAGTGGAGAGAACCCCGCATCAGTAAGCCTTCTCGCGTTTACAGAGATCGAAGGCAAGAAAGTTGCTAACGAGAAAAGGAGAAGGAATATTCCTGAAAAGTCGATTGAAAACAGCACGATGAAGACTAGAGCTGTGAACAAAAACCAATACCAATACTCTGGTCTAGTCGCTGTCCCCCTAAAGTTCACATAGTTCTTGAAACCAGCTTTGATTGCACCCACAAAATCCATTATTGACTCCCATCAACTCTTGTCACTTTTCAGTCTAAGTCTGATATGCAAAAAGCCACCTCCGAAGAGATGGCTTTTTGAGTAAAAACAATTAGCGACGAAGACCTAGCTTCTCAATTAGAGAACGGTAACGTGCGATGTCAACCTTCTGAAGGTAACCAAGTAGACGACGTCTCTGACCTACCATCAGCAACAGTCCACGACGGCTGTGGTGGTCGTGCTTGTGGTCCTTTAGGTGCTCAGTAAGCTCCTTGATGGTCTCAGTTAGAACTGCTACCTGAACCTCCGGAGAACCTGTGTCACCTGGGTGAGTTGCGTACTCGTTGATAATTGCTGTTTTCTTTGAAGCGTCCAGTGCCATTTTGTTCCTCTCGGGGCTCGCTGCGCGGCGCTATAAACCTTGTGTCTAAAGCTCTTGGAGATCCGCGGCCGGTTCACGGCAACTTCACAAGCATAGCCAAGATTGCCGATAACTGCTAGTCGAGGCTCTAGTTAGGACAGAATTGCCCTGATTTTGTCTAGGTCATTGTTGATTTCAGCAACCAGAGACTCAACCCCATCGAATTTGGCGGCATGTCTTATGAAATCAACATATTCAACAGTGATGACCTTGTCATAAAGGTCCAAACCTTGAATATCAATTACGTGAGCTTCCAGAAGCCTTGGCACAGCTTCAAAAGTTTCATTGATTCCAACAGATAGAGCAGCCATGTATCTCTCACCATCGGCATAGAGCCAACCAGCATAAACAGCATCTAGGGGCAAGAACCCTTCAGCAGATCTAGACATGTTGGCTGTTGGAAAACCTATTTGACGACCAATCTTGAGTCCATGCTCAATAACCCCTTGGGTTGCATGCAGTCTTCCTAGCAGCCTGGCTGCCCCTTTTACGTTTCCTTCAAGAAGAAGTGCTCGAATTCGACTGGTGGAAACAATCTCGCCATCAACTAGGAAGTGTGGAATAACTCGAACAGCAAACCCTAGCTTGAGTCCAAGCTCTCTAAGAGTTTCAACATCTCCCTGCTGGTCAACCCCAAACCTAAAACCTTCGCCAATAGTTACAACCCTTGCCTTTAGAGCGTCTACTAGAACAGTTCTAACAAACTCTTCTGGGGTTAGTTTTGAAAGGTATTCATCAAATGGAAGATTTAGAACTAGCTCAATGCCTGCTTCATCAAGTAACTCAGTCTTCTGGGTTGGACCAATCAAAGCTTGAGGTTCAGTCCCAGGGCTGAGTATCGAGTGTGGGTGTCTATCAAATGTCACCACAACAGGAATTAGTGAGTGTTCTTCGGCTGATTCAATAGTTTCTGCAATAAGTTGCTGATGACCTAGATGAATGCCATCAAACTTGCCAATTGTGATTGAGGCTTCAGGAAGATCTCTTGGAATTTCATTAGTTGAAGACACAGTTATCATCGTCTAACTCTCCTTACCCACCAGAGTCCAAAGATTGGAAGAAGTAGCGGGATAAATCCATAACCCGCTCCATAATATGACCAAACGCTAGGGTGATCAAACAACGATGGAAAAGTCAAACTCAGTGTTCCAATAACCAGAACTCCAGCTAATTCAAAAATCAAAGTCTTGTTGGCTAAACCAAAGTTGCCTCTGGCTAAAGCAAAGGTCGCAACGATATAGACAACGGCAGCGAGCAAACTAAGCCAGTAGGCCAAAGGTGCTTCTTCGTATTTTCTTAGTAGTTGGTAGACAGCTCTAACTGACGCGGACAAAGCAAAGACTCCATAGATAGCAATTACAAGAGTGCCAACGCCCCTGTTTTGAGTCTTTGCTTTCATGAATCAAAGCCTAACTTGGGATTTGTACTAGCCTGAAATCTGCGA
>JBIIPK010000016.1:0-31889 GCA_044342685.1 Rhodoluna sp.
CGTGAAACTAAGCACCAAATCGAATCCCAGTCCATATTTGCCACATCCGAACCAGCATCACGGCAACAGTCAATCCAGATACACCTAAGACAAGGGTTGACCATCTAGTTCTCTCAATGACAGCCCAGGCGATAGCTGCAGGAGGAACTATCAAAGCAGTGATGATGTAGCCGAAGAACTCGACTGTGTCGCCAACCGCTTGTTGCCCCTGAACTACCAGAACGATCGAAACAATCAACTGAACCAATAGCAAGGCTTCAACAAGTGCTACTGCACCGACGCTCCACCAAGACGGTGGTCTCTTAAAGATTCCCAACGTCAGAGCGACTAGTCCTGCTAACGAGGCAAAGGCAAGCTGGAACTGATATCCCCACTCAAGCATTGGTTTCCCCCTCATTGAAGACAACTAATGATTTCAAACTTTGATTGCCTGCTGATTCAGCAACGGCTACTAAAACATCTTCACAGGTTAGAGCTGTTATTTGATCTAAGGAACGAGGAATCCTCTTGCCCTGCCTGATAGCCAAAGTTTCTTCCTTAGTTATCTCAAGAGTTGGCAAGACTTCTTTGACGGCTTCAACAGATCTAAGAATAGGTAACTCACCTTCAAAGCCTTCAAGTTGTATTGAGTTTGAAACATCGAAGGAACCGATGCGTGTTCTACGAAGTGAAGTTAGATGTCCGCCGACTCCTAGAGCAGCACCAAGATCTCTAGCAATTGCCCTAATGTATGTTCCGCTGGAGCAGTCAACAATTACATCAAGATCAATAAAACCTTCAACACGCCTGATGTCGCCAATAACTTCAAGTCTTGAAATGGTCACTTCTCTGGATTTGAGTTCAAACACTTCACCCGCTCGAACCCTGTCATAGGCTCTCTCGCCATTAACTTTGATTGCTGAAACAGTTGAAGGGACCTGACTAATGACTCCCTTATGCTTTGCTAATTCTTCGTTGATGCGTTCGTTTGAAACAGCGCTTACTGATTCCGGTGATGCTTGCTCAACGAGTTCACCCTCACGGTCGTCAGTAATAGTGGAAGCTCCTAGACGAATGGTGGCTTCATAAGTTTTATCTGCACCAACAACAAAGGTTAGAAGTTTTGTTCCAGATTCAATTCCTAGAACCAATAGTCCAGTAGCCATTGGATCTAAAGTTCCAGCGTGACCGACCTTTTTAGTGCCTGCAAGTTTCCTAACCCTGGACACAACATCATGACTTGTCATTCCAGCAGGTTTATCTACTAGTAACAATCCAGGAGTAGCCAAAGGTTAGTCTCTGTCTTCTTTATCGATAACTTTTGGCTCTTTGTAAGGGTTCTCCCCTGCCGCAAACTCAGATTCTTTTGCCATCTTCTTGAGTTCATTGTCTCTTGCTCTTGCTTGAGCTAGAAGATCATTCATCTGGGCAGCGCTTTCTGGCACATCATCTGAAATGAATTCAATAGTTGGAGTTAGACGAATAGATAGCTGGTGTCCGACCTCACCGCGGATTTTTCCACGGTGACGTTCGATTACTTCGCTACTCTTTTTCTGCTGATCTGCATCACCAAAGACTGTGTAGTAAATACGGGCGTGGGAAAGATCTGGCGTGACACGAACATCGGTAATAGTTACAAAACCAATATCAGGGTCTTTTACGACCTTCTCAAGAGCTGCTGCAACTAGTACCTTGATTCGTTCAGCCAGTCTTCTTGCTCTAGCTGCATCAACCATTAGACCCTCGGCTTCTCACGCATCTCGTAGGTTTCAATAATGTCGCCTACCAAGATCTCGTTGAATCCCTGAAGTCCAATACCACACTCAAAGTCAGTCTTAACTTCGGTTGCATCGTCCTTGAATCTCTTGAGAGATTCAATCTTTAGGTTCTCAGCAATCATCGTGCCATCTCGAGAGATACGAGCAAGGCTGTTTCTCTTGATTGAACCTGAACGAACGATAGAACCTGCGATGGTGCCAACCTTTGAAGACTTGAAGATCTCGCGAACCTCGGCTGAACCAAGTGCTGCTTCTTCGTATTCTGGCTTGAGCATTCCCTTGAGTGATTTCTCAATGTCATCAAGTGCTGCATAGATAACTGAGTAGAAACGAACGTCAACACCTTCGCGGTCAGCACGTTCCTTAGCCTTGTTATCTGGCTTCACGTTGAATCCGATGATGATCGCGTTGTCGACAGTAGCGAGGTTAACGTCGCTCTCAGTAACAGCACCAACACCACGGTGGATGATGCGTAGCTGGACAGAGTCATCAACTTCAATCTTGAGAAGTGCATCTTCAAGAGCCTCAACAGCACCAGAAACGTCACCCTTGATGACCAAGTTGAGTGATTCAACCTTGCCCTCTTCGAATGCCTTAGTGAAGTCTTCGAGGCTAACGCGCTTACGAGTCTTAGCAAGAAGAGCGTTTCTATCTGCAGCTTCACGCTTCTCAGCGATCTGTCTTGCCTGACGCTCATCTTCGGTAACAACAAATGTGTCACCTGCACGAGGAACCGACTGCAGACCTAGAACCTGGACAGGTCTTGATGGGCCTGCTGATTCAACTGCCTCACCGTTCTCGTTGAACATCGCACGAACACGTCCGTGAGCAGCACCAGCAACGATTGAATCTCCAACACTTAGAGTTCCTGACTGAATCAGAACGGTTGCTACCGATCCACGTCCCTTATCTAGGTTGGCCTCAATTGCAACACCACGTGCATCACGGTTAGGGTTGGCACGAAGATCTAGAGCAGCATCAGCAGTTAGTAGAACAGCGTCTAGAAGTTCAGGAATACCTGCACCGGTTAGAGCTGAAACATCAACGAACAGAACATCGCCACCATACTCTTCAGCAACCAAGTTGAACTCGGTTAGCTGCTGACGAATCTTGGCAGGGTTTGCCCCTTCTTTATCAACCTTGTTCACTGCAACAACAATTGGAACACCAGCAGACTGAGCGTGGTTCAACGCTTCAACTGTCTGAGGCATAACACCGTCATCAGCTGCAACAACCAAGATTGCAATGTCTGTTACCTGAGCACCACGTGCACGCATAGCGGTGAACGCCTCGTGACCAGGTGTATCGATAAAGGTAATCGGACGTTCAACACCTTCGTGCATGCTGTGAACTTGGTAAGCACCGATGTGCTGAGTAATACCACCAGCTTCACCGCCTTGAACATTTGCATTACGAATCTTGTCAAGCAAACGAGTCTTACCGTGATCAACGTGACCCATAACTGTCACAACTGGGGCACGGTATTCCATGTCTTCGTCATCTTCTTCGAAGTCAGTAGAGATGTCTAGACCGAATGAATCGAATAGCTCTCGCTCTTCATCTTCTGCTGAAACAACTTCAAGCTTGTAACCAAGCTCTTCTCCAAGAATCTGGAATGTCTCTTCATCCAATGAAGCAGTTGCTGTTGCCATCTGACCTAGGTGGAATAGCACCGTAATCAGCTGACCAGCATTGGCATCAATCTTGTCAGCGAAGTCCTGAATAGAAGAACCTCTGCGAAGACGAATAACTGTTGTGCCATCGCCGCGTGGAACTACTGCACCACCGAGGCTCGGAGCTGAACGCTGTTCAAACTCTTCGCGCTTTACTCTCTTCGACTTTCTAGCCTTAGATGAACTTCTTGATCCACCCTTACCGAAAGCACCAGCTGTACCGCCACCGCGACCGCGGCCACCAGCACCTGGACGACCTCCTGGAGGACCAAAACCTGGAGCTCCGCCTGGAGCACCACCGGGTGCACCACCTGGACGTGGAGTAAATCCACCTGGACGTGAAGTTCCACCAGCACCAGCTGGACGAGGAGCTCCGCCTGGTCTTGATGGACCACCAGCACCAGCTGGACGAGGAGCTCCACCTGGACGAGTACCAGATTGACCTGGTCTACCCATGCCTTGGTTTGAAGAGAAAGGATTGTTTCCAGGTCGTGCCATTGGGCGAGGAATTCCCATGCCCTGTGCTGCAGCGAATGGGTTGTTACCTGGACGAGGAATACCTGGGGTTGGAGCTACTGGAGCAGCTGGAGTTGCTGGCTCGGCAGGAGCAGCATCAGCTGGCTTTGCCTCTTCAACAGTTTCTTCTTTGGCAGCTGCAGCCTTAGTAGCCTTTGCCTTAGCTGGCGCTTTTTCAACCTTAGGGGCTTCTTCTTTTGGCTTGGCGTTTGGATACGCTGCACGAAGCTTGTTTGCCACCGGAGGGGCAATTGTTGACGAACCGCTTTTGACGTATTCGCCTAATTCGTTTAACTTGGCCAGTGCCTCGGCAGTTTCAATACCGAGCTCTTTGGCAATGTCGTACACGCGTGGTAGCGCCACTTTATATCTCCTGTCTGGGACCCACCCCAGTCAGGGCAGGCTTATTGCTTTGAGGAACTCATTTCGAGGTGCTCATTAGATCTCTAACATCATTTCGGCCTGTTCTATTTGTTTGACTAAATCAGTTACTTGCTCAAGGTCTGCTTTTCCGCGAAATGCTCGCCCAAAGGCTTTTCTTTCAACCGCAGTTTCAAGACATTTCGTTTTCTTGTGAAGCCAAGAGCCACGACCGGGCATTTTCTTTTCGGTATCAACACTCAGGTTTCCCTGAAAATTGGCTATCCGAATCAAATCTGATCGGTTGCCACGCTGGCGGCAGCCAACGCAAGTTCTAACTGGATACATTCTACTGCCTGCATTCCCTAAAGCTCTAGCCTTTTATGTAACGGCGTAGGGCTACTGTTTATTCCTCGTCTTCGAGGTCATCAGCCATGATGTCAATCTTGGCTCCGGTTAGCTTGCTGGCAAGTCTAGAGTTCTGGCCTTCCTTACCGATGGCAAGAGAAAGCTGATATTCAGGGACGAGTACGCGCACCTTAGGGTGTTCTCCCCTCACAGCAGCTCCATCATTGACGACGAACGACGCCGAAACCTTGGCTGGAGATAGGGCCTGAGCCACAAACTTAGCGATATCTTCCTCATAATCAACGATGTCGATCTTTTCATCGTTTAGCTCAGCTGTTACAGCTCTAACTCGCTGACCTAGTTCACCAATACAAGCTCCCTTGGCATTTAGCCCTGCAACTGATGTTCTCACTGCAATCTTGGTGCGGTGACCTGCTTCTCTAGCAACCTGGACGATTTCAACCTGACCACTGGCAATTTCAGGTACTTCAAGAGCGAAAAGCTTACGAACAAGGCTCGGGTGAGTTCTAGAAACGTTAATCTGGACCTGACCTCTGACGTTCTTATCAACCTTGGTGACATAAAAACGCATTCTCTTACCGTGAGAGTAGTCTTCGCCTGGAACTTGTTCTTCAGGAGGCATGATTGCCTCTGCATCGCCTAGCTTCACATAAACCATGTATGAACGAGGACCTTGCTGAATTTCACCGGCAACAATGTCTTCAACCTTGGCTTTGAACTCACCATAAAGACCTTCATCAGAGATTCCTCTAATTCTCTGAGCAATTACCTGTTTCGCAGCATTAGCTGCGATACGACCAAAGTTCTCTGGAGTCTTATCTACCTCTGGGACCTTTGAACCATCTGGAAGGGTAGCAATAAGTTCGCCTGCTTCATTGCGTTCCTCAGTGTCAGGAACCATGATGACGATTTTGCCTGTCTTCTGGTCTAGAACTGCACGAGCTGGATCTGAATTACCAACGCTCTTGTGATAGGCAGCTTCAACGGCGGCTTCAATAATTTCAACAAGTTCGTTGAAAGGAATTTCTCGATCTCTTTCAACAAGTCGAAGAGCACCTAAATCGATGTCCATGAAACGCCTCCTGGCCGCTAGTAAGTTATGCAAGCCACAAAGAATGGACTATGTGAGCTCGGCTACCGCCAATTCTACCTTGACAGAGCGTCGGTCGCCAGAGCGTCTATCCCAGAGATCTACTTCCCCGTTTTCAAGACCTCTACCCACAATGACGATTTGCGGGATTCCCAGTAGTTCAGCATCACTAAATTTCACGCCAGGACTTACCTTTAGGCGGTCATCCAGAATCACTGACTTGCCCTTCGCTTCAAGCTCTTTAGCCAACTTTGCAGCGGTTTCGTAAATTACATCGTCCTTACCAGCGGCAACAACATGAATATCCGCAGGTGAAACAGCAGCCGGCCAGATTAGGCCCTTTTCATCGTTATTTGCCTCAGCAAGCACAGCAATGATTCTTGTAACACCAATTCCATAAGAACCCATGGTCACAGTAACTAACTTGCCGTTTTCATCTAGAACCTTGAGATCTAAAGCTTCAGCGTATTTTCTACCCAACTGGAATACGTGTCCGATTTCAATTCCTCGAGCTAATTCCAGTGGTCCACTACCATCAGGAGCTGGATCTCCAGCACGAATTTCAGCTAAATCAGCAACTCCATCAGATACGAAGTCTCGACCTGCTACCAAGTTGAATGTGTGCTTGTCCTTTTCATTTGAACCAGCAATCCAAGAAGTACCTGTAACGACTCTTGGGTCCAAGAGATATTTAATCTTTGACTCGGCTTTTTCACCTAGGAACTGTTTACCATTCTTGACTGGTCCAATGAAACCCTTAACCAGTTCTGGGTGTTTAGCAAAATCTTCATCATTAGCAGTTTCAACTTCGAATCCAGCAAAAGCAATTTCAGCTCGCTTCATTTCTAATTCGCGGTCGCCTGGGATACCGACCACCACAAGAGATCTCTTGTGCTTCACATCGGTTAGTGCCAAGACAATGTGCTTCAAGGCAGCTGAGGCATTAACATCTTTCTTCCCAAGAGAATCTTGAGTAAATGACACAACTGCATTGATAGATGTTGCACCTGGTGTTGAGTGTGTTTCAGCTTGAGGTAACCCTTCAATGCTTAATGCTTCAGGAGCAGAGATGGTTACTGCTTCGACGTTGGCAGCATATCCGCCAGCTGATCTAACGAATGTGTCTTCTCCAATAGGAGAAGGTGACAGGAATTCTTCTGATGCTGACCCACCCATGGCTCCAGCATCGGCACGCACAATTACATACTCAATACCTAAACGAGTAAAGATTCTCTCGTATGCATCTCTTTGTGCTTGATATGAAGCAACAAGTCCTGCATCAGATACATCAAATGAATATGCGTCTTTCATTACAAATTCACGGCCACGCAATAGACCTGCACGAGGTCTTGCTTCATCGCGATACTTATTTTGAATTTGGAAAAGAGTTAGTGGCAAATCTTTATAGCTTGAGTAAAGATCTTTCACAAGGAGCGTAAACATCTCTTCGTGTGTTGGAGCTAGAAGATAGTCGGCTTTCTTTCTATCCTGCAAGCGAAACAGATTGTCGCCATACTCAGTCCAGCGACCAGTAACTTCAAATGGTTCACGTGGCAAAAGTGCTGGGAAGAATACTTCTTGAGCACCAGCAGCAGCCATCTCTTCACGAACAATTTGCTCTACTTTTGCCTTCACGGCAAGGCCTAGAGGTAGCCAGGTGTAAATGCCCGGTGCTGCTCTTCTGATGTATCCAGCTCTAACGAGAAGCTTGTGGCTATCTACTTCAGCTTCAGCGGGATCTTCTCTTAGTGTTCGCAAGAATAATTGCGACATAGAAAGAATCATGAATTAATCTTTCTTCGTGACAACAACCTGAGGGCTGCCGACTAGGCTCGGGTCCATTTCGCCAGCTAGTCTGTTTGCCTCTTCAATAAGAGTTGCAACGATTTCACTCTCAGGCACAGTCTTGATAACTTCACCCTTAACAAAGATTTGACCCTTACCGTTTCCTGATGCAACACCAAGGTCTGCTTCACGTGCTTCTCCAGGCCCATTAACAACACAACCCATAACAGCTACGCGGATTGGTACTGTCATGTGCTCAAGCCCTGCGGTTACATCTTCTGCAAGCTTGTAAACATCAACCTGTGCACGACCACATGATGGGCAAGAAACGATCTCGAACTTTCGTGGACGAAGATTTAGTGCTTCAAGAATCTTTGCTCCAACTTTTACTTCTTCAGCTGGTGGAGCAGAAAGTGAAACTCGGATAGTGTCTCCGATTCCCTTGCTCAATAGCGCTCCGAAAGCGACAGAAGATTTGATGGTTCCTTGGAATGCAGGACCAGCTTCAGTAACACCTAGGTGTAGTGGCCAGTCTCCTTGCTCAGCAAGTAGTTCATAAGCACGAACCATGACCACTGGGTCGTTGTGCTTCACAGAAATCTTGAAGTCGTGGAAGTCGTGCTCTTCAAATAGTGATGCTTCCCAAACAGCTGATTCAACAAGTGCTTCCGCGGTTGGCTTGCCATACTTCTGAAGAAGTCTTGGATCTAGAGAACCGGCGTTGACACCGATACGAATTGATACGCCTGCATCTTTTGCAGCTTTTGCAATTTCGCCAACCTTGTCATCAAATTGACGAATGTTTCCTGGGTTAACGCGAACAGCACCGCAACCTGCATCGATAGCTGCGAAAACATACTTTGGCTGGAAGTGAATATCAGCGATAACTGGAATCTGAGATTTCTTAGCAATAATTCTTAGGACATCTGCGTCTTCTTGAGTAGGGCATGCAACACGGACTATGTCACATCCACTAGCTGTCAACTCAGCGATTTGTTGAAGAGTGCCGTTGATATCAGTTGTCTGAGTTGTTGTCATTGATTGAATGGACACAGGGGAGTCACTGCCCACACCGACACTTCCAACCTTGATCTGACGAGTCTTACGTCTTGGGGTCAAGACAGGTGGAGTATTTGGTAGACCTAAGTTAATTGCTGGCACTTAAAATCACTTCTTCCTGATGCCAAAACGACATCGACATGGCTTTAGTCTAAACCGCTCGGCTTGGATGTCCCTTGAACTTATAGGGAAAGCGGATTCAGGATGTCCCTGAGCACTAGAACTATGGTCAAAACAATTAGCAGGCTGGCCACAAAGTAAGCAATTGGCATCATCTGGCTGGTGTCAACCGGACGTACCCATTTCTTGCCTCGGACCCTAAACACCCCACGTTTGATTGACTCGTAAATAGCTCCGGCTATGTGCCCGCCATCTAAAGGAACTAGCGGAACCATGTTGAAGACGAACAGGGCAACGTTTAGGGACATCAATAGTCCGAGCTGCGAAAGCATCTTATCTTCAAAGCTGATCGAGGCATCTGAAGCTATTTGCCCAGAGAACTGGCCCAGCCCAATGATTGAAATAGCACCATTTTCATTTCGTTCAGATCCAGGTGCTATCTCGGTAATAGCTGCTCCTGCTTCAATTGGAAGTTGAATGATCATGGCCGCAGTATCGGACATCATTATTCCTACTTGGCCAAGAGCGGCACCAACACTTTCAGGAACCCGCTCAACTTCTAAATAGACTCCTAGGTAAGGTCGTGATAGTCCAGCTGATGTCAGCAAGGTGGGCTCAATAGTCAGACTTATCTGAGCACCATTTCTCTCAACGACCATTGGAACGCTCTTACCAACAGAATCCTTAAGTTGCGATTCAACATCTGACCAATATTCAACAGGTTGACCAGCGAAGCTCAGAATCTTATCCCCTGGCAGTAAACCTGCCTTGCTTGAAGGTGAAACAGGATTCGGGTCAGCGCAGTCTTTATTTGTTTCGCTAGGAACACAAGATAAAACATCTTTTACTGTCGAAGTTCTTTCGTAGGCACCGAAACCAGCGAATAACACAACGGCGAGAACCGCAGCAATTACTAAGTTGGCAAATGGTCCACCAAACATAATGATGAGTTTCTTCCAAGGAGCTAACTCATAAAAAGTCTTTCCCTGATCTTCTTCTGCAATAACAATCTGCTCATTTGGTTGAGCACCATTTGTAAGTCTCTGCCACAGGTTCTTCTTTGAATTAGCTGCTTGGGAAGGCGGAAGCATCCCGACCATCTGGATGTAGCCACCGAGTGGAATCAGTTTGATTCCGTATTCGGTGTCTCCCCTTTTTCTTGAAAAAAGTGTTGGACCAAAGCCAACCATGTACTTGGTTACTTTTACGCCGAACTTCTTCGCAGGCCACATGTGGCCGATCTCATGGAGGGCAATCGAAATTGCTAGACCTATAAGTAAGAAGACCCAGCCACTGATGTTGTTTATGAAATCCATTTGTCTAACCTAACTAAGCTGACCGACATTCAGTAATTAGTTTCTGTTGGCTATCAGTTGATTGGCAGTTTCTCTAGCCCACACTTCAGCTGCTAGAACTGATTCAAGTGTCATCTCTTGTTCAGGTTTGTGTGAGGCAACAACCTCTTCGATGATTTCTAGAATTTCTGGGAATGATATCGCTTTGTCGTGGAAAGCATCAACTGCCTGCTCATTTGCAGCGTTGTAAACAGCAGGGTAAGTCAGACCAGCGGATCCTACTTGTCTTGCAATCTTTACTGCCTTGAAAACATCTTCATCTAGAGGTTCAAAAGTCCAGGTGTGAGCCTTAGTGAAATCAACTGGAGGGCTTACGTTCTCAATACGCTCAGGCCAAGTCATACCTAATGCAATCGGTAGCTTCATGTCTGGCGGTGAGCATTGGGCAATGATCGAACCATCAACAAAGCTCACCATCGAGTGAACTACAGATTGTGGATGAACAGTTACTTCAATTTGGTCAAATGGAACATTGAAAAGTAGATGAGCTTCAATAAGCTCGAGACCTTTGTTAACCATGGTTGCTGAGTTGGTTGTTACTACCCTTCCCATTGTCCAAGTTGGATGCTTCAAAGCTTGTTCAGGAGTTACCGCCTTTAACTGTTCTGCAGTGAATCCTCTAAATGGACCACCCGATGCAGTCAAGATAAGTGTCGCAACTTCCTTAGCGTCTCCCGAAAGCAGACATTGAGCTAGTGCGGAGTGCTCTGAATCAACTGGAACTATTTGTCCTGGAGCCGCTGCTTCTGTTACTAATCTTCCTCCGACGATAAGTGACTCTTTATTAGCTAGAGCTAAACGCTTGCCTGTCTTCAAGGTTGCCAGCGTTGGAGCTAAACCAATTGATCCAGTTATTCCATTGATAACTACATCAGCATCAGTATCTTCAACTAGAGCTGTCGCTTCATTAGCGCCAACAGCCACATTCTTTTGATTGACTGAGAACTTGCTAGCTTGAGCTGCTAGAAGTTCTTTATTTGAATTACCGGCAAGACCTACAACCTGAAACTTGTCAGGGTTAGCTTCAATAATCTCTAGGGCCTGGGTGCCAATAGATCCTGTGCTGCCTAGGATGATTATCTTCTTCATGTCTCCATCTTGCCATCATCCCCGTATTCCTTGCTGCTAGTGCCTTATAGCAAGATAAATCTGCCAGGCGTAGAATTAGCACATGACGATTGAACAGAAAAGACTCCTAGTTACTTCCATTCCTGGCCCTAAATCTCAGGCCCTTCATGCACATCGTTTAGAGCACGTTGGCCATGGTGTTGGAACCTCACTACCTGCATACATTGATTCAGCTCACGGAGCAATCCTTGTTGACGTTGATGGCAACCAGTACATCGATATGGGTTCAGGTATCGGTGTTACAACCATCGGTCACACTAACCCTGGTGTTGTAGCAGCAGTAGCTGAGCAGGTTGCAAAACTTACCCACACACTTTTCACTGTCACCCCATACATGCCTTACGTACAGGTTTGTGAAATCCTAAACCGCCACATGCCTGGAAATTTCGTCAAGCGTTCAGCTTTGTTCAACTCAGGAGCAGAAGCAGTTGAAAACGCCATCAAGTTGGCTAGAAAATTTACTAAGCGTAACGAAATTGCAGTATTCGATCACGCCTACCACGGTAGAACCAACCTAACAATGGCGATGAACTTCAAGAACATGCCTTATGCAGATGGCTTCGGTCCTTTTGCTGGAAGTGTTACCCATGTTCCAATGTCTTACCCTTTCCATGACCCTGAAGGAATGACTGGAGAAGAAGCAGCTACTAGAGCAATCAACTACATGGAAAAGAGAGTTGGAGCTAACAACCTAGCTGCTGTAGTTATTGAACCTATTCAAGGTGAGGGTGGATTTATTGTTCCAGCCCCTGGCTTCCTAAAGACTTTGAGCCAATGGACCCATGCAAATGGAATTGTCCTAGTAGCAGATGAAGTTCAAGCAGGTATTGCTAGAACTGGTCAGTGGTTTGCATCAGAGCACGAAGAAGGATTTGAACCTGATCTAATGACAGTTGCTAAGGGTATTGCCGGTGGTATGCCTATCTCAGCAGTTGTTGGTAGAGCAGAAATCATGGACTCATCTCACCCAGGTGGAATTGGTGGAACCTTCGGTGGTAACCCGGTTGCTGCTGCAGCTGCTATTTCAGTTTTGAAGCAGATTGAAGATGGTGGAGTTCTTGAGAAGGCTAAGCACATCGAGACAGTCATGTTGGCTCGCCTAGAGCTTATGAAGGCTAAGTACCCAGTCATTGGTGAGATCCGTGGACGTGGAGCCATGCTTGCAATCGAATTGGTGCAACCAGGTACCCGCACACCAAACTCAGCTGCAGTGGATGCAGTAGTCAAGCACTCACACCTAAACGGTGTAGTTATCTTGAATGCTGGAACCTACGGAAACGTAATCCGCTTCCTGCCTTCACTTGCTATCAGCGATGAACTTATACACGATGCTCTAGATGTTGTTGAAGACGGACTCGCAAAACTCTAAAAACCAGAGGACAAAACCCAATGCACTCATATGCAGACAGAGAAAAACTAGCCAAACTATTTGCAGATGAGGTAGCTCTCTTCACAGCAAAGCACCCTGAATCAGCAAATCTTCATGAAAGCGCGAAGAACGCCCTCATGGGTGGTGTGCCAATGTCATGGATGTCCAAGTGGCCTGGTCCTCACCCTGTGTATGTAACCAAAGCCAAGGGTTCTAGATTTACAGATGCTGACGGCATCGAATACGTTGACTTCTGCCTCGGCGATACCGGTGCCATGGTGGGTCACTCCCCTGACGCTTCTGTGAAAGCCATCGCAGAGCAGCTTGCAAAGGGTATTACCCTGATGCTTCCTACAGCTGATGCTGCTGTAGCAGCTCAAACACTTTCAGATCGTTTTGGAATGGCTAAGTGGCAGTTCACCCTTACAGCTACCGATGCCAACCGACACATCTTGAGATACGCAAGGCACATCTCAGGTAGACACAAGGTTGTTGTTCACGACTACTGCTACCACGGAACTGTTGATGAAACCTTTGCTGTTCTCGATGACAATGGAAACACTGTCAGTCGCGAGAACAACATCGGCCCTCAGGTTGATCCAAGTGAAACAACCATCGTTGTTCCATTCAATGACTTGGAAGCTGCTGAAGCAGCATTCGCAACTGGAGAAGTTGCAGCGATGCTTATTGAACCAGCAATGACCAACATCGGAATTGTTCTTCCAGAACCTGGTTACCTAGAAGGGCTTAGAGAGCTCTGCACACGCTATGACGTAATCCTCATCATCGACGAGACTCACACCCTTAGCGAAGGCCTAGGAGGAATGACTGCTCGCAGGAACCTTCAGCCAGATGCTGTCGTTTTGGGTAAGACAATCGGTGCAGGTATTCCTGCAGGTGCATTTGGTATGACTGCAGAGCTAACCGCAAGAATTCAGAAGAGCCTTCACCTAGAACATATTGACGTCGGTGGTGTTGGTGGAACTCTTGCTGGAAATGCTCTTTCCATGGCTGCTATCGCAGCAACTCTTACTAAAGTGCTAACTCCTGAAGCATTCGTATCTATGGAAGCCCTGTGCGATGTTTGGACTAAGAACGTCCAAGACTTGATTACTAAGTATGGAGCTCCGTGGCAGGTAAGCCAGTTGGGCTGTAGAGCTGAATACTCATTCAGATCAGAAGCTCCTAAAAACGGCAGAGAAGCAGCCGATGCAGATGACTTTGAATTACAGCAGTATCTTCACATTCACGCTTTGAACCGTGGAATCTTGATGACACCATTCCACAACATGGCTTTGATGTCACCGGCTCACACAATTGAAGATGTTGAAAGACACAGAGCTCACTTCGAAGAAGCCCTTATTTCTCTGTTTGCTTAGTGCTTCTTTAGCAAGCTGCGGCGTTTACGTTCGCCGTTGATCTGAGTAGCCAGTACTAGCAAGATTGCTGCAATGAACACTGCGCTACCAATCACGTTTGCCTCAGCAGGAACACCTCTAGCTGCTGCTGTGAAGACATAGCGAGGGAATGTCATGTCGGCACCTGCGTTGAAGTTGGTGATGATGAAGTCATCAAAGCTAAGTGCAAACGACAGAAGTGCTGCAGCTGCAATACCTGGAAGCAATAGTGGGAAGGTAATCTTCCAGAAAACCTGTCTAGGGTTTGCGTAAAGGTCTTTACCTGCTTCTTCAAGAACAGGATCCAAGCTTGCAACTCTTGCCTTTACTGTCACAACAACAAATGAAAGACAGAAGACAATGTGTCCAAGGATGATTGTGCCGATGCCCTTCTCAACGCCAAGGCTGAAGAACTGAGATGCCAAACCTGCACCTAGAACAACCTCAGGAGTTGCCATAGGTAAGAACAAAAGAAGGTTTGTTGATCGGCGGAACTTGAAACGGTAACGAACCAAAGCAATCGCAATCATCGTTCCAAGAGCTGTGGCAACAATAGTTGAAACAACACCGATTAGAACTGAGTTACCAAAAGCTTCACAAACACCTTCACGGTCACATACGTTAGTCCACTTATCTAACGTGAATCCTCGCCAAATCAGGTTGGTCTTGAGGGAGTCATTAAAAGAGAAAACGAAGGTGTAGCCAATAGGTATCAAAAGATAGATAAAAGCAAGAACTGCATACAAAGGAAAAGCGTATTTACCCAAACTAAATTTCATTAGAGCAAATCCTCCGTTCCCGACTTCTTCACATAGCCTGCAACAAGAATCAGGATGGCACCCATCAAAAGAACGGATAACGCCGAAGCTGCCGGATAGTCATTGCTAATGAGGTAATTCGATTCGATGACATTTCCTATCATGGCCGTTGAACTCGACCCTAGGAAATCACCAGAAGCATTGATATAGTCACCGGCAATTGGAATAAAGGTAAGTAATGTTCCTGAGATGATTCCAGGCATTGAAAGAGGAATTGTTACTTTTCTAAACACTCTTGAAGGAGATGCGTACAGATCAGATCCAGCTTCTAGATAGCGAGTGTCTAGTCTCTCAAGGGAAGTGTAGAGAGGAAGAGTCATGAATGGAATGAAGTTATAAGTAAGACCAAAGATAACCATGAACGGTGTTCCAACAACATACTGATCTGACTCAAGAAGCCCAAGCTGTTGAAGGGTTGTCACAATCCATGACTCGTTAGAGAAGATCTGCTTCCAAGCAAGAGTTCTAAGCAAAAACGAAATGAAGAATGGAGCAATAACCAAGGTAAGCATTAGCTTCTGTAGCAATGGGTAAGGACGAGCCTTCACACCAATGAAATAAGCAAGTGGATATGAAATAACCAAAGCCAGAATGGTTGCTGCTAATGCGTAGAGGAAAGAGCGCATCATTTGTGGGAAATAGTCTGAGATAACTACAAAGTAGTTGTTGATTTCAAATGCTGCTACATAATCTCCAATGAAGCCATCCGGATCTGGTGCCTGAAGAGAAACCATAATCAGAGCAATAAGAGGTGTGAGGAAGAAAACTCCCAGATAAGCAAGCCCGGGTGCGAGTAGCGCGATTGCTACCTTGCCCGTTTTTGTAGGTTTAGAAAAACCCTTTGGCTTACTAGAACTGAAAGCTGCGAAGGCCATCTTCGCTAGACCGCTTTGCCTGTGTCAGGTAGATCAGACAAACCAAATGAATGCTCGACTGACCAAGAAATCCATACTTTTTCACCAAGTTCAGTAACAGGTGACTTACCGACATTTTGAGCAAACACGGTTAGGTTTCCAAGACCTGGAACTTGAATCAAGTACTGGTTGCTAACACCGGTAAATCTGATGTCAATAATTTCACCAGGACCGATGATGTTAGTTGAGGAGCTAGCAGTTGGCTTCTTAGAAGTGAAGGTAGCCTTCTCAGGTCTAAATCCAATTGCAATCTTGCCTTTGTGCTTTTCAGCTCTAGCCTTTGGAACAGAAATCTTATTTCCCGCAACCTCAATGCTGACTGAGTTAGCTGAACTTGATTCGACTTCTCCGACCAAAAGGTTTGACTGACCAAGGAACTTAGATACGAATACAGTCTTTGGTCTGTCATAAAGAGCTTCTGGAGCACCCATCTGTTCAATGCGACCCTTGTTCATAACAGCAACAGTGTCTGCCATGTCCATGGCTTCTTCTTGGTCGTGAGTTACGTGCAAGAACGTAAGACCAACTTCAATCTGGATAGCCTTCAACTCAATCTGCATCTCGCGACGCAGTTTCAGATCAAGTGCACCAAGAGGTTCATCCAAAAGAAGAAGAGAAGGCCTGTTTACCAAAGCTCTAGCCAAAGCAACACGTTGCTGCTGTCCACCAGAAAGCTGCTGAGGCTTACGATCTGCTAGGTGAGCTAACTGCACTAGGTTCAGTGCTTCTTTAGCTTTTACTAGAGGCTCGTCAATCTTTCTCTGACGTAAACCAAATGCAACGTTCTCCAACACATTCATGTGTGGGAAAAGAGCATAGGACTGGAACACAGTGTTGACTTGGCGCTCGTGAGGCTTAGTCTCTGTTACATCCTCGCCACCGATAAAGATGTTTCCGGATGTTGGAGTCTCTAGGCCAGCAACCAATCTAAGAGTTGTAGTTTTACCGCAACCTGAAGGGCCAAGCAGGGCGAAGAACTCCCCTGCTGGGACGTGAAGGTCAAGCTCTTCAATTGCAGTGAAACCAGGGAACTCTTTGCGAATCTTCTTAAGCTCTAAGTCAGCTCCGCGGGCAATAAATTCCTTTGCCACTACGCGCCTAGTTTGATATTTTGGAACGCCTTAGTGAATGCTTGTTCTTCTTTACCATCAAGAGCTCTAAAGCCCTGAGTCAAAGACAAGAACTCTTCGCTTGGGAAAATAAGTTGGTTGTCAGCAAGAGCTGGATCTAGCTTGATTGCTTCTTCCTTAGCACCCATAACTGGTGTGATGTAGTTCACGTAAGCAGCCAACACAGCAGCGTTGTATGGGTCGTAGTAGAAATTCATTAGCTTCTCAGCGTTCTTCTTGTGAGTGGCTCCCATAGGAATTACGAAACAGTCAGCTGAGATAGTTCCACCTGATTCAGGAAGAACGAAACCAAAGCGGTCATAGCCTGCTTCTGCGTTCAACTGAATGATGTCACCTGACCAAGCGATAGCTGCGATGGTGTCTCCGTTTACTAGATCATCCTTGTAGCTGTTTCCCTTGATACGAGCAATCTGACCTTCGGTTACCTTCTGGCCAATAACTTCAATTGCAGTCATGAATGCATCTTCGGTCAAGCTGCTTGCATCACCAATTGCAATGCCCTGAGACATCAAAACTATTCCAACGGTGTCACGCATTTCGCTTAGAACACCGATGCGTCCCTTAAGTGCTGGGTTCCAAAGGTCTTCAATAACAGCAGGCGCTTCTTGACCAGTTGCATCCTTGTAAGCCTGCTTGTCGAAAGCAAAACCAGCAAGAATACCCTGGTATGGAAGTGACATTGTTCGCTGTGGGTCGTATGACTCACCTAGGTAAGCAGGCTGAAGGTTCTTCTTGTTTGGAAGATTTGCATCATCAAAAGTTTGAACTGTTCCCTGGTTGATCCAACGAGCTGCCATCCAAGAAGTTGGGCAAGTAATGTCCGCACCAATGTCTTGACCTAGTGCTAGCTGGTCCTTAACTTTTCCGTAGTAAGAGTCATTGTCATCAAAGTCTTCACGGTAGGTAACTGTAATTCCAGTTTCGCTCTTGAACTTTTCAAGTGTTGGGTAGTTTCCATCGTCATCGATGTCAACATAAAGTGACCAGTTGCTCCAAATAAGAGTTGGGTCTGAATCACTGACATCGGTTGCTGGAGTTAGCTTTGGCTTGTCTGATGGAGCACAAGCTGCAAGTAGAGCTGCTGCTGAAGTTGCAACTGCACCACCTAGAACTGCTCTACGTGTGACTTTATGGGCTAAAGCAGCTTTAACCATTTCGCGTAGTTGTGGATCTTCTGGAAGGTTTTGGTTCATAACCTTTTGCTCCTTTTATACAAGGGCCGTCAGACGGCCGAGATTGGGCACCGACTGCGCGAAAGAACGCATTGCTTAAAATAATGCCATACCCCACAAGATTTGAGGGCAAAAAGGGCAAATCCGTGAAACTCATTTACAGCCCCTTTCCTACCCAATTGGGCTCAAACAAAGCCTAAAGAATTGGGGTATTCTTGATTTTGGTTGGAGCAAGGTAGCTCCCACCCAGAGGAGAATCATGAAGATCGCTGTCCCTGCAGAGATCAAGAACAACGAATTCCGCGTAGCAATAACCCCAGCGGGAGTCCACGAACTCGTAGCATCAGGCCACGAGGTTTACATTCAAAAAGGTGCCGGCCAAGGCTCAAGCATCTCAGATGAAGACTATTCAGCAGCCGGAGCACACATCCTCCCTGATGCCTCAACCACTTGGAACACCGGAGACATGATTCTCAAGGTGAAGGAACCTATTGCTAGCGAATATGGCTACCTCCGTCCTGGTCTCGTCCTATTTACCTACCTTCACCTAGCAGCAGATCTAGAACTGACCAAAGAGCTGGTTGCCAAAAAGGTAACCTCCATTGCTTACGAGACTGTCCAGACTCCAAACAGACAGCTACCTCTTCTTGCTCCTATGAGCGAGGTTGCTGGTCGTCTATCTGCACTAGTCGGAGCCCAAACTTTATTTGCTCAAAACGGTGGACATGGAATTCTTCTAGGTGGAGTGCCTGGAACTAGATCTGCCAAGGTTGTTGTTCTCGGTGGCGGTGTTGCAGGAACAAATGCAATTGCAATGGCTGTAGGCCTAGGTGCTGAAGTTACGGTTCTAGATACAAACATCAATCGCCTTAGAGAACTAGATGCCCTTTATGCAGGACGTTTAAACACTCTTGCAAGCAACAGCTTCGAAATTGAACGAGCAGTAACTCAAGCAGATTTGGTAATTGGTTCTGTATTGATTCCAGGAGCAAAAGCTCCAAAGCTCGTAACCAATTCATTGGTTAAGAAGATGAAGCCAGGATCTGTTCTTGTAGACATCGCAATTGACCAAGGTGGATGTTTTGAAGATTCAAGACCAACTACTCACGCTGAACCAACATTCAAAGTTCACCAATCAGTTTTCTACTGTGTTGCAAACATGCCTGGTGCTGTTGCTCACACATCAACCTATGCACTGACTAACGCAACCTTGAGCTATGCGAAAGCTATTGCTAACAAGGGCTGGTTAGAAGCGTGCAAGCAGGATAACGCTCTAGCACTCGGTCTAAGCACGCATGATGGAGCTCTAGTTAGCCAGCCTGTAGCTGAGGCTCACGGACTTGCATTTGTTGATTCAGCGAAGGTTCTGGCATAGCCAACTGAATCGAAAGATTCTTGAACCAACCCCTTCCCGCAGGAAGTTTTTCATTCCATTGGTTCTTAGGTAAACCTGCTGCAAGGTGTTGATCTAGGTTTCCTTGTCTCAAATAGATGAGATTTTCAAATCTGCGTTGAAGCGAGAGCGGCATAAGGAATGAACTCGACATTGCGCAAATAATCTGCCTCCCACTTTGAAAAGCCTCTTCAAGCTCTTGAATAGTTGGACAATCCAAAACAATTGCGTCGGCATTGTTGCGTGCAGAATTACAGAAAGTGCTCTTGCCAGAGCTATTAGCCCCAACTACCAAAAGTGAAGTGCCATTCAACTCAGCGAAAGTAAAGTTTTCAAAGCGCTGTTGAATAGGAATGTCGAAAACTCCCAGTAGCCCGTCCTTAGAAATGATCATCAGAGGAAGACCATTTGTCCAACCATCCACAAGATTGGGAAACAACTTTGATTCGCCTAAGTTGGGGATTGATTTCGAGATTGGAAAGTCAAAACTCATCGTGCTACTCCCCCAAATGGCAATAGCTCTTGATGAGTTTGAGACTCCAGCTCTTACTCCAGGTAATAGAGAAATTAGATCCCCTGGATCCATCGCACCCAAAGCAAATCGCATACTCAAGTTAGTTATAAGTGCCCGTGGAATTCCAGAAAGCGATTGACTAGTAGCAATTAAATGAACGCCGAGTGACCTGCCTCTAGCTGCTATTGCATCCAGGGTTCCAATAGCCAGTGGGTGTGAAGTGATGATGGCTGGGAGTTCATCTGCAAGGACAATCATCCTTGCTAAATCAGGATACGCATCTATAGAAGACACTCCTGCTTGAGCCAGAAGCCGTTCACGCCTCTTCAGTTCTCCTGAAAGGTATAGCCAGAACCGCTCATGTCTTCCTTCGTCTAAGTCAGTAACCAGCGTCAGTGAAGCAGGATGGTCGTTTAGCCCTCTAAGGGCGGCACCGCCTTTGAAGTCCGCTAACACTAACTGGAGCTGGCCCTTGCGAACACCAACCAGCATTGAAGAGGTAATGAGTTTTAGGAACTCACTTTTACCTGATCCTGTGGACCCAACTATCAATGCATGTGGTCCATCTTTGACTAGGTCAAACTCAAGGTTGTTTCCTTCTGCAACACCCGCCCAGAAAGGTAGTTGCCCAACTCGGTTGGACCTGTAGAACGAAGCCTCAAGCTCTTGAGTTCGATTACGAACTTCACGTTCTGCAGCAAGTTTGCTGAAGTGTTCAAAGAAGATATCGCTGTATTGGTCTTTGAATAGCCAGCCTGATTTAGGAAGTACTTTGTCACCGATTGCCAAAGCGTTAGGTGTAACCCAGAGAGGCTGATCGCTGAAGTCCACATCTGGCTCTTTGCGTTTCTTACGCATCAAAGCCATGGTCAATCCAGCAGATAAAACACTCACGAATGTAAATAGAGCGAACTGCCACATTCCAGTTACCAATGCCATGACTACTCCAAGTAGTAGTCCAGGAATGAGGGCAAACCAGCGCATGATTAGATGTTGCCCTAATCACAGGGTAAAACTAATGCCCGTTATCTTTATGTGGATAACGGGCAGATAGTTCTTTGGCTAGAAACTAATCTCCGATGTAGCTCATTACGTGCTTGATGCGTGTGTAATCCTCAAAGCCATACATTGAAAGGTCTTTTCCATAACCTGAGTGACGGAAACCACCGTGAGGCATTTCAGCAGCTAGTGGGATATGGGTGTTGATCCATACACAACCGAAGTTCAATCCCTTAGCAAAGCGCATTGCTCTGGTGTGATTGCTTGTCCAAACAGATGAAGCCAAACCATACTTCACATCGTTTGCCCAACGCATGGCTTCAGCATCGTCCTTGAAAGATTGGACTGTAACTACAGGACCAAAGATTTCGCGCTGAATGTGCTCGTCTGTTTGCTTCAGTCCAGTTAGAACAGTTGCCTCGTGGTAGAAACCAGCTCCTGAAATGGAACTACCACCAATAGCGATGGATGCGTGATCAGGAAGACGGTCAATGAAACCAGTCACCTGAGCTAGTTGGTTCACATTGTTTACTGGGCCAAACAAGATATCATCTCTGCTTGGATCTCCAGTTATTGCGTTTGCTTTTACTTCTTCAGTAAGCAAAGCAACAAACTCATCGTGAACACTCTCGTGAACCAAGATACGAGTTGCAGCTGTACAGTCTTGTCCTGCGTTGAAGAATCCAGCAACAACAATCTGAGCTGCTGCTTTCTGAAGATCTGCATCCGCAAAAACAATTACTGGTGCTTTTCCACCAAGTTCAAGGTGCACTCTCTTGAGATCAACAGCTGCACTCTTTGCAACTTCCATACCCGCTCTTACTGAACCGGTGATAGAAACCATCTGAGGAATCTCGTGTTCAATCATTGCTCTACCGGTGTCGCGGTTTCCTGTGACAACGTTAAACACACCTGCTGGCAAGAACTCGCTAGCAATTTCAGCAAGCATAAGAGTTGATGCAGGAGTGGTGTCAGAAGGCTTCAGAACAATTGTGTTTCCAGCTGCAACTGCTGGAGCAAACTTCCAGGTAGCCATGTTCAATGGATAGTTCCAAGGGGTTACCTGACCGATGACACCAATCGGTTCTCTGCGAATAGAAGAGGTGTGGTCTTTGGCGTACTCAGCGGTAGCTCTACCTTCTAGGTTTCTAGCTGCACCTGCAAAGAATCTAATCTGATCGACAGAAGGCAAGATTTCGTATTCAACCAAAGTGCTTCGAGGCTTACCTGTATTGCGAGATTCAATGTCAGCAATCTCTTCAGCTCTTGCTTCTAGAGCATCAGCGATTCTGAATAGAGCTAGTTGACGCTCACTAGGGGTTGTCTGACTCCAGGTCTCAAATGCTTTGTCGGCTGCCTTGTATGCAGCATCAACATCGCTCTCGTTTGAAACAGGAGAAGTTGCATAAACCTCACCATTAGCAGGGTTGACGATGTCTAGGGTTTCACCTGACTTGGATGCCACATGGCTTCCATTGATGAAGTTCTTTAGTTCCTGAGCCATTTGAAAACTCTCCTTCGAGCCTTATAAAAGGGTAAACATTGGGTATTTCTGTTGAATAAAGACTAATACAGCCCTGTGTTTAGGTACCAATCCGTAGGCCAAAAGGCCAAAATGATACGGAATCTATACCAAATTGGTAAATTTAGTGCGATTTCTGAAGTGAAATGGCCAAATGTGTGCCAAAATCGCAGTATGGCTAGAACAGAGCGGGCAAAGGCGTCAGTTCTCGATGACATCTCTAAAGAGATCATCGAGCAACTCCAGATTGACGGTCGCAAGCCATACAGCGAGATTGCTAAGGCTGTGGGCCTGAGTGAAGCAGCTGTTCGTCAGAGAATGCAGAAGCTTCATGACACAGGCGTAATGCAGGTAGTAGCTGTTACCGACCCTCTTCAACTTGGTTTCTATCGCCAGGCCATGATCGGTATTCGTTGCACAGGGGATATGACAGAGCTTGCAAACAAACTCTCTGCAATGCCTGAAGCAGACTATGTGGTTATGACAGCAGGATCTTTTGACATCTTGGTTGAAGTCGTAGTGGAAAACGATCAAGACCTAATCGATGTATTGAACACAAAAATCAGAGCACTTCCAGAAGTGGTTTCAACTGAAACTTTTGTGTATCTCAAACTCCACAAACAGTTCTATAACTGGGGTGTTAGATAACTAAATAGGTTTGGGCACCAAAGTGGTGCTCGAAGTGTATTGCCAATCGGCAATTCAAAAACGCAACACAAACAAAATGTAAAGAGTGATATCAAATGGCAACCAAGGAGAGCATAGCCCGAAAGCTTGTCTCAGCGATTACGCGAGGCAAGGCTCCTGCTAAAAAGCAGGCCAAAGCAAGAGCCGACCAAGCCACTCCGCTTCTTAAGGCTCGTAGAGCTGGTAAAGAAGCAACCCCGGCAATGCTGCAAAAAGCTGCAAAGGACAATTTGTTCTTGCATTTCACCCGTCACAGCCCATACCAGAAGAGTGACATTCCTATCATCACTAAAGCTGAAGGACATCACTTCTGGGACATTAACGGTAAGAAGTACTTCGATGGAATTTCATCGCTATTCGCCGTAAACGTAGGTCACGGTCGTGAAAGATTAGCCGAAGCAGCAGCAAAGCAGATGAAGAAGTTAGATTACTTCCCAATCTGGTCACACACCCACGCTCCAGCGATTGAGTTAGCGGAACGCATACTTTCATATGCACCGAAGAACCTTTCTCGCGTATTCTTCACCACCGGTGGTGGTGAGGCAAATGAAACCGCCTGGAAGCTAGCCAAGCAGTACTTCAAGATGACTGGCAAGCCACTAAAGCACAAGGTTCTTACCCGTGCTGTTGCTTACCACGGAACATCACACGGTGCATTGTCACTAACTGGTATTCCTTCAATGAAGAAGATGTTTGAGCCTCTAGTTCCAAGCACATTCAGAGTACCAAACACCAACTGGTACCGAGCTCAGGATGACTTCAAGAACGAAGAAGAGTTCGCGATGTGGGCAGCAGACAGAGTTGAAGAAATGATTCTGTTTGAAGATCCAGACACCGTAGCTGCGTTCTTTATTGAACCAGTTCAAAACTCAGGTGGTTGTTTCACCTCTCCCCCTTCATACTTCAAGCGTGTTCGCGAGATTTGCGACAAGTACGATGTTCTGTTGGTAGCGGATGAAACAATCGATGGTTTTGGTCGTATTGGAACCATGTTCGCTAGCGAGCGTTACGGATTAGAACCAGACATGTTGGTTTGTGCAAAGGGTATTACCTCTGCCTACCAGCCTCTTGGAGCTCTAATGCTGACTGAGAAGTTGTTCGAGCCGTTCAAGCACGGAACAAACATCTTCGCTCACGGTTACACATTCGCAGCTCACCCTGTGGCTTGTGCTGTGGCTCTTGAGAACCTAGACATCTTCGATGAAGAAGACCTAGTAGGAAACGTTGCTCGCAACGAGCGTGCTTTCAAGAAGACACTGGAGAAGCTAAAGGATCTGCCTATCGTGGGAGATGTTCGTGGAGCAGGTTACTTTTACGCAATCGAACTAGTTAGAGACAAGACAACCAGAGAGACCTTCAACGATAAAGAATCTGAGAAGCTTCTGCGTCAGTTCCTAAGTCATGACCTTTATGACAACGGCTTGTATTGCCGCTCAGATGACCGTGGCGACCCTGTAGTTCAGCTAGCTCCTCCTCTAACCATTGGTCAGAAGGAGTTCGATGAACTAGAGCAGACACTTAGAAACAGCCTTTCCAAAGCTGGAAAGATGTTCGAGTTGATGTAATCCACAAGTTCACAAGAGAACCCGGTTATCCACCAAGCTCCACGGATAATCGGGTTGTCCTTTTAGTTCGGTATTCTCAAGAGGTGAAACTAAGCAAAGACAACTACATCGCCTTCAGTTCTCCAATCGGGATGATCAAAGTAACTGAAGCTAATGGCAAGGTCATCTCTATTGACCTAGCTCTATCAGGTACAAGAGCGACACCAAACACAAGCCCAGTGCTCAAGCAAGCTCAAAAAGAGATTGAGTCCTACTTTGCAGGCTCTCTCACTAAGTTCACCTTTCCGCTAGATCTGAGCAAAGGAACTGAGTTCCAAAGATCAGTATGGAAAGAGATAGCCAAAATAAAGTTTGGTCAAGTAAGGACCTACGCAGACATCGCTAGAGCAATCGGCAAACCCTTAGCCGCAAGAGCAGTTGGTGGAGCAGTCGGCTCTAACCCAATCCCCCTTGTTGTAGGTTGTCACAGAGTCTTAGGCTCAAGCGGAAAGATTACTGGTTACTCGGGTGGCAAGGGGCTTCCAACTAAAAGGATTCTCCTGAAACTAGAAGGCATCGAGTCCAAAGAATGAGTGAATACGTAAGAAAACATGAGGACGGCCTAAATCGCTGCAAATGGGCTGGAGTTGATGAGATCTACGTCAATTACCACGACACCGAATGGGGTGTTCCTGTACTTGGAGACCAAGAGATGTTTGAACGCATCACTCTTGAAGGTTTTCAAGCAGGTCTTTCTTGGATAACTATCTTGAGGAGACGCGAAACTTTCAGAAAGGCATTCCATAACTTCAACATCAAAAAGGTAGCAAAGCTAAACGATGTCGATGTTGAAAGACTGATGCTGGATGCTGGCATTATTCGAAATAGAGCCAAGATTATCAGCACCATCAATAACGCTAACCTTGTCCTCGAATTACAGAAACAAGGTGAAAGCATAAGCGACATTGTTTGGAGCTTCGCCCCTGCTAAGTCAAAGCGAACTTCCCCTGCTAATTCTTTTGAGTGGAGAGCCACCAGCCCTGAATCAGATCAGCTCAGCAAGCACCTAAAGAAACTTGGGTTTGGCTTTGTTGGTTCAACAACTATGTATGCGCTTATGCAAGCAACTGGTTTTGTGAATGACCATGCACCTGGCTGCTACCGCAGGAAAGAACTTTCCTAAGCAGCTTTACTTCTTTCTAATGACTTCAGAAGTAATTAGATAGATAGTTTTACCTTCCACTTCCAATCCCAAGCCAGCTTTCTTAGCGACTGCTTTGAGTTGGGTCAAAGTATTTGGGGCTTGTTTTGCTCTCACAAAGGCTGCAACTAATTCACCCTTGGCTGTTTTATTGAAGTGGTTCAAAGCCCGACGTTGACCCTTGCTATCTTCTGCAACCACTTCAACCCAATAGGAATCAAGATGCTCCGGGATTGGCGCTAGATCAACATATGCCTTTGACCTCAGGTCAATGATTGGCATATCAACTAATCGGTTGAAAGCTGCACCTTGGTGCTCTTGCCAGACTTTCTTGATGCTCAGTTTAGGAAGGACCGTGTTGGCCGAAAGCCTGTACCAAGGGATTCGATCCGTTGCTGAAATCAATCCAAATAGTGCACTTTGAATCAAAACATTAGCCCTCATGAGCTCGACTTCATGTGGAGTGAAGCTATCTACACCGATTGCCTTGTATAAAGTGCCTTCGTATCTTTCAAAGGCTGGCATGGTGGGAGCCTGTCTAATAGCAAGGTTTAGTTCCCTGTCCCCTAGTTGCTTAGGGCTTAGCTTCAGAGCCTTCACTGCCCCAGCCTTGGTCCTACATACCTTGATTAGGGCATCTAGGACCAGATCTCTTGCCTCGTTCAGTTGCCCGTAGCTTAGGTGGACCTGTTCAATAGTGAGATTGGTCCCACCAATCTTCTTGGTTTCACTTGGAGGCAACAATAGGAGCATCTAACAAGCCTAAACTTAGAACATGGTAAAACTTACGAAGATATACACCCGAACAGGGGATGAAGGCCTAACAGGACTGAGCAACTTCAGCAGAGTTAGAAAGACAGACCCACGCATTGAGGCTTATGCCGATGTTGATGAGGCTAACTCAGCTATTGGTGTTGCTGTGTCGCTGGCTCAGAACGAGTTCGACAAAGAAACCTTAGATCTTCTTTCACAGATTCAGAATGACCTCTTTGACCTAGGTGCAGACCTATCAAACCCTTTGAACGAACACTATGAGTATGAACCTCTTCGTGTTGATGCCATCTGGATTGATGCTCTAGAAGCAGCAATTGACAAATATAACGCTGAACTTGAAAAGCTTGACTCATTCATCATTCCTGGTGGATCAGGTCTAGCTGCTGGTCTTCACCTGGCTAGAACTGTTGTTAGAAGAGCAGAACGTGCTACCTGGCACGCAATTGAAGAACATGGCACTGAACCAGGTAAGAAGGGACACACCAACGGTGGTGTAAGCCTGACTGCTGTGAAGTACCTAAACCGTCTTAGCGACCTGCTATTCGTTCTAGCAAGATACGCAAACATCAAGCACGGTGGCGACATCAAGTGGGTTCCTGCAGCTAACCGCAGAGAAGCTCCTGCAAAGAGAAGACCTGAACAGGACTAACACCTATGGAGCTATTAGTTGTCCTTGGCTCAATTCTGGCCATTGCTCTAATTGTTGGCCTCCCAGCAAGTCGAAGAAACAAGAAGGCGAAGAAGCGACCTGGCGGTTCAATGAGTTCAGCCATGTTTGCCATGAATGAGATCTTTGCTCCATCAGCACACAATTCAGTGTTGATCGTTGAGGAGCAGAAGCGAGAAGTGAAGCAGACAGGGACACCAGACAAATTATAGTTTTCAGATATAAGAAAAAGCCCCGAGGTATTCTCAGGGCTTTTTCTTTAGATCTTTAGGCTAACTGGGCATCTCTAGCAACGATGGTTACTACATCGTGCTCAACTGATAGGAAACCATCAGCAGCTGTTGCCTTGATGTTCTCGCCAGTTGGCAAGGTGATGCGAACATCACCTGAAGCCAAGATTGCCAGCATAGGTTCGTGCCCTGGTAGAAGACCAATCTCACCTTCAACAGTCTTAGCTACAACCATCTTGGCTTCACCTGACCATACAGCTCGGTCAGCGGCTACTAGTTCAACACGAAGAGTCTTCATTACTTAGAGGTCTCTGCCTGAATCTTTGCCCATTGACGCTCAACGTCTTCCAAACCACCAACGTTGAAGAACGCCTGTTCTGCCACGTTGTCGAAGTCTCCGTTAGCGATAGCTGAGAAGCCTTCGATGGTTTCCTTTAGAGGAACTGTTGAACCCTTAACACCGGTGAACTTCTCCGCCATGTATGTGTTCTGGGAAAGGAACTGCTGGATACGACGAGCACGAGATACCGTGATCTTGTCCTCTTCGCTCAATTCCTCAACACCAAGAATCGCAATGATTTCCTGAAGTTCTTTGTTCTTCTGGAGAATCTGCTTCACTCTTGTAGCTGTTGCATAGTGGTCAGCGCTAATAAAGCGTGGGTCCAAAATACGTGAAGTTGAAGTTAGTGGATCCACAGCCGGGTATAGGCCCTTAGAAGCAATTTCACGGCTCAACTCTGTTGTTGCATCAAGGTGAGCGAATGTTGTTGCAGGGGCTGGGTCGGTGTAGTCATCGGCAGGTACGTAAATAGCCTGTAGAGATGTAATCGAGTGTCCACGTGTAGATGTGATGCGCTCCTGTAGAAGACCCATCTCATCTGCAAGGTTTGGTTGGTAACCTACCGCTGAAGGCATGCGGCCTAGCAGTGTAGAAACCTCAGAACCTGCCTGAGTAAAGCGGAAGATGTTGTCAATGAACAGAAGAACGTCCTGCTTTTGAACATCACGGAAGTACTCAGCCATTGTCAAAGCTGACAATGCAACACGAAGACGGGTGCCTGGTGGCTCATCCATCTGACCGAAGACCAGTGCTGTCTTGTCGATAACACCTGACTCAGTCATTTCGTCGATAAGGTCGTTACCTTCACGGGTACGCTCACCAACACCGGCGAATACAGATACACCATCGTGGTCTTCAGCTACACGGTAGATCATTTCCTGGATAAGAACTGTCTTACCAACACCAGCACCACCGAATAGACCAATCTTTCCACCACGAACATATGGGGTTAGAAGGTCAATAACCTTGATACCGGTCTCGAACATCTCAGTCTTTGACTCAAGCTGGTCGAATGCTGGTGGTAGGCGGTGGATTGGCCAGCGCTCGGTTACTTCAACCTTGTCGCCTGGCTTACCGTTCAGGATGTCACCGGTTACGTTGAATACCTTACCCTTTGTGACATCACCTACTGGAACAGAGATAGGTGCACCTGTGTCAGATACTGCCTGTCCACGAACCAAACCATCGGTTGGCTTCAGTGCAATCGCACGGACTAGGTCATCTCCAAGGTGCTGAGCTACCTCTAGGGTAAGGATTGAAACCTCACCGTCCAGAGTGATCTCAGTGGTCAGAGCGTTGTAGATACCTGGGATACCATCGTGCGGAAACTCGATGTCAACCACAGGACCTGTTACGCGGGCAATACGTCCGGTAGCAGTGTTCTTGTTCTCGGCCATTTTCTTCTATCTTTCTATTCTTTGTCGCTGGTGTCGACAAGTGCGTCGGCACCACCAACGATTTCGGAAATCTGTTGGGTAATTTCTGACTGTCGAGCAGAGTTGCTCAACCTTGTGTAGTTCTTGATTAACTTGTCAGCGTTTTCAGTAGCTGACTTCATTGCTTTTTGTCTTGCTGCGTGCTCTGCTGCAGCTGACTGCAACATTGCGTTGAAAATACGTGATTCGATGTAAACAGGAAGCAGAGCATCTAGAACCTTTGATGCATCTGGCTCAAATTCATATAGTGGGAAGATTTCGTTCTCTTCAGGCTTTGCAACACCCTCAACGATTTCCAAAGGAAGCAAACGAACAACCTGTGGTTCCTGGCTGATCATAGATACGAACTTGTTGTATACCAAGTGAATCTCGTCTACTCCACCGTCTTCGTAACCTAAGTTGAAGGCTTCAACAACGGCATTAGAAATCTCTTCTGCTGTTGTAAATACTGGAAGATCTGTTCCACCGGTCCAGCTACGAATAGCAGCACGCTTGCGGAATGAGAAGAAACCAACTGACTTTCGACCAACTAGGTAGTAAACAACATCCTTACCCTGGTCCTTTAGAAGTTGAGTTAGCTGCTCAGATTCCTTCAGAACGTTAGTTGAGAATGCACCAGCTAGACCACGGTCGCTTGTGAAGATGACAACAGCTGATCTGCGAATCTCTTTAGGCTCAGTGGTTAGTGGGTGCTCGATGTTAGAGAAGGTAGCAACAGCAGACACAGCACGAGTAATTGCTCGAGAATATGGGTTAGCTGCAGTCAAACGCTGTTGTGCTTTGTAAATGCGTGAGGCTGAAATCAACTCCATGGCTCGAGTAATCTTCTTGGTCGTCTGAGCAGATTTAATCTTCTGCCTATAGACCCGAAGTTGCGCTCCCATGTCTTTTCCTTATCTTTCTCTTGAAATCAAAAACGCTTGTTTAGCGCTTCTGCTTCACAATCTTCTCTTGGTCAACTTCTTCTTCATCAATAGCTGCAACTGACTCGTTGCCAACTGATGATAGAGGCTTACCAACACCGGTTAGGAAGCTCTTCTTGAACTTCACTACGTCTGCTTCTAGAGCTGCAACAGTGTCATCCTTTAGATCGTTTGTCTCGCGGATGGTTGTTAGAACCTGTGAGTTGCGACGAAGGTAGTCAAGCAATTCGCTTTCGAATCTCAAGATGTCCTCTACTGGAACTTCATCAAGCTTGCCTGTAGTACCAGCCCAGATAGAAACTGTCTGCTCTTCAACTGGGTATGGAGAATACTGAGGCTGCTTTAGAAGCTGCATCAGACGTGCACCACGAGCAAGTTGCTGACGTGAAGCAGCATCTAGGTCGCTTGCGAACATCGCGAATGCTTCTAGGGAACGGTACTGAGCTAGTTCTAGCTTTAATGTTCCAGAAACCTTCTTGATTCCCTTAACCTGAGCCGCACCACCAACACGAGAAACAGAGATACCTACGTCAATAGCTGGTCTCTGGTTAGCGTTGAACAAGTCTGACTGCAAGAAGATCTGACCATCGGTAATCGAAATTACGTTGGTTGGAATGTATGCAGAAACGTCGTTTGCCTTGGTCTCAATGATTGGAAGTCCAGTCATAGAACCTGCACCTAGTTCATCGTTCAGCTTTGCACAACGCTCTAGTAGACGTGAGTGTAAGTAGAAGACGTCACCTGGGTATGCTTCACGGCCTGGTGGACGACGAAGCAAAAGGGAAATCGAACGGTAAGCCTCAGCCTGCTTTGATAGGTCATCAAAAATGATTAGGACGTGCTTGCCGTCATACATCCAGTGCTGACCAATTGCAGAACCGGTATATGGGGCTAGGTACTTGAAACCAGCTGGGTCAGATGCAGGAGATGCAACGATAGTTGTGTACTCCATCGCTCCAGCAGCTTCTAGAGCTCCCTTTACAGATGCAATTGTTGAACCCTTTTGACCAACAGCAACATAAATACAACGAACCTGCTTTGAAGGGTCGCCTGATTCCCAGTTAGCCTTCTGGTTGATGATCGCGTCGATAGCAATAGCAGTCTTACCAGTCTGACGGTCACCAATGATTAGCTGACGCTGTCCACGACCGATAGGAATCATCGCGTCGATAGCCTTGATACCTGTTTGTAGAGGCTCGTGAACTGATTTACGAGCCATAACACCAGGAGCCTGAAGCTCTAGAGCACGACGAGCAGAAGACTTGATCTCTCCCTTGCCATCGATTGGCTCACCTACTGGGTTTACAACGCGACCAAGGAAGTCATCGCCTACTGGAACAGAAAGAATCTCGCCTGTGCGCTCTACCTTCATACCCTCAACGATGTGAGTGAATTCACCAAGGATGATCACACCGATCTCACGCTCGTCTAGGTTCTGAGCTAGACCCAAGGTGCCGTCTTCGAACTTTAGAAGTTCGTTAGCCATGACACTTGGCAAGCCTTCAACGTGAGCAATACCGTCACCGGCATCGATTACGTGACCAATCTCGGTACGGCTAGCCTGAGCTGGCTCGTAAGACTTAGCAAAGTCCTTCAGCGCGTCGCGAATCTCATTCGGACTGATGCTTAGATCTGCCATCTTGTTCC
>JBIIPK010000014.1:0-33736 GCA_044342685.1 Rhodoluna sp.
GTCTCTTCTTGCTTGGCAGGTATTCTCAGGAGCTATCATTCCTGCACTAACTGCTCAGTAATACAAAGTATTAACTGTTGGCGGTCGCTTATGCGGCCGCCAACACTTATTTAAGTCCTAGCCTGCGTTCAATTGATGGACTTGTGTGTTTGACTCAGGGTTCGCCACAGTCTTGGCATTTTTATTGAAAGGCACCAATGGACATCTTCATCACAATCGCTGCTCTAGCAGCTTCCCTATACGTCGCTTACGCATTTGTAAAAGCAGGGGTAGACAAACTTCGCACATCAGATGCAGCCCTACTAGCTAGAGGCTGGGGATGGGTTGAGAAGTTCCCTAAGGGATCAACTAAGTTCATTGGTTTAGCAGAGCTTCTAGGTGGGCTTGGAGTTATCTTGGCACCGGTAGCTGTAACAGTATTCAACTTTGACTGGGCTTTGCCACTTGGTATTGCAGCAGGTGCTGGCCTAGGTCTAGTTATGGTTCTAGCGAACCTGACTCACATTGTTCGCAAAGAGTTCAAGTACACATACAAGTCAGGTCTAATGCTGCTTGCTGCAACTATCGTTGCAACAGTTCTACTAGCTATTTACCCAACAGTTTAGGTATTTCTTCCAACGCCAGCCCTGGTTGCTGCTCTTTTTAGAGTGGCGATCAGGGCTGTGCCAGTTAAGAGGATTAGTAGGGAAGTAGTGATTGCTCTTCCGGCATCCCAGAGCAAGCCACCTGTAACAATTTCGTACTGCAGGAACTTACTGAGATTAGCTAGAAGAGGATCTCCAGCAACATAACTAATCTGTGTCCCAGTACCAGCTAAGTATGGCCAGTTCCATAGAGTCATCAGTGCTCCATAAACAAAGCTTGCTATCACTGCATAGATGACTAGATAGAGCTTTGTGAGCCAAGATCTCTTCACATGAGGAATCAGTCCTGCACCTAGCCCAACTAGTGCAGCACCCATCATCTGGAATGGTAGCCAAGGTCCCACTCCACCAGTTAGTAGAGCAGATACAAATATGGAACCTGCTCCAAGAATGAAACCAAAGCCACTGCCAAACACGTAAGCACCCAAGATGATTAGGAAGAACGAAGTTTCTATTCCAGCAGTTCCTGCTCCTAAGAGTCTGATTACTGCATTTAGAGCAACTAGCACACCCAATAGAGCAAGCTGTTTAGAACTTATGTCTCCGGTTGCGAACTCAACAAGAATCAGTAGCAAGGTCAATGGCATTAGAACAATAAAGACGCTCTGAGCTAATTGAGTTTCACTGGTTGTGCTCTGAGCAATCAGTAGTGGCCACGCAAACATTAGGAGGCTACCTAGCCCTGCTAGAGCGATGCTGAATCTAGAAATAACTAATCTCATAGCTGCACCTGCTCAAGGCTGATAAGTCCTTTTTGGTTAGATATCTCAGCAAGTTGAGAAGCAAACTTCTTACCTGCTCCCAGAACTTCGATAGGAGATTTATCGGTTACAAGCTTTCCTTCTTCAAGAACAAGAACTCGGTCAGCAACCATGGCTACGAACTCAATGTCATGAGTTGCAATAAGTACTGACCTATCAGCAGATCTGAGACTGTTTAGTTGTTTAGCCAAGGCATGCTTGGCTGAGTAGTCCAGACCTCTTGTTGGTTCATCCAAGATGAGAATCTTGGCTTGCTTCACAAGTTGAATAGCAAGGACAAGAGAGAGCTGTTGTCCAGCGGAAAGATCTCTTGGATGAATTGATGTGTCAATTCGTCCTGCTAGAGATTTGAATAGTTTTGCGGTGCTACCAGGCTCTACTTCAGCAAAACGATCTGATTCCTCTAGCTCTGCACTAAGAGTAGATAGGAATAGAAGGTCAGCAGCACGTTGGGGGACCATGGTGAGAACTTCTAGGCGATCGTTTGCTCCTAGTTCAGCGGTGTCACCTTTATAGGTCTTTACTGTTCCTTTAGTTCTTGTACCCGATCCTTGGATAGCCCAGCAGAGAGTTGTCTTGCCTGAACCGTTTTCACCCATCAACGCAGTGATCTGATTCCCCTGCAAACTAAATGAAGTCTTTTGAAGTGCCTGAACAGATCCAAAGTTCACTTCAAGGTCTTCAACAGTAAGGACATCTTCTGTTGGGGCGAAAGGGGTCTTGTTCTCAAACTTAGGGTTTGTTTTCTGCCACATCACATTGGCATCATGCGTTGAAACAGGAAGCGGCTTCCAACCTAGCTTTAGTCCTAGTTCAATAATCGGTGGAGCAAATCTAGAGTCATTGAATTGGGTAGAGGTAGGACCTTTAGTGACACTGCCATCTCCGTGGACTACAAGTACTGAATCAACAGCAGCTATCACTCTTGAGATGCGGTGCTCTGCAAGAAGTACTGTCACACCTTCTTCAGATGTAAGTCTTTGCAATACTCGAAGCACTTCAGCAGCACCTTGAAGATCTAGTGCTGAGGTTGGTTCATCAAGTAGCAAAATCTTTTGTCCAGCAACAAGAGCTGATGCAATTGCAACTCTTTGTTGTTGACCACCGGAGAGGGTTGCTAATGGTCGCTCTAGTAGATCAGAAATCTCTAGTAGTTCAGAAATCTTCTCTACTGATTCTTTGATTTTTGGAATAGCAATACCAAGTTGTTCAGCACAGTAAACAATTTCATCTATGACTGTGTCACCAACAAAAGCATTCTCTGGTTGCTGGTTTACAAATCCAACCAAGCTTGCAAACTCATGTGGCTCAAGACCTAAAAGATTCTTTCCATCGATAAGCAGTTCACCTGTTATTACTCCACCTGTGAAGCTTGGAGCTAAACCATTTAGTGCTTTTAGGAAAGTTGATTTACCTGAGCCTGTCGGTCCACAAACTAAAACAAACTCACCAGCATTGATCTTCAAGTTCACATTGTTTAGTTGAGGTGTTTCAGAGACTTTAGTGCCATCTGATTTCAGATAGCTAAAGGAGAGATCTTTAAGTTGAATCATCTGGCGAATACACCACCAAAGGCTAGAACAACTAGAAATACAGATACACAGAGAATGATGACGTCTCCTAGACGCCAAGGCTCTTTTCTATATCTTGTGATGGTTGCTCTAGCAGAAGATAGCTTTACTGAGAATCCTGCGGCAACTAACCCAACAAGCAGAACTGTTAGTTGAACTGCTTGCTGGTCAGGGGAGAACAACAGCAATGCAGAGCCTGTAACGATGAGACAGATTGCAAGAAAAGCCAGGAGTCTCGCTCCAATTATCTGGAAGTTTGTTCTGTTTCCCTTGCGTCCAAACCCTCTAGAAGACATACTGGCGGCTAGTCCCATTGACTGATCAATAGTGTCTTCTAGAACGGGGATAACTATGCCTGTAATAGCTTTGATGCCTTTAGATTGGCCACGTAGAGAGCGGGCTCTTCTTACTCTTCCTAGGCTTGCAATCAGCTGAGGAGCAAGGTTGATGGCAATAGATATGGCAGTTGCTATTTCATAGAGAGCACCTGGAGTGGACTTCAACAACTTCCTTGGATTAGCAAGTGAGTTAGCCATACCAACAGCCAGGATGATGGCAGCAAGCCTGAAGCCATCAGCTAGAGCTAACGTAAATGCTTCTTCGGAAATAGGACCGAATAGCTTTAGTGCATTACCAAATCCAAAATCTAGATCTATTGAAGGCAAGATAAAAAAGGCATCTTTGGTTGAAGAACCTAGGTTGAAAATGATTCGAAATAGCACTCTTAGAGCCACAACAATGGCTGCAAGTTTTATGTAGAAAGAAATTGATTGAGCCCAAGGAGATTCATCTCGACACAATTTGATTGTTAGAAGCGAAGTTACACAAATACCAACAAGAACAAATACGTTCCCAGTTAGTGATGCAACTACAGCCAGGCTAAGACCAGCTAGCCACCAAGTGAGTGGATTAGTTTTTTGTGCAGAGAGTAAGTGAGCTGCTCTAGTTGTTGCAGCCATAACTCTTCAAACTAATTCGCGGTGGAGTTTGAATAGATTCACCTGGCAAAAGAAAACGCCATCCTTCACTCACTCCACACTTAACCTTGTGAGTAGAAGCACCTATTGGGCTGTATTGCCATACATTATTTTCATCACCTAGAAAATATGCCCAGCTTCCATTTTTAGTCCCTGGTGTATCAGTGCAAGGCTCTTGACTCTCTGAAGGAAAGCCTTCTATTCGGCAAACAAAACCAACTGGGTATTTATCTGTACCGCTGACAGTTAATCCTGCAGCTTCGAATAAGTCCCAAGAGTAACCGTTGTAATTCTTTACACACTTAACTTCTGTGGGCAGTGTGCTGCCTGAACCAAAATCAACGACCAAGCTTGTGCCAGCATCGAGACACATCCCTGCTTCAACAGAAGCAGGGATGCTCTCTTCGATTGCTTTGCTTTGGTTAAGGTTGATGGCATACCCAATGGCTACCAGCAGCACTAAACCAATCAGGCTAAGCCGAACGATTGATCTCATTTGATTTAGGAGTTGTCCTTGTTAGCTTCATTGTTGATCTTGTTTAGAACATCAATGAAAGTAAGGCTTGAAAGTGGCAGCAGTGCCTGCACTGATGTGAAGACATCGCTTGCACCTTCGCTGTATGCAGAAGGAATACCAGAGTCGGTTGCATTAATCTGAGCAGCCAACCATTCAACTAACTTGGTTGCATCAACATCTGATGCAATCAGTGCCATTGCTCCATAAGAAGTGCCAGCTAGATCGTTAGCTCCATATGAGTCGTAGTGAGTTCCCTCAAGAAGGTTGTCTTGTAGCCAAGCAAGAGAAGCCTCATTGGCACTCTGCTTTGCAGTCTTATCTTCAGCTGAGCCAAACTCTTCAGTTGACTTGATAGCCATTACAGCAAAAGCAGTAACGTCCGCTGCCTCAGAGCTCTGAGTGTCGCCTTTGGTGTATTTGTAGCCGCCAGTGCTTTCAGCGTTATTGATGAGCTGTAGGGCTACCTGGTTTGCCAAATCAGTGTCTTCGCTGGCCATAAGGGCAAGAATCACCCATGAATAAGCGAAGTTATTGGTGTCTGCGACGAAACCTTCAGAATCAATCTCTGCCTTTACATCAAACAGTACTGAAGGAACCGTTGGGTGATCTCCGAAGCCAGCAGCATGGGCTGTGAAGACATAGGTAGCCTTCAGACCTGCTGAAGTTAGCAAACTGGTGTTGGATGTAGCCCAGTCAATAGCTGGCTTTAGCTGTTCCTCGGTATAACCAAGAGTGCTTAGGTTCACTAGAGCCTCTAAAGTTAGCCCCATTTCAGCCTTTCCAGCCTCAAATGGAGTCAAAAACTCCCCATCCTGGAAGGAATCCAGCACAAATTGGCTTGTTTTAGGCTGCTGGTCAATTACTTGAGCAGTTTGGCTAGAACAGCCGGATATAGCTAGGGATATTGCTGTTATTGCTGATATGAATAGTGCGAAACGGCGCACTTCCTTTGTATTAGTTGACATCGCAACCCTTTCGGTGTGTGCGATCCAGCGTATAGGCGGGTAGAGGAACACCCGACTCCACCCGTAGACCACGACGGTTTATATAATTGGAGTCCTCGACTGTCTAATCAGGCATTCCGACTCATGCCTAGGCATTTACGGTTGCGGGTCAGTGCCGGGTTTACACCGGCTTCCCCTGAATAGTTTCGTAAAAGAACGTGATTAGGCTAACAGGAAATCTTTGACAATGTTTCAACAGGGCCAGTGTCTAGATAAAACCTGTGAATATTCATGCTGGCTGGCATATTGAACTTGTTCCAGCATGGCTGATCCATAGGTATTTGGCGAGAATTCTCGCATAATGGGCAAATGTAACGACTTCGTCACAAAGGGGAATTTTTCAAAAAGCCTATGGTTTTTCCCAAGAGTTAATCTATTCTTAATGACACAGATGTTATCTGGGCCTTTTTCTATTTGGCTCCAGATAACCCATATAAGGAGAAACACATGAATGCAAAACGTATCGCTCGCGCGATAGCGCTAGCTGCAGTTGGTTCCTTGGTTCTTACAGGAGCACCTGCTCTTGTGGGTCCAGCAACGGCTGCAACTAAGTCAACACTTATCATTCACTCACCTGCTGAGATCACATCTTTGAACTCAAGCACGAGCGATGGTAACACTACTTACAACGCTCAGGTCGCTTACTTGACCGGTGCTGGTTTCCTTTACTACGACAACCAGACTGTTCTTAAGTACAACACCAAGCTTGGAAGCATGAAGATCTCAAAGAACACTTCAAAAGACTTCCGCATTACCTACACACTTGTAAAGGGTCAGACCTGGTCAGACGGTACTCCTATCACAGCTCACGACATGTTGCTAAGCCACATTACTGGTGCTGACGAGTACGCAAAGTCTGCTGGTTTGGGTGACCCTGCAACTACTACATCTGCATTCGACAGCGTCGGTTACGGTGGCACCTACGGTGAAAACGTAGTTGGTCTTCCAACTGTTAGCAAGGATCAGCTTTCTATTGAAGTTCGCTTCAAGAAGCCTCTTCCAGACTGGCAGCTACTAGCACCAGGTGTGTCACCAGTACACGCTCTGTCATTGCTTGCTGACAAGAAGACTGGCCTACAGTCAGCTGCTGTAAACACAGCTGCTAAGGCTAAGTTCCTAAGCGCATTCCAGAAGAAGACCAAGTCAACTCTTCTTGCAATGGGTAAGGTATGGACTGAGAGCTACAACATCAAGACTGTAAACGCTTCTACCAACAAGCTACTTTTGATTAGCAATGGTGGATTCATCATTCAGTCAGCAGTTGCAGACTCATCAATGACCTTGGTTAGAAACACCAAGTACAAGTCAGGTCCAGCAATGGCAACCTCATACCCAGTTACTAAGGTGATCATCAAGACCATCGAAAGCGACACATCAGCTGTTCAGGCTTTGCGTAACGGTGAAGTAGACCTTTACTACAACACAAACCCAACAATTGCTGGTAACGCGTCTCTAAAGGCACAGGGTGCGAACATCACTGTTCAAACCAAGAAGGGTGCTGGTTACTCACACTTCAACCTACGTGTTGGTGAGCCATTCGGTGGAGAAGACCCATACCGTGGTCCATTCTTCGGTATGAGCCAGAAGGCTAAGGATCTACGTACAGCATTCCTATACGTTGTTCCTCGTGCACAGATGGTTGCTAACTTCATTCAGCCGCTAGACCCTAACGGTGCAGTTATCAAGCCTATGGACACTCACTTCGCGTTCCAGGGTACAACTGAGTACAACAACATTACTAAGGCAACTGGTATGGCTAAGTACACAACTGGTACACAGGCTGACCGCACTGCTAAGGCACTTGCATTGGTAAAGAAGTACTACCCAACTGCATCTGACTCAGTCGCACCAGTTGAGGTGAAGTTGATGTTCGCTAACGCTTCAGCTCTTCGTGTCTCATTGGCTCAGCTGATTAAGGCAGAAGCAGCTAAGGCTGGATTCAACGTAGACATCACTGGAAGTGCAAACTTCTCAGCTGACATCACAAACGTTGAGTACGACGCAACCATGTTCGGTTACGGTCTAACCTCTGTAAGCCAGGCAACAGCTACCGCTATTTACAAGTCAAACGGTGGTAACAACGCTTACGGTTGGAACAGCCCAACAATCGACCAGAACGTACAGAAGCTAGAGAGCAGCATTTTGACTCCAGCTCAGGCTACTGCTGCACGTATTGCAATTGAGAAGATCTCAGTTGTAAATGGTTATGGATTCCCGCTATACCAGAACCTAACTACAGCAGCATCGAACAAGGCTCTGAAGAACTTCAAACCAGCTCCACTAGGTGCGAACCTAGTATGGAACTACTGGGAGTGGAACTTCAAGCCATAGTTCTTGAAAACCTATAAAATTGTGGGAGCACCCAATTTGGGTGCTCCCACTTTTTAGGTGGGGAAGATGAACTTCCCTGTTTCACTTGTTCATCAAAGTTTTTAAATTAGTTTCAAACATTTGACTTAGGTCACTGGAAAGGGCTCTTGTGATTGCATACATTTCAAGACGATTAGGCATGATGCTTCTTATCGTTTTCGGAGCGAGCTTCATGGTTTATAACCTTCAGGCAATTTCTTCAAACCCTCTAGAGGCGTTTGCTGAGAGCACCGAGAAGAACAAAGAGCAGCAAATGGCTCGTTTGATTCGAGAATTGAATCTTGATGTGCCACCTCCAGTGCGTTACTTTATTTGGTTCAGAGGTATCATCGCCGGTCTATGGGGACAACTAGACCTTGGCCAAACCAGAGACAACTTCTTGGTTATGGATTCGATCGCAGCTGCGATTCCAATCACATTCAGACTTGTTATTGCCTCAACAATCTTGGCAATTCTCTTGGGTATCACAATCGGTATGATCACAGCGATTCGTCAGTACAGCCGCTTTGACTACACAATGACTTTCGTTTCATTCTTGCTTTTCTCACTTCCAATTTTCTGGGTAGCCGTTCTTCTAAAGGAATACATGGCAATCCAGTTCAACGACTTCTTGGCAAATCCACAAATTCCAATTGAGGTGGTGGTCATAATCGGTTTGATTGCCGGATTTGTGATGGCAGGAATCATTGGTGGAAGTCGCAGAACATACTTCATGACTTTTGGAGGAGTATCAGTTGGTGTTGGAGCACTTGTCTTCTTCATGGGAACTACTAGCTGGTTTACTAACCCAGGCCTAGGCATCATCGGTGTTGCCGTTATGTCTTTCGTAGCAGCTATCGTTACTGTTCAGCTGGCGACTGGCTTGGATAACAAAGCGTCACTTAGAACAGCTCTGATTGCTGCTTCTGTTGTAACTGTTGGTTACTACCCACTTCAAATGCTCCTTGGCCCAGAATCGGGAATCTGGAGCGTAGTGCTTGTCTTCAGCATCACAATTGCTATTTCAGCAATTGTTGGTTACTTCGCAGATCCAGAAGAGCGAAGAACTAACACACGTACAGGTGCCCTAACTGCATTCGTTGGAACATTCGTTTTGATGATCGACAGATCGATGAAAGAGTTCAACGGCTACATGTTCTCTGATGCAATCAACGGTCGTCCTGTTTCAACCATCGACCAGGCAAACCCAAACCTAAGCGAAGAGCAGATGGCAAGTTTCTGGATTTCAGGTCTGGATGCTGTAATGCACTTGATTCTTCCAACAGTTGCTTTGACCTTGGTTTCTTTCGCAGGTTATGTTCGCTTCTCAAGAGGAAGCTTGCTAGAAGTTTTGAACATGGACTACATCAGAACTGCAAGAGCGAAGGGTCTAACAGAAAGAACTGTTATTACTCGCCACGCTATGCGTAACGCGATGTTGCCGATGACTACAATTCTTGTGAACGACTTTGCTGGTGTAATCGGTGGAGCGATTATTACCGAAAGCATCTTCCAGTGGAAGGGTATGGGCTCTTTGTTCAACCAAGCCCTCCGTTCCTATGACCTAAACCTCTTGATGGGTGTATTCATCATCGGAGCTGTTTTGACAGTTGTTGCCAACCTGGTCGCAGACCTTCTTTATGGAGTTGTTGACCCTCGTATTCGAATCAGAAAGTAGAGCAAGATGGCTGACGTAGAAAAGAAGAACTCGCAGTTAAGCGAGAAGAGCGAAAACGAGATTGAGCTAAAGGAGACCGCTGGTCTGAGCCAGGGTCAAATCATCCTTAGACGTTTCATCCGCCACAAGGCTGCGATGATCTCAGTCTTCGGTCTTTTATTTGTAATCCTGTTCTCCTTCTCAGCTTCGGGTATTCACTTAGGAACCGAAGATAACCCAATCACTGTTAAGGGTTGGTGGCCATACAGCATCGCAGACATCGATCCTGAAGGTGCTATTGAGAGCCTTTGTGACAACGGTATTCCAGGATGTCCAACGATGGATCTTTTGCCAGATTTTATTGATGGCGATGGAATGGGCTTTGGAGCTCACCCTCTAGGTATGGACAACATTGGTACTGACTACCTAGCACTTGTAACACGTGGTGCTGAGCAGTCAATCATGGTTATGTTCATCGTTGGTTTCATGGGTCTAATCATTGGAACTGTAGTTGGAGCTATCGCTGGCTTCTACGGTGGAATTGTTGACGCAATCCTGATGCGTGTCACAGACATGTTCTTAGTAACACCAACTCTTATCATCGGAGCAGTGATCGGTTTCCAATTTGGAAACTTAGGTGTTGTTCCGCTCGCAGTGATGCTCGGTTTCTTTGCCTGGATGGGTCTGGCTCGTTTCGTGAGAACAGACTTCCTAACACTTCGTGAGCGTGAATTCGTTGACGCTGCGAGAGTTGCTGGAGCAAGCAACAGGAGAATCATCTTCAAGCACATCTTGCCAAATGCCATGGGCATCATCATCGTTGCAGGAACGCTATTGATGTCGGGAGCGATCTTGATCGAATCGGCTTTGAGCTTCCTTGGTTTTGGTGTTAGAAAGCCAGACGTTTCACTTGGTCTTCTGATTAGCACCTATCAGGACACATTTAGCGTGGCACCGTTCTTGTTCTGGTGGCCAGGTCTGTTTATCATCTCAATCGCGTTGTTCGTGAACTTCATCGGAGACGGTTTGAGAGATGCATTCGACCCACGTCAAAAGAAGAGAATTAGCCTGAAGGAAAGATTCAAGTCTTCAACTATGAGAGTTAAGGCTTAATGAAGACCTTTGATTCTTTCACTAATGAGCTGGTAAGCGAGACCGCTGTCGCTGGCGACGCTTTGGCTGCTGGTAGTGAACTCGCTATCGGTCTTCTCCTTCTGGAGGAATTTGCCAACAGTCCAGCGCTGGACGTTATCGCTAACCCAGCGTTGTCTTCCGTTAGCAGGAGCTACCCAAACGCGGGTCTTAGTTTCGGAATGGTGAACAAGCAGAGCCCACTTGGTGTCAAGAGAAGTGATGTCGCTGTAGTTGATTTCAACCTTTTTGATCGGGTTAACAACAACCATGCTTCTTTCTTTGAGAACGAGCTTGGGTCTAACCCAGAAGATGTAGACAACGAAGGCAACGGTTGCGGATGCTGTGAGGTCAAGAAGGAGAATGCTTCCTTCACTTGGATAAGCAACAGCTTGGACCAAAAACAAAGTGTTCAAAACAAAGGCAACACTAGCCCAGCCCAGGTTACCCTTGGGGCGAAAAACTTGATTCTGTTTCATGACTCAATCATCGCATCTAATTCATTCGATGGAATAGGAAATAACTAATGACTAAGCCAGTACTTAAGGTATCTAACTACAACGTTGACTTCTGGGTTGATGGTGTCTGGTATCCAGCAGCTATCGACATGAACTACGAGGTCATGCCAGGAAAGACCCTAGCTATCGTAGGTGAGTCAGGATCAGGTAAGTCTTCTAGCTCAATGGGTCTTATGGGCCTACTAGCCTCTAACGCTAGAACCTCAGGCACCGTAGAGGTCCAAGGCGTTGACATGCTTAGTGCTAGCTCTTCACTGGTTAGAAAGTACCGCGGTAAGGAAGTTGCTTACATCTTCCAAGAGCCGATGACTGCTTTGAACCCTGTTTACACAATCGGTTTCCAGATTGTTGAAACTCTTAGAAACCACTTCACTATTGGACAAAAGGCAGCCAAAGATCGAGCCGTTGAGCTTATCAAGATGGTTGATATTCCCGACCCAGAAGCATCTTTCTCAAAGTATCCTCACCAGCTATCTGGTGGTCAAAAGCAGAGAGCAATGATTGCTATTGCGTTGGCTTGTGACCCTGCTCTTCTAATTGCGGATGAGCCAACCACAGCACTGGATGTTACCGTTCAGGCTGAAATTCTTGACTTGATGAGAGATCTTCGTCACAAGCTAAACTCAGGCATTTTGCTGATCACCCACGACATGGGTGTTGTTGCTGACATGGCGGACGACATCTTGGTTATGAAAGATGGTGAGACTGTTGAATACGACACAGCTGACAACATCTTCAACAGACCTAAGCACCCATACACAAAGGAACTACTAGCCTCTGTTCCTCGTCTAGGTTCTGCTCCAAGCAGACCTCAGATCAAGTCAAAGGGTGTTGAGCCAGTTCTATCTATGTCTGGCGTGACAATCGAATATCCAAAGCGTGGACGTGTTCCAGCATTCCAAGCAGCCAAGGACATCAACTTCGACATCTTCCCAGGAGAAATCTTAGGTTTGGTAGGAGAGTCTGGTTCAGGTAAGACCACAATCGGTCGCGCTGCTATTGGTCTTCTTCAGGCTAAAGAAGGTTCTATCAAGGTTGTTGGCAAGGAAATTGGTAAGGCAACAGGTAAAGAGCTAAAGGATATCCGTAAGCACACAGGTATCGTCTTCCAGGACCCAGCATCTTCACTAAACCCTCGTCTACCTATCGGTGAGAGCATCGGAGAGCCTCTGCTACTAGCAGGCGTTGCTAAGGGTGCTGAACTTGATGTTCTAGTTGAAGAACTACTAGACCAGGTTGAGCTAGCTCGTTCATACAGAAACCGCTACCCGCACGAACTTTCAGGTGGTCAGCGTCAACGTGTTGGTATCGCTAGAGCTCTTGCTCTAAGCCCAGATATCTTGATTGCCGATGAGCCTACTTCTGCTCTTGACGTATCAATTCAGGCTAGATTCCTTGATTTGCTTCTAGATCTGCAGTCTAAGTTGAAGTTTGCTTGTTTGTTCATTAGCCACGACATTGCTGTTGTTGAAATTCTGGCTCACAGAATTGCAGTTATGCAGAACGGTCGTTTGGTTGAAATCGGTGAGCGTGACGAGATTCTAAACAACCCTAAAGACCCTTACACCAAGGCTCTTTTGGCTGCTGTTCCTGTTCCAGATCCTAAGGAGCAGAAGAAGCGTCGTGAGGCAAGAGCTAAGCTATTGGCGGCAGCTAAATAGATTAGAGCCTTCTTTGGCTTGGGCAGGCTCATTTAGGGCCTATCTAAGTTAGACTTTAGGTATTCGAGCTCTTGCATTGCACGTCTGCTCAAACAATAAAGCGTTGAAGTGATTACTCTTTTTGCGCTGACCGATGCCCTAAAGGACCCACAGTAATGGCTCAAGTAACAAGAGATGATATCCGCAACGTAGCAATCGTGGCACACGTTGACCATGGCAAGACAACTTTGGTTGATGCCATGCTTCGCCAGACCGGTTCATTTAGCGATCACGCCCAGCTAGGCGAGCGCATGATGGACTCAGGTGACCTAGAGCGTGAAAAGGGTATTACTATCCTTGCCAAGAACACAGCTATCGCCTACAAAGGCGCTTCAGCTAACGGCAAAGAAATCACAATCAACGTTATTGACACCCCAGGGCACGCTGACTTCGGTGGCGAAGTTGAACGTGGACTTTCAATGGTTGATGGTGTTGTTCTTTTGGTTGACGCATCTGAAGGTCCACTACCTCAGACACGTTTCGTTCTTCGTAAGGCACTTGAAGCTAACCTCACAGTTATTCTTCTAGTCAACAAGACTGACCGTCCAGATGCTCGTATCGATGAAGTTGTTGAAGAGACTCACGACCTTCTATTGGGTCTTGCATCAGATATTCACGAAGATGTTCCAGATCTAGACATCGATGCAATTTTGGAGCTTCCAGTTATTTATGCTTCTGGTCGTGCAGGTCGTGCAAGCCTCAACAAGCCTGCTGATGGTGCTATGCCAGACAGTGAAGATCTTGAGCCTCTATTCGGTGCAATCTTGAAGCACATTCCAGCTCCAACCTATGACGATGAGGCTCCACTTCAGGCTCACGTTACAAACCTTGACGCATCTCCATTCCTTGGTCGTCTTGCACTTCTTCGTATCTTCAACGGAACTATCAAGAAGGGTCAGCAGGTTGCTTGGGTTCGCCAGGATGGCACAACTCAGAACGTAAAGATCACAGAACTTCTAAAGACCAAAGCACTAGATCGTTTCCCAACCGAATCAGCTTCAGCTGGTGACATTGTTGCGGTTGCTGGTATCGAAAACATCACCATTGGTGAAACTCTTGCTGATCCAAACGATGTTCGTCCACTACCGATGATCACAGTTGATGACCCTGCTATCTCGATGACTATCGGTATCAACACCTCACCTATGGCAGGTCGTGTTAAGGGAGCTAAGGTAACTGCTCGTCTAGTGAAGGATCGTCTAGATCGTGAACTTATCGGTAACGTATCCCTAAAGGTTCTACCTACCGAGCGTCCAGATGCTTGGGAAGTTCAGGGTCGTGGAGAGCTCGCTCTTGCCATCCTGGTTGAGCAGATGCGTCGTGAAGGTTATGAACTAACTGTTGGTAAGCCTCAGGTAGTTACTAAGAAGATAGATGGCAAGCTTCACGAACCTGTTGAAGATTTGACTATCGATGTTCCTGAAGAATTCCTAGGTGCTATGACTCAGCTATTGGCTGCTCGTAAGGGTCGCATGAAGAACATGGTTAATCACTCAACCGGTTGGGTTCGCATGGAGTTCCTAGTTCCATCACGTGGACTAATTGGTTTTAGAACTGAATTCCTTACAAGCACCAAGGGAACTGGTATCGCTAACGCTATTTCAGCAGGCTATGAGCCATGGGCTGGAGAGATTGTTACACGTATCAACGGATCTCTTATTGCTGACCGTGCAGGGGTAGCAACCCCGTTTGCAATGATTGCTCTGCAAGAGCGTGGATCATTCTTCGTTGACCCAACCAGCGAGGTTTATGCAGGTATGGTCGTGGGTGAAAACTCTAGAGCTGATGACATGGATGTGAACATCACTAAGGAAAAGAAGCTCACCAACATGCGTGCAGCATCTAGCGATGAGTTCCAGTCACTAACCCCTCCTCGCAAGCTATCTCTAGAAGAGTGTCTAGAGTTTGCTCGTGAAGACGAATGTGTTGAGGTTACTCCTGAAGCAACTCGTATCCGCAAGGTTGAACTAGATGCGAACATCCGTGCTCGTAACACTTCTGCTAAGAAGCGTGCGAACGAGAACGCTGGCTAGTCAAATACTTAAACGAAAAATGGACCTCAATTGAGGTCCATTTCTCTTTAAGCTTGAGATTTATGTATTACTTCTTTGCTGGCTTTAGGTAGAGGTAAGTTACCGGGATTAGGTAAGCGAACCAGACGATTGTCTCCAGGATTGCAGGAGATGATCTGAAGCTCACAGTTCCTCTAAGCAGGACATCAACAAAACTGTCCTTAGGGATTATTCCACTTACGTCATAAGCCTTCTCTGTGAGGAATGGGAACCAACCGATTTCCTGAAGCTCGTGAACGCCATAAGCCAAAATTCCTGCTGCAACAACAATCAAGAATGCTCCGGTGTATTTGAAGAACTTGCTGATGTTTAGTTTCAGTGCTCCACGGTAGATCAGGTAGCCAAGACCAGCAGCAACTAGTAGACCTAGGGTTGCGCCTAGTACTGGGTTGGTGTCTTCACCAGCAGCTCGAGATGAGCTCCATAGGAACACAGATGTTTCAACACCTTCACGAATAACCGCGAAGAAAGCTACTCCGACAAGAGTAAATACGGAGGTTGAAGCAAGATCAATCTTTTTGTGTAGTTCACCCTTTAGAGCTCTGCTCTGCTGAGACATCCAGAAGATCATCCAGGTCACAAACACAACTGCCACGATAGAGGCAAGGCCTGCAATCATTTCGTTTATGCCCTCTGGGGCAACAGATACAAACACGGTTAGTCCGATACCTACCAGGATAGAGACCAGGATGGCAACTAATGTGCCCCAAAGCACGGCAATGGCACCTTTTTTGTTGTTTGTCTTGTTGAGGTAGGCAACCAAAATACCTACGATTAGGGAGGCTTCTAGGCCTTCACGGAGGCCAATTAGAAAGTTTGCGAGCACTATGTCCTTTCGCGATGGTTATCAGACCATTCGAAGTTAGGGTTACCTAAGTAAAGATACCCTAAGTTCATACTTAGGTCAATGGAAGGGAGAACTGAACTAAGGTTTTTCTATGGCCAAACAATCCTTCAACGCTAAAAGAATCTTTTTAGTACACGCTCACCCCGACGACGAGAGTCTTCAAACTGGGCACGTGATGGCCGATGCAGTGCTTCGCGGAGCTGAAGTATTTCTCTTTACCCTCACTAGAGGTGAGCGAGGCAAAGCAAAGCTTGAAGAACTAAAGTCTCTAGAAGCTAACCCATCAGCGATGGGAGCTTTCCGTTCTGGAGAACTCAAGAATGCCATGGCTGCTCTTGGAGTAAAGAACTTTAAGTTTGCTGGCACCAGAGCCTATATCGATAGCGGAATGAGAATTGGAAACCTAGGTGTTCCAACTACTCCGCTAAAACTTGATCAGATGTCTTTGGCAGCAGTTTCAATTCCTGTTGTTGCAGATGACATTTATCAAGCCATGGTTGAGTTCAAACCAGATGCTGTTATTACCTATAACGCAAAGGGTGGTTACGGGCATCCAGATCACAAGAAAGCTCATGATGCCACAGCCATGGCAATGAGAAGGTACCGCAAAGAAGTCAAGGGAAAGAAACCAACCTTCTGGGTTATCTCTGAACCAGGGGAGAGAGCAACAGTAATCATCGGTGGGGAAAAGACTGCAGAACTCAAGAAGGCTGCACTTCAAGCACACGCTAGCCAGGTAACAATAAAGAGAGATACGTATTCAGTTGCTTCAGGAATTGAATTCAAGTTCACAGACCCTGAGCGTCTTCGTCAGGCAAGCCCTAACTTCCTGCCTTGGTTTAAGCCAGCTTTCAAAGCTTTGTTTGGTTTTCCTCTAGGAATTCTTTTGGGCTATGCAGGTGCTCTCGTTCACAACATCGTTGCCGCTAACGACAGACAGTCGCCACTGGGACTATATCTTGCTTTAGGAGCAACTGCATCCATCGCCTTTGGTCTTCGCACATGGAGGGGTTCAAGAGGAGCTATCTATCTTTTGAATGCTGGAATGCTGGTTTCAATCTGGTGGCTATCTCGAAATGAGACCTTTGATGCTTTCATTGCCGATGACAAGTATGGCAACCGTTATCTCCTGTTTGCCATTGCCATTTGTATTGTGGCAGCGGTATTTCCAAAGATTGATGTGGCAAAGTGGCGTGCAAGATCAAGAAAAGCCCATCTCTAGAGAGATAATTGAAACCAGGAATGAAAAGGATTATCTAAGTGACTTACGTAATTGCCCTACCTTGTGTTGATGTCAAAGACAAAGCTTGTATAGCTGAGTGTCCAGTTGACTGTATTTACGAGGGTGACCGCATGCTCTACATCCACCCAGATGAGTGTGTTGACTGTGGAGCTTGTGAGCCAGTATGTCCTGTTGAAGCTATCTACTACGAAGATGACCTTCCTGCTCAATGGGCCGATTACTACAAGGCCAATGTTGAATTCTTTAGCGTTGTTGGATCTCCTGGCGGAGCTGCCAAGGTTGGTCCAATTGAAGGCGATCACGAAGTGATCAAAGCTCTCCCGCCACAGGCCTAACCTATGTTTGATCGCTTGCCGGAATATCCTTGGCAAAAACTAAAGCCATATCAAGCGATTGCTGAAAAGCATGCCAACGGCATGGTTGATCTAAGTGTTGGTTCTCCTGTTGACCCAACTCCAAAGATTATTCAAGACGCCATTAGAGATTCAACTAACGCACCAGGATATCCATCAACCGGTGGTTCACTTGAATTCAGAACTGCAGTTGCTGAATGGTTTGGCAGAAGACGTGGAGTGGAACTAACCGCTGACCAAGTAATGCCAACAATCGGTTCTAAAGAATTCATTTCCTTCCTTCCACTAATGCTTGGTCTTGGTAAAGGCGATGTTGTTGTTCAACCATCGGTTGCATACACCGCATACGTTGTTGGTGCAGCTTTATGTGGCGCTGAGATAATTAGCGAAGACGATCCAGTTAAGTGGCCTGAGAACACCAAACTAATTTGGATTAATTCACCAGGTAACCCTGATGGTCGCGTACTAGATGTTGCAGAAATGAAAGCAGCAGTTGTCAGAGCTCGTGAATTAGGCGCAGTTTTAGCAAGCGATGAATGTTATGCAGAGCTTGGTTGGGGTCAATGGGCAGAGACAAGAATTCCTTCAGTCTTAGACCCAAGAGTTTGTGAAGGCTCGTACGAGAACCTTCTAGCTATCTACTCTTTGAGTAAGCAATCAAACCTCGCTGGGTACCGAGCGGCGTTCGCTGCTGGTCCTGAAGCTCTCATCAAGGGTCTTGTGAACATCAGAATGCATAGCGGTCTAATCATGCCTGCTCCAGTTCAGAAGGCAGTAATAGCTGCCCTTGGCGATGAAGAACATGTGTCAGTTGAACGCGAGATCTACCGCAAGAGAAGAGAAGTTCTACTTGATGCAGTCAAGGCTTATGGCTTTGAGATAGCCGAATCTCAGGCAGGGCTATACCTCTGGGCAACCTTAGGTGAGGACTGCTGGGTAACTGTAAAGAGGATGGCAGATCTAGGTATCTTGGTAGTTCCAGGCGAGTTCTATGAAGCCGGAGGCAGCAAGTACGTAAGGTTCTCAATTACTGCTACCGACGAGAAGATATCTGAGGGTGCCGCTAGATTGACCAATGCTCTAGGGTTAACTCAATAGTCAAAAGAATCACAGGAGCAAGTTTTGTCAGCTGATAACAACTCGAAAGTTACCCTGAATTACCCAGGTGGAACTGCCGATTTTCCTATTATTCAAGCCACCGATGGTGACTCAGTAATTGACTTCTCCAAGCTAAATGCCAGCACTGGTTTGAACTCTTATGACATTGGTTTCGTAAACACTGCCAGCACAAAATCAGCCATCACATACATCGATGGTGATGCAGGAATTCTTAGATACCGCGGTTACCCAATTGAACAACTTGCAGGTTCAAAGAGCTTTATTGAAACTGCTTACCTTTTGATTTATGGTCAGCTACCAAACGCTCAAGAACTGAGTGATTGGGATGAGCGTCTTAGAAGACACACTTTGATTCACGAAGATCTAAAAAACATCTTCCACTCAATGCCACAGTCAGCTCACCCGATGTCAGTGCTATCAGCAGGTGTTTCAGCTCTTTCAACTTTCTACCAAGACTCACTAAACCCACACGATGACTATCAGGTTGAACTATCAACTGTTCGTCTACTTGCAAAGCTTCCAACTCTTGTTGCTTATTCACACAAGAACGCTTTAGGACAGGCTCTTCTTTATCCAGATAACTCATTGAGTTACGTTGAGAACTTCCTTCGTATGAGCTTTGGCAACATGGCTGAACCTTTTGTTCAGAACCCAGTCATTACTAAGGCTCTTGACACACTTCTAGTTCTTCACGCAGACCACGAACAGAACTGTTCAACATCTACTGTTCGTCTAGTTGGTTCTTCACAGGCAAACCTATTTGCTTCTGTATCAGCTGGTGTTTCAGCACTGTTTGGTCCACTACACGGTGGAGCTAACGAAGCTGTTCTTGAAATGCTTGCACACATCAGAGACTCCGGTGAATCAGTAGAGAAGTTCATTGAGCGAGTCAAGAACAAAGAAGACGGCATCAAGCTAATGGGATTCGGTCACCGTGTTTATAAGAACATGGATCCTAGAGCCACCATCGTCAAGGCAACTGCAGACAGAGTTCTTGCAGATCTCGGCGTAGAAGACCCTCTACTTGACATTGCTAAGGAGCTAGAAGCAGCAGCACTTGCAGATGAATACTTCATCTCAAGAAAGCTATATCCAAACGTTGACTTCTACACCGGTGTTATCTACAAGGCAATGGGATTCCCAACCCGTATGTTCACAACACTGTTTGCTATGGGACGTCTTCCAGGTTGGATCGCTCACTGGCGTGAAATGAACCACGATGCAGCCACCAAGATTGGCCGCCCTCAGCAGCTATACATTGGTGAGACTGTTAGGAAGCTGAACTAGCTTTAATAATCTTTGTTTGTTCTCGATAAACGGTAGGGAACAGGATAAAGAACGCCGCTAGAGCCGCTATTCCAGAGACTACAAACACTTCTCTCACTCCAAAGAATTCAATAGCAAGGCCTGCAATGCCCATTGAACCAATGCTTGCTACAGACACAACAGCTCCGAAGGCAGCAAACACTCTGCCTTGAAGTTCATGAGGAGTTTCCTTGATCATCATTCCAACGCCGTAGCTATTGATAGTTGCGTTAGCAGCACCAGCAATAAACCAGATGGCCATAACTACCCAGTAGTTAGGTGCAACACCCACAAATGCTCCAGATATCGAAAGAATACCCATTCCAACTCCAAGGACTTTGAGTTCGGTAGTCATTGATACTTTGGTGCGGCCAATCAAAATGTTTGACAACAGCAATCCAAGAGCGAATAGTGTGCCAACCACTCCATAGATGAATGAGTCTCCACCCATAATTCTTGTGATCAAGAAAATGTCGCCAACGTTGATAACGCTCACGCAGAAGACTAGACCGAAGACCAAGATAACTAGAGATCTAAGTAGGGGACTCTTCATTAGGAACTTGAATCCTTCAGTCGTATTTGACTTTTCACCTTCAGCAAGTTCTTCAGGCTCATGATTAACTTTCATGATGAATGGAACCAAAGCCATAAGAGCTGTGAAAGTGGCATCAATAACAAATGTCCAGAAGTAGCCTGTTGCTTTGACTAGGAAGCCAGCTAGGAAAGGTCCAGCTAAACCTGCCAGAGAGAAATAACTTTGGATAGTTCCCATAGCTCGGCTGATGTCCTCTTTTGTTGCAAGTAGGGGAGTTAGCTTCGCCCAAGTTGGACCTGAAATAGATGCGCAGGTATTTGCTATAAACAACAGAGCTAGCGTCATCCAGTGTTCAATGTCCTGGCTGAGAAGGAAGATGGATGATCCACCGATCACAGCAACAATCGGAATTACCTGTCTTGTGCTGAAACGGTCAGCAATGGTTCCTGCCCAAGGGGAAAAGATAATGACCGGGAGAGTTCCGACGATGAGCAGTAGTGCAACAGCTGCAGGACCTGATGCTTGCTCTCGGAAGATGAGAGTGAAGATTGTCAGTCCGCTACCCAGAAGGCTGAATGCTCTAGCTAGAGCAATTCCCTGAATCTTTCCCCATTGGGTTTGAGTCGGTTCAATCATCGCTATTTACTTTCTAGCCAGTAAACGACTGTGTCGCCATAAGACTTTTCTTCAGTGACCTTAAGTTCTTCCGGTAACTCTGGAATAGGTGTTCTTGAAGATCTCTCCAAGATAATCACTGCATTTTCTTTGAGGTGAGGAAGTAGTGCCGTCAGGTTTTCATTGATCTCTGTATTAGAAACTTCATAAGGAGGGTCAATGAAGACCAGGTCAAACTTGCTTGAGAAGGTAGCTAGGTAAGAACTGACTGACTTACCCTCGGCTCTGATGTCGCAATCCAACTCTTCTTTCTGGAGAGCTGCTTTGATCATTCTCTGGTTGGTGATGATGCCACCTAGAGCCTGCTTGTTGTTCTCAACAAGCAGGAGTGATCTTGCTCCACGGCTAGCAGCCTCAAAACCCAAAGCTCCGGTTCCCGCATAAAGATCCAGAACATCAGCACCATCAATAAGGTCAAGTGCCTCAAGGCGATTGAAGATACTCTCGCGAATACGGTCGGATGTTGGCCTCGTTACTTTTGCTGGAGAGGCTAGTGTTCTGGAGCCGGCGATACCGCCAATGATTCTGGTCATAGTGTCCCTAGCCTAACTTGTCCTAGGCTTCAGCGAAGATTGACTCATGCTGTTACCGCTAACGCCCTTAGACCGCCTGATAGGTGAAAAGACCGCTAAGGCGTTGGCTAAGAACCTAAACATCAAGACTGCAGCAGACCTACTTCAGCATTACCCAAGAAGGTATTCCTCCAGAGGTGAACTAACTCCGATTAAAGAGATACCTGTCGGCGAAACAGTAACCCTTGTTGCCGATGTGGTTGAGGTCTATGAAAGACGCATGAAGGGAAAATCAGGCGTCATCCTAGAAGTGAAGCTAACCGATGGTGAAGGCTTTGTAACGGCCACCTTCTTCAATCAAGCATGGAGAGCTCAGAAGCTAAGACCTGGAGTTAGAGGTCTGTGGGCAGGAAAGATTGGTAGCTACCAAAACAAACTTCAACTAGCTCACCCTGACTATGAACTCTTTGGGGACGAGATTGAAGATGAGGTAGCTAAGGCTTGGGCTGAGCTACCAATTCCTATTTACCCTGCATCATCAACTTGCTCCACCTGGATGATTCAAAGAGCTTTGCGTGTCGTTCTAGATGTTGTTCCAACAATCGAGGATGAAGTTCCTGAAGAGCTCAGAAAGAAACATGATCTCCTAGACCTTCACGATGCAATTGTGAAGATTCACCAACCTGCCAACATGGGGGATTGGATGGCAGCTAGAGATACCTTGAGGTACCACGAAGCATTCCTCCTCCAATCAACCTTGGTGAAAAGAAGACTCGAGAATAAACATCAGAAGAGCGCAAGTCGTGTTTCAACTGAGAAGGGCTACCTCTCTCAATTCGATGAAAGCCTTCCATTCACTTTGACTAATGGGCAGATAACCATTGGGCAAGACATTGCTGAAGATCTGTCTCAACTACATCCCATGAACCGACTGCTTCAAGGTGAAGTCGGATCAGGTAAAACTTTGGTTGCTGTTAGAGCGATGCTCACAGTTGCTGATAGTCAAGGCCAGTCAGCACTACTTGCTCCAACAGAAGTTCTAGCTGCCCAACACTTCAAATCTATTGAGCGAACACTTGGACCAGAGTTAGCTAAAGAACTTGGACTCACTTTGCTAACTGGGCAACTAAATGCAGCAGACAGAAAAACCGCTCTTTTGAACATGGTTTCAGGCAAGGCAAAGATTGTTGTTGGAACTCACGCACTGTTTGCAAGCAAAGTTGAGTTCTTTGATTTGGGTTTGATTGTTGTTGACGAACAGCATCGTTTCGGAGTTGACCAAAGAGAAGCACTAAGGCTCAAGGGCAAATTGCCTCCACATGTTCTAACTATGACCGCAACACCGATTCCTAGAACATTGGCTGTAACGGTCTTTGGAGATCTAGATGTTTCAATATTGACGGAACTGCCAGCAGGTAGACAGGCCATCACCTCACACGTAATCACAGACGATCAACCAGCACTGGTAGCCAGAGTGTGGCAAAGAGTTGCTGAAGAAGTGTCTAATGGCAGACAAGCCTTTGTGGTTTGTCCACGCATTGATGAATCTGATGAGGGTGAAGAACTTATTGCAAGTGGTGGAGCTGCTCAAGAAGATGATGAGTTCCTTGAAGAAGGTAAGACTCCTAAACCTAAGAGACCATTAGCGGCAGCCATAAGTGTTGCTGAAGCATTAAAGAATAACCCTGCACTGCAAGGCTTAAAGATTTCTGTTCTTCACGGTAGACAGTCTTCTGAAGAGAAGAATGAAATCATGACAGCTTTCTCCAATAAAGAGATTGATGTTCTTGTTTCAACAACAGTTATTGAAGTTGGCGTCGATGTTCCTAATGCCACCACCATGGTCATTCTCGATGCAGACCGATTCGGAATATCACAACTTCATCAGCTCAGAGGTCGTGTTGGTCGAGGTGGGTTACCTGGTCTCTGTTTGATGTTGACAAGTGCTGAGCAAGATTCGTTGGCTCTTGAGAGAGTTCAAGCGGTAGCAGCGACCATAGATGGCTTCAAACTAAGTGAGATCGACCTTGAACTTAGACGTGAGGGAGATGTTCTAGGAGCTAACCAATCGGGTGGCAGATCTAGCCTCAAGCTCCTTCGAGTATTGGCTGATAGCAAGATGATTCAAGAAGCAAGAGCAGAAGTCATCGAGCTATTTGAAGCAGATCCAACCTTAGAAAAGCACCCGTCATTGGCTCAGTGCCTAGACCAACTAGATAAACAAAGACAAGACTTTCTAACTAAGTCATAGTCGGCTAACCTAATCTCATGGCCATTGCCGTTTATCCAGGTTCCTTTGACCCGTTCACCTACGGTCACCTCGATATCGCTACCCGTGCTGCCAAGATGTTTGAAACAGTCCATATTGTGGTTGTCCATAACCCAGCTAAGAACCCTCGTCTGACAACAACTCAAAGAGTTGAACTAATTACTGAGATTCTCAAGAGCAAGCCGGGAAACTTTGTTGTTAGTTCCCTAGACACAGGTCTATTGGTTGATTACTGCAAGAGCCTTGGGGCAGATGCTTTGGTCAAGGGTGTTAGAACAAATGTTGATTTGGATTATGAATTGCCTATGGCTCAGGTCAACAGAGACCTAAGTGGCATTGAGACTATCTTTATCCCAGCAGATCCAACCCATGGTTTTGTCTCTTCTTCCTTGGTCAAGCAGGTCTTTGATCTTGGGGGAGACATCAGTAAATACGTTCCAGTCGAGGTAGTAAAGGCTTTATCTAAATAATGACAAACTTCCTTATTTCAGTGCATGATCTAATGCACAAGCCAGGCCACATGCGTGAACTGGAGAGCACAGTTGCCCTAGGTGCCAAGCTAGGCGAAGGCTTAGCCAATGTCCCAAAGGGTCAGAATATCGACCTGAAACTACGTCTAGAAAGCGTTCATGAGGGTATTTATGTCTCCGGTGGGCTGAAAACAGTGGCTGTTGCTGAGTGTTCTAGATGCCTTGAGCCTATGACTGTGCCGGTTCAGGTAGATATTCAGGAGCTTTTCGCCTATTCTTTAGAGGTAGAAGATGACTTGGTCATTCAAGGCGAACAAATCGACTTGGAACCAATAATCATTGATTCGGTAGTTCTCAATCTTCCGTTCACCCCAATTTGTAGTGCTGACTGTCTTGGTCTGTGTTCAGAGTGTGGTGTTAAGTTGAATGAAAACCCAGATCACGCTCACGAAGCCCCGATTGATTCGCGGTGGAATGAACTCAAGAAACTTGCTCAAGAAAGTGAAGACTGATGCCAGTACCAAAGAGACGCCTATCGAGATCAAACACTCGTCACCGTCGTTCAGCATGGATTGCAACTAACACACAGTTGGTTAAGACAGTTGAGAACGGTAAGACCGTTTACAGCTTGCCTCACCGTGCTCGTGCCGTAGAAGACGCTAATGGCGTTGTTCAGTTCTACGAGTACAAGGGCCGCAAGGTAGCAGACGCCTAAACTTCGGTTCACATCTTGAACTACGCCACGCTTATTCAAAGACTTGGCATAAGTATTGAAGCGGAACTACTGGAGTTAGCTCTAACTCATAGTTCTTACGCTTACGAGAACGGCAAAATACCCAACAACGAACGCCTAGAGTTTTTAGGCGATTCAGTGTTGGGTTTTGTTGTAACTGGACATGTTTATTCAGAGAACCCAGATCTTGATGAAGGTTCACTTTCACGTTTACGCAGTGCAACTGTTTCTGCCAAGACTCTAGCCATCGCTGCAAACCAAATCGGTCTCGGAGAATTCGTTCGCCTAGGTAAAGGTGAACTTTCTACCGGGGGACAAACTAAGACAAACATTCTTGCTGACACCTTTGAAGCAATCATCGGAGCAGCTTATTTATCAGGTGGTTTAGCACCTGCTAAATCAATCATTGATTCTCTAGTACTGCCTCTGCTTAGTTCAGAAGATGAACTTCTAGAAACTTCAGAACCTAGAACTGTTTTGAGTGAACTACTTAAATCTCTTGGTAAATCAGATGCTTCTTTTGAAATTACTCATGAAGGTCCTGATCACGATAGAACTTTCTTCGCAGAAGTAATTGTTGATGGTGCTGCTATTTCTAAAGGCTCAGGTCGCACCCGCAAAGCTGCTGAAGCACAGGCTGCTGTTGAAGCGCTAAAAACTCTTAGAGGTTAGTTATGCCTGAGTTACCAGAAGTTGAAACCGTTAGAGCAGGTCTTGCTGAAGTTGTTGCCGGAGCAAAAGTAACTAAAGTTCAAATCCACGATGTTAGAAGTCTGAAGAGACATCCTGCATCATCAGGTGACTTTGTTGAAACTCTTACCGGTAGAACTATTCAGGCGGCTGTTCGCAGGGGTAAGTTTCTCTGGCTGCCACTAAATCAAAAGAAGAACGAACCGCAGCTAGCTCTAATTGGTCATCTTGGTATGAGCGGTCAGATGTTGCTTAGAACTCCAGGTTTCACTCCTGATGCTCTTACTCGAGTGACTATTTACCTCAAGGCATCTGATGGTCAAAAGTATGAACTTAGATTTGTTGATCAGAGAATCTTTGGTTCATTAGCCATTGATGTAATGCAGGCAACCGAAGATGGGTTGCCAGGTGGCTTTAGCGGAGCAGATCACTCTGCTGAATCTTGGTTAAATATGATTCCTAATCAGGTTGCTCATATTTCTAGAGATCCACTAGATCCTTCTTTTAGCGTTGATGAGGTTTTGAAGAAGTTCAAGAAGAAGAACTCTGGCATCAAAAGAGTTCTCTTAGATCAAGGAGTTCTGAGCGGTATTGGCAATATCTACGCTGATGAATCCCTATGGTTAGCCAAGATCCATTATGACCAGCCAGCAGCCAGCCTTACTAAGCCAAAGGCTAAAGAACTGCTGGAGCATGTTCGGGTTGTCTTGGCTAATGCCTGTGAGGCTGGGGGAACCAGCTTTGATGAGCAATACAAGAACATCAATGGGGAATCAGGCTATTTCAGCATTAGCCTCAATGCCTATGGTCTGACTGGGCTTCCTTGCAAGAGGTGTGGCAGAGCTATCAAGCGGGAGAACTGGATGAACCGAGGGTCCCATTTCTGCCCAAGTTGTCAAAGACTTAGGCGATAAATAGCCCTAACAGGGGTCAAATATGGCTTTACGGCCAAGTGAGGCCCTCAGATAAGGTAATTTTTATAAAGACCCCTAAGTTTGGGCTTTAGCCCTTACGCCCTCCTACGAAAGCGAACTGTTTTGCATCTGAAAAGCCTGACACTCAAGGGCTTTAAGTCGTTCGCGAATCCAACGACTTTCATCCTTGAAAAAGGTGTAACTGCGGTCGTTGGACCTAACGGTTCAGGTAAATCTAACGTCGTTGATGCACTCGCTTGGGTTATGGGTGAGCAAGGAGCTAAGACTCTTCGCGGTGGCAAGATGGAAGACGTTATCTTCGCAGGTACCGCAACTAAGGGCCCTCTGGGTAGAGCAGAAGTTTCTCTAACAATTGATAACACCGATGGTGCTCTACCAATTGATTACACCGAAGTCACTATCTCAAGAACACTTTTTAGAAATGGTGGATCTGAGTATGCGATTAATGGTGAGCCATGTCGACTACTTGATGTTCAAGAACTTCTAAGCGATACAGGTCTTGGCCGTGAGATGCACGTCATCGTTGGCCAAGGAATGCTTGATGGAGTTCTAAGAGCAACACCTGAAGAGCGTAGAGGCTTCATTGAAGAAGCTGCCGGTATCTTGAAGCACCGCAGAAGAAAAGAAAAGACTGAGCGCAAGCTAGAAGCGATGCAGGGAAACCTGACTCGTCTAAACGACTTAGCCGGAGAAGTTAGAAGACAACTCAAGCCTCTAAGTCAGCAAGCTGAAACAGCTCGTCAAGCTCAAGGCATTGCATCCGTTGTTCGTGATGCTAAAGCAAGACTTATGGCAGCTGAAGTTGTTGGTTTGCTAAATGGTTTGGACCAAACATCTCAGTCTGAAGCTGATAGAAAAGCTGAAAGAAACATCTTGCAGCAGCAGTTGGATGAAAACAACCAAAGACTTGCTGAACTAGAAAACCAGCAGATGTCTAGCGAAGTTGAAGTTGCTAGATCACTTGCCTTCTCGTTCGACACTGTTACTGAGAAGTTCCGCACCATGTTGGCAATTGCTAACCAGAGAGTTGCACTTCTTACTTCTCAAAAGACTTTGACAGCGTCACAGGTAGACCCAGCAGCTATTGAAGCAGATGCTAAAGCAGCAGATTCAAGCGTTGTTGAACTAACTGTTGCAGTTGAAACTCTTCGTGGAGCTCTTAGAGATGCAGAACTTCACAGAGATGAAGCTAGAGCGATCCTAGAAAACTTTGACAACCAGGCAGCGGCCAAGAGTGCTGAGATTGCAGCTTTCGATGTTGAACTAGCCAGACTAGACAGCGAAGCAAACCTAACTAAGGCAAAGCTAGTTTCTGCTCAAGAAGAACTCTCTCGTCACGAAGAAGCTCTAGCTGAAGCCAACTCTAGACACCAAGCAGCTGTTACAAGCTTTGAGTCTTTGGAATCAGAGTTGAGCTTTGCGTCCCCTAAGGACAGTTCATTTGAACAGGCTTATGAAGAGGCTCAGTTTGAAGTAACTGCTCTTGGAGCAAAGATTGAATCCCTTAGAGATGAACTTCACACAGCAGAGCGTGAAAGAGATTCACTTCTTGCTAAGAGAAGTGCCCTGAATCTAACTCTTGAACAAAAAGATGGAACTACTGAACTAAATTCAGCAGGACTAAAAGGTATTAGAGGTCTAGTTGCCTCACACATGAGAATTGATGCTGGTTATGAAGCAGCAATCTCAGCAGCGCTCGGCACACTTGCAGATGCAATCGTTGCCGATAACAGATCAGATGCTCTTGATGCTATTGAGCACCTAAAGAGCAACAACGGTGGTCGAGTTGAACTTGTAGTTGCTGATATTGAAAACAAATCAAAGCCAACTAACCTTCCAGCTATCGCTGGAGCAAGAAATGCTGTCGATGTTGTTGATGCACCTGCTGGCATTCTTGCCAACCTAGTAAATGTTGTAATCGTTGATGACATCCAGGCTGCTCGTAACCTCTACTCTGCTCAACCAAATGTTTCAAAGCTTGTTGTTATTACCAAGCAAGGCGATGTTCTAACTGAGTCTGTAATTAGAGGTGGCTCTGGCCAGCAGCCTTCAAAGGTTGAGCTTGTTGCTGAACGCGACAGTGCTGAGACCAAGCTTGCAACAGTCAACGAAAGCATTGAAAGACTTAGAGCAGATCTAAACACTGCTCGTTCACAAGAAACAACTGCTAAAGAGCAGACAGCACGAGCACTAGCAGAGCTAAAGAAGAACGATGCTGAACTTGCATCCCATGCTGAAAAGCTAGGCCGTCTAAGAGTTCAAGTTGAAGCCCTTGATGGTGAAAGAGCTCGTCTTGAAAGAGTTGCTGACACTGCTAGAGAAGGTATTGCTGTTGCTAAGTCAGCAGTTGAGTTAGCGGTTGCTAGCCACCTTGAATTCTCTAAGCGTGAGCGTCCTAACCTAGATACTTCAGCTAGAGCAGATCTAGCCCTTGCCCTTGATAACGCTAGACAAGCTGAACTTGATGTTCGAGTAGAACTTGGTTCTGCAACTGATCGTCTAAGAGTTGAGACAGATAGAGCAGCATCTCTTCGTGCTCAAATCGGCGATGCCCTTGATGCTATTGAAAGCTCTAAGGCAGCCGCCCAACTTCAGGCAAGACAGCTTGCAGCTGCTCAGAGTGTTCTTGAATTACTTCCTGTTGCTATTTCTGCAATCGAGAAGTCTGCACAGATTGCCAAGCTTGCTCTGCATGATCTTGAGAGCAAGAGAAGAAACCAGAATGAAGAACTGGTTCGTCTTCGTGGTGAGACTTCAACAGTTCAGAACAGATTGTCTGCTCTTACTCAAACAGTTCACGACATTGAACTTTCTAACCACGAGAAGAGACTGAACCTAGCCAACCTAGTCTCTAAGGCAAATGAAGACCTTGCACTAGATCAGCAAGTTTTGGTTACCGAGTATGGACCAGATCAGTTAATCCCAGATCCTGAGAACCCAGAGAATCCAAAGCCTTTCGTTAAAGCTGAACAGCAGAAGAGACTGCACGATGCAGAGAGATTACTTGAACGTCTCGGTCGAGTAAACCCACTAGCTCTTGAAGAGTTTGCTGCTCTTGAACAAAGACACAAGTTCCTAACCGAACAGCTAACCGACCTAACTCAAACAAGAGCAGACTTGCTGGATATCATCAAGGAACTAGACAGCAAGATGCAGTCCATCTTCGAAGAAGCATTCGAAGACACCAAGAAGGCTTTCGAGCAGGTATTCCCAGTGCTATTCCCTGGAGGAACTGGTTCTATCTACCTAACCGATCACGACAACATGCTCACAACTGGTCTTGAAGTTAACGTCAAGCCAGCAGGTAAGCGCATTGAAAGATTGAGCTTGCTCTCAGGCGGTGAGCGTTCACTTGCAGCCCTCGCACTTCTAGTTGCTATCTTCAAGGCACGCCCTTCACCGTTCTATGTTCTTGATGAGGTTGAGGCTGCACTTGATGATGCCAACCTAGGACGTCTACTGGATATCTTCCTTGACCTAAAGAAGTCATCTCAGCTTGTGATCATTACTCACCAGAAGCGCACAATGGAAATTGCTGATGCTCTCTATGGTGTTTCAATGCGTCAAGACGGTATCAGTGCTGTTGTTAGCCAACGTCTAGAAGTTAGCGAAGACTAATCTTGGCTGGCTTAATGTTCTGGCGTAAAAAGGACAAAGCAGCCACTCCAGCTGTTGAAGAAGTTATTGTCCAAGAGGCTGAAGTAATTGCCGAAGAAGTAGTCGTAGCTCCAGTAGAACCAACAATCGTTGAAGAACTAGTTGTTGCTGAACCTACTGAGCTTGTAAAGGTAGAACTACCTAAGAGAAACCTAAGTAAAGGTTTCAAGGCTGTTTTTTCAAGAATCAAGTTTGATGTTGAGAATCTAGATGATCTTGAAGATGTTTTGATTCAGGCTGACTTCGGGGTAGAGGCAGCAGAAGAGATTGTTGCTGCAGTGAAGGTAAGAGCTAAGAAGAACGGCTCTAAGACTGAAGCAGAACTAAAGGCAGTTCTAACTGAGCTACTTACAGAGAAAATGTCTAGAACAGATGCTGCTCTGAATCTTGATTCAGGAGCACAGCCTTATGTGATTCTGGTAGTTGGAGTAAATGGTGCTGGCAAGACAACAACCATTGGAAAGCTATCTAACTATCTGGTTGAAGGTGGGGCCAAGGTCACACTAGGTGCAGCGGATACTTTTAGAGCAGCTGCTGTTGAACAGCTAGAGACTTGGGCTACAAGAAGTAATTCAGAGATTGTGAAGCCAACTGTTGAAGGTCAAGACCCGGCTGCTGTTGCTTATGAGGCAGTTGAGAAAGCTATTGCTAATGGCAGTGATGTTTTGATTATTGATACAGCAGGACGTTTGCAGAACAAGCAGGGTCTAATGGATGAGCTAGGCAAGATCAGAAGAGTAATTGAAAAGCAGTTGCCTATTAGTGAAGTTCTCTTGGTTCTAGATTCAACAACAGGTCAAAATGCTATGACCCAGGCTAAAGCCTTCACAGAGGTAGCAGCTGTAACAGGTATTGCTCTTACCAAACTAGATGGCAGTGCTAAGGGTGGAATTGTTTATGCCATCCAAGATCAGTTGAATATTCCTGTCAAACTAGTGGGTGTCGGTGAAGGTATCGAAGACTTCGGTTTCTTTGATGCTAAAGAATTTGCAATTGGGTTAGTAGGTGAGAAGTAATGTTTGGAAATCTTTCAGAGCGTTTAGTTGAAACGTTTAAGGGTCTTCGTGCCAAGGGAAAGCTATCTGCTGCTGACATCGACTCAACCCTCAGAGAAATCAGAAGAGCACTGCTTGAAGCAGACGTTGCTCTTGAAGTTGTCAAGACATTTATCGCTGCCGTTCGAGAGAGAGCATTAGGCGATGAAGTTTCTAAAGCTCTAAACCCTGCTCAGCAGGTAGTGCAGATTGTTCAAGAAGAACTGATTGTGATCTTGGGTGGGGAAGCCAGAAGAATTCAGTTTGCTAAGAACCCGCCAACTGTAATCATGCTTGCTGGTTTGCAGGGTTCTGGTAAAACTACCCTTGCTGGAAAGTTAGCCCTTTGGCTCAAAGAGCAAGGTCAAACTCCTTTGCTTGTTGCCTGTGACCTTCAAAGACCTAATGCTGTGAACCAACTTCAAGTTATTGGTGAACGTGTTGGTGTTCCAGTCTTCGCTCCTGAAGCAGGAAACGGATCTGGCAACCCAGTAAACGTTGCTAAAGACTCAATCAAGCACGCTAAGCAGAAGCAGTTCTCTGTAGTCATCGTTGACACCGCAGGTCGTCTTGGCATTGATGAAGAACTAATGAAGCAAGCAAACGACATCAGGAAAGCAACTGATCCTGATGAAGTTCTATTTGTAATTGACTCGATGATTGGTCAAGACGCAGTAAACGTAGCCAAAGCATTTGAAGATGGTGTTGGCATCACAGGTGTAGTGCTAACCAAGCTTGATGGTGATGCTCGTGGTGGTGCAGCTTTATCTGTTGCTCAAGTAACTGGCAAACCAATTCTGTTTAGTTCAACTGGTGAAGGCATGGATGCCTTTGAACCTTTCTACCCAGATCGTATGGCATCTCGTATTTTGGACATGGGAGACATTCTCACCCTTATCGAGCAGGCTCAGAAGTCTTTTGATGAACAAGAAGCCATGGTTATGGCAGAGAAGATGGCTAAGGATGCCTTCACTCTTGAAGACTTCCTAGAGCAGATGCAGCAGATCAAAAAGATGGGCTCCATCAAGAACATGCTTGCGATGATGCCTGGAGCTGGAAAGCTAAAAGGTCAGCTAGATAACATCGATGAAAAAGAGATTGCACACACCGAAGCAATTATCAGAGCTATGACTCCTAAAGAGCGAAGAGACCCAAAGATTCTCAATGGTTCAAGAAGACTTCGTATTGCTAAGGGCTCTGGCATGACAGTTACTGATGTGAACTCATTGGTCAACAGGTTTGAACAGGCAGCCAAGATGATGAAGACCATGGCTAAGGGTGGAAACCCAGGTATTCCTGGAATGCCTCCTGGTATGGGTAGGGCAGCTATGCCTAAGCAGAACAAGGGCAAGGCCAAAAAGGGTAAATCAGGTAATCCAGCTAAACGTGCTGCTGAAATTGCGGGTATTGAACCTCCTAAGCAGGGAAATTCAGGATCTTCGTTCGGTTTAGGCGGGTAGTTGGTTGCTCAGGCCAGTTATTTCTGGCACAATAGAGAGGTTGCCTGCAGCTTGACCCTCTAACCAAGCTGAATGGGCAACCCATTAGAGCTTTTCTACCGAGTGTGCCCCCACGCTCACGGTTGATTGTTCGCCCCAATTCATAAACAGGAGCATTGTGGCTGTAAAAATCCGCCTAAAGCGTCTCGGAAAACTGAAGACGCCTCACTACCGTATCGTCGTAGCAGATTCACGTAAAGCACGTGATGGTCGCGTTATCGAAGAGATCGGTCGTTACGTACCAACTAACCACCCATCAATCATTGAAGTTAACTCAGAGCGTGCTCTGTACTGGCTAGGTGTTGGTGCACAACCAACCGAGCAGGTACTTGCTCTTCTAAAGCTAACCGGTGACTACCAGAAGTCGAAGGGTGACGCATCTGCAAAGAATACCGTCCTACCTCAGATTCCTAAGGCAGTTTTCGAAGCTGACACAAAGAAGAAGCCAGTTCTAAAGCCTCGTGAAGAGATTGTTGTTAAGAAGCAGGCTGACAAGGTTGCAGAAGACGTAGTCGATGCAGTTGTTGACGCAGCTGTAGCTGAAGGCAACCTTGAAGACGTTGTAGAAGCAGCAGCTGAAGTAGTTGCAGAAGTTGCTGCCGAAGAAGTAGCAGCAGAAGCAGCAGCAGATGTAGCTGAAGTTGTAGAAGAGGCAGCAGCAGAAGTTGCTGCAGCTGACGAAGTTTCAGAGGGTTCACCTGCTGAAGCTGAAGAAACCAAAGAGGCTTAATAAAGTGTTATCCGCTGCGCTCGAACACTTGGTCAAAGGTATTGTTGATCATCCTGAGGATGTCAACGTCACTGAACGCTCAACCAATCGTGGAGATTTGTTAGAGATTCACGTTCACCCTGACGACCTTGGCCGAGTGATCGGACGCAACGGACGCACTGCCAAAGCCCTCCGCACCATCATTAACGCTCTTGCCGATGGCAAGAAGGTGCGCGTAGACGTAGTAGAT
>JBIIPK010000015.1:0-33061 GCA_044342685.1 Rhodoluna sp.
AGTTAGGCCGCTAATTAGAGATCTTCCTTCAAAACCTTTTTGCAAGTCCTTGGCCTCAAGAACAATAGATCCAAGTCTTGGGCCAGGTGGAATCTGGATTTCTTCGAAGTCTAGTTTTCTAGTTCTATCTGCCTCTGCTGCCATTTCTTCATAGCGTGCAAGACGAGCTTTCGACTTAGTCTGTCGAGCTTTAGCAGAAGACCTAACCCAATCAAGTTCATCGCCAAGACGTTTTGCTAACTTGGCATCTTTCTTACCTTGAACTTCTAGACGCTCACGCTTCTTCTCTAGATAAGTTGAGTAGTTACCTTCGTAAGGGTAAGCACGTCCTCTATCTAGTTCCAGAATCCATTCAGCAACGTTATCTAGGAAGTATCTATCGTGAGTAACTGCCAAGACAGCGCCTGGGTACTTAGCTAGGTGCTGCTCAAGCCATAGAACTGATTCAGCGTCTAGGTGGTTTGTTGGCTCATCTAGAAGAAGTAGGTCTGGCTTTTCTAGAAGCAACTTACAAAGAGCAACTCTTCTGCGCTCACCACCGGAAAGATGGGTAACTGCTGTGTCCCCTGGAGGGCAACGAAGGGCATCCATAGCCTGCTCTAGCTGGTTATCTAGATCCCAAGCATCAAGGTGGTCAATCTCTTCTTGCAGCTTGCCCATTTCTTCCAACAAAGTCTCGTAATCAGCTTCTGGGTTAGCAAGCTCAGCACTGATCTCGTTGAAACGATCCACTTTTGACTTGATGTGGGCAACAGCTTCTTCTACGTTTCCAAGAACTGTCTTCTCTTCGTTGAGAGGTGGCTCTTGAAGAAGGATTCCAACTGTGTGGCCTGGAGACAATCTAGCTTCACCATTAGAAGGTGTGTCCATTCCCGCCATAATCTTTAGAACTGTTGACTTACCTGAACCGTTAGGCCCAACAACACCAATCTTTGCCCCAGGGTAGAAAGCAATGGTCACATCATCCAGGATGACCTTGTCCCCGTGAGCCTTGCGGGCCTTGTGCATTTGGTAGATGAATTCAGCCATTTTTGGTCCTTTAGAAGATAAATGCGACACTCACAATCAAGTTCGCTCGGAGATAAGTATATCCGAAGGTGATTAGGGGTCAGGTTCCTAATCTTGCTTGTTGAAGGTGAGTGTCGCACACCAGCAGCTGGACGTTAGGGCAAGAGGCTGCTGGATTCTATCTGCTAGCTACTGGCTAGAGCCTTTTCTTTACCTTTAGAGGTAGCCGGAGTTACTTGTTCTGCTTCAACATCATCGGGTGCTGGAGCAACCTCTTGGTCGCTCTCCTGGGATTTCACTGTTCTAGTGAAGGTAGTTGAACCCCAAACTAGGTCGTGACCGATGCTTTCCGCTTCTAGTTCAACGGAAGTTCCTGCGCGCTCACCGTTATCCCAGTCTCTAACTCTGAGTCTTCCCATAACCAGAATGCGATCACCTTTGGAGATTGACATAGATGAGTTGACTGCTAGCTGACGGAAAGAAGTAATCGTGAACCAGTTGGTTTCAGCATCGACCCATCTGTTTAGTGTTCTGTCGAATTTACGAAGTGAAGCAGCTAGTCGAAATGAAGTTATTGGTAAACCGTCTTGAGTGACTAGATGTCTTGGAGTTGTTGCGACGAGTCCTGTAACGCTGTATTGATCTGACATTTGTTGCCTTTCTGAAAAGTATTCATAACTGATTCAGAAAGATTGCCAAGAAAACTAAATTGCTGCTTTAGTTTTCCACAGCCAAGAAATTACTTTAGGTACTCAGTGAAAGATGCTCGGGTCTTTGCCATCTTGCCGCTAACAACACTTTGACAATAGGCATTACCTGGATTCTTTGAGAAGTAGTCCTGGTGATACTCCTCTGCTGCCCAGAAGATTTCAAGCGGCTGCAATGTGGTTACGATTTCGCCATCCCACATCTGCCCTGCTCGCTCTAGTGCTTTTTCAAATATCTCTTTTTGTTCATCACCTTGATAGAACATTGCTGATCTGTAGCTAGAACCAATATCGTTTCCCTGACGGTTTAGCTGCCTTGGATCGTGAACAGTGAAGTAAAGATCCAGTACCACTTCAGAGCTGATGATTGATTCGTCAAAGATAACCTTGGCAACCTCTGCATGGCCTGTCTTTTCACTGCAAACTTCTTCATAGGTTGGGTTGACTGTATGCCCACCGGCATAACCACACTCAACATCGATGATTCCCTTGAATTGGGAAAAAGAGGAATCGAGACACCAGAAACAGCCACCGGCAAGTACATATTCAGTCATGTCTCTAGCCTAGGGTTATTAGGTGAGCAGAGTAGCCAAGCGAAACCCAGCAGTTGGGATTACTGCTGTATCTTTTGCAGCCCTCATGTTCGGCTTCAATGCCTCTAGCGTCAAGATCATTCTCGGAACAGAAATCACTCCAGAGCAATTAGTGCTCTTTAGAGCTACCTTCACCGCCGTCATAGCCGGTGTCATTCTTCTCTTCACCAACAAAAAGGCATTCAAAGTAACCAAGAAGGAATTCCCTGTTCTGGTTTTCTATGGAATCTTCGGCATTGCCTTGATGCAGTGGTCTTACTCAAATGCTGTCAGCTTGCTGCCTATCAGTGTGGCCCTCCTAATTGAATACACAGCAATCGTGATTGTTCCTCTTGTCTCTCTTCTCTTATTCAAAGAGAAGGTTCGTCCAAGACTTTGGTTTGGTATTGCCGCCGTTCTAGTTGGACTTGCAATTGTTAGTAATCTCTGGAACTCAGAACTAAACCCAATGGGTGTTGCCTGGGCATTTATGGCAGCTGCTTGCCTAAGCATCTATTTCCTGATTGGTGAGCACACTCAACGCAAACGTGATGCCATGTCAACGCTCTTCTATACCTTTGCTGTTGCAGCTGTGTTCTGGGCAATTATGAACCTGATCAATCCAGGCAAGGCAATTGACATAAATCTTGACTTCAATCTGGGTGGAAATCTAAGTGGCATCGAGATGCCGGTATGGGCAGGGCTTCTTTGGATTGGCATCATGGGTTCATTTGTCCCAATGCTCTTGGACTACATAGCCCTAGGGAACCTATCGGCTACAGCCGTTGGTGTCATTGCCACTGCTGAGACAGTGTTTGCAACGGTCTTTGCATGGGCTTGGCTAAATGAATCAATGACAACTCTTGAGGTAATTGGCGGTTTAATAGTGGTAGCGGGAATCATCCTTGCTGAAACTTCTAGAACCAGCTCTATAAAGGTGTAAATGTCTAAGCGTGAAATCAGCAATAACTCTCTAGCAATGATTGCCACCGTTGCTCTGGTGGGAATTCTTGCATCTGCAATTGGATTCTTCAGCCCTGACTACTGCACTGTGCCGCAACAGGATGACTGGACTTCATGTGCTTCTATTGCTGAGAGCAGACACATCGGATCGATTGTTCTCTTTGTAGTTTGCGTGCTTGGATTTGTATTATCAATTGCTAAACGTCGTAAGCCATCTCAAGGGTTAGATAATGACTAACAAAGCCGCTGCAAAAATGCACAGCTCAACTCCTGAAACTGTTGCCCTTCGCGAAGATGTAATCAACTATGCACGCGAAAGAATGGCTTTAGACCCTGCTCCCCTAGATGGCCCACAAACTCTTAAGTTTCTTCAGAAGAACGCCAGCAACACAATCTCTGAAAAAGGTTTGGGTGGCAAGAAAGCCCTAAAAGTATTTGAAGATATCTTAGCCCCTGCCTGTATTTCAACTGATCACCCTGGTTACCTAAGTTTCATTCCAGTGGCTCCAACAAAAGCAGCAACACTATTTGATCTAGTAGTTTCAGCAACCTCTGTTTATGGCGGTTCATGGCTGGAAGGATCCGGTGCTGTATTTGCAGAGAATGAGGTTCTAGCTTGGCTAGCTAAAGAAGTGGGGTTACCAAAAACTTCTGGTGGAGTTTTTGTTCAAGGTGGTTCATTAGGTAATCTCTCTGCTCTAGTAACAGCAAGACACACAGCAATCAACAACCGCAAGAAAGCCGGACTAAAACTTCCGAAGCGTTGGTCAATCATTGCTTCTAAAGAATCACACTCTTCACTCAAAGCAGCAGCAAGAGTTATGGATATTGACGTTGTCTTAGCTGAAGTTGATTCTGAAGGAAGACTCAGAGGCAAAGCTGTATTAGAAGCAGCTAAGAAAATCAAAGATGGACTCTTTGCCGTTGTTGCTACCTCAGGAACAACTAACTTCGGAATAGTCGACCGACTAGATGAAGTTGGTTCAGCTGCCAAGAAACTTGGTGCTTGGTATCACATTGATGGTGCATATGGTCTTGCTGGAATCTTAGATCCAGCAAGTAAGCACCTATTCAAAGGAACTGAGAAAGCAGACTCATTCATTGTTGACCCACACAAGTGGCTCTTCACTCCTTTTGATTGCTGTGCTCTGGTTTATAGAAAGCCAGCTCTTGCAGCAGCTGCTCATACTCAACACGGTGAGTATCTAGATACTTTGACCGATGGTGGCGATTTCAACCCAAGTGATTACGCCTACAACCTAACTAGAAGAGCTAGAGGATTACCACTTTGGTTCTCTCTTGCTACCTATGGTGTGAAAGCATATAGAACTGCCATTGCCGAGAACATCAAATTAGCTCATCAAATAGCTGATGTAATCAGAAAAAGACCGAGTCTCAAGCTAGTGAGAGAACCAGAACTATCCATTGTTGTGTTTGAAAAAGAAGGCTGGAAGCTCTCCGATTACGAATCCTGGTCTGATCGCATCTTGAAGCAAGAGCTTGGCTTTGTTGTGCCTAGTTCACATAACGGCAAGCCCAATGCACGCTTTGCAATTGTGAACCCTAGAACAGAATTGAAACTACTTGTCGCTCTCCTAGATTCAATGGATGAAGGTAAATGAAAGTAACTATCGCTCCTGCTCTTGCATCTCTTAGTCGTGTCAAAGAGCAAACTAGAAAGCCAATCAGAGTTGCTCTAGCTCAGATGCACTGGGATAAAGACGAAGCAACCCATCTAGCGAACCTCAACAGAGGTATTGAGTTAGCCAGCGAGGCTGGAGCTCAAATGGTTTTCTTGCCTGAATTGACTCTCAGTAGATATCCAGCGGACAAGCTACCTGCAGGCAAGCCTTCCGCTATTGCTGAAGATCTTGAAGGTAAGACTTTTCAATTTGCTAAGGCAGCCGCTGAGAAATATGGCATCTATGTCCATGCTTCGCTTTATGAAGACACAGAGCTAGAAGATGGCAGAGGAACAAACGTTGCCATAATGGTCAACCCTGCTGGTGAACTAATTGCCTACACTCCTAAACTCCACATTCCAGTTACAGCTGGGTACTACGAAGACAAATACTTTGCTCCTGGACCTAATACTCCAGATGGTTATCCGGTCTATGAACTAGAAGTTGGCGATGACGCGACATTAGCGAGCTTTGGACTTCCTACTTGCTGGGATGAATGGTTTCCTGAGGTTGCCAGAGCCTATTCATTAGCAGGGGCTGAAGTGTTGGTTTACCCAACGGCAATTGGATCAGAGCCAGATCATCCAGATTTTGATACAGCTCCCCTATGGAAACAGGTAATCGTGGGTAACGGCATTGCCAATGGAACCTTCATGATTGTTCCTAACCGCTGGGGCAATGAAGGCGCTTTGAACTTTTATGGCAGTTCATTCATCTCTGACCCTTATGGTCGAGTACTTGCAAGTGCATCAAGAGATGAAGACGAAGTACTTATTGCTGATCTTGATCTAGATCAAAGAAGAGACTGGTTAGATCTCTTCCCATTCCTAGCAACTAGAAGACCAGATACCTATGAGGTTCTTGTGAAGCCAGTGGTGAATGAAAGAACAGACTCAGGCGATGGCATTGACGGCGGTATTGCCGGAGTGAATCAAAACACAACAGAGGACTTACAGTGAATTGGAAGATGCCCGGTGAATGGGTAAGACATGAAAGAACTTGGCTTGCTTGGCCAGCTGCTGATTATGCCCAAGAAGAAGATGCCTTCCTTGCTTGGTCAGCGGTAGCAAACACTGCAGCCGAATATGAACCGGTAACAGTTCTCGTTAATGAAAGACATCTGGCGACAGCTAAGAAGTATCTATCAAAAGACATAGAACTTGTGGTGTGTGAACTTGATGACAGCTGGATTAGAGATAGCGGTGCAACATTTGTTGTGAACAGTGAAACTAATTCACTTGGAGCTATCGACTGGGTCTTCAATGGATGGGGTGCCCAGAGTTGGTCTCAATATGAACTGGATGACAAGGTTGCTTCATTTATGGCTAACCACGTGAATGTTGAAATCATCAAGAGTGAAATGGTTAATGAAGGTGGCGGAATCCACACCAATGGAGCAGGCCTTCTACTTGCAACCGAAACAGTTCAACTAGGTTCTGAAAGAAACCCTGACTGGTCAAGATCTGAAGTTGAAGCTGAACTCAATTCAAAACTTGGCACAGACAAGGTCATCTGGATTAGACGCGGACTCACTAGAGACTATGAAACCTTTGGCACTAAAGGACACATTGACATTGTCGCTTGCTTCGCAGATGAGAACACTCTCCTCGTTCATGACCAGCAAGATCCTTCTCACCCAGATAGCTCAGTAACCCATGAGGTTATTGCTCGCCTGGAAGAACAGACAAATGCTCGAATTGTGAAGGTCCCTGCACCAAAACTCCTCAAAGACGAACTTGGCTTCGTGGACTACTCATACATCAACCACTACATCCTGAACGATGCTGTTTTGTTGTGTGCTTTTGATGATCCAAACGATCAGCTAGCCAAGGGTATCCTCGAGGATGTCTATCCAGGTCGCGAGATAAGGCTCATTGATGCCAGACCTATCTTCGATAGGGGTGGCGGAATCCACTGCATCACCCAGCAGCAGCCTGCTCTTTAAGGGTTTCGGCGTGGGGTCAAAACCCAATCCAAAACTGCCGTAAATTAGCCATATGCCTCAAACCCCTTTACACGCTGAACATGCCCGTCTTGGTGCCAGCTTTACCGATTTCGGGGGCTGGGACATGCCGGTTAGATACTCAAGCGATCTAGCTGAACATGAGGCAGTGAGAACCAATGCAGGACTTTTTGACATTAGCCACATGGCCGAGATCTTTGTCAATGGAGAAGGCTCTGCTGCTTTCCTTGATTACTCTTTGGTAGGACAAGCCTCCCTGATTGAAAACGGCAAAGCTAAATACTCTTTGATCTGCAATGCAGATGGCGGCATCATCGATGACCTAATTGTTTATCGACTAGCCGATGAATCTTTACTTGTCATTGCTAATGCTGGAAACAGAGATGTAGTAGTTGCAGCCCTCAAGAGCAGAGCAAAAGAACTTGAATTCAATGGAGTTGAAGACAAGAGTGATGACTATGCACTTCTAGCTATCCAGGGTCCAAACGCTACAAAGATTTTGCAAGGTGTCACCGACACTGATCTATCAACACTTCCTTACTACTCAATTGGCACTGGAACAGTTAGCGATGTTGATGCTTACCTATGTAGAACTGGATACACCGGTGAAGATGGTTTTGAAGTTCTGTTTAGTTCTGCAGATGCAGTCAAGGTATTCAACGCTTTGATTGAAGCAGGGGCAGTTCCTTGTGGGCTTGCTTCTAGAGACACTTTGAGACTAGAAGCAGGAATGCCTTTATACGGACATGAACTAAATCTTGATGTGAATCCTTATGAAGCAGGGTTCGCAAGAGTTGTAAGACTTGATCGGGATAACTTCGTCGGAAGATCTGCTCTATCAGAACTATCTACCCATACACCAACTAGAAAGCTTGTTGGTCTTGTTGGTGAAGGAAAAAGAGCAGCTCGAGCTGATTACCCACTATTTGCAGATAGCGAATCTACTGTCCAGATAGGCATCATCACCTCTGGTGCCCTGTCTCCAACTCTTGGTTTCCCAGTAGCGATGGGCTACCTAGAAACTGATTATTCTGAATTAGGCAACACGGTAAGTGTTGACATCAGAGGAACCCGCCTACCAATGACTATTGTCAAACTACCTTTCTACAAACGTTCCAAGTAACCCCAAAGGAAAATCATGAGCAATCCAACTAACCGCAGCTATACCAAAGAACACGAGTGGGTCCTAGTAGAAGGCGATGTTGCAACTATCGGTATTACTGCTTACGCTGCAGAGAAGCTAGGAGACGTAGTCTTCGTAGATCTACCTAAGGTGGGAACCTCAACTACATACATGAAGATTTGTGGCGAGATTGAATCAACTAAGTCAGTTGGTGAGCTTTACGCTCCCCTAGATGGCGAAGTTGTTGAGATCAACGATGTTGTTGTCTCTTCTCCTGAAACTGTGAACACAGATCCATTTGGTGCTGGTTGGCTAATCAAGGTGAAGTTCACTTCTCTTCCTGAACTAATGACTGCAGAAGAATATGCCGCTCTGACCGGAGAAGGCTAAAGGTAATGGTTCTCGCCCACGAAGACTTCCAATACCGACACATCGGACCAAACGCTAAAGATCAGAAAGACATGTTGTCGACCCTCGGGTATTCAACTTTGGCTGAACTTCTAGACGCTGCTCTTCCAGAAGCTATTCGTTTTGAAGGAGATTCACTGCTTCCAGCAGCGATCTCAGAAGCAGAAGCAATTGGTGAACTTCGTAAAATTGCATCAAAGAACCGCATTACTACTTCACTTATTGGCCAGGGCTACTATGGCACTAACACTCCAACGGTTATCAAAAGAAACGTTCTAGAGAACCCTTCTTGGTATACCGCCTACACTCCTTACCAACCTGAAATCTCTCAGGGTCGTCTTGAAGCAATCATTAACTTCCAGACCATGGTCACTGACCTTACTGGCATGAAGACAGCTAACGGTTCAATGCTTGATGAAGGTACCGCTGCCGTTGAAGCAATGCTTATTGCTCGTCGTTCTTCAACAAACGAATCAAACATCTTCTATGTCTCAAGCGACATATTCCCTCAGACAAAAGCTCTGCTAGATCACAGAGCAGAGCCAGTGAACATCGAAGTTCGCTACTTTGACCTAGCCGAAGCTTCAAAGAACCCAGCACTACTATCTGAAGAATTCTTCGGTGTCTTCGCTCAATACCCAGGCGCTTCCGGTCAGATCTATGACCTAACCGAACTCTTTGCTCACGCTAAAGCTCACAATGCCATCGCGGTTGCAGCAGCTGATCTTCTTGCTCTAACTCTTTACACTCCTCCAGGTGAGATGGGTGCTGATGTTGTGATTGGTTCAACCCAACGCTTCGGTGTTCCTATGGGCTTTGGTGGACCACACGCAGGCTACCTAGCTGTTAGAGAAGATCTAGAAAGATCTATGCCTGGACGTCTAGTTGGTGTATCAATCACCTCTGATGGTTCTCCTGCTTACAGATTGACTCTTCAGACCAGAGAGCAACACATCAGACGTGAACGAGCTACCTCTAACATCTGTACTGCTCAAGTTCTACTTGCTGTTATGGCGGGTATGTATGCGGTGTATCACGGCCCAGCAAGACTAAAAGCTATTGCTACAGATGTTCTAACTAAGACTCACTCGTTAGCTGACTCACTTAGAGCATCTGGACTTGATGTTTCAACAGGTAACTTCTTTGACACCTTTACAGTTTCTAACATTGATGCACATAAGGTGTTTGAATCAGCACGGTCAAAAAACATCACAATGCTTGTTCTTGATGAGAAGACCATTGGCATATCTGTCGACGAAACAACTTCAATCAAAACCCTTGAAGACGTTCTGTCTGCTTTTGGCGTCGAGACACTTTCTACTAGCAAGGTTGAGATCGAACTAGCAAGAACTTCTGATTACCTAACTCACGAGGTCTTTAATTCTTACCATTCAGAAACAGCAATGCTTAGATACCTCAAGCGTCTTGCTGATTACGACTTCGCTTTGGACAGAGGAATGATTCCTCTAGGTTCTTGCACCATGAAACTCAACTCAACAACCGAGATGGAAGCTGTTACCTGGCCTGAGTTTGCTGGTCTTCACCCATTTGCTCCTAAAGAAGATGTTCAGGGTTATCTAGAACTGATTGGTCAACTAACTTCATGGTTGAGCGATGTAACAGGTTATGAAGAAGTATCTTTGCAACCTAATGCTGGAAGCCAAGGAGAACTTGCTGGTCTACTAGCTATTCGCGGATATCACCTTTCTCGTGGCGATGCTCAGAGAACTGTTTGTCTAATTCCTTCAAGTGCTCATGGCACTAATGCTGCCTCGGCTGTCCTTGCAGGTATGGAAGTCGTAGTAGTTGCCTGCGATGAAAATGGAAACGTAGACGTTTCTGATCTCCAGGCAAAGATTGCTGCTACTGGGGACAAGCTTGCTGCTCTGATGGTTACCTACCCAAGCACACACGGTGTGTATGAAGAAGCCATTGTTGATATCTGTGAACAGATTCACGCTGCTGGTGGTCAGATTTACATCGATGGAGCAAACACTAATGCTGTTGTTGGATATGCAAAGTTTGGTTTGTTCGGTGGAGATGTTAGCCACCTAAACCTCCACAAGACTTTCTGTATTCCTCACGGTGGTGGAGGTCCTGGTGTTGGTCCTGTTGCAGCCAGATCTCACCTAAAGGAATTCCTACCTGGTCACGCTAAGGCTCAGTCAGCCTTGCCTAACTACGGACCTGTATCAGCTGCTCCTTATGGTTCAGCAAGCATTCTTCCTATTTCTTGGGCTTACATCAGAATGATGGGTGCTAATGGTTTGCAGAATGCAACTGCGGTAGCAGTGCTCTCAGCTAACTACATCGCTAAGAAACTAGATCATGCCTTCCCGCTTCTGTACACAGGTAAAAACGGTCTGATTGCTCACGAGTGCATCATCGACATCCGAGGCATTACTAAGGACACCGGTGTTACCGGAGAAGATATTGCTAAGCGTCTAATCGACTATGGCTTCCACGCTCCAACCATGTCTTTCCCTGTTGCTGGAACCCTAATGATTGAACCAACCGAATCAGAACCTAAAGAAGAAGTTGATCGTTTCATTGATGCCATGCTTGCTATCAAGGCTGAGATTGATGAAGTTGCCGCAGGCAAGTACTCAATTGAAGAGTCACCTCTTAGAAATGCTCCACACACCGCCAAGAACATTGCTTCTGAATGGACCAGGAAGTATGACCGCGAGGTAGCTGTCTTCCCTGCTAAACAGTTCAGGAACAAGTACTGGCCTATAGTGAACCGCATTGACAACGTCTATGGAGATAGAAACCTAGTGTGTTCTTGTCCTCCAATCGAGTCTTTCGCTAACTAACTGAGAAAAGTCTTTGAGGCGGTCTCGTCGCCCTTTGGAAAGAGCTCCATAAAGTAGAATCTAGCCATGACTACTCAACCAATGAACGTTTCCCTAGAAGTATGGGTAATTACAGCAATAGTTATCGCAGTTGTAATCGCCCTAGATCTGTTTTTTCAGTTAAAGCGAAAAGGTGATCCATCTTTCAAAGAGTCTGCCATCTTCACCAGCATCTTTGCAGGTGCAGCCATTGCATTCTTCTTAGTGGTTGATCAGGTCTGGGGTAAGCCATATGGAAGCGAGTATTTAGCTGGCTTCATTACCGAATACAGCTTGTCTATCGACAACCTATTTATCTTCTTAATCATCTTCACCAGACTTGCTGTTCCTGACAAGGCAAGGCGACAAGCTCTGACTGTTGGAATTTTGATTGCTCTAGTCCTGCGTTTTATCTTTATTGCTGTTGGAGCAGTTGCAATTGCTGCATTCTCATGGGTGTTCTACATCTTCGGCGCATTCTTGATCTACACCGCCTACACCCTGGTACGCGACCACTTCAAGTCTCATGGACATGAAGAAGCTCCTGGTGGCAAGATCATTGACTTCATCAAGAGAAGAGTCAACGTAACCGAGGAATACCACGGGGCAAAGGTCTCGATCAAAAAAGGTGGAAAGCGCTACTACACTCCTCTTCTATTCGCGATGATTGCTATCGGTGCCGCCGACATTCTCTTCGCCCTAGACAGCATCCCAGCCGTCTACGGTCTTACCAAAGAGCCATACATTGTCTTCACTGCAAATGCTTTCGCTCTACTTGGTCTTCGCCACCTCTTCTTCTTACTTAGTGGACTACTTTCTCGACTTGTTTACCTGGGTCTTGGACTTTCAGTGATCCTTGCTTGGATTGGTATCAAGCTAGTTATCCACGCCCTGCACGAGAATGAGCTTCCGTTCATCAACGGTGGTAAGCACTTCGAAGGACTTCCTGAAATCGACACTAATACATCACTTGGTGTGATTTTGGTAACGATCACTATTGCTACTGTCGCTTCTCTAATCAAGACCAGAAACACGAAGAGTGCTAAAGCTACCAAGCACTAACCTTCTTGTTTCTGACGTCTGCTTCGGTGGAAATGTATTTGGTTGGACTGCTGACGAAGCTCAGTCGTTCGAACTACTGAATTACATCACCGAACATGGTGGCAACTTTATTGACTCTGCAGATGTCTACTCTTCTTGGAAAGAAGGCAATCAGGGTGGTGAAAGTGAAACCATCATTGGTAATTGGCTAAAGCAAAATGGCAAGCGTGACCAAGTAGTTATCGCTACCAAGGTTGCAATGCTTGAAACTAGAAAAGGTCTTGGAGCAAAGAACATTGCTTTAGCTTGTGAAGACAGCCTAAGAAGACTAAACACCGATTACATCGACATCTACTATGCCCACAGTGATGACCTTGAGACTGATCTGGAAGAAACACTCGGTGCATTCAATGAACTAGTTGTCTCTGGCAAAGTCAGACACATCGCAGCATCTAACTACACCTACGATCGTCTAGCTGAAGCACTAAAGATTAGCGAAGCTAATGGCTTTGCTAAATACATTGCTCTCCAGAACAGATACAGCCTGGTCGCTCGTGAACCTTACGAGTCTGATGGAGCAAGATCTGTTGAAGACTTTGGAATCTCAGGTCTTCCCTACTCAACTCTTGGCAGCGGTTTTCTCTCAGGTAAATACAAAGAAGGCAACCAAGTTGATTCAGCTAGAGCTCAAGGCGTTAGCAACAACTACGCCAACGCAGAGAATTTCGCTCTACTAAAAAGAGTTGAAGAAGTAGCATCTAGCCATGAGGTATCAAATACCGCTGTTGCCCTTGAGTGGCTTAGAAACCAGCCAGGTGTGACAGTGCCGATTGCTTCTGGCAGAACTATTGAGCAGCTTGAGGCTCTGATGCAGAAGGTATCTCTCAGTCCTGAAGAAGTTCAGTACTTGAGCGGTAGAAACTAAACCTATTTAGCTAGATTTGCTTCAATTGCCTCAATGATTGGAGCTGCATCAGGCTTTGTTGTTGGTCTAAATCTCTTGATCTCACCATTTGGAAGAACTAGGAACTTCTCGAAGTTCCACTTCACATTTCCAGCATTACCTTCGGCATCTTCTGCCTTGGTTAGCTCTTTATAAAGTGGGTGAGCATTCTTACCGTTTAGCTTTGCCTTCTCAGTCATTGGGAAGGTAACTCCCCAGGTAGTTGAGCAATAGTCTGAGATGTCATCAGAAGACTTAAGTTCTTGGAAGAACTGGTTAGAAGGAACTCCAACAACAGTGAATCCCTTGTCCTTGTACTTCTTCTGCAGAGCCTCAAGAGTTTCGTACTGTGGGCTTAGTCCACATCTCGAAGCAACGTTTACAACCATGGTCACTTTGCCCTGGATCTCACCAAATGTCTTGGTTGAGCCATCTAGCATTACAAGTTCAATGTCTTTTAGATTCATGGTCTAAGGCTACCTGAATGCTCAGGCAGTATGTAGTGCCAATTTTCCAACTGCAAAGTAAGAGACCATTTGGGGATACACTCAAAGTAATACAAGGGAGTAAACATGAAGCTAAACGAAAAAGTTGTTGTTGTCACTGGGGCTGGAAGCGGTATGGGGCGTGAATTAGCTCTAGAACTAGTCAAAAGAGGATCCAAGGTGGCCCTCGTTGACTTCCGAAAGGAAACTCTTGCTGAGACCGCTGCACTGGTCAGTGCACTTAAAGGTGTTTATTCAGAGCACGTTCTAGATGTCTCTGATGCCAAGGCAGTTGCAGCTTTGCCTGCAGCAGTCATTAAAGCTCTCGGCTCAGTCGACGCATTAGTCAACAACGCTGGAATCATCCAGCCTTTTGTGAAAGTGAATGAACTTTCTATGGAAGATGCTCATCGCGTTATGAATGTTAACTTCACCGGTCCTCTGATGTTGATCAAAGCGTTCCTACCTGAACTAATGAAACGTCCTGAAGCACACATTCTTAATGTCTCCTCTATGGGTGCTTATGCTCCTGTTCCTGGACAAAGTGTTTACGGAGCATCCAAAGCGGCAATCAAGCTTCTAACTGAAGGTCTGAGATCAGAACTTATTTCAACCAAGGTTGGAGTGACCATCGTCTTCCCTGGTGCAATTGCAACTAACATTGCAGCCAACTCTGGAATGGCAGCAATCCAGGCTGATTCCAGTGCATCTTCTTTCCCAACTACTCCAGCTAACGTAGCTGCCAAGATCATGGTTCTTGCAATAGAGAAGAACACTCCTCGTGTAGTAATAGGTAAAGATGCAAAGACTATGGACTTCCTATCAAGATTGAACCCACTGTTTGCAGCCAAGTTGATCTACAGGCAAATGGCCTCTTTATTGAAGTAATTTGAAGAGTTCTATTCTTCACAGCGTTTTCCCCGAAAGAGAACAATTATGTTCGCCTAGTAGAATATTTACCGCTATGAATTATTCGTAAGATACTGTAAAGCGAAACTCTCTAAAGTATCCAAAAACCGCTAACTTACGCTTAATTTCATGAATAATCTCATGAAAATATCCCGTAAGTCGGTTGTCACACTGCTAGCAGTAGCCACCTCTGTGTTGCTAGTTCTAGCTTCAGCTCAGGCCTTCGCTGCCTCAGCAATGACAAGTTCACTCTCTGTTTCAACAGTGACTGCAGGTGAAAAAGTTGATCTAACGACGCAAATACCTGGAGTTAGCGATGCAGGTGTTGCTACTCAAGAGATTATTCAAAACATTGATGCCTCCAAGGTAAGACTTAGCTCAGCAAGCGATGTGATTGCTCCTGAAGGTTGGACAGTTACTTACTCAACCGATGGCACAAACTTTTTAGCTGCGGCATCAATCTCTAACTGGGCCACTGTTGTGAAGGTTAAGGCAACTGGTTCTGTTAACTCAGGAGGTTTGAGTGCAGACGGAAAACAGCTTTACCAAACCAGTGCTAATTCCCCAGGAACAGTTACAACCCCTAATGGTGTTTCAAGATCAGGAGGAGACGGTTGGGATGTTGAGTTTGATAGCAGAGGGTATGTATACAACTGGTACCACCACGGAGCCCTAAATTCAGGTCTAGATTGTCGCGACCGTTACACAGGCTTGCTTTGTGAAGGTAGTTGGCCAATGCCACTTGGTGCCAGCGGTTTCCACTCTCAAGTTCAATCGACTCTTTTCTACGATGAAGTAAACCAGCACATCTGGTTACCTGCTGCAGATCGCTCTACCGGTACTGGTTTCCTATGTGTCGACGTTGCAACAATCACGACACCTGTACTTTGTGGCGGCTCAAATGCTACTGCTTGGAAGATGATAAATGCACGAGTAAATGCTCAGGAAACTGGGGTGGAGCAGCTCTTCGAATCAGAGGGAAGGATTTATACCTGGGATATCCTTTCAGGCAAGATACTTTGCTATGACTACCTAGCAAACTCTGGAGTTGGCCAAGCCTGTTCTAACATGCCTGCAATATCTGTAACTGCAGGTGCGGTGAATTCACTGGGCTCAAACCCAACCAACTCGATGACATACTTCCGAGAAGCATTCGGAAATGTCTATGGTCAGTTGAATTACTCAGCCACTTGCTTCAACGCAACAACAATGGAAAAGTGCGCAGGATGGGCAACTTATTCACAAACATTGGCGGCAGGCCATTGGCACGGTATGTACTTGCAACCTGATGCAAACGGGCAAATCATTGGTGTTTGCACAACAACAAACGCCAAGTGTTTTGCGGCGAATGGAACCACATTCGCTACCAATACTGTCATTCAGAATGCTATAAATAACGGGGCTATGGGGCGCTGGATGGACTCAATGACTACCGTTGGGAGCAAATTCCTAGTCAACGTAATTTGGGACAGGCCTTCTTACATTTTTTGTTACGACTTCGCAACCAACGCAGGTTGCGCGAACTGGACCCCCTCTTCTTTCAATGGAATCGCAGGTCTAGGTCAAAAATCTGGTTCACGTGTTTATACCTTGAACCCTGATCCATTGAGCTCTGACTGTATCTGGACTAATTCAGACAACGGTACGCCAATGATTGGTCAGTTCAGCATTTCTACTGGCCAGAACGGGTGTTCAATTACTCTGGCGGGATCTTCATTCAAACAAGATGACCTCAACCCTCGACTAACCTGTGATGCTAATTCAGGTCTTGGTTACAACAGATTTACTCTTAGTGGACTGACACGTGGCACTGATTACACCTCAGCATCACTAACTATCGCTAAGGCAAACGGAGACGTGCTCGTTTCTGGAGGTACCACATGGAACAACGTTGCATTCAATGCCCAGAACTATGTTGACTTGACCAGCATTCTTCCAGCCGATCTTGGGCAAAACGCGAGCTTCAAGGTCAGCTACGTTAACAAGACTTCAACAGCCACTGCTACCGGAACCCTTCTGATGAAGAGCGACTCTGCTCAACTCTGTCTAGACCTAACAGCTAACGTGGTTTGCCCAGCAACGACTTTGGTAGGAACTCCTGAATCCTCTCAGACTTCCTTCTCAGCAACAGGATCAACCACTAATGCTGCAAGCGTCACAACAAACTATTCAGTGTCTTCTGATGGTCTAACCATAGGTGCTCCTCTTGCATCTCAATGTGGATTCAACATGATTGGTGTGGTTGGTCGAGGAGATAAAGCGTCTTCATTCCCTGCAACTCTTGTTCCAGTTCCTGGAGCAGTAGCAACTCTGCTTGACAGCTCAGGAAATGTATTAACTGGACTCGATGGACTCCCTATTACTGCCATTAGCCAAGCAGATGGAACTTATAGCTTTGGTGTCATCAAAGCTGGTACCTACAAAGTTCGCTTCGGAGACTTCCCTCTTGTAAATGGAGTGGGTGCTGGAGACGTAGCAATGGTTTACAAGTCCAACTTCACCTATACAGGTGGAACCTTCACTATGACAGGACAAAACCCTGTCAACTTCACCACCATTCAGAGCCCACTAGCCTCACCTGCGGTTACCGGTACTGAAGGTGGAGGTGACGTAACTGTCAAGGCTTCGTACACCATGAGAGCTGTGGCGAACCCAGACGTTGTTTCAGTTAAGTCAACTTCAATGACAGCTATCAGCGTTCTTGCTAATGACACTCCAACAACGAGTGCAACTTTCAACAACAACTCGCTGAAGATCTGTTCAGCAGGAACTACTACTGCATGTACTTTGACCATTTTGACAGTTGCCAACCAAGGAACTTATGCAGTTTCTTCTGGGAATATTAACTTCACTCCAGCTGCAGGTTTTACTGGTGAAGCAGATCCGATCACTTACCAAATCGCCGATGGGTTCTCAAACACTCCTCAGACTGTTAATTCAACTTTGAGAGTCACTTCAGTTCCAGCACCTTCAGCTGTAGCTGACACACTCACTGGTAGCACTCTTGCTCCAATCACTGTGGACCTTACGCTCAATGACACTGCAGCAGTTGGCGCAACAATAGATAAAGCAAGCGTGAAGCTTTGTGCTAGTGGAACCACCACCAACTGTAATCAGACAAGTGTTTTGATCACAGGAAAGGGAACATACTCTGTAAACAACCTAGGAGTTGTTACCTTCACCCCTTCTGATGGTTATGTAGGTGCAGTTCCAGCTTTGACATACTCAATCCAAGACAGTGTCGGCAACACATCAACCAACATTGTTACAGCATCTGTGACAAACGCACCCCCAACACTGACTACTGCAGCTTTAGCTCCAGCAAAATTGGGTATTCAAACTTCCTACGCTCAGACCTTGACCCAGGGTTCTGGAGTGGTTCCTGCAACCGGTGCATGGTCAGTTGTTGGCTCAGTGCCAGCGGGAATGACATTCAATGTTGACACTGGATCTATTTCAGGAACACCTTCGGCTCCAGGAACCTATCAGTTCACCGTTACCGTAACAGATGCAAATGGTTTGACATCTTCAAAGCTTCAGTCCATTACAGTCGCATCTCCTCCAGTAATTACTACCTCTCCATTGACATACAAGCTTTACAAAGATGTTGCTACCAACATTCCTGGTTCAGCTTCCGCTGGAACAGGAACTATCCCTGCAACAGGTGCATGGAGTGCAACAGGACTACCTGCTGGATTGAGTATCAACACTGCAACAGGTGCTATTTCTGGAACACCTACCACTACAGGTACGTTCACAGTCACCCAGAAGGTAACTGACTCAAACGAGCTTTTCGACTCCGAGGATCTAACCATCAGAGTTGTTGCGAAGCCGATCATCACAACTCCAAATCTAGCTGGACTTGAAGTGAATAAAGCAATCACTACGATTACTCAGACAAAGGTTGTTGGTAGTGCGCTGCTTCCTTCAACTAATGCTTGGTCAATTGTTGCTGGAACACTTCCTAATGGATTAAGCATGAATCCAGACACTGGTGAAATTACTGGAACACCTACTCAATCAGGTTCATTCCCGATCACAGTGAGACTTACTGACGTTGATGGCGAGTACTCACAGCAAGTTCAAAACATTAGTGTTGGCGTTCCGCCAGTAATCACTACAAGTCCTTTGACGCACAAGTTGTATGTGGGTGTAGCTGGAAGTATTCCTAGCTCAGCTACAGCTGGTTCTGGTGCGATTGGGTCAAGTGCTTGGACAGCAACTGGCTTGCCAAATGGAATGAGCATTGATCCGGCTACTGGAGAAATAACAGGTACACCTAGCCTTGCTGGTACATTCTCAGTAATCGAAAAGGTTACAGATGCAAATGGGCTCTTCGATGTTGAAACCATCACTGTTAATGTCGTGGCTAAGCCAGCTATTACAACAGTTACTCCGCTACCTAAGTTAGCTCTTGGTGTTCTTGCAACTCCAATTGCTCAGACTAAGACAGCCGGTACTGCAGCTATTCCTGCAACAGGTGCCTGGTCAATAACTTCCGGAACACTTCCAGCCGGTTTGACCCTGAACCCAGATACCGGTGCTATTAGCGGTACTCCTTCTGCTGCAGGCAACTTCCCAATCACGTTGAAGCTAACTGATGAAGCTGGAGAGTTTGCAACCAAGGATGAGGTAGTTGCTGTTATCGCACCGCCGACAATTACTACCACTCCACTAACAAGATCAGTTAACCTAAACGCTCCTGCAAGCATTGCTAACACTGTAACTATTGGAAGTGCAGACATCAGCGTGTTCAATGGTTGGACTGCGATTGGTTTACCTCAAGGTCTTGGTATCAATGGAATAACCGGTGTTATTTCAGGAACTCCAACAACTCTTGGAACATTCCAAGTGACTGTTCGTGCAGAAGATTTGAATGGACTGAGCGACACTGAGGTTCTGACAATCTATGTCGTAAATGGACCAAACATTACTACAACACCAACTAGCTACAAGTTCGGTGTAAATAACGATCTGAACTTTATGGCCGATGATTTCTTTGCTCAACAGTTCCCGCTTAGCAAGTCAAGGATCATCAATAACACTGCTACCCAGGGGTCAGCTCCTATCAAGGCAACTGGTGGTTGGAGTGCTACTGGTCTACCGGCTGGTCTAGTAATCAATCCTGACAACGGAAAGATTTCTGGAACTGCAACAACTGTTGGTGAGTACCCAGTAACTGTAACTGTAGCTGACACTGCAGGTAACACAAGCAGCAAGGTTCTAAACATCAGTATCGTTCAAGGCCCAAAGAACACGACTGCTCGTGTCTGGAACTACGAGTTAGACATCAACAAGAAGGTTGGAATCAAGCTTGTAACCATCACCCAGACTTACACTCTTGGAAGTGCTCCTCTAAGCGAAGGTCGCCCAGTTCCATTCCTTGTTCAAGGACAGGAACCTTCTCCTGTATTGACAGTTAGCATCGTCGACGGAAAGATCAGCGTCATTCCAGCCAACGGCCAACTTAAAGGAAGAGAGAAGTACGGTTCATACACCTTGAAGACTTTGATTGTTGATAAGAATGGTGCCTACGATCTTGCAACCTTCACTATCAACCTTCTAAAGCCAGGTTCTAACCAAACAACACTTCCACTTCCTACAGGCATCACTAGCGGCATGCTGATGACCACTTCAACCTATCCTTTGTCTGGTACTAGCTCAGCTAAGTTGCCTGTTACCTACACATCTTCAACGCCAACTGTTTGTACTGTTGACTCAGCAAAGAAGACACTGAAGATGGTCAACCAAGGTAAATGTACAATCACTGCTTCCAGTGGTACCGGAACTAAGTTATCTAAGGCTTCTCAGAGCTTCACGATTACTAAACTTCCTCAGACAATTAGCATTGTTGCTCCAGGGGAACTAATCCCTGGTGGATTACTAACCGCTCCAATGCCAACCGATGACCCTAACGGGTTCAAGTTGCATGCGAATGCAAGTTCGGGTTTGACTCCAACATACGAATCCCTTGACCCAAACATCTGTTCTGTTGATGTCAACGGAATTGTGACTTGGGATGCTGATCTGACGATTACTCCAAGAGTTGAATCAGACTTCTCTTGTCGTGTGAAGGTTTCACAACCTGGCAACACTACATACTCTGCAGCTCCACCGCAGACAATCACTTTGGTTGCCACTCACGTTGAGCCTCCTGCTCCTGAAGGTGGCGTGGCCAAGGAACCTGCTCAATCAGCTAGCCTTCCAGCAACTGGTGGAACAACACCGCTACTTGGTGGAACCGGATTCAAGGTGATTGTAGACAGCAAGAAGAAGACAGTGACTGTGCAGCCGATGTCTAAGGGTCGTTGGATTGGTCCTATCTATGCAGATATCAAGATCAGTTACCTGCCTAAGGATTCAACCACTCCTTACGTCCAAACATGTAAGAGAAACTACTTCGGTATTGCTATCTACAACTCAAAGAAAGCTATGGTTGCTCCACCACTAGGTGGCGACAACATGGTGATTCCAGAGCTACCTACTTACAAGTCTGCAGTTGATGCTCTGATCAAGAAGTATCAGGCAATGCCAGGTAAGTTCTCAACCACAAAGGTTGTTACTTCAAAGGTCAAAGTTAAGGGTAAGTACGTGACAGTAAAGAAGACTGTCGTTAGCCCTGGTTACCTAGATTGGAAGCCTCTTTTCGGTGAAACAACTTGTATGTTGGACTCGAAGGCATACGCTGCATGGAAATCTGGAATCAAGATTTCTGCAACAGCTACAGTTACTCGTGACCGTCGTTGGCCAACCACTTACACCAAGTACAAGTCATACGACTGGAAGAAGAAGAGCAACAACGGTTTGATCTTCCCAACAGTAGTTGAGTGGAACCTAACAATCGGTAAATAGATCAAATGAAGAAGTGGGAGTGATTATTCACTCCCACTTCTTTGTTTAAGTCTCGTTAATTAACTGGTGCTGTTTCTTTGACCCAGATGCTGACCTCTGAGTTGAAGATGTTTGGCTGTTCTTCCTGAGGCAAATGGGCACTGTTTTCAACTATGACCAGTTTGCTCACTTGAATGGCTGTAGCAAGGCGTTCTGTGTCAGCAGCTGGGACAACCTCATCAAACTTGCCTGTAATGAGAAGAGTTGGCTGGGTGATCTCATCTAGGTTTTCAGCCAGTTTGCTGTCTCTGGGAGCAGTTGAAAACTCCCAGAATGCCCTCTCCCAGCCCTCTATCTCTAGCGGAGCTAAATAGCCAGCTCTAACCTCTTCAGTCAGTTGAGCCTGGTCGTAATAACTTCTCTTGAGGAGATCCTGACCGCTTGAAGCCACCTCTCTAACGAGGAATGGGCCAAGTCGATCAATCTGAGGAATGACTTTCAATGTTGTGAGCCATGACGGGCTAGATCCAGTGGAATAAACCGCTGGGTCTACAAGAATTAGCCTCTGAACCTTGTCTGGATTCAGACGAGCGTATTCTGCAGCTAGCTGTCCACCAGCGGAATGACCCACAAGAATGATTTCCTGCCCTGAGCCAAACTCTGCAATTAGTCCATCTAGAAGTTCAAAGTTGCCTGCAAAGCCATAAGGGTTTGTTCCAGTCCAACTAGTTGGTCTATCGGTGAAACCAAAACCAGGTCGATCGTAGGCAAGAACTTCACCTTGTTTACTCAAAGAGTCCATGGCGTATCGCCAAGAGAACGTGCTTGCTCCAAAACCATGCATGAGGATGAATAGTGGGGCGTTGTCTACTCTGTTACCTGAGTACGGCTCGGTATCAACGTGAACGTTGATGTCATTGATCAGTGCAAACTCAGCGTTCACTCCAGCTGCCTCAATGTTGGTTTTTGTGCCACTTGAATCAAATGGAATAACCATTGGCACGATTAGAAAAGCCGCTAGCCCTAAGAGCAAAGCTCGGGTCATAAATCTTCTGAATGCTCGCATAGCCCTAAGTTTAGGTCAGTACGGGTAAATACTCTGAAGAACTACTTCTTTGGGGTTTCACTCTTTTTGGCACCTGTTGCCTTTTTAGTGGCATAAGCGAATATTGCAAGGCCCGTAACCAGTGCTCCAGCTCCTAGCCCGTATGAGACAACATCAGCAGCTCTATCTACGTCAACAAATACACCGACGAAGATAACGGCGATGATGGCAACAACAACACCAATTAGCTTGGACTTTAGATCATCTAGGTCATGAACCTGCAACCAGGCTGGAACCTCAAGGTCTGTGTCAACAAAGAGTTCATAGAGGCCATAACCAATAACAAGAAGTACTGTTCCTAGCAGGATTGCATCAACTGCTGTTAGAACTTCAACGATGGTTACCTTTAGATATGACTTGCCAGTGACACTGTCGATGACTGCCTTAACCATGGCGATAGACCCTTGGGCCATCAGCAAAAGGGCTCCAATAACAGAGGCAACTGCTGGAATAAACACTGCGTATCTAGTTAGTCCAAGTATCTTTCTCATAGACCCAAGTCTATTACTGGAGGGTAATTTGAGCCCTTGAACTTAGGTCTCATTTGGATAGAGAAAAACCCCAGAAGACACAGCTATCTGGGGTTTTCTTGCTGTCAGGCTTTAGCCGAAGCGGCCTGTTACATAGTCTTGGGTTCTTGGGTCATCAGGGTTCTGGAAGATCTTGGTAGTGTCTCCCTGCTCAACGATCATTCCTGGAGTTCCAGCCTCTGCTAGGAAGAAGGCACACTGGTCAGAAACACGAGCAGCTTGCTGCATGTTGTGGGTAACGATAACGATTGTTACCTCGCTGGCTAGCTCCAAGATAGTCTCTTCGATACGGAAGGTAGATGTTGGGTCTAGTGCTGAACAAGGCTCGTCCATAAGTAGCACACGAGGCATTACAGACAGAGAACGAGCAATACAAAGTCTTTGCTGCTGACCACCGGAAAGACCTCCACCAGGGGCGTCTAGACGGTCTTTTACCTCTTTCCAAAGCCCTGCTTTGGTTAGAGACTGCTCAACAATGTCATCAAACTCGCTCTTGCTCTTTTTGATTGAAGTTAGACGAAGACCAGAGATTACGTTCTCGTAGATGCTCATAGCTGGGAATGGGTTTGGCTTCTGGAAAACCATACCGATTTCTCGTCTAGCATCTGTTACACGCTTGGTTGGATCATAAATGTCTACTCCATCAAGCAAGACCTGACCTGCCATTGAAGCACTAGGAACTAGCTCGTGCATTCTGTTTAGAACACGAAGGAAGGTTGACTTACCGCAACCAGAAGGACCAATCAGTGCGGTTACCTTACCTGGCTGCATGGTTAAGTTGATGCGGTCTAGAACTTTACGCTGACCAAACCAAGCAGACACATCCTGTCCTGTGATGGTAGCTAAGCTTGCTGACCCAGCACTCTTCTTTGAAGTGCGGCTCATGTTGATTGGCTTTACTGCAACTCTAGAGTCGCTGGTAGTTGGCGACTTAGGTCCTGTAGCTGGGCTCATTTGAGTACCTTTCCTTGTGTTTCTCTAAAGCAAATTCGGTAGTAGTTGAATAATCTGAGATGCCCAGACGCCTCCAAAGAAGACGACTGCTGGAGCTCCTGCAATCCAAGCCTGCATTCTGCCCCACTTACGTGAAAGCCAGCTGATAGCAAACATTAGAACAATCAAGAACTGCGTCATAAAAATAAGTGGTGTTACAGCATCCATGTTTGAAGCCAGTGCTGCTTCATTGTCTGCAATAGCTCTATTTGGAATGACACGGTTTGGGGTTGGCTTAGGTGCACCATCAAGAGTTGCTTCAACACGAAGAACATCTGTTGCAAAAAATGGCAGACCTGATGCAGAAACAAGAGTCAATCTGCCCATTGATGAACCAAGACCGTTGGTAGCCTCATCGCCGGCTCTTCTTATTTTAGAAACTGTGTAGGAAGCTTCACCCTGACCGGTAATAGTTTCGATCTTGTCGCCTACTTTTAGTTCACTGAGTCTTGAAAAGACTCCGGTGTAAGCAGACTGTCTTCCATAGATAACTGAGATTCCAGCTTGACCAGGAAGAACTGTGTCTCTGCGGTGACCTGGACCATCAACTGTTACAGCTGAGGATGTTCCTTCAAGGACAATCTCATTAACATCGATCTTCTGGATCTTTAGAACAGCAACAGGGGTACCCTGTTCAATTAGGTTGCCATCGGAATCTACCTGTCCCACAGGTGCTGTTCCATTAGCTAGTTCAAATCGGAATGTTTCATTTGCTTTGAATTGTGCACTCTCATACTGCACGTGGGAAACAATAAACAATTGCCCCAAGAAAACTAATGCTGCCGCCCCAAGAGCTACTAACGCTCTCCCTGCAAAGAATCTGACATTTTCAGGCTTTGGTGTGGGCACCATGTTGTCAATGAACTGTGAACTTTCGGTTGCCTGCTCAAGTTTAGGTAAAGATAAATTAGGTATAGCTAGCTTTGGAATGAGGGAACTCTTAGGAAGTTTCACTCCACACACCGTTCTGTTTGTTTGTCTAAATAAGCCTATATCGTGGCCCCCTTTTCAGGGGGCCACGATACCTAGACTTTGCTACTTTTTTGTTACTTTACGACCTTGAAGGTCTTTGTTGTGGTTGATGCTGCTACTTCTGCGCTACCACCGTAGAACACCTTGACGGTGTATGTGCCTACAGTTGCGATCTTGGCGAACTTTAGAGTTGCCTTGCCTGATGATAGCTTCACAAGAGCTGAGGATACCTGCACAGGGACCTTCTTTGAGTTGTAAACAACTGCAAATACGGTTCCGGTAGCACCTACAGTGCTTGTGCTCTTTCCAGCCTTGATTGTTACTGAAACGGTTGGAAGAGCAGTTCTCTTGTAAGAGCTACCAACTGTTATCAATGTGTAGCTTGTGTTCTTTAGAGCTACCGCAACACCAGCAGTTGTTCTGCTTGTCTCTGCAGCTGCTGTGTTTGTAGGAACAAACTCACCAACTAGGTTGTAAGAGACTTTTTCTCCCTTAGCCTGGTCGATTGTTACAGTCGCGGTTCCACCAGTTACAGCTACAGTCTTCAAGATTGCTCCTGAGAAGTCTGTGTTGTAGACATTTAGGTTACCATTCACGCCACCAGTGATGGTTGCTGTGAAGGTAGCTGATAGACCGTTTGAAGCAACAGTTGCTGCACCAAATGAAACGCTAGTTGCAGTCTTGACCGCAGCTGGTGCAGCCAATGTGATTGTCGCTGTTGTAGCGCTTGTGCTTACGTCAACACCTGAAAGTACAGGTACGAACTGAGCTGTTACAGTCTTTTCGAATGCTGCAGCAGTTGTGTTTGTAACAGTGATGTCAACACTTGTTGCACCCTTAGCTACTACACCTGAAGCAACTTCAGCCGCGTCAGGAGTTCCGTAACCAGAGATCAAAGATACTGTTCCACCCTGGTTACCGTTTGAAGCAACAGTTGCAGTTACAGTAGCGCTTGATCCGTTTGAAGCAACAACAGGAGCACCAAGTGATACGGTGCTTGCTGATGGTGTGTACATACGGTTAGCAGCTGTGATGTTTCCACAAACAGTTGCGTTTCCGCCTTCTGTTTCGCCTGTAGCTGCATCAGTACCAGTGTAAGAAAGAAGACCGTAACCGAACTTCTGAATTACAGCCTGTGACTGGCAAACTAGAGAGTTTGTTCCTCTGAATGCACGAGTGATTGCGTTTTCTTCATCTGCGTTTACAAGAGCTGTTGGAACGATGTTGTAAACCGCTCTCTTGATTGCTGACCATGTTGGAGCAGTTGCGTAAACACCGTCAGTTACAACAGTTGCCTCTAGTCCACCCATTGAGCGAAGAACTGCACCAGCAGTACGCTTTGGAGCAACACCGTTAGTCTGAGCAACCCACTGTGAGATTGAGAAACCAACTAGTGCGTATGGGTCAGTTGCAACTGCAGTTCCATCGTGCTCCTGAACAGCGAGGCCAGTTGATGTGACGTCCTTTGCTGCTGTAACACCGTCAGTGATGTTCTGCTCTGTGATCTTTACTTGACCAATCCAGAATGAACGAGTACCTGATCCAGGCTGAGGAATGTAAGCGTTGATTGTATTAGAAACTTCTCCTGCACCAGGAGTGTATGTAGGTGCTTCCAACTTGATGAAAGCGCCAGTAGTTTCGTCAGTGATCACCTTAGTGATGTTTCCCTTGTAGATATTAATTAGGGAAACTTCAGTGGTGTTAGCCACAGAACCTAGAGGAATGTCTGAAGGAATCTTTGTGACGTTTAGAGGAGCTGTTGCATAAGTCATGTTGTCCTGGGCGAAAGGAACGTATGTAACAACACCGTTCGTAACTGCACCAGAAGGAGCTGATGATGAACGAGCGTAGTGGAACTTTCCAGCTAGCTGTGCAGTAGTTGGGCTAACTGCAGTTCTTGACTTACCAAGTTCGTCTGGAGCAATCGCTACTGAACCTGAGTTGATCTGACCGATTGCGATACGAAGGGCATCGCGACCTGCACTTGAACCGTTTGCACGTGGGATTGCAATACCATCTGCTGAAACGACTACATCAGCTGAACCGATTGCCTTGTAGCTTGCAAGCTTCAATCTGCTGTCAGTAGCGCTTACGTCTCCTAGTGCTAATGAAATACCATCCATGACATCCATGGTTGTGTCTGAGCCTAGACCTACTAGCTCTGCATACTTGTTTACTGATACTGGATCAGCCATTACCGGCATTGCGGTTCCAGCTGCGATAACAGCTGCACCGCTAAGGGCGACTGTTACTTGAGCGAACAACTTGTTCTTCAATGTAGTTCCTTTCGAAGGGTTGACTCTGCTGTTCCACGTTGGAAAGCACAGGTTCTTGTACACCTGCAGTCTCAACTTGATTAGTAAACGCGCCACGACACCAAGGTGTCTAGATGGTTAACTTGGGGCTAATTTACGCTTGCTTTTCCTTGCGTTTTCTTGCTCTAGCAAGCAGGAACTGGCCTAAGACCAGTCCAGGGAAACCAAAGATTAGGGAAGCCAAAACAACTGTTGAACTCACAGAGCTGCCCTCGGCAATGGTCTTGAAGGCGTCCGCTCTTGGTCCTGAGCCTGGGTCAACTGGATCTACTGGGTCAATCGGTCCAGGTCCTGGGTCAACAGGATCTGTAGGCGTTGGAGTGGGAGTTGGCTTCTCTTCTTCAGGCTCATTGGTAGGGCAATCTTTAGCAACTGTGCTGCTCAACAGAGAAGTGGCGGCTGCCTTAGCTTTAGCCTTCAAGTTAGCTTGCAATGGCACATAGCCATAAGGAAGCATTCCCTGAGCTTCTCCAGTTATCTGACCTGCACCGGTCGCGTAATTCAACATCGAACTGTATTCAGATAAAGCCTTAGAAGTCTGAGTACAGACGTTTACGACTGCATAGGTTAGAGATGTCCAAGGGTAGGCGGTGCCCTTTACTGACTTGCCATCGTTGTAGAGAATTCCTGTACTTGCATCAACTGGCATAGCAGACACTGCAGCGTTCATTGCGCTATCGGTTGGTTTGCTTTCCTGCCCAGTTGAACTGACCAAAGTTGCAACACCTAGTCCATATCTTTCAGCTGCCGGTAGATCAGTAATTGCCAACATGAATCTCTGACCAATTGGTTGAGCTCCACCTGAGGCGAAAGCAGCAGGAATCTTGTTTGGATCCCAAATAGTCTTGCTCTTTGAATCTCCACGTCTAGCTGCCGCTGCTGCGTCTAACATGTCATGAGAGTAAGGTCTCATGTCAAGAGTTGAGAAGCCTGGCTCAGGAGTATTTGAGTTTGGTCTAAATGTTGAAAGATCTGCCTTAGGGAAAGACTCGATTTCAGAATCGGTTGCTAGCTCAAGTGTTGAGTAGAACTTGTTAAGCTTCATACCCCACTGGTCAGGTGTGCCTTTAAGGAATGCGCTGGCCTTAGGGTCATTTTGCAACCAACGCCAAACCAGTGCTGTTGAGTCAGATGAACCAAGGGCAACCAGTAAACCACCAGGTTCAAGACCTCTCTGGAAGTATTCGAAGTCAGGGTTTAGTTGGATGAATTCTGGGTCCGCCACCAAGCTTCTCGGGTTGTCTTTTACATGTTCTTGGGTGTTTCCACCAGGCACATCGTTTCGGTAAGACTGAGTTAGAAGTTTTGCGACAAGTCGTGCGTTCAGTTTTAGATCCGTGACTAGAGATCCGTTTTGTGAAACTAGTGGAGAGTCGGACTTGAAGTTCTTTTCAATATTGAATGCCACTACCACTGCAGAGTTAGCAACTGGTGCATAGACAAGTTGATTCTTACCCCTAAGTTCTTCATCAATCGGGTCAGCGATAAAGGCTAGACCTGATGAACCAAATAGTGAACCCGTGATCTGTCTTCTTGCTTCACCATCACCGATTTGAGAGTAACCAAAGGTTGCGATGTCTTTACATAAAGCTGGCTGCCAGGAATAGAAGGCAGCTGAAATCATTTCAGTGCCAACTACTCTTCGTTCAGAGTTTCCAAGTGCACAAGACACGGTCAATGGAGAGAAACTTAAAGGAATCTGCACGCGGTTTGCCCAGTGGGAAGCAGATAACGGTGATCCGTTTAGTCTTTCACCTTCAAGAATTCTTGTTCCATTAGCTCGTAGCTCACCGCGAGGAATGACTACTAGCCAACAATCTCTGGGACCCGTTGCTGTCTGAGCTCCACAACCTAGATGAGGTGCTTCCAAAGATGTTTGGATTTCGAAGACAGCTTCACCAGATCCGCTCACACCGGTAGGGGCTGCAGAGAATTCATTGCTGGTCTCGTTTGTGAAGTATCTGGCGAAGTTATAAGTGCTTTCGCCGCTTACTGTCTTGAAAGGAACTCTGTAGGACTTCAAAAATGGTTGGTTCACAGGAGGCGGAATCAAGAATGAAGTGTTGTAAAGCTGCTTTGGGTCTTCTCCACGCATTAGGTCTCGGTTAGCAGTGAAAGAACCCATAAGGTTTTCAGTTGCTGTGATTGGAGAACCCCATTGACACTGCTGAGGAGTTGGGCCTGTTGCGTCTCCCCAACACTGCATGATTTGAACGTAGTTGCTAGCCAATTCTCCAGGCATGGTTCTATCCAGTCCTGACCACGTAACCTTCACACCTTGGTTTGAAAGGTTTCTGGTTTGAGATACAGAGACTTCAAAGTCCTTGAACTCATCATAGAAATGACTAGTTTGATCTCTAGTATCTGAAAGCCAAGTTTTTGATACTTCACTACCGGTTTGAGCAGTCGAAGCAGAAGGTGAGACCAGAAAGGTCAAACCAATTGCTGAAACTAAAAGAAATCTCAAAACCGTTCTTGGCTTCATCAGTTCTTCTTACCTCTTCTTAAGACAGATAAGACAGGCACAGCCAGTAGCAGTGCAATGAAGAGAATAATCAGGAAGACAATTTGTGCTTGTGCAAAAGCTCTTCCAGATGGGTTTGGTGGATTAATAGCTTCAGCAGAAACTGCTTGGCAGATGCCAGTGTCGTTGTCACAAAAACCAGGACCAACAATGCCGTTATCTACTATTCCGCCGTTATCGACATAACCGCCACCACCAGTTCCTGGATTAGTACCTGGATCAGTTCCTGGGTCAGTGCCAGGATCAGTCCCTGGGTCTGTGCCAGGATCGGTGCCCGGGTCAGTGCCTGGATCAACTACTCCACCAGCACCTGGATCAGGTCCGGTGTAACCCAACTTGTCTGCAGCTGGAGGCATTGGTGCATTCTTGGCTAGCAAGTTAGTTCCATCTGATGAGAAAGTTGGGTTGTTACATTTAGCAACATCTTTATTCTTTGCGCTTACGCCAGGAATCTTCTTGACCTGTTCAAGACCTGCTTTCACAAGGTTGATTGGTAGCGGTGAGTAACCAAGAACTTCAGCCTGCTGTTGACCTTCACATAGGTAGTAGTAAGCAAAATCTCCAAGAGTTGCACCCTTAGATGCTGTGAAAGAACCAGAAACAGCTGTTGGCACGATTAGGTATGAGTAACTAGACAAAGGATAAGACCTAGGGTCTTTAGAGTTATAAACACCAGTCAAGATCTGAGTCAAGTATGTGTTTCCTGGTCGAGTATCGATCTTGGCTTCCAAAAGAGCAACAGCTACGTTAGACGCAGTTGGTAATACATAGTGATCTGAATCATTCAAAAGCTTGACTACCGGGAAACCAGTCTTCAACGCATAGGAATACTCAACGTAAGTAATGGTTCCTTCGTTAGCGTTCTGAGAAACGTAACCTGATACACCCTGAGATCCAGGCTGAGAAACATATCCCTTTCCAGAAACTACTGGGTAGTTAGATGTCAAACCACAAGGAGTGCTTCTTCCTGCAAGCTTGCAGTAGTCATCCCAAATCTTTGTGTGCTCGTCCGCCATCCATGAAGTGAACTGGGCTGTAGAACCGGAACCGTCAGAACGAACAACAGGAACAATCTTTCGCTTAGGCAGAGAGACACCTGGGTTCTCCTCTGCAATTGCTGCGTCATCCCAAGATGTGATCACTCCTGTGAACACCTTGGTCAGAGTCTCACCTGACATCTTCAGGTTTGTGAATCTCTTGCCACCAATCTTTAGGTTGTACATAAGAGCAGTACCACCGGCAACTAGAGGAATGTAAGCGAATGCTCTAGAAGGAAGAACATCAACAACGCTTCCATCTTTCAAACCATAAGGAATTTCAGAAGAAGCAAAGTCAACAGTTCCAGCTTTGAACTGGTTACGTCCATCAGATGAACCTGTGCTGGCATAGTTCACACGCATTCCATACTGAACTACGTTTCTTCTCCACTGGTCGATAGCGTTTGCTGACCAAGAAGATCCAGCACCGTTAACCGGAACATACTCGGCAGCCTGAGCTGGCGAGCTAGAGAAACCAAAGAGGATTGCAAGAGTCAGCGAAGCTGACAGAACTCGAGTTTTCAGACTAAGTCTCACTTTGCGACCTTCTTCTTTGTTAGCTTTTTGATGTTCTTTACCAAGTTGCCAAATACGTTCTTGTCTGAACCTAGGATTCGGGCAAGCATGAAAAGAATTAGAACTAGGAACATTAGAACCGCAGCAGTTCCAAAACCACGAGCAATCATCGTTGGCTCAGGAGATTTCACAAACTGGAAAATTGCAAGTGGAAGAGAAACCATAGGACCGTTAGTTGGGTCTAGGTTCATGCTGGCGGTAAATCCTGAAGTTAGAAGAACAGGCGAGGTTTCACCAATACCTCTAGCAGTGGCCAAGATGATTGCAGTTGTTAGACCTGATCTTGCAGTTGGCAGGGTAACCATCCAGGCAGTTCTCCAAGCACCAGCACCTAGACCAAGGGAAGCTTCTTTCAAGGTTCCTGGCACGATACGAAGAACAACATCGGATGCTCTAATCATGATCGGAAGCATCATCACGCTAATTGCAAGAGCTGCAGCAAAACCTGACTTCTGAACACCTAGCAAAAGAATTGCTGTGGCGTAGATAAACAAACCCGCAACAATCGAAGGAAGAGCAGTCATAGCCTCGACCATGGTTCTTACGAAGCGGCTGTATTTTCCTGGAATCTCATTAAGGAATACAGCTGTAATCAAACCAAGCGGAATGGTGATAGCAAGAGCAATAGCAATCTGAATTAGAGAGCCCATGATTGAGTGCAGAATTCCACCAGAACTTAGCGGGTCTAGAGGACCTGCAAGGCTCATGTCTTCAGTGAAGAAGTTTAGGTATGGAAGAGCTTCAAACCCTCGAGAGATTGTGAAAACAACAATAAACACAAGTGCCGAGAAGATGATTACAGCAGCTGATCGAATGACAACAGAGGCTACTCTGTCCTTCACTCCCTCGCGGTCATCATCTATGGCTGTAATCAGCGCGAAGAAGACAATGAATAGTGCATAAGCAATTAGAACAAATGTCAGGACTCCATTTAGCGGAGCAATTGAGAACAAGAACCCGGTTGCAGCGATTGCTGAAGTAGCTGCAGTAACAGTAGTCAACAAGTCACGGATTCTGATTCCGTGAAGCTGGCGCTTTTGTTCTTCAATCATGTTTTGAGTAGTCATTAGCTGCTTGCTCCTGATCTTGAACGGGCAACGATTGACGAGGCAGCAAAGTTCACAATCAAAGTCATGATAAATAGTGCAAGACCGGCAGCCATCAAAGCTGACATACCCATCTGAGTTGCTTCACCATATCTCAAAGCAATAAGGCTTGATACAGAGTTCGCACCGTTCTCAAGGATTCTTGGCTGAACAACGAATACCGGAGAGATGATCATGTAAACAGCAATGGTTTCTCCCAGCGCTCTACCTAGACCAAGCATTGTCGCACCGATGATTCCACCCTTACCGAAGGAAAGAACAACGTTCTTAACCATTCCCCAACGAGTTGAACCTAAACCTAACGCTGCTTCTCTTTCACCAATTGGAGCTTGAGAGAATACTTCACGCATAACAGAGGTAACAATCGGTGTGATCATCAATCCAACAACAATTCCTGCAATCAAGCTTGATGATGTGAAGACTGTATTGCTAGT
>JBIIPK010000037.1:0-3270 GCA_044342685.1 Rhodoluna sp.
CACCGAATAGGTAGTCTTTCCACTTTCCAACCTGCTTGTACTGCAGAGCCTGGTTGATTGCGAAAGTGTTGAATGCGATGAAGATGGTGACGATGATTCCGTATACGAAACCAGGAATCTCGTTCTCACCTTCGTAACCTGGACGGAATACAGAGATGAAGATGATGATCCAAGGAACGACACCGGTCATACAACCCATGATGAATGGCAGACCCTTACCGTTACCTGGCTTCTCATACTTCTCCTGAAGAGCACCGAACAAGATCATGCTTGCGTTCACAGCGAATACTGCGATTAGACCTGCGAAGTCTGTGAAACCGTTCAATAGCATGATTGAAGTAATCATGATTGAAGATGACAGTGAGTACTCAGTCCAACGGAAGTAGTTGTGTGTCTTAGCTAGACCATCGAAGTAACGCTTCTTGAACCACGGTGAAATGATCAGGAAGTGGAAGATCGCTGAAAGCAATAGGAAAGCAATGATTGCTCCACCTAAGTTGATGGTGAACAACGTAGTTGGCTCAGGTATTTCAAAAGTAACGAGTTCACCCTTTTCGTTAGGGTATGTGTCACCTGGCTTGAATCCCGGAGGGCCATCCATCCAAGTTGCTGTTACAGGGAAGTATCCCTGGACTTCTATCTGCACAAGAATTGCAGTTAGAGAAATAGCGGAGAACAAGTGCAATAGACCTGCAACTAGGTTGTACCTAGTTAGGCCCTTCTCACTGATCTTTCCTGCTGCCTTGGCAGCTTTCTTTTCGGCTTTAGCCATTTGTTTCACCTTTCATAGTGTTATTAAGCAGTTTATTGGGAACTAGAAAGAAAGCTCGGTAACAGAAACTGCCCTTGCAGACCTTCCTGGAAGCGAATAATCCATGAAGTTGATGTTCTGTTCATCAATAACCCTTGCTGCATCAACGATGTAGCCATTCCAATCAAAGCCAGTGGTTGTGTGAGCATCAGAGATCAAAGTCACGTCATAGCCCTTTTCCAGAGCAGTATGAGAGGTATGTCTCACACAGTTATTAGTCTCTGCTCCGCAGACATAAAGGTGTGAAACTTCAAGACCAGCAAGAACCTCTTCAAGGTTTGTCTCTTCAAAGGAAGATCTATAAATCTTTCTAACCTTAGGTTCACCAGGCAGCGGAGTTAGCTCAGGAACAATCTCCCAATCAGCGCTTTCTAGAACTAGTTCTTCATCTGAGTGCTGAACCCAGATAACTGGAATGGATTCTGCTCTCGCCTTATCAATAGCTTTAGACATGTTGGCAACCTTGGAATCACGCTCAAAAGCTTCGCCAACAACACCCACCTGAACATCAATAACTAATAGTGCTGAATTGGATCTGTCTACAAAATTGCTCATTAGTTAATGGTAGCGGAGGCTGTGGCTGACTTCCTGTGACGATGGCGATAGATGAAAAACGTCAACAGCATCATCACTGCCGAGAACGCTGCGACTAATAGGTAAACGAGAGCCCAAGCGTGACTTTCTCCCGCCTGAGGTCCGCTTCGCCCTAGATAGCCAATGACTGATCCCAATCCAAACAGCAATCCAAAGATTACGTAAGAAAGGATTGCTGACCACTTCCTACCTACCAGCGGTATCCAGATAACTGGAAGTGCTAGTAGCAGAAGAAAAATAACAAAAGTAATGTCCACCATTGCCCCAATCATTGATGAGAATTTCTACTTCATTATTCTAAAGAGCTGCTTCATTCACTCTTGACATTTACTTGCTCACCTCTAAAACATAGGTGTGGATTTGACGCCTAATTCGTTTAGTGCTTCATCCAATTCGTCAAGGTATTCACCGAGATTGCCGGTATCACACAAGTTCTTAGGCACAAAGTTATACAAACCGCCGTCTGAAGCTAGGACTAAAAATACGGGGCGGCGCAGATGCTCAACTAAATTGCAGAATCCATTTGAGTTGAAACCTTGTTCTTCAATGTGCTTAGGTCTTGTGATCTCCCAGAACTTTGATGGACTGTCAATGGGACGTCGTACCTGAAACACTTGACTGTTCCTGACTAAGAAGTAACCGCTAGCTTCTAAATCAAGTTGAGTGGACCAATCTTTGTTTGCATAAAAGTCTCCAAAATCTGCTTCTAACAACTTGGATGCTTGACCTGGCAGATCTGGGTTTGACATAAACGATCCATCAACTCGGCTTTCACCACTCTTTACAAGCAAGTCTCCGTTGGACTCAGTCAGTGAAAATGGTTCAGTGTTTGTAATTGCAGGATTGGCAACTACTGCGACCAAGGCAACTGCAGCGGTAGCACTTGCCAAACTTAAGAAGAGAGCAGGCAGCTTGAACTTTCCAGCTTTGACTGATGACTCTGTAGAAGCAGCAACCAATATGTCTTCACTTAGTTTCGGAGCTTTAGGTCTTCTTGCTGCCCTAGATAATTGTTCAAGAACTGAGTCGTTTTCAAATTGGTTCTTCATGTCTAGTTAATGTCCCCCTTCATAGGTATCTGACACTTGTTGTGCAAGATGTTTAGCTAATCGTTCTCTGGCTCTCTTGATTCGCTGACTTGTGTTGTTCTCTGTAGTTCCCAACACAACTGCAATCTCCTTGATACTCAGTTGCTCAAAGACCAGTAGTGATAGCACTTGCCTATCCTTGGCAGAAAGCTTGTCAAAGGCCTCCGCTACCGCTGAACCATCTAAAGCAACGTCTTCAGCAGATGGAGCAGACCTGTCGTGATCAAATAGTGGAACCATCACAGCTCTTCTAGAGAGCTTCTTTCTGTGGTTAGAAACCACAAAGCCAGCAATCTTGTAGAGCCAAGCCAATTCAAAGCCCTCTGGGCAGGAATCTCTTTTTCTCCAGGCAATCTCAAATATCTCGCTAGCAAGATCTTCTACGTTGCTTATCTCAACACGTCTGGTCAGGTACTTAGAGACATCTTGAAGATGAGAGCGGAAGGTAGCGACAAACTTGTCTTGATCCATGCTCACTCCCCTCCGATTCTTTCAGGTCCAAGCATCTCAGAATTGAGGGTCATACCTTGGTTATGTCGCAGACTATCTCAATCTGACACTTGACTCAGATTAAATAGTAAAAGCCCATAGCTAGGCTACGGGCTAATACATTGGTGGAGATGGGGGGAATCGAACCCCCGTCCATGACATCGAAACGAACTCTTCTACGGGTGTAGCTTCACTAATGATTTTCTCGGCTACGGTTTTTGCATGAAGCGACTAAACCGACTAGCCCAGCCTGAGTAAAAGTCCCGCGAAGCCCTAAGGCGTAACTTC
>JBIIPK010000029.1:0-9203 GCA_044342685.1 Rhodoluna sp.
CTTCTGAGCCATTAGATCTTCTAGACGACCTGGGGTAGCAACAAGAATGTCAACACCACGAGCCATAGCAATCTCTTGTCTACGCTGAGGCATACCACCGTAAATACATGTGGTGTAGAAACCTACTGAACGAGCTAGCTGAGAAAGAGTTCTATCAATCTGGTCAGCTAGTTCACGAGTAGGTGCTAGAACCAATGCACGAGGACGGTTTGGTTTACGAGGCTGTGAACCACCAGCAACAAGCTTGGTGATTAGAGGCACAGAGAAAGCAATTGTCTTACCTGAACCAGTCTTACCTCTACCCAATACATCTCTACCTGAGATGGCAGCAGGAATGGTTGCCTGCTGGATTGGGAAAGGAGAGATAGCACCCATCTGAACAAGAGTTTCTAGAAGACGTGGGTGAAGACCCATTTCTTCCCACTCTGCTGAGATAACTGCATCTGCTTGGTCAACTGACTGAAGCTTCTCTAGAACTACATCTTCAAAGAAAGCCTTCTTGTTTGGAGACTTGTCTCTTGCACCATCGAATGAACGCTGACGGTTGTCATCTCTTTCCATACGGTCTGATCTACGAGGATCTCTTGAACCTCTGTCATCACGAGCTGGACGAGAATCACTCCACTCACGACGAGGAGCACGATCATCACGAGCTGGTCTCTCAGGAGTCCATTCACGACGAGGAGCTCTGTCATCACGCTGAGGTCTCTCAGGTGTCCACTCTCTACGAGGAGCACGGTCATCACGAGCTGGTCTTGAATCAGACCATTCTCTTCTAGGAGCACGGTCATCACGAGCAGGTCTTTCTGGAGTCCACTCTCTACGAGGTGCTCTATCATCACGAGCTGGTCTTGAATCAGACCATTCTCTTCTAGGAGCACGATCATCACGAGCAGGTCTTTCAGGAGTCCACTCTCTACGAGGTGATCTTGAGTCTGATCCTGCACGAGAAGCGTTTCCGCCTGTGCGAGCATTGCGGCCAGCAAATGATTCTCTTGAACCACCTGGTGTCCACTCTGGACGACGATCGTCGCTACGAGCTGGACGGTCGTTACGCTGTTCACGGATTGGACGAGCATCTCTAGAAGGACGGTCGTTTCTGACCTCTCTTAGAGGACGAGCGTTATCTTCGCGATAATCTCTCTTGTCTCTTCCTCCTGCTGCCGGAGCTGATGAGGTGTGACGTGGCTTACGAGAAGCCGGAGCAGCGCTAGCTGCACCTTTACGATGGGTTGCTTTGGTCGCGGTTGCTCTAGGCGTGCGCGAATTAGTGCCGTTTTTAGGCATGTTTATATTCCTTTATAGTGTGTGGCCTTCGCAGGAGTAGTGCTAGGGCGCATGGATAGTCGAACTGCGCTGACCCACACACGAGAAGAACATCTGCAACACGGCAGATTCTCACAAATAGGAAGACTGGCACATTTATCTTGTTCAGACCAAAGGTTCGAACTATGTGCTGCAAACGACTACTGTCAGGATTGCCTGACTTACAAAGCCTAACGGAAAGGTAACGTTTTGCCTATAGGCAATATTTAGGCTATTTCTAGAAGCCTGAGGCAGCTGAAACTATCAGGGCAATAACAAGGATTAGCCCGGTTAGGAAGCCCAAACCTACGAATACATAGCCAAGGATCAAACCTGTGGTAGCCATTCCCTTGTTCTGAGTACTCAACTGACCCTTCTTCATGTAGCTGAGAGACAGGTGCCCAAGAATGATTCCAGCCAGTGGGATTATGAAAGCACCAATAAGAGCAAACATAGGAAGGTTAGTCAGGTTGCTTTGGGATGTTGAAACGGAAGCCTGAGCCTGAGCAGATTGAGTTGCAGTAGATGTGCCTTCTAAAAGTACCTGGCTGGAAGGTCTGATTCGTTGAGATGAAGTTGCAGAAGCAATTGTCGAAACCACCAAAGCCAAGAGAATAAATAGCAAAGCAGCCCAGCCCAGCCAGCTATCAGCGTAGTTAAATCCGTCTTGGTTTTGCGTCCATCTGAAGCTCCAAGTCCCAATCCAAATGAACAAGCCCTCGGATTGCGTGATTATTAACTGCCACATCCATGAAGCAAGGAAGACAAATGCAAACAGTCCTCCACCCAAAATTGTTTGAAGCCACCTGCTCCTTGATAGCAAACCAATTAGGGCTGTTAGGAGAGCTAAAACAGGTGCCGCAATGGAAGAGACCAGAAGGAATAGTTCAAAGAGATAGAGGCCCCCTTCTGATGACCATTCAAGAACTCCACTTAGGAATTGGAAGTTTTCCAAGTGCCGGTCAGACATACTTGTTGCGCTAATCGTAGATAAAATTCCAAACAATAAGAACAGAACTGAAGCGACAATTCTCAGTGGGCTTAGTGGTGCCTTAGTTTTCACTGCACTTGTGCTGGTTGTCATGGCTTTTCCTTAGATTTCTTTACCTCGTCCCCATTCGGGACACTTTTATACTAGTGGCGACTAATCCCGCAAAGACTTAATCAGGCCTCTGATTGTGAAGTCAGAATGAAGCTCAGGACCAGATTGCTAAACCAGGTCCTGCGCATGCTTAGCCCAACGACATAGCAACTTACTGCCTATAGGCAATATTTAGGCTATTTCTAGAAGCCAGTGGCAGCTGAAACGATCAGGACAATAAACAGAATTAGCCCAGTTAGGAAGCCCAAGCCAACGAATACATAGCCAAGGATCAAACCTGCTGTAGCCATGCCCTTGTTCTGAGTGCTCAACTGACCCTTCTTCATATAGCTAAGAGACAGGTGCCCAAGAATAATTCCAGCCAGTGGGATTATGAAAGCACCAATAAGAGCAAACATCGGAAGGTTATTGTAAGAGCCAGAGCTTTTGGCCGCAACGGTTGGGGTAACAACAGGACCTACAGAATCATTTGAAGTGGAAACTGGATATTGAGCCGGTTGCGTCGCTCTTGAAGAGAGGAATGCTATGCCGGAAAGCAAAATTGCGATTAGGAGAGCTCCGGTCTCAAGCCAATCTAGAAGTCCATATGGACGAAGCAGAAGATCCAAAGGGGCGCCGTTTAGTGCTCTAAGAATGTCGGGTAAAACATAAAGCAAGAAAAAGATTGCTGCTCCTAATAGAAGCTGCAAAATTGGCTTGCGTGAAATTACGCCAAGGGCTGCTGCCGCAATAGCTAGCAAAGGTCCTAGCGGGAAAAAGACTAGATAATGAATACCGAGAAGTGCATTTAAATGCCCATATTCAAATAGGTTTCCTAAATATGTCCAGGAAGAAAAATAGTCCCCTATAGATCCATTAATTAAGCGCTCGACGGAAAGAAGTAGCACAAAACCGAGATACAGCGCCGATGCACCAATACTGAGTGGGTTAATTTTGCTCGATCTTAGGTCAGGAAAACTTAGTTGGGTCATCTGGTTATCTCCATCTTGTTCTTATATGTTCTTTCCCATGCGGGTCGCTTTTTATATTAGCCCTCTGAGAGTCAATTCAGCATGAAGCTCAGGATCAGTTGGCTCTACTAGATGCTTGCCATCTGCGAAGACAATTACTGGAATGTTCGTTCTTCCGGAGATTTGTCTTGCTTCTTCTGTGAACTCTGCTGACTGTTCAACGTCTTTCTTTTCATATTCAACGTTTAGAGTTTTGAGAAGCCTCTCTGATCTTCTGCAGTCTCCGCACCAGTCAGCACCGTAAACAACTACTTCACTCATCTTCTTACCTCAATCTATTTGTGTCAGGAATAAACAACTCTTCACCATCAAAGGTAATACCAGTTAGGTCTTTGACGACTATATCTGCCTGGGACTTCACTGCTTTCTTGCCAACACCTATTACTAAGCCAACTCCAGCTTCAATAGCTGAGAGAACTCCTGCATCAGCATCCTCAAACACAACACAATCCTGAGGGTCAAACCCTAGGTTCTTAGCACCTAGTAAATAAGGATCAGGATGAGGCTTACCTCTTTGAACATCATCTCCAGTTACCAGTTCTTTAGGAATAACTAGCCCTGCTGCTTCTAGTCTTGCTCTACCTAGGTTTGGATTAGCTGATGTGCAGATAGTCCAGATACCTGGTCTTAGAGAAAGAAGTAGTTCTTTTGCGCCTTTTAGACCAACAGTTAGATGAGCAGTGTCTTGCTCAAGAGCATTGATTCGATCATTAGCAGCACTAAATAGTTCAGCACTAACTAACTCACGAACCATATCTTCTGCTCGACGACCTGCATTGTTTGCTTTGTCTAAGTCATAGCCAGGTGAATACTCTTTAGCCCAAACATCCCAAGCAGCTTTAGCTGCTTGGTGTGAATCAACCAGAACTCCGTCGTTGTCGAATAAGAGAGCAGAGCAGGAGTACTTCATAATCTAAAGGCTACCCTGTGGCTGAACTGTTACCGAGGTGTATGGCTTTGCCCAGGCGGAATCGCTAACATTTAAGCAGTGGGGGCACAGTGCTCTTGCGGACTAGGGGAAATTGTGAGTTGTGAGAAAGTTCAACCCATGGTTAGAAAAAGTAGAGTTCTCTAATGGCAAATACAGCAAAGAAAAAGAGAACGCCAATCTCTCAGGCAAAATTCGGTGCGATCCTGACCCTCATTGCTATAGCTTTGGGTTCAGCACCAGCCATCATCGGTTACGTTATGGCACTTTTGACAAGCACGCCTGGCGATGGTGGCGGTTGGGGGCTCATGATTTTCATGCTGACCATCATCACTGGCCCCATAGGAGCAGTGGTCGCACTAGTAGGTCTGGTGATCCTGCTGACTGGTTTCGTTCGTGTGATTAGAACCCCACTACCTGCCGATGGTGATGCTAAACGTGAAGAAGTTCTAGGAGAACGAGCTATTGCTTTTGCTCTACTCTCAATACCTTTGCTAATAGTCCAAACAGTAGCCAACTTCGTATTGGGACACATGAACCTTGGTCAAGGGATACTTGTGCCAATCGTTATTACAACAGCACTCGTTGTTACAACCGCAGTACTTGCTATCCGCTCTGGAGCCCAATCTCAGCAACAAAAACTAAGAAGATACGTTTCCGTAGCAGCTTCGTTTTCAATGCTGCTAGCCGTTGGCTTAGGAGTGTTCTGGTATCTAACCTTTACGGTCTTCCATAACGCTTAGTTAGCAGAAACAATACTTCTGATACGAACGGCAATGCTAGTAGTTACGTTAGTAATTGCCAGTATCACTACTGCTGGAAGCATTGACTTGAAGAACCACTCAAGGTCAATGGCTCTGATTACAGTTCCATTGCCATTGTTTGGATACTCCATGTACTGTCTAAGTTCTTGAATTGCAGCAATTCCAAAGGTGAATGACATCAGAGTAACAATCACAACAAAGATGACAACTAGAACAAAGTTCAGAGTTAGTGCAGCAGAGCCGGTCTTCTTTGGAGCAACGGCTCTTGCCTTAGGGTTGCTGGTCTTAGTTCTAGCAGCGTAGATAGTTCCCATAGCTATAGATCCACCGACGATCGCAAGGATTAGAACCCAGATCCAAACCTGAGGGTTCTCTCTTCTAGCTGAGTAAACAGCAAGACCAATAATCAAAGCGATGGTTGTTCCAACGATTGGATATACAAAAGCCAAAGCAGCTTCACGCTTAGCCTTCTTCTGCTCCTTAGAAACAACCTCAACCTTTACTTCTGACTTTCTGTAAACAGTTGCACTAAGCAAAAGAACTACACAGATAGCAGCAGCAAGAACGATAGGAAGGTAAACACCTAGTAGCTGGTCACCAAGACCCTTGGTTGGACCATAAACATTGAATGAAGCAAAGAATGCTGAGATAGCAAAGATTGCTAGAGACACTAGAGCCACGATCACTGAGACTGTAGCGAACTTGAAGACAGGGACAGATCCCTTAACCTTCTTCGCTACCTCGTGGTCAGACAGACGATAGGCAAGGCCTGAGAACAGGGCGAAGCCCGCAAGAGCTATAAGGAAGATGTATGTGCTGGCTCTAGTCAAAGAGTCAGAACCACTGATGATCTGACCAAACTCGTTGTATTCAGGTGATTCGTAAAGTTGTGCGAAGTTAGCCAGAATCATACCTAGCCATGCGATGTCGATACCTACTATTACGAAGGCGATTGCTGTCTTTAGTGTTTTATTCATACCTTGAGCCTACTCACGAACCCTAAACTTGAAGCATGATTCTAGTTATTGGCGAAGCCCTAATTGACCTCATCGAGTCCAGAGAGACTAAGGGGCAGTTCCAAGCAGTAGTTGGTGGAGCTAACGCTAACGTGGCCCTAGCCCTAGCTAGAAGAGGAACTAATCACCAGTTCCTAGCCCGTATCTCTAGCGATCGCTTCGGCATACTCATCAAAGACAGGCTTAGCTCAAACAATGTGAACCTAGATCACATCATCAACACAGATGAACCAACAACCCTTGCAGTTATCAGTGTGAACGCTCAAGGCTCCCCTACATACAATTTCTATACGAATGGAACAGCTGACTGGGGTTGGACTAGAGAAGAACTTCCAACTAAAGACCAAGTAAAAGCTCTAGGAGCTAAAGCAATCTCATTTGGTTGCCTAACCATGGCAATGGAACCTGGCAACCATGTAATCGAAGCATGGGCTAAAGAACTACAGAATGAACTAACCATTAGCCACGACATCAACATCAGAGCGGCTCTTGGCTTTGATAGAGATAAAGAAAGAGAAAGAGTTGAAAGAGTCAACTCTTTCTCACACATCATCAAAGCCAGTGATGAAGACATTGAATGGCTATACGACTTAGCTCCAGACAGTGATGTGACACCAATCATCAACAACTGGACCAAAGACTCCAACAAGATTGTTCTATTAACCAGAGGATCCCAAGGAACAAGAATCTATAGAAACAACCAAACAATAGATGTTCCTGCTAGAAAGATCACAGTAGTTGACACAGTGGGAGCAGGAGACACCTTCGTAGCTAACCTTCTAGGTCAACTAAACGACAAAAACTACCTAGGCGAAAACGCTCTGAACAAACTAGAAGCCCTAACCAACGAAGACCTGGCCGAGTACGTAAGAATCTCAGGCATAGCAGCAAGCATCGCTTGTGAGAGGGCTGGTTGTGAACCTCCGACTTTGGAGGAAGTTAGCGAGCTGAGTTAGAAGTAAGTTCTGAAACGAACTTAATTGAAGATTTACCTAACCAAGTTCTTACATCTTCAATAAGTTTTTGAGCAGAAACCTCGGGGTTTGCTTCAGAACTGGCATCCCAGCCAATTGCTGAAACGAGAATATTGGAAACCTGAAGATCACCGTTCGGCTTGCTTTTCTCATTCTCAAAATCAATTATTAATGACTTAGGCGCTTCATAAGCTACTGCGAAAAACACAGACTGGGCCAAGTCTGGTCTTCGCCAATGCTCTGTTTGTATCTTGTACTTGATATCACCAACAAGGAGAGGCTTCTCGCTAATCCCAATATCTGGATTTGCACTCACATTCCTACCAGTTGAAGAAGTCAGATTCACTCGTTTCGGTTTCACAACTTCAACGGGTGCGAGGCCCGTCTTTATAATCGTCCGGATTCCCTCCTCAATCAAAAGTGGTGTCTTGTAGAGGAATGATCTCGCCCTGGATTCGCCGATTCCGAGTTCAATCCCCTTTTTCATTACGACTTGGTTTGCAAAGTGAAGCGCATCTGCGTAGTGACTGGAATTTCTCTGTGGAACTGCTTTTAAGTCAGCTTTTCTTAAAGGCCCCACAGAAGAGAATTGCAGAAGGTTGCGCTTGGCTCTTTTCTTCAGCAAATCTGAGATAGCTGGGTTCTTTGCAATAAAGTCCAAGGCATTCTTTAGAACTCTGTTGAGGGCGGTATCGACTGAATATTCTTCGAAGGTGCTGTCTATGGCCAAGTTTCCCCGAGCAATGTTCAAGAATGTGCTAGCCACGTGAACTCGCCCCCTTACCGTTTGAATGGGTGCGCGAGTTTCCTTGTAATCTCTAACCAGGCCATCCCGAAGGATGGCTTCAATCGAATCAATAGCCCAGGCGCAAATAAGCTCTAGGAAGTGCGTTCCTTGCTGCAATCCAAAATTTCCGGTGTACATTCTAGGCAGTGATAGAGCTGCCGAAGCAATGTAGTTAAAGTGGGGAATTGGAATTTTAGGGTGAACAATGATCACCGAACCAGGAAGATCTATTGCCCCTATCGCGTCTAGAACCTTAACCTCGGTCTTGCCGTTTCTCAGGCTCCGAACGTCTAGAACTTTACTTCCTAGGTCCTCGTCGTAATCATCATTGCTTCTAAACCAAGTTACTTTGGGAGTTCTCCATTTATCCTGAAGGGACTTCAGGGCTTGCGAGTCCTCGTCACTCAAAGAAAGCTCATAGAGCTTTGACTCGGTAATAATGAATTCAGATTTATTAAGACCAGATGTCATCAAACTCAAACTTATCTAGTTCTTCGGCCTCATTGAAGAAATACTCTTCGAGCAGAGGCATGATTTGTTGAATCCATATCTTATTGAGTCTTGCCTTATCCAATTGGTCAACCATGAAGTAACTATGGCCAACTTGAAGGTGCCGATCACCAACGGATTGAAAAACCAATTCGTTCAGTCTGTCGAATCCCTTGTACAACGAATCTCCAACGCTGTTTTTTCCCTTGCCCGTTTGGTAGAACTTTCTAAGGACCTCAGTGCTTGGCGCAATCTCAAAGAAATCAAACCTTCTTCTAAGCGCCAGGTCCAGTCCCTGAACGCTCCTATCGGCGGTGTTGAGAGTACCGATGATGAACAAGTTCTTTGGAAGGCTGAAAGAATCAGACAGTTGAAGAGAGATCTTGTCGTTCCTATATTCGAGCAGATACATCAGCTCACCAAAAACTTTAGGTACGTTTGCTCGGTTTAATTCATCAATAATCAGAACTCTAGGAAGGCCATCTTCTTCAATTTTCTGGGCCATTCTAGCTATCACTCCGGGTACGTTGTGGAATTCGATTGCACCACTTGCATTCGCAACCGGTCTAAGTCCTTCAACAAATTCTTCATACCCGTAACTTGGGTGAAACTGAATTATCTTAATTAGGTCATTTACATTTTCTGCTTGTCCATGCAACAGATATTGCGCCAGAGACTTTGCAATATGAGTCTTTCCGGTTCCTGGAGGGCCAGTCAATACAACCTGTGGACTTGCGTCGGAGAGGCTTTCAATAATTGGAAGTAATTCGTTTTTGTTCCAGAAGGTACTCTCCTCAAGAACATCCATCTCATCGCCTATAGGTTGGG